>MGYS01000042.1:18342-41647 GCA_001802565.1 Gammaproteobacteria bacterium RIFCSPLOWO2_02_FULL_57_10 | reverse complement strand
CACCAGTATTTCACCACCGACTTTCTCGCTCGCGAGTGTCAGCCGCCAATCGCGATCCTCATTCGCGATCTGCACATTCAGATCATCGAAAGACTGTCCAAAGGCATACGCCTGTCCGATAGTGACGTCGACGGCATTGATGGCATCGCGCATGGCAGAAAAATTCGCGCCCCCTGAAGCGCCAACCGCAGTCGTTCCCGCCGCAGAGTCTTCGCGAAGAGCGGATACCCATTCGTCATAATTGAACCAGGGCAGGCTACCCAGCACATCAAGGCCGGGGGCGTTGGCGTTCAGGCGACGCACGGTGACGCCCTCATCACGCCTTCCGAGAAACACCAGACCGTTGCGTACAGTGCCGTCTTCGAGTCGCACGTCGACAGTGCCCACGTCACCGAGCCCCACGCGCAGTTCCTGCTGCCCCTCAAGAAATTCCATCGTCAGGTCCAGAGGCAGTCGCGCACTCGCTTCCTTGTGCAGTGGCGCGGGAAAATTCAGCACCACCCCCTGCAGATCTGACTCAATGCTGAGACTGCGCTGAGCTGGCGCAGTGCCTGACAACTCCGCCGAAGGCTGCACCAACTCAAGACGTGCCAGGTAGCCCATTTCACCTTCAGCACGACTCAGTACACTCCTCACGAATTCGCTCTGGCGTGGCCAGTCATGCAGCGCCTGCGTGGCAACCGCTCCCTGCAACTCCACGACGGTATTGGTGGTTCTCTGCGCATCGATCTCACTGCGCACATTCACG
This sequence comes from Gammaproteobacteria bacterium RIFCSPLOWO2_02_FULL_57_10, assembly GCA_001802565.1. GTDB lineage: Bacteria > Pseudomonadota > Gammaproteobacteria > Pseudomonadales > Pseudohongiellaceae > UBA5078. The sequence goes on along the minus strand of MGYS01000042.1, from coordinate 40,899 downwards.
GCAACGGGCTTGTCAAACAATGTGGCAGTCATCTGCTCGCTACTCAAGCCACTCAATGTGCTGTAGTTGAGCTGCCCAGTCACGCCGGCGAAGCGCAGTTCGAATTCGGGAATGTGCAGCGCATTTTCCTGTAGCGCCAGCCCCACATCGACCTGCGGCTGAGTATCTGCAATGCCAAGCGGAATGCGCAGATCCAGATTCAGAGCAACACGTCCGTCTGCAACCCAATCGGCCATGTAATTGCCAAAACCGCGCGTCACAGGAGTTTCCTGCAGATAGCGTAATCCCTGTTGCGCCTCCCCATTGCCACGGCCGGTAACGCTGAGCCAGCTTCCTCGTCCATCGGGGTTGGGACGAATCAATGCGTTGGTGGCGTCGAAACCAATGCCGAGCGACTGGCCACTTTCCACGCGGATGTCCACATCGCGGTCCTTGATGATGACATTGCCATGCAGGTTCTCGAGAACCGGCCATTGCGGATCGAAGCGCAGAGTCCCGTTCTGCACGTTGTAGTACATCTGCAGCGTCTTGTCCTCCGGGGCGGACCCCGCCAGCACCGAGCCCCGGAATATCACCCCACTCTCCACCGCACGACCATTGAGCACCGCGTCATTGACCCAGTTCATCACATTGCGCAGATTATCGCTGACGCGCGGCGCGGTGGGCAGATACAGACTCTTGCGACTGACGTCTGCCTCGAGCGCTCCGACCATCAGTTCCAGCGTCGACGTCCTGTCCTCATCCGTGGTCTTTCTGAATTCGGTAGAGAACATCGCCCGACCGTCCACGGCTTCCGATTCGGCAACGATCACACTGCTGACCAGTCGCAGATGTTGGCCCTGACTCAGATCGAGAGAGAAGCGCACGCGCCCGTTCACATGATCGTAAGCCCAGGCATCGTTGAAGAGTGTCGGAAGCTGGATCATGAACCGCGATGATTCCACCTCCACTGTCCCCTGCAGAGTCTGCGCTGCCGCGTTGAAAGACAGCTCCGCAAAGCCATCCACTCCCCACAGGGCGGGCGTTGGGCCTCGCGCACTGACGGCCACGTCGTTCAGATTGGCGACCAGGCGGAAGGCGTCCTGCTCGCTCGGCGCAGATTGCAGCGCCGCAGAATCCTGCAGCGACAGCCACATGTCCAGATTCTGCATTTCGCCGCGGGGATTATGCTCGGCCAACTGCGCGTCGGCTTCCGCATCGAGCAGATCGAGTTGCGCTACCAGACCAGTGGCAATGCCGATATTGAAAACATCGGCGCGCATCTGCAAAGCCTGCTGACTCTGATAGTTGATGTGGACGTCGCTCTCGCGCCAAAGCAGGTCATTCCACTGAAAACCCAGATCCTGGAGCAGGAACTCCCACGAAGGTGCCGTGTCGCTCCCATTCACGGATTGCTCACCGGTCTTGCGCGCGAAGAAGCGCGTGACGAGATTCTCGACCTCGACCGCTTCAGCGCTGGCAGGCTGACCCTGTACGATGGTGTTGACCGCAATGGTGTTGATCGCAATGGAATTGACCGCAGCACTGCCCTGCACTGCCTGCACCTGCCCCTGCTCGATCTCGATCCATACTTCACCACTGCCATCAAACGCATGCAGATCCAGAGCGTCGCCATAGCGCCCTGCAATCAATTCGGAGTAGTCATTACCGGGCACCAGGAGATAGAGCAGACCGGAGAGCTCGGCGAAGGAGTCTCCACTGACTTCTGCCGCCACACTCAGTGGTCCCACGACATCCGGTTGCCACGCATCCAGATGCAGAAAATGCTGCTGATCACTGTTCTGCAGTCGCAGACGGCTACGCTCCAGGCGAGTGGCGCGTCCATCATTGCGTAGCAGAGTGACCGTCATGTTGCTGAGGACGAGGTTATTGACCCGCGACACCAGATCAAATATCTGCTCCGGGTTCATGGCGGTGTCTGCACTGGTTTCAAAGCCACGCACCTGCCAACTGCCATCGTCCTGTTCCGCCAGAGTGAACTCGGGGTTGACGACTTCGATGTTGGCGAGAACCCAGCGGCGGGAAATCAGGCTCGACCAGGTGTCCAGTTCCAGACTGAGATTATCGAGCAGCACCACCTGCGCAGATTCAGAACTTCCGACAGGAAAGATGAGTACCTGTTGCAGCGAAATGATGGGATTGAAACGACTCCAGCCGCCCTGCAGACTGCCGATCTGCACCTGTTGTCCGATACCCGCGGACAGTTGCGATTCGATATCGGCACGATAGTTGACCACGTACGGAAGCAGCTGACGGCCCAGACTGACATACACAGCGACAACCAGCAGCAGCACAAGGCCGACTGTCAGCAGAAGCGAGAGTGTCTTTTTCAGCAGCGTTCTTATCATGATCATCGGGGGTCATGGTCATCAGGGACAAGTGCCCTAGAACAGCACGACGTCAAACTGCTCTTGAGTATACATGGGTTCCACTTCAAACCTGACCGTCTTGCCGATTAATTCTTCCAGATCGGCCAGCGTGCTGGACTCTTCATCAAGGAGCCTGTCGACCACTCGCTGCGATGCCATCACCAGCATCACATCATTTTCGTAGACACGGGCAACCCTCATGATCTCGCGAAAGATTTCGTAGCAGATCGTCTCAGCCGTCTTCAAGCGTCCCCGCCCCTTGCATACAACGCACTCGCTGCAAAGCAGTTGACCCAGACTCTCGCGGGTGCGCTTGCGGGTCATCTCCACAAGGCCCAGGTCCGACATGCCCGTGATGGTCGTCCTGGCATGGTCTTTCTCCAATGCCTTGCTCAGCGTGCGCAACACCTGACGCTGATGTTCCGGATCAATCATGTCGATGAAATCCAGAATTATGATTCCACCAAGGTTTCGCACACGCAGTTGCCTGGCAATGGCAGTGGCCGCTTCGAGATTGGTCTTGAGAATGGTCTCTGCGTGATTCTTGCTGCCGAGGTAGGCGCCCGTGTTGACGTCGATGGTCGTCATGGCTTCGGTCTGATCGATGATCAGATCACCACCGGATTTGAGTTTGACCTGACGCCCCAGCGCCTTGTTGATTTCATCATCGATTCCATAGAGATCGAATATCGGTCTCTCGCCCATGTAAAGTTCGACGTTGTTGCGAAATTCCGGAATGAAATCATGAATGAAACGCGAGATCTCATCGAACGCGTGCTGCGTGTCGATCCGTATTTTCTCGATATGTGGCGTGATCAGATCGCGCATCGCCCTCATGTAGAGAGGCACGTCGCGGTACAGCACATGGACGTCACGGCTTTCACCTACACGACGCTCCACTGCCGCCCAGAGCTTCTTCAAAAAGCGCACATCTTCAATCATTTCCTCGCGAGCACAACCCTCAGCCGCAGTGCGAATGATGAAACCACCTTTATCCTGCATGTCTTCCTGAGCAATGCACTCCTCGATTATCGTCAGCAGACGCGCGCGCTCCTCCTCGTTCTCCAGACGCTGGGAAATCGCGATGTGTCTGCTGCGAGGAAGATAGACGAGATTGCGGGACGGCAATGTCAGGTGAGTAGTCAATCTGGCACCTTTACTGCCAATGGGGTCTTTCGCCACCTGTACGACGATCATCTGACCTTCGCGCACCAGTTGCTGGATACTCGGGGCAACCTCATCCTTGACCTCGAATCCATCCGGCCCCACCGGGGCGATGTCGGCGCTATGAATGAAAGCCGCGCGCTCCAGACCGATGTCGATGAACGCGGCCTCCATGCCAGGCATGACCCTGACCACCTTGCCCAGATAGATATCACCAACGTGCCCTTTGCTGTGCGGTCGCTCGATGAAGATTTCCTGCAGCAGGCCGTTCTCGATCAGCGCTACCCGAGTTTCCATTGGCGTCACATTGATCAGAATCTCTTCGCTCATCTCACTTCTTCACCCTGTGGGAGCGGGCCTAGCCCGCGATAATCACGCTCCTGACCCAACCCCGTAGTCACACCAAAGCGCTGCAGCAAACTGGCCGTTTCAAACAGAGGCAATCCCACCACGCCTGTATAACTGCCCTCGATCCCGCTCACGAACAAAGCACCCAACCCTTGAATGGCATAGGCCCCGGCTTTACCCTCAGGCTCACCACTGGACCAGTAAGCTTCGCAATCCTGTTCAGTCAATTCCCGGAATCCTACTCTTGTAGTCGACATGAGAACGGCGCTTTGCACCGCATCAACGAGAGCCACTGCCGAATACACAAAGTGGTCACGCCCGGACAGCAATGTCCACATGCGCAGGGCATCGGCCTTGTCGACAGGTTTACCCAGGATGTGGTGGTCACAGACCACAATGGTGTCGGCGCCGAGTACCGGCCAGGGATGGTGTGGAAGGAGAGAATGGGCGGACTGGGCCTTTTCCAGCGCCAATCGTGAGACGAATGCCGTGGGGGGTTCTCCGGGCAGGGCAACTTCGGAAACGGTATGTTCTGCTATCTCGTAGCGGACGCCAATCTGTTCCAGGAGCTCACGGCGACGGGGGGATGCGGAGGCGAGTATGACGCCCTTGCCTGCCAATCTATCTTGCCCGTTTGCCATGGTGCTTCCTTTCAATCGCGGGCAGGGCCCGCTCCCACAGTTCTCTGTTATCGGACACTGAATCCACGGCGCATCTGGCGCAGGAGGACGAACATCCATGGCCACACAAATGCGCTGGAGAGAGCCCCCAGAAGGAACAAGAGGTCAGAGGAAACCGCCTGTTCGGCGGCGATCTTCATCCAGTGCGTCATCATCAGATGCAGGCCGATCAGCGCCAACACCAGCGCGCTCTGCTGCACCGAGGAAAACATGCGCAACCGCTGGTGCAGGCTGAGCGTGATGTAGGCGATGATGGCCAGCGCCAAGGCGTTGAGGCCCAGCAGAGAGCCTTCGAGAATATCCATCAGCAGTCCTGCAACCCACGCAAAACCGATTCCGACCCGATACGGCAGCGCCATGGCCCAATAGATCAGCACCATCGCCACCCACTGGGGTCGATAGTTCATGGCCCAATCCGGAAAGGGCACGATTGCCAGAAGGTAGGCGACGAAGAAGCTGAGGAAGATCACCCAGCTGCCATTGGTGCGTTGCTCCATTCCTTACTCCTGCCCCTGTGCCGGCTGTGGGAGCGGGCCCTGCCCGCGATCCGGCGATACCTCTGCTTGTGGGAGCGGGCCCTGCCCGCGATCGTCTACGCTTGCAGAATCCTCCGGATCAACGTCCGGTGGGACCACGGTATCGCTCTCCAATACCATCACTTCTTCAGCCGGGGGCATCTTGGGGCGCGGCGGCCCGATGAACTCGAAATCACTTTCCAGCCACACGGCAGCATCCGCCCCCTGCAGCTGTGCATCCAGCTCATGCTGAGCGAGCTCCACCAGCATCACGTGACGGGTTCGATCCAACTGGGCCAATGGCCTGGCCTTGATGGTGGCAAACGGCTGTCCCCGATCGTGTACCACACTGGTCACTTCGGCTACTGGATAGTCCTTGGGGAAACGCTGACCGAGACCGGAACTGACCAGCAGGTCTCCGACCACGATGTCCGAGGTGTCCGGCACGTACTCCAGCTCAAGCTCGGGCACGTCTCCGCGACTGCCCCGCGCGATGGCCCTTTCGCCGTTGCGATTGACCTGCACGGGAGTGCCATGGCGGGAGTCGGTGATCAACATGACCCAGCTGGTAAAGGGCAACACCTCCACCACCTGCCCCATCAAACCATAGGCATCCAGCAGCGCCTGCCCAGTCTCGACGCCATGCTGAGCGCCGCGATTGATGAGGACGCGACGGGAGCCGGGATCGGAGGAGATATTGATGATTTCGGCTGTGAGAATCTTGCCATTGACGGAGATGGAAGCCTCCTGCAGAGCCCGCAGCCTGCTGTTCTCGCTGGCGAGGCCGGCCAGCAACTGCAACTCACGCTGCGCGAACAGCAGCTCTTCGCGCAGGCGCGCATTCTCTTCGATGAGATCGCCATGGGAGACAAAGACGTCGTCGATCCAGTAGGAAACACGGGCGGGAATGTCGGCGACCCAGAACACGGGCGCGGTCAGGAAACCGAGGCTGTAACGCACCCGGTCCAGATAGTCAAAGCGGCTGTCTGCGAACATGACTGCCAGGGACAGCATCACGAATGCCGCGACACGGTACTCCAGAGACACGCCTTTGATGAATAGAGTCTTGATGATGAAACCTCTAACGGGTTATTCAATCGTCAACGAATCCATGTCATTGGCATCCATCAGCTCCATTGCTTTGCCACCCCCACGTGCCACGCAGGTCAGGGGGTCTTCGGCGACGATGACAGGCAATCCTGTCTCTTCAGACAACAATTTATCCAGATCCTTCAACAGTGCACCACCGCCAGTCAGCACCATGCCGCTTTCGGCGATATCGGAGGCGAGTTCGGGCGGAGACTGTTCCAGAGCACTCTTGACCGCCTGCACGATGGCAGACAGGGTTTCCTGCAGCGCTTCCAGGATCTCGTCACTGTTCAGGGTAAAACTGCGCGGTACGCCTTCGGCCAGGTTACGACCACGCACATCGATCTCGCGCAATACGCCGGAAGAGGGGAAGGCACAACCGATTTCTTTCTTGATGCGTTCGGCCGTGGCGTCGCCGATGAGGCTGCCGTAGTTGCGGCGCACGTGGGTAATGATGGCTTCGTCGAAACGATCGCCGCCCACACGAACAGACTCCGCATACACGATGCCGTTCAGGGAAATGATCGCGATCTCGGTCGTACCGCCACCGATATCAACGACCATTGAGCCACTGGCCTTGTCGACCGGCAGTCCGGCACCAATGGCAGCGGCCATCGGCTCTTCGATCAGACGTACTTCACGTGCTCCGGCACTGACCACGGATTCGCGGATGGCGCGGCGCTCCACCTGGGTCGACTTGCAGGGCACACATACCAGCACACGAGGGCTGGGCGGGAAGAAACTGTTCTCATGCACCTTGCTGATGAAGTGCTGCAGCATCTTTTCGGTGACCTGGAAATCGGCGATCACACCGTCCTTCAGGGGCCGAATGGCGGTAATGTTGCCCGGCGTACGACCCAGCATGCGCTTGGCATCAGTCCCCACGGCGGTGACGGTCTTCTGCCCATTGTGGGTGCGGATCGCCACTACGGAGGGTTCGTTCAGAACGATTCCCTGCCCGCGTACGTAAATCAGAGTGTTGGCTGTACCCAGGTCAATCGAGAGATCGTTGGAGAACATTCCTCGGAATTTTTTGAACATCGACTTTTAGTAACCTCAAAATAGGAATCCTCCACCTGCCTGGAGAGCGAGCACCTGACCACAGACTTGAAGCGAGTATTCAGTTGGCGCGCATGATTTCGTGCAAGGGGTTGGATAATTCGTATGAATCTGCGGAAACAGACGGCAGCCTGGTAATTTGCCGACCGATCCTGAAACTGTTGCCCAAAACCGGTCTCTTTCCCGTATAATCACGGCTTCTCCGGCGAATAGACACGCACTCTAACAACGGCAGGGATATTGGGCAAGAGTCAAATCGATAATTGCCCGAAATCACGGAGTGCCCCACAAAATCGCGTCGGAACCCTTGCAGAAATGCGTCGAAATAATGGCCCGCAACACGCCATGCGGATCTGGAGATTGTGAATGGCTTTGGAAAAATCAGACGTCGAAAAAATTGCTCATCTGGCACGTCTGCATGTCGATGCAACTGAAGCCGGGGAGGTCGCGAATCGCATCTCCTCCATTCTCAACATGATCGACCAGATGCAGAGTGTAGAGACGACCGATGTTGCCCCGCTCGCCCATCCCTTCGATGCGGTGCAGAGACTGCGCCCGGACGTGGTGACCGAGACGAATCAGCGTGAATACCTGCAGAAAATAGCTCCCGCCACGCAGGATGGACTGTATCTGGTGCCCAAGGTGATTGAGTAACCCGTACAACACCAGAGTCACTACCCCCCAATTCGCACAGAACAACATTTCAGACCAAGGACACACGCATGTCTCGCAGAACAGTCGCCGAACTCTCACGCTCACTGGCGCAGGGTGAATTCTCCAGTACGGAGCTGACCCGTGACTATCTTGATCGCATCAGGAAATTCAACGGCGTCTACAACGCCTACATCACTGTGACCGAAGAACTGGCACTGGCCCAGGCCGCAGCCGCCGATCAGCGCCGGGCTCGTGGTGAGCATGGCCCGCTGACGGGCATTCCGCTGGCCCACAAGGACATCTTCTGCATGCAGGATGTCCTCACGACCTGCGGCTCGAAAATGCTCGCCAACTTCATTTCCCCTTACAACGCCACAGTCGTCGAGCGCTTCAATGCCGCTGGCACAGTGACTCTGGGCAAGACCAACATGGACGAATTCGCCATGGGTTCGTCGAACGAGACGAGCTTCTTCGGCGCCGTGCGCAATCCGTGGGATACCCAGCGCGTGCCCGGCGGGTCCTCGGGTGGCTCTGCGGCTGCAGTTGCGGCCGATTTGTGCGCAATGGCCACGGGCACCGACACCGGGGGCTCGATCCGTCAACCTGCGGCGTTCTGCGGCATCACCGGTTTCAAGCCCAGCTACGGGCGCATTTCCCGCTGGGGCATGATCGCGTTCGCGTCCAGCCTCGATCAGGCAGGACCGATCTGCAAGAGTGCGGAAGACGCGGCATTGATGATGAACGTCATGGCCGGGCCCGACATCAAGGACTCCACCTGTGTGGATCTGACAGCCCCAGATTACATGGCCACGCTGAACGATTCCCTCAAGGGCCTGCGCATCGGCGTGCCCAAGCAGCATCTGGCCAAGGGGCTGGGCGCCGAAGTCGAGAGTGCGTTACAGCAGGCACTGAAGGTCTATGAAAGTCTCGGCGCGACCGTGCACGAGGTTGATCTGCCCAACAGCCACCTCTCCGTGTCGGCCTACTACGTGATCGCGCCTGCCGAGGCCTCGGCCAACCTGTCCCGCTTCGACGGTGTGCGTTACGGCTACCGCTGCGAGAACCCGGCGAACCTCGAGGACATGTACAAGCGCACCCGCAGCGAAGGCTTCGGCAGCGAGGTCAAGCGCCGCATCATGGTCGGCACCTATGCCCTGTCGGCCGGTTTCTACGACGCCTACTACCTCAAGGCCCAGCAGATCAGACGCCTCATCAAGAACGACTTCGACAACGCTTTCAAGGACGTGGACGTCATCATCGGCCCGACGACACCGCACACCGCTTTCAAGATCGGCGAAAAGAACGATGATCCGGTGACGATGTATCTGGAAGACATCTACACCATCGCCGTGAACCTCGCGGGGCTGCCGGGCATGTCGATTCCTGCCGGGCTTCACAACGGATTGCCCATCGGCATTCAACTGGTCGGCAAGGACTTCGACGAAGCCCGCCTGCTCAACATCGCGCATCAGTACCAGCAGAACACCGACTGGCACCTGCAAAGGCCGGAGGTATAAGTCATGGTCTGGGAAACAGTCATCGGTCTGGAAGTACACGTACAACTGGACACCAAAAGCAAACTCTTCTCCGGCAGCAGCACCACATTCGGCGCCAAGCCCAACACGCAGGCAGGCATTTACGATCTGGCGATGCCGGGCACTCTTCCCGTATTCAATGAGGAAGTGCTGCGCATGGCGGTGAAGTTCGGTCTGGCGATTGATGCGGAGATCGGCCGCAAGTCGGTGTTTGATCGCAAGAATTATTTCTATCCGGATCTGCCCAAGGGCTATCAGGTGACACAGCTCGCCTTCCCAACTGTGGGCAAAGGCAGTCTGCAGATCACACTCGAAGACGGCACCGAGAAAGTCATCGGCATCACGCGCGCTCATATCGAGGAAGATGCGGGCAAGTCGTTGCATGAAGACTTTCAGGGACTCACCGGTATCGACCTGAACCGTGCGGGCACCGCGCTGCTGGAAATCGTTTCGGAACCCGAACTGCGCAGCGCGAAAGAGGCCGTCGCCTATCTGAAGAAACTGCATTCCATCATCCGCTACCTCGGCATCTCTGACGGCAACATGTCCCAGGGCTCCATGCGCTGCGACGCCAACGTCTCCGTGCGCAAGGTCGGCGCGAAGGAATTCGGCACGCGTGCCGAGATCAAGAACATCAACTCGTTCCGCTTCGTCGAGAAGGCCATCATTCACGAAGCCCAGCGCCAGATCGAACTGATCGAGGACGGCGGTCGCGTGATTCAGGAAACACGCCTGTACGATGCCGACAAGGACGAGACCCGCTCCATGCGCAGCAAGGAAGTGGCGAACGACTATCGTTATTTCCCCGAGCCCGATCTGCTTCCTGTCGTGATCGACGAAGCCTATATCGACGCCGTGCGTGCACAGTTGCCCGAATTGCCGAACGCCAAACGCGCGCGCTTCGTCAGCCAGTATGGTCTGAGCGACTATGATGCCGGTGTGTTGGCCAGCAGTCGCGAGATGGGCGATTTCTATGAGGAAGTGGTGAAGATCTGTGGCGACGCCAAACTGTCGTCCAACTGGGTCACCGTGGATCTGCAGGCTCTGCTCAACAAGAATGACATCGAGATCGAGAATTCACCGATCAGTGCTGCGCGCCTCGGCGCCTTGATCGGCCGCATCAAGGATCAGACTATTTCCAGCAAGATCGCCAAGACCGTGTTCGAAGCGATGATCGGCAACGACCAGTCCGTGGACGAGATCATCGAGAGTCAGGGCCTGAAACAGGTCACAGATTCCGGCGCCATCGAAAAGCTCGTAGATGAAGTTATCGCGGGCAATCCGGAGCAGGTCGCCCAGTATCGCGCAGGCAAGGAAAAGGTGTTCGCGTTCTTCATCGGTCAGGCGATGAAGGTATCGAAGGGTAAAGCCAATCCAGAACAATTGAACGCCCTGTTGCTGCAGAAGCTCAAGGGTTGAATCCACAGGATCGAGTTGACTATTCATGATTGAAGAAAAGAAAACCGGCGCAGCGCGCACACAGCCTGCAGTCAGGGACGAATTCTGGACAGACGAGAGAGTGCAGAGCTTTCTCGCGATGGAACCGCCGGAAGGCGTACCGGCGGACTATCACATTCTGCTGAAGGCGTATCGCGGCATGCTGCCAGACACGTTCGAGCGTTTTCTGACGTTTTTCCTTGAGGCCGAACGTGACATCAACGCACGGCTCGCCGATGGCACCACCATGCTCGACCACGTTTCACGTCACAGAAAATCTGGGGAGTATGCGCGCTTGCTGGAAGAAGCGGGCGCAACGCGATCACGCTAGACATTGTGGGAGCGGGCCTTGCCCGCGATAGACATTCGCAAGAGTCTATCGCTTGCAAGGCAAGCTCCCACAGGATTCTTGCAAGGCATCTGTTCAGCGACGCGGACGCCCGCGACCACTGTCCGATCTGCCACGACCACTGTCGGAACGACCACCGCTCTTGCCATCCTTCGGCGGCGCAGTAAAACGCGTCGGCCTCGTGAACGCAGGGGGCGGGGCAAGCAGACTGTCATCTGGACGAATGCAAGGGAGCTTGTGTCCCAGTTTCTCTTCGATGTTCGGCAGCAGGAACGAGTCCTCTTCGCACGCGAAGCTGATCGAGGTGCCGACATTGCCCGCACGACCGGTGCGGCCGATGCGATGCACGTAGTCTTCTGCCTCTTCCGGCAGACTGTAGTTGATCACGTGAGTCACATCATCGATGTGCAGACCACGACCAGCAACGTCAGTCGCCACCAATACCTGCAACTTTCCTTCACGGAACGCTTCCAGTGTCTGCACACGCTTGTTCTGCGCCACTTCACCTGACAACAATCCGCAATTGATGCCATTGCGATAGAGATTGTCCGCGAGTTTGCGCACCTGATCACGGCGATTGTTGAAGACGATGACCTTGTCCGCACCTTCCACGTTGATGAGATTGTAGAGCAGCTTGTACTTGTCTTCCGTGGTCACGAGATAGACGATCTGATCGATGGTGTCGGTCGCCACCTGCTTGGGCTGAATCTCGACCATGATCGGGTCCATCGCCCAGCGCTTCGTCAGCTCGAGAATCTCCGGCGTGAACGTGGCGCTGAACAACAGGGTCTGACGGCACTCTTTGGCGGGTGTGCGCGCGACGATGCTGCGCACCTGCGGAATGAACCCCATGTCGAGCATGCGGTCTGCTTCGTCGATCACGAGGTGTTCGACGAGTCCGAGGTAAAGCTGATCCTGCTGGATGAAGTCGATCAGGCGACCTGGCGTTGCCACAACGATATCAACGGGCTTCTTGTCCACCGCGCGCAGTTGCTTCTGATAATCCTCGCCACCGACCATCGTGACGATGTGCAGTCCGGCGTACTTGCTGAGGTTCTGCGCGTCGCTGGCGATCTGCATGACGAGTTCGCGGGTCGGCGCAATGATCAGAGCGCGCGGCTCACCGATGTAACGCTCATCCTGCATGGGATTCTTGACGAGGTCGTTGATGATCGTGATCAGGAATGCCGCTGTCTTGCCCGTGCCGGTCTGGGCGCGGCCGGTGACGTCATGCCCTTCGAGCGTGTAGACCAGGCTCTGTGCCTGGATGGGTGTGCAGTATTGGAATCCGAGGTCTGCTATCGCCTTGTTCAGTGGCTCAACCAGATTGAACGCTGAGAAACTCAGCCTCTGGTCGCTTGTTTCAATATCCATAGGGAACTACGCCGGTGGCCTTGGGCCTGTTGAAGATTTCCCCGAAGGGCTCCTGTCAGTTCTGAATTTACTTATAAATCTGCTAGTTATGAGTTGTTTCAGTCAATGCGCAGGAATCATAGCCGCCAAGCGCCGGAACATCAATAGTGGTCACTCACCTGATTCAGCCCGCGGCAGCACCACAGGCGGCACAGTGGGGGTCGCGGGGCAGGCGCATTTCCCGCCATTGCATGTTCCGCGCATCCAGCAACAGCAGCCTTCCAGTCAGTGACTTGCCCACGCCGGCAATCATCTTGATGGCCTCCATCGCCTGCACCGCGCCGATGATGCCCACCACCGGAGCCATCACGCCATTGCGGGCACAGGTGGCCTGTTCATCGTCGCCAAGCTTGTAGAGACACTGGTAGCACGGACTGGTCGCGTCGCGACTGTCGAACACGGCGACCTGTCCCTCCATGCGGATTGCGGCACCGGAGACCAGCGGCACGCGATGCTTCACGCAGGCCTGATTCAGCTCGAAGCGGGTGGTGAAGTTGTCGCAGGCGTCCAGCACAAGGGTGGCGGTGGGGACGATTTCGTCGAGTTCGGCGGCGGTGAGCCGTTGTTGCAGCGCAGTGATACGCACATCGGGATTGAGTCCCTTCAGCGTGGCTAGCGCAGACTGCACCTTGGGCTGCCCCACATCGGCCTGACCGTGGGCGATCTGGCGCTGGAGATTGGTGATCTCGACGGTGTCGTCGTCAGCAATGATGAGGTGGCCAACACCCGCCGCAGCCAGATACATGGCAGCAGGACACCCGAGTCCGCCCATGCCGACAATCAGCACGGTGGCATCGAGCAGTTTCTGCTGTCCTGCAACGTCCATCTCCGGCAGCATGATCTGCCTGCTGTACCGAAGAAGCTCTTCATCCCTCATTTGATTGCCCTGTTGTGAATTCAGTGGTCGGTGAATAATAGCTGAAAACCCTGCACGCTGAATGCCGATCTGTGCTGTGGGAGTAGTGCCCTGTCGGACACGCCGTGAACCCATCCATGGGGGCTCGGAAACCGCCATCCAGGCGGTTTACGGTCCACGAACGAGACACCCACTCCCCAAGCCTCTGACGCTGTGCCACGTTTGTGCATTCCTTTCGTTCATCCCGTCATTCGTGCTGTCGAGAGATGACTTCAGCAATCGACTAAAAGTAGCGACAAACCAGCAGCACCTTCAGAAGTAGAGCTGTGCTGTGGGAGTAGTGCCCTGTCGGACCGTAAACCGCCTGGATGGCGGTTTCCGAGCCCCCATGGATGGGTTCACGGCGTGTCCACGAACGAGACACCCACTCCCCACGCCTCGAAAACCGGAGCACCGTCTTGTCAGCTTTCGGTCAACCCACCAAACGCGGACAGGAAGGACTTCAGGAATCGGGACACTTCCAGGGTCATTATGGCGAAATCCTGGTCGAACTGCTGGGCCTCGCTTTCAGCGTCGGCTTCCTGGGCCCGCTCCAGAATCATGTCCTCGAACTTCAGTCGCGTGATGGTCAGATCTGCCGCGATGACACAGCTCAGCGTGTCATTCCACACCACGCCCAGCTTCTTCACCTGCTTGCCCGCATCCAGATGCGCCTTGATCTCGTCGCTGCCCAGATCCTGCCCCTTGCAGCGGATCACGTTGCTGTCTTCCAGCGGATTGAAGAGTTCGCAGTCCTGATTGATCACGAATTTCTCTGTCGCCTTCTGTTTCACCAGCCAACGCGTCATCACATCGCTCGGGGCGTGCTGTACATCGGGGAGCGCAATCGGGAGTGAGCCCAGACTGTCGCGCAGCAGCACGGACAGGTCCTCTGCCACACTCGCGCTACTGGTGTTGATGATCAGCAGATTGTCCTTTGGCGCCAGGTAGGCGTGAATTCTGCGCGTGCGGGAAAATGCGCGAGGCAAGAGCGCCGCGATGACATCGTCCTTGAGCTGCGCCTTCTCCTTGCGCGTGATCTTGCGTGCCTGCTTCTGTTCGATCTCGGCAACCTTCTCTGCCAGCGCATCATTGACGACTGATGCCGGCAGCAGCTTCTCGTCCTTGCGCGCGCAGAACATCACGTAGTCGCCCACCGAGTGCGTCAACGCCTCATGCTCGCCACCGATGGGACTCACCCATCCCGTGCGCGTGCGATCAAAAGTGGTGCCGGAGCGAAAGGCGTGCTCCGCGAGTTTTTCTTCGAGAGCTTCGAAGCTCAGATCAAGGGGCTTGGTGAAACGATAGAAGCGGATGTTCTTGAACCACATGGGGAGTTTCCAGAGTATTGCAGCGTTGATACGTCTAACGCAGGGGGTGGCGAAAAAGTCAGGGCGTCGATTCTAGACCAAGGTACGCAACACTGCCAGAACACGACATCCACTCAGGCTGATCAATTCCAAACTGCAGAGGTGGTTGAAATTCATCAGCATTGGTCCGTAATACGGTAGTACAGCGACCCGAATAGGTTGAAAATCCCATCATGCAGTGCCTTCACATAACAACAATAAACAGCGAGCAGCCACATGTTGAAACGCAGTTCACTACTTCTGGTCAGTATTCTTTCCTCGTCACTCGCCTACTCTCAAACCACCTCCGATGAGAACGCCTCGATAACCTATCCGGCAGAGTATTTTGCGGAGTTCGGCGCTGTCTCTGTCAATGACATGCTGAACCGCATTCCCGGCATCGCGCTGGCCCTCAATGGCAACGAGGTCCCCAGCATCGGCAACCACAATAATCGCGGACTCGGCGCGGAAAGCCAGATACTGATCAATGGCAAACGCATGGCGGGAAAAGCCAACGAAACGCGCTCGCAACTCGAACGGATCCCTGCCAATCAAGTGAGCCATATCGAGATCATCCGCGGCACCTCGGGAGACCTCGATGTTCGCAACAGCGGGCAGCTCGTCAACATTGTGTTACTCGAGACTCAGTCGACCTCCAGCATCTCCGCCGAGGCCGGAGCAGCCTACTATCGTGATGGCACGACCGACCCTGTCGGGTCATTGTCCTACAGCGGACAGACCGGAGAGTTGCAGTACCGATTCAGTGGCACAATCGGCTCGGCGTACGAACTGCAGGAAAGCTCGGAGCTCAGCGTGCTCGCGGATGGCACTCTCAATGAAACCCGCGTATTCGATCGACAGCGGGAACAAACCAACTATGCATTGAACTCGAATCTGGTCTATCAACTGTCATCGGCCGACCGGGTTTCCTTGAATGCGCTGTATGGTGAGAGCAATCCTCCCGCCACGCTGCTCAGAACCATCACAGACTTGAAGACATCACCCCAGAAGATTCTGATCGAGCGAGAAGATTTGCCTGCCACTGCGGACAACTGGGAGCTTGGCGGCGACTACGAACACACTTTTGCCGACGGTGCCAAATACAAGATACTCATGATCGTCAATGAGAGAAACAACGACAGCATTCGCGAACGCTACGTGTCGTCCGACCTGGGCCAGACCGAGACGAAGAACCTGTTCCTTTCATCAGACAGTCGCTACAGAGAGCGCATCGTCAGGACATCGTATTCCTGGAGCCCGTTCGAGGATCAGGCCCTTGAGTTGGGCATCGAAGGCTCGCAAACCATTCAGAACTCGGCACTGAAACTCGGCGCCAGAACCTCTGCGCCCCCGTCCGCCGAGTATGGTGGCCTGTCCCCCGTGCCAGTCCCCAACGCCATTTCACAAGTGGAGGAAATGCGCTACGAGGGTTTCGCCGTGCATAACTGGCAGATCAATTCCCGCATGTCTCTGGAGAGCAGTCTGCTGTACGAAGTGTCGGAGATTGCCCAGAGCGGAGACGTCAACAAGAAGCGCGATTTCGATTTCCTGAAGCCGAAGCTGGATTTCCGTTTCGATATCAGCCGCAGCTTTCAACTGCGCGTTTCCGCGGAAAAAGACGTATCGCAGCTGAGCTTTGCAGACTTCTCCGCCAGCGTGAATGCTCAGGATGATGATCAGGACACCTTCACGGGAAACCCTTCACTGGAACAGGAGCAGACCTGGCGCTATAACCTCAATCTCGACTACCGCCTGCCCAACGACAGCGGGGTGCTCAACTCACGCCTGTTCTACTACGACGTGCACAATTCCATTGGACGGATCGATATCTCGCCCAACAGCCAGACGCTCCTGAGCACCAACGGCAACGTCGGCGATGGCAAGGTATTCGCGCTGTATCTGAACGCCAGCATTCGCCTGGGATTTCTCGATCTCCCGGGTGTTGTGGTGACGGCGGGACTGAATCTTGAAGACGCGTACATCTACGATCCCCTGATTGCGAAGAAGCGCACGATCATTCCTTTCGACAGAGGCAGTTTCCGCATCGGCTTCCGCCACGACGTTCCTGCCATGAATCTCAACTATGGCATGAACTATCAGGACGGCATCGGGGGCGTGGGTGGCACTGGTGGCAATCGCGTTCGTTACGACATCGACAACGTGCTGTTCTATGGCATCGGCAAGGTGCGAACCGAACTCGTGGCATTCGTGGAGAAGGTGGGCTATGGCAATTTCACTTACAGACTGGAAGTGAACAACGCGCTCGATTCCGAAAGATGCCTCGAGAGAAAGCGCTACAACGGCCACATTCGCGACCGTGATCTGCGGGAGATCGAGTACAGCTGTGCCACCACGGGACCACAGGTGATGCTGAAGGTCAGAGCGACGTTCTAGAGGAGGGCCTGAAGGCTATTGAGGGTTCCACTTCAGCCATTCATCGGCGAAGTATTTCACGCACTGCGATGCGACGAGCTCTTCATTGAACTGCGTGGACTCAGCAGCGGAGATACTGCCGCTTTCCCACAGAAGGGAGTGAGCCCCGACAGAATTCATCAGCCAGTATTCGATCTTCGCGGTGTAGGCGACCAACTCACCTGCCATGGTCGCCTGCACTCGGCACACCAGGTAGTCCTTCGATGCCACGCGGCGAGGCGCACCTGCAGCCTCAAGTCCCGACTCGAAAAAGCGCTGAGTGTTCAGTCTGAATTCCTGACGATCCTGCGGCAGGCCTGTCCAGTTGACGATTTCCACATAAGCATCGAAGCGATCGATACCGGTCATGGAAATGCCATTGCCTCGAGGGAAAATCTGCGCCTGCGACTGCGTGGCCAGCAGAAGAAACAAACAGCTGGTCAGGACGTGGTTTCGTAGAACGAACTTCAACAATTCTTGCCTCCCCGCTACTGCGGATTCCACTTCAACCATTCGTCGGAGAAATACTTCACGCACTCTGTGGCTAGCAGTTGCTCGTTGAACTGCGCGGGCTCCACCGTGGCAATGTTGCCGCTTTCCCACAGCAGATGATGCGCACCGACGGAGTTACGGAGCCAGTATTCAATCTCGGCGCTGTAGGCCACCACTCCACCCACCATGGCTGCCTGCACTCTGCAAATCAGATAATCCTTGGCGGCAACACGACGTGGCGCACCCACGGTCACGAGCCCTTCCTCGAAGAGACGCTGCGTGCTCAGCCGGAATTCCTGGAGATCCTGTGACATGCCCGTCCAGTCGTTTATCCCCACATAGGCATCAAAGCGATCGATGCCGGAAAGGGAAATGCCATTGCCCCGGGGGAAGACCTGCGCCTGGGATGACAGGGACGCTACTAGAGAAAGGAACAGGCAACCAGCCAGCGTGCGGTTGAGGATGCAGTTGCGTGCAAAGGACTTCGCCAATTCGACCACCTGGTTGTGGACACCCTTTGGGGGCCAGCAGAAAGAATCAATTTTTTACCACGACTTTACGGCGGGGGATTTTGCTCTGTTTTGCGCGGAATTGCACTATACGCATCCCAGCCGTCGGCGCACACCAGGAGCGCTTGAACGGAAGGCTGATTTCACTCGCGAAGGCGTCCCAGCGTGACGCGATCATGGCCCTGCAGGTCCTTGCGCGTCTCCACGTCTGCGAAGCCGCTCTCCTGCAGAATTGCAGTCACCGCCGCGCCCTGCTGCCAGCCGTGCTCCAGCAGAAGCCAGCCACCGGGCTTGAGGCGATGCACGGCCTGTGCGCAGATGCTGCGAATATCGGCAAGACCATTGTCACCTGCCGCCAGCGCAGAGGGCGGCTCGAAACGCAGATCTCCCTGAGTCAGATGCGGGTCATCAGGATCGATATACGGCGGATTGCTGACAATCATGTCGAACTGACCGGCAGGCAATGCCTCGCACCAGTTGCCCCGGTGAAATTCGACATTGCGAATGCCGAGGCGAGTGGCGTTGTCGCTGGCGACCAACAGAGCATCGATGCTCTGGTCAGTGGCGATGACCTGCCAGTCGGGTCTCTCGCTGGCGAGAGCAAGGGCGATCGCGCCGCTGCCGGTGCCGAGGTCGGCAACACGAACGACGTCTCCTGTGGGAGCGAGCCCTGCTCGCGATTCAGTGTCCTGTGGACCTTCAGCGTGGCACTTAATCGCGGGCAGGCCCGCTCCCACAAGGGACAACGCCGTCTCAATTAGCAGTTCAGTTTCCGGGCGCGGAATCAACACATGACGATTGATATGCAGAGTCAACGTCCAGAAATCCCGCGTGCCGAGAATGTAGGCCATGGGCTCGCCCAGGATGCGCCGCTCCAGCAGGGACTCGAAGCAGGATTGCTCGGCAGGACTCAACAGTCGTTCAGGCCAGGAGTAGAGATGACTGCGGGGTTTGTCCAGCGCGCAGGAGAGCAACAACTCGGCATCCACCTGCACAGTATCGCTGCCCGCGAGCGCATGGCTCGCCATGCGCAGTGCCTGTTTGATGGTGATCGCGGTCATGTGTCCTCAGAGTAGATTCATATGTGGGAGCGGGCCTGCCCGCGATTCAGCTCCAGATTGAAGTTCAGAGTGGCACTGAATCGCGGGCAGGCCCGCTCCCACAGGGTGTCAGGAATCCGCGAGCTCGGCGAGCAGGTCCGCCTGGTGTTCGTTGATGAGCGGCTGAATCACGGAGTCGAGCGCGCCTTCCATCACTTCACCCAGCTTGTAGACCGTCAGGTTGATGCGATGATCGGTGACGCGGCCCTGCGGATAGTTGTAGGTACGGATGCGCTCGGAGCGATCGCCGGTACCGACGAGTTTGCGTCGCGTGTCGGAGACTTCCTGCGCCGCCGCCTGCTGAGCCTGATCGTTGAGCTTGGCGTGCAGCAATGACATCGCGCGCGAACGGTTCTTGTGCTGCGAGCGCTCGTCCTGACACTCCACGACAATGCCTGTGGGAATGTGCGTGAGGCGAATCGCGGAGTCCGTCTTGTTGACGTGCTGACCGCCTGCACCGCTGGAACGATAGGTATCGACGCGCAGATCCGCCTTGTTGATCTCGATCTCCGCGAGCTCGTCCATCGCAGGCATTACTGCAACGGTGCACGCAGACGTGTGAATGCGACCCTGTGTCTCGGTCTCGGGAACGCGCTGCACGCGATGCGCGCCGGACTCGAACTTCAGGTGGCCGTAGACATTACGGCCTTCGATGCGCGTGATGATTTCCTTGTAGCCGCCATGTTCGCCGGGACGCTCGCTGATGATCTCCAGCTTCCAGCCCTGCACCTCGGCGTAGCGCGAATACATGCGGAACAGATCGCCGGAGAAGATCGCGGCCTCATCACCACCGGTGCCAGCTCGCACTTCCAGGAAGATGTTGCAGCTGTCCTTCTCGTCCTTCGGCAGCAGGAGCTTCTGCAGTTCGAGCTCCTGCTCTTCCAGCCCCGCCTCGATGCTCTTCACTTCTTCATCGGCCATGTCACGGATGTCGCTGTCGGCATCCTTCTGCATCTCACGCGCCTGCTTCAACTGGTCCTGCACACTCTGAAATTGCACGAACGCTTTCACCACGGGCTCGATCTCGGAGAATTCCTTCGAGAGCGCGCGGAAGCGATCCTGATTGGAGATTACTTCACCGTCGCTGAGCAGTGCTTCCAGCTCTTCGTAACGATCCTGGAGGTTGGCGAGTTTGTTGTATATCGATTCTTTCATGGTGTCGGTGTTTCTCTTGACGATTCGTCAGTGTTCTTGTCGATGACGGATTCAGCGGACTGATCCAGCTCATACAATTCCCGGGTCAGCAGCAACAGATCATCGCGCCCGTCGGCGCTCGCCTTCTTCATCTGTACGCTGGGCGAATGAATGAGCTTGTTGGTCAGCGCACGAGCGAGTGCTTCCAGTATTTCAGGTGCCGGGTCGCCCTTTTCGAGAGCGCGTAGCGCTTTCTCCACCTCACGGTCACGGATCTGTTCCGCCTTTTCGCGGAATGCCCGCAACGTGTTCACCGCGTTGAGCGAGCGCACCTGGCGAATGTATTCCTGCACGCCACGCTCGATGATGGAGCTTGCCTGGGCCGCCGCTTCTGTCCGGCTCTTCACACTGTCTTCGATCACATCGCGGATATCGTCGATGCTGTAGAGGTAGGCATCGGCAATCTCACCCACCTGGGGTTCAATATCGCGCGGCACGGCGAGATCGACCAGCAGCATCGGCTTGTGGCGGCGCTTCTTGATGGCACTCTCTACAGCGCCCTTGCCCAGCAATGGCAATTGGCTGTTGGTGGAGGACACCACGATGTCGGCCTTGATGAGTTGCTCGGGAATGTCCGAGAGCAACACGCCTGCCGCGCCGAATTTCTCACCCAACTCGACCGCATTCTGCAGCGTCCTGTTGGCGATCACGATGTTGCGCAGCCCCTTGTCCGTGAGGTGCCGGGCCACCAACTCGATGGTGCGTCCGGCGCCGATCAGCAACGCATTGAGACTCGGCAGGTCGGAAAATATCTGTTCCGCCAGACTGACTGCCGCGTAGGCCACGGAGACGGGGTTCTCGCCGATGGCGGTGTCTGTCCGTACCTGCTTGGCAATGGAGAAGGCTTCCTGAAAGGCACGCCCGAGATTGCCGCCAATGGCGCCCATTTCCTTCGACACCGCATAGGCGGACTTGATCTGACCCAGGATCTGCGGCTCCCCGAGTATCATCGAGTCCAGTCCGCAGGCCACTCGCATCAGGTGACGCAGGACATCGTCGCGCCAGTGGAAATAGCTGCAGCGAAGCAACTCCTGTTCATCCAGGCCATGGTACTGACCAAGCCAGGAGATCAGGCGCCTTTCCTGCTCGTGCAGCGTTTCGGGAGACAGCTCGATGTCCGGGTCGACGGCAGAGCTGTCGCCAAGATTGATCTGGGCATAGAGTTCAGTGCGGTTGCAGGTGGAGACAATCACCAGCTCCTCGACGCCGTCGAGGGCCGTGGCACGCCTTATCGCATCGGCCACTTTTTCCGGAGGAAAGGCCACCTGCTCGCGAAAATCGACATTCGCGGTGTTGTGATTGATACCGAGTAGAACCAGCGCCATAGGAACCTTTGCAGTACACTTTCATCAGCGCACAACTTATGCGCGCATTGGCCAACACCCTGCGTCTGGGCGTGTCCGGGTGCGAAAAAAGCTGGCCATGTTACTAAATAAGTGGAGTGGTGCCCAACAAGATAATGCGGGTGCGCTGGGCTGCCAACTGTATTTGTTATCCTCGCGGCAATACGGGTACACTGCCCCGCATGACTACAACCTCACAGACAGCCCTTTCATTGATCCTGGCCCTGGCTCTCGGCGCCTGTCAGACCAGCACGCTGCCGACGACGGACGTGGAAGAGACTCAGGAGGCGGCGGCCGTAGTGCCGGCGCCTGAACCGGAACCAATCGTCTACGGCAACTTCACCACCGACCAGCTCAATCGGGCCATTCTCAACGAGCTGGGCGGACAGCGTGGCTATTTGCCGGACGCCGCCCGGGACTATTACGCCATGGCAATGGAGACCGGTGACCTCGGTGTCATCCGTCGCGCCAGCCAGTTCGCCTCCGCTCTGGGTGATACCGAGGGCATGATCGAGCTGGGCAGACTGTGGATATCCAAGGAGCCGAATTCGGTAGAACCGCACATTGTCCTCAGCTATCAGTTGCTGGAAGGAGGACGCCTCGCCGAGGCCATGGGCCACATGCGCCGAGTCCTCGAGCTCGGCGGCAACA
>MGYS01000042.1:10209-18316 GCA_001802565.1 Gammaproteobacteria bacterium RIFCSPLOWO2_02_FULL_57_10 | reverse complement strand
ACCGCGTTCCGCGACAACTACGGCAATTCCGCCCGCGTCATGCTGCTGGAAGCACAATTGCTGCTGCAGATGGGGCAACTGGAGAACTCCATCAGGGTACTCGCAACGGGCATCGAGGAGTATCCCGACAACCGCCTGATCCGCTTCAACTATGCCCGTGTACTGGTGCAGACCGGGGATCTGGCCAGTGCCAGGCAGCAATTCGGCATCCTGGCCGAGATGTCTCCAGAGGATTACGAGACACTCTACTCGATGGCTCTGCTGGACCTGGAGCTTGAAGCCCTGACCACCGCCAAGCGCACACTCACCCGCCTGCTGGGCGTCAACTACCGCGCCAATGACGCCCACTTCTATCTGGCCTACATCAGTGAAAACGAGGGCAACGACCGGGAAGCCATCGAGCACTATAAACAAGTGCGTCTGGACTCCAACAACTTCGTCGCCGCCCAGCGGCAGGCCATTCGCCTGCTGATCGAGAGCGAGAATTTTGACGAGGCGCATGAGTGGGCCGTGACGGTCTCCGAAGGCAATCCCCGACTTCAGGTACTGCTGACAACGGTGGAGACTGACGCCTTGATGGCGGAAGGCCACCTCGATCGCGCACAAACATTGCTGGATGACACCATCGCTCAATACCCAACCGATACAGACTTGCTGTTTGCCCGCTCACTGGTGAGCGAACGCAGAGGCGATATGGCTGCCGCCGAAGTCGATCTGCGTCGCATCATAGAGTTGCAACCCGAGGATGCACGCGCGCTCAACCATCTGGGCTACACGCTGGCGGATCGCACGGATCGCCACGAAGAAGCTCTGGCATTGCTGGAGAGGGCAATTGCCGCTTCTCCGGATGATCCCGCCATCATCGACAGCCTTGCCTGGGCGCAATACAAGGTCGGCCGTTACGAAGAGGCGCTGGCAAATCTGCAGCGCGCCTATGCCGTGTTTCCCGATCCTGAAGTCGCCTCCCATCTCGGCGAAGTGTTGTGGGTGATGGGCCGCCGCGATGAAGCCAACAAGATTTGGGACGATGCCTTGCGCGAGCGTCCGGACAGCGAGCTGCTCAAGAATGTCATCGAGCGCTTCCGCAATGGGGCGGCAAGTTGATCGTGAACCCCTCCAAGTTACTCTCAACAATGCTGCTGCCTCTTCTGCTGGCTGCCTGCGCCGGGCCTGCGCGCATGGATGCCCCCGTCAATGAGGACTGGCGCGCCCGCAGTGAAGTGCTGGAAGGCATCACATCATGGGATTTCACCGGCCGCATCGGTGTGCGTGACGACCAGGACTCCCACTCCTCGCGCATTCGTTGGCAGCAGCGCGGCGACGAATACGTCATCAACCTGTGGGGCACACTCAACGTCGGCGCCACGGAGATCACTGGAGAACCGGGCCGTGTGGTACTGGTACAGGAAGGCGAAACACCCCTGACCGCAGACTCTCCCGAGCAGCTCGTCTATGAACAACTGGGGTATGAGCTGCCCGTGTCACAGCTGAATTACTGGATCAAGGGCATCCCCGCCCCGGGCGCGAGCAGCATCCCCGCGTTCAATGCCGAGAATCATCTGGTAACCCTCGAACAATCCGGCTGGCAGATCCAGTATCTGGCCTATACCAATTTCGAGACCGAGTCGCTGCCCACGCGCATCCGCATGGAGAAGGCTCCACTGCGTCTCGATTTCGTGCGCCTGGATTGGACGCTGCAACCCTGAAATCGTGCCGCCCATGACTGACACTCTCACCCTGAAGTCTCCTGCCAAGCTCAACCTGTTCCTGCATATCACCGGACGTCGGCCGGATGGCTATCATGAGCTGCAAACGATCTTTCAGATCATCGACTATTGCGATTTGCTGCACTTCTCCGTGCCCCCCGATACGGGCACGGAGAGCCTGCAGTGCAGCAACCCTGCGCTGGCCGGGGAGGATAACCTCATTCTGCGCGCCGCCAGAGCCCTGCGCGCTCACACCGGCAGCACGCGGGGTGTCAGAATCACGCTGGAAAAGCACATCCCCATGGGTGCCGGTCTCGGGGGTGGCAGCTCTAATGCCGCCACCACGCTGGTTGCACTGAATCAGCTCTGGCAGACGGGCCTGAACAAGGACGAATTGTGCGCCATCGGTGTGCGACTGGGGGCGGATGTCCCACTCTTCGTGAAGGGCGAATCTGCGTGGGCAGAAGGCATCGGCGAAATACTCACTCCCGTGGATTTACCGCAGAAAACCTATGTGGTGATTACCCCCGATTGCCACGTTTCCACAGCGGACATTTTTTCCAATCAACAATTGACACGGAACACGACTGCCATCAAAATGGCCGCCTTTCTGGCTGGGCAGACCAGAAATGACTGCGAAAACATCGTCCGAAGGCTCTATCCGCCTGTCGACGAGGCACTGAATTGGCTGAATCAATACGCCCCAGCCAGGATGACAGGAACCGGTGCCAGCGTGTTCACAGCATTCGACAGGGAAGACGAGGCACGGGATCTGGCGAGCCGGGTACCTGTCAACATGAAAGGGTTTGCAGCCAAGGGGTTGCAGCGCAGCGCCCTGTCTGGCACTTGATCCGCAAGGGTCTTGCACAAGCCGAAGCTGAAAAGAATTATTGGGGTGTCGCCAAGTTGGTAAGGCACAAGGTTTTGATCCTTGCATTCGTTGGTTCGAGTCCAGCCACCCCAGCCATATTAGAGATCGTCCATCAGGGCGGGTAACCATCGGCCTGATCCCACATTAAACCCAGACAGACTGCCGGATTGCCTATCTTAAGCCTGACGAAAAAAAATCTCAGAACTTATATCAAGCAGCCTCCCAAAGGGTCGGAACTCATGGCTAACAATTTGATGGTATTCGCGGGTAACGCGAATCCCGTACTGGCAGACAAGATTGCCAAGCACATCGGTATTCCTCTTGGCGACGCCACCATCGGCAAGTTCAGCGATGGCGAAGTGACCGTCGAGATCAAGGAGAACGTGCGCGGCAAGGACGTCTTCATCATCCAGCCGACCTGTGCCCCGACCAACGACAGCCTGATGGAACTGCTGCTCATGGCAGACGCCATGCACCGAGCCTCCGCCAACCGCATCACCGCCGTGATTCCCTACTTCGGTTACGCTCGTCAGGACCGCCGCGTGCGTTCTGCCCGTGTAGCCATCAGTGCGAAAGTCGTCGCCGACATGATCGTCGCCGTCGGTGTGCATCGCGTTCTGACCGTTGACCTGCACGCCGAACAGATCCAGGGTTTCTTCAGCATTCCAGTGGACAACGTGTACGGCTCGCCACTGCTGACAGATGACATCGAAAGACAGCATTACGAGAACCTGATCGTGGTTTCTCCTGACGTGGGCGGTGTGGTTCGTGCCCGCGCAGTGGCCAAGCAATTGAACGTGGATCTGGCCATCATCGACAAGCGTCGTCCCCAGGCCAACGAAGCCCAGGTGATGCACATCATCGGTGAAGTCGCCGGGCGCACCTGTCTGATCGTCGACGACATGGTCGACACCGCAGGCACATTGTGCAAGGCAGCGGCAGCACTGAAAGAGCACGGAGCAGCAAGAGTCGTCGCCTACTCCACGCATGCAGTGCTGTCCGGCAATGCCTACCAGAACATCATGAATTCCGATCTCGACTCGCTGGTGGTGACTGACACCATCCCGCTCAGCGACGAGTTCAGCAAGTGTCCGAAAGTGCGCCAGCTCAGCATGGCGAAACTGCTCGCGGAGTCCATACGCCGCGTCAGCAACGAAGAATCCATCAGCGCGATGTTTGATAACACCTGATTGCGCTGGGGTAACGCGTCCCTGTAGGAGCGGGCTTGCCCGCGATCGGTCCCACAGGGTCAAAACACCACGTCCCGGTTGGTCGCAAACCGGCTCATGGTCAGACGATGTTGCGAAACATCATTAACGGAGAAAGAAAATGTCCAACGAATTCGAGCTTAACGCTACAGTCAGAACGGATCTGGGGAAAGGTGCGAGCCGCCGCCTGCGCCGTCTGGCTGACCTTGTTCCAGCCATTGTTTATGGCGAAGGCAAGGCCCCAGTCAATATCAACATCCCGCACAAGGATCTGCTGAAAGCGATCTCCAACGAGGCGTTCTTCTCTCACATCATCACTCTGGTGATCGAGAAGAAGAAAGAGCAAGTGGTGATCAAGGCCCTGCAGCGTCACCCTGCGAAACCACGCCTCATGCACGCTGACTTCCAGCGCGTGAGTGCGGACCATGCCATCACCGTCGCGGTACCACTGCACTTCATCAATGAAGACAAGTGCAAGGGCGTCAAGATCGGCGGCGGCAGCATCATCAAGGCCCTGAACGAACTGAGCATCAGCTGTCTGCCAAAAGACCTGCCTGAGTTCATCGAAGTGGACATGACTGACCTGGGTGTTGGCGAAGCCATCCACATTTCCCAGATCAAGCTGCCGAAGGGCGTCTCCAGTGTCGATCTGGCGCATGGTCACGATGCTGACAACTCGGTGGTGAGCATCCTGGCTCCACGCGGAGCTCCTGCTGGTGAAGGTGAAGGCGAAGCAACAGCCTGATCTCACACGGTGTGATCCTCACACAGATGTCACACAACCCCTGCTGTAGCGCTGCGGATCGTAGACTATGCAAGGCAATGCGATAAAGCTGATTGTGGGCCTGGGAAATCCGGGCCCACAGTATCGTCATAACCGTCACAATGTGGGCGCGTGGCTTGTTGAACGCGTGGCAAGAGATGGCAACAGCGAATTGCGCAGCGAAAGCAAATTCTTCGGTGAAACAGCACGCATCACGCTGGCTGGCGCCGATGTGCGATTGCTCTTCCCCACGACTTTCATGAACCGCAGTGGCCAGTCGGTCGCCGCGTTCTGCAGTTACTTCGATATCGCTCCCGAGAACATGCTGGTCGCCTACGACGAAATCGATTTCGAAGTGGGAACAACGCGCTACAAACACGGCGGTGGTCACGGCGGGCACAATGGTATCCGCGACATCATCAGCGCACTGGGCGACAAGCGCGATTTCTATCGCCTGCGCATCGGTGTCGGACATCCGGGCAACAAGGCGCTGGTGGCCAACTATGTCCTGAGTGATCCGTCGAAGAAAGAAACCGAAATCATTGATGGCGACATCGATCTGGCCATCCGCACACTGCCACATGCAGTGAAGGGAAACTGGCAGACCGCCATGCACGAGCTGCACACCAAACCTGCCTGAGCGCAGGACGTGGCAGACAACGAATCACGACATCGCTGCGATTTTGCGCGGCACAAGGAATACGGATCATGGGTTTCAAATGCGGCATCGTAGGTCTCCCCAATGTGGGCAAATCGACCCTGTTCAATGCTCTGACCAAGGCTGGTATCGCGGCGGAGAATTTTCCCTTCTGCACGATTGAACCGAATTCCGGTCTCGTGCCGATGCCCGACCCACGCCTCGATAAACTGGCGGAGATCGTCCAGCCCCAGAAGATCATTCCCACCACGATGGAGTTCGTGGACATCGCAGGCCTCGTTGCTGGAGCGTCGAAGGGCGAAGGCCTTGGCAACCAATTCCTCGCCAACATTCGCGAAACGGATGCCATTGCTCACGTGGTGCGCTGCTTCGAAGACAGCAACATCATTCACGTGGCAGATCGCATCAACCCAGCCGCCGACATTGAGGTCATCAACACCGAACTGGCACTGGCCGACCTGGAAACTGTCGAGAAGTCATTGCACCGCATTACCAAAATTGCGCGCAGCGGTGACAAGGATGCCGCGAGACAACTGGCACTGTTCGAGCGCGTGCGCGCCCACCTCAACGAGGCAAAGCCAGTGCGCACACTCAACCTCGGTACCGACGACCTCGCCGATCTCTACCCGCTGCACCTGCTGACCGTGAAACCGACGATGTACATCGCCAACGTTGACGAAGAAGGTTTCGAGAACAACCCCTTCCTCGACAAGGTCATCGAGATCGCGAAATCCGAAGGTGCTTCCGTGGTGCCGATCTGCAACAAACTCGAATCGGAAATCGCCGAACTCGACGACGCGGAGAAAACCGAATTCCTGCAGGATCTGGGCATGGAAGAACCGGGACTGGATCGCGTGATCCGTGCCGGATACGCACTGCTCGGATTGCAGACCTACTTCACCGCAGGCGTGAAGGAAGTGCGGGCGTGGACCATCAAGGTGGGCGCCACCGCTCCACAGGCAGCGGGTGTGATCCACACTGACTTCGAGAAAGGCTTCATTAGAGCGGAGGTCATCGGCTACGAGGACTTCGTGCAGTACAAGGGCGAACAGGGTGCGAAGGACGCAGGCAAGTGGCGTCTGGAAGGCAAGGAATACATCGTCAAGGATGGCGATGTCGTCCACTTCCGCTTCAATGTCTGAGGGTTGACAAAACCGGCCTGAATGGCCAGAATTCGCATCCTTCAAACGGGTCAGGCACAATGCCAGACTGGTTCGAACGCAAAAGTTTCATGGCTATGTAGCTCAGTTGGTTAGAGCGCAGCATTCATAATGCTGATGTCCGTGGTTCAAATCCACGCATAGCTACCACTTTGGAATGGCCCGCAATTTAACACTGCGGGCCATTTTTTTTGCCTGCTACAATGGTTCCTGATCTCATCATCCAACAGCCTCAGGAGAGAACCCGTGCCCGCAATCCAACTCCCCGGCGCCCTCATTACGGTCGAGTGGCTGCACAACGCTCTGGCATCCACTCCCACCAATCTCGTCGTACTCGATGCCAGCTGGCACATGCCTGCGACGGGACGTGACGGTGAAGAAGAGTGGCACAGCGAGCGCATTCCCGGCGCAGGGTTCTTCGACTTCGACAGGCGCATCTGTGATCGCGACTCGAGCCTGCCGCACATGTTGCCGGACGCCGAACTGTTCACCACCGAGCTGCGGCGCCTGGGTGTGAACAGCGACAGCGCTGTCGTGTTCTATGACAGCCTCGGCATCGTGTCTGCGCCACGGGCCTGGTGGATGCTGCACGCCATGGGACACAGGCACTGTGCCGTGCTCGATGGCGGCCTGCCAGCCTGGAAGCAGTCCGGGCATGAGGTGAGTACTGACGGACAGCAGGACACTGCACGCCCCGGAAATTTCTCGGCCATTCGCCAACCGACATTGATAAGCGATTGGCGGGAAGTGTTGCTCGCCACCACGGCCGAGCACGTCAGCATTCTCGATGCGCGCTCTGCCGATCGCTTTCACGCGCGCGCTCCCGAGCCACGACCAGGGCTGCGTGGTGGGCATATGCCGGGGGCACGCAATCTGCCGTTCGACACACTCACCAACAAGGGCCACATGCGCCCTCTGCCGGAATTGCAGCGGGCACTGGCCGATCTGGTGCCACCCTCGAATCGCATCATTGCCAGTTGTGGCTCGGGCGTCACCGCGTGTGTGATCGCGTTTGCCGCGCATCTGGCGGGCTATCGAGATGTTGCCGTGTATGACGGCGCCTGGGCGGAGTGGGGCGCCGGTCACACCCTGCCTGTTGAGACTGGAGACTGAGCGCCCTAATTACGTATACTGCCCCACTCATCTTTTTCAGAAGCAGAACCCAGAAGCAGAACAATGACCCACGAAAGCAATAGTCAGCAGACCAGCAGCAGCGAAAAGTCTCCACCCAAGGGCAGTTTTCTCGCCAATCTCGCCTTCAATATCGTCATTCCGGTGCTGATCCTCAGTCGGCTGAGTGGTGAGGACAGCCTTGGCCCGGCGCTGAGCATCGTGTTCGCCCTCGCCTTTCCAATCGGCTACGGCCTCTGGGATCTGCGCCAATCCGGCAAGATCAACCCTTTCTCGATCCTGGGCATTGTCAGCGTATTCCTGACCGGTGGCATCAGTCTGCTGCAGCTTGACCCGCAATACATCGCGATCAAGGAAGCGGCCATCCCGGCCTGCATCGGTCTGGCCGTGCTGCTGACCCAGCGCACGCGCTTTCCGCTGGTGAAGACGCTCATCCTCAACGCGCAACTGGTGCGCGTGGATGCGCTCTACGCTGCGCTGGCGAACAACGGCAAGACAGCGCTGTTCGAGAAGCGCCTGGCGCAGGCCTCGTTCATTGTCGCCGGTTCTTTCTTCGTGTCATCGGTATTGAACTACGTGCTGGCCAAGGTGATTCTGGTGAGCCCACCGG
>MGYS01000042.1:9282-10198 GCA_001802565.1 Gammaproteobacteria bacterium RIFCSPLOWO2_02_FULL_57_10 | reverse complement strand
GGAACTGGGCAGGATGACAGCGCTGAGCTATCCGGTTATCGCGCTGCCGAGCATGGTGATTCTCATGCTGGCGATCTGGTATGTGTTTTCTCAGATAGGAAAACTGACGGGTGAAAGTCTCGAACACTTTCTCGTCGATCAGGGAAAATAGTTTTTCAGCTCGCGAATGCCACGAGGTGATCCATCTCGATGCGAATGCCGATCATCTCGCCCTGCGCGTGAGTGTGATGACTCGGCACCAGGCTCTGCACCTGCGATCCGTCCGCCAATGCCAGTGTATAAAGATACCCGGCCCCTCTGAACGCCTTGTCGATCACACGCGCTGTGGTGGGACTCGCGTCATCGTGAATCACATCGTCCGGACGGATCAGTACCGTCACGGCACTGCCTTCGGCGTAGCCGTGCTGTTCATCACCATTCCCCAGCACACCCAGTGCAGTCTCCACGCGCGACGAATCAATCACTCTGCCCTGCAGGAAGACTCCTTCACCCACGAAGTCCGCCACATAGGCGCAAGCGGGCTGGTGATACAACTCGAACGGCGTACTCCACTGCAGTAATTGCCCCGCTCTCATCACGCCAATCTCGTCGGCCATGGCGAATGCTTCATACTGATTGTGACTGACGAGAATCGCCGTGATGCCGTCCTGCTTCAGCACCACACGAATCTCGCGGGCAATCTGTTCGCGCAATTCCACATCGAGGCTGGCGAAAGGTTCATCCAGCAGGAGGATGCGAGGTTTGGGAGCCATCGCGCGCGCCACGGCGACGCGTTGCTGCTGACCACCGGAGAGTCGATGCGGATGAGCATTCAGCAGATCCCCTATCTTGAGCATCTCCGCCAGTTCGCGCACGCGCTTCTGACGAGCGGCCTTGTCCATTCCAGTCAAACCGAACGAGACGTTCTCCGCCACCG
>MGYS01000042.1:3029-9245 GCA_001802565.1 Gammaproteobacteria bacterium RIFCSPLOWO2_02_FULL_57_10 | reverse complement strand
CCGGCAATGGCGCGCAACAGCGTGGTCTTGCCACAACCACTGGGGCCGAGCAGACAGCCGATCATGCCCTGCTGCAGTTGCAGACTGATATCGCGCACGATGACTGTGTCTTCGAGCGCGACTGACACATTCTTCAGTTCAAGTACGGGCAGTTCAAGTACTGGCGTCATGACCGGGACGGGACCTCGAGATTGTCTGACTTAAAATGATGACGGGAATGATGCCGGCCAGCACGATCATGAGGGCCGTGCTCGAGGCCTCTGCAAGGCGCTCCTGATTGGCGAGTTCGTAAGTGCGGATGGCCAGTGTGTTGAAATTGAACGGACGCAGAATCAGTGTTGCGGGCAGCTCCTTGAGGACGTCCACGAACACCAGCAGGCTGGCGGTCAGCAGACTGCCACGCATGATC
This sequence comes from Gammaproteobacteria bacterium RIFCSPLOWO2_02_FULL_57_10, assembly GCA_001802565.1. Lineage (GTDB taxonomy): Bacteria > Pseudomonadota > Gammaproteobacteria > Pseudomonadales > Pseudohongiellaceae > UBA5078. Next base: position 8,836 of record MGYS01000042.1, on the reverse strand, counting down.
GGCATGTGCACGCGGCGCAGGATCTGCAGCGGTCGCAACCCCATGGAGCGCCCGACGTCATCCATTGTCGGCTTGATCTTGCCGAGCCCGGCATCAAGCGTGTTGAGTGAGACCGGCAGAAAACGCACAAGGTATGCGAACACGACAGCCACCAGCGTACCACTCAGCAACAGGCCGGTAGAGATGTCGAAGTACTCGCGCATCCATGCATCGATAGTGTTGTCGAACCACGCAAACGGAATCAGCACACCAACGGCGATCACGGTACCTGGAATCGCATAGCCGAGTCCCAGCACGCGCACCATGCCACGCGTGGCAAGCGTGGGGCGCAGACGTTTGGTATAGGTGATGAGCAGGCCCAGAAGCAGCGCGATGACGGCCGTTATCGACGCAAGTTCGAGACTGTTGAAGAACAGCGTCAGGAAGCTCTCTTTGTCGATCAGATGCCAGGTATCGACCGCCCACAGCGAAAGTTGCACAAACGGAATCACGAATCCAAGCAGTACAGGGAGGATGCAATAAGCCATCGCACCCGCGCGTTTCCAGCCCGTCAATTCGATTCTGGGCAGCCGCGTGTACTTGTTGCTGGTGTGGTGGTAACGCGCCTTCTGACGCGACCAGTGCTCGGCAAGGATGAGAAAGAGAATGAAGATCATCAGCACGGCAGCAAGCTGTGCCGCCGCCGTGAGACTGCCAAGACCGAACCAGGTGCGGAAGATTCCCGTAGTGAAGGCAGACACACCGAAGTACTGCACCGTGCCGTAATCCGCGAGCGTCTCCATCAACACCAGTGAAAGCCCGGCGATGATCGCGGGACGGGCCAGCGGAATGGCGACACGTGTGAACGCCTTGAACGGAGTGGCACCAAGCGTGCGTGACACTTCCAGCACGCACACGGATTGTTCGATGAATGCCATGCGTGACAGCAGATACACGTAGGGATACAACACCAGCGACAGCATCACGACAGCGCCATTCAGCGAACGGATCTGCGGAAACCAGTACTCACCAAAACGCAGGTCGAAGGTTTCGCGAATCCACATCTGCAGAGGACCGCCAACATCGAGCATGCCAGTATAGGTGTAGGCGATGATGTAGGCAGGCATGGCGAGGGGCAGCACCAGCGCCCACTCCAGGACACGACTGCCAGGAAAGCGTGTCATGGTGACGAGCCACGCAGGCCCTATGCCCAACAGCAGTACCATCAATCCAACGCCCACCAGCAACGTGAGCGAATGCGTGACATAGTCACCCAGCACGGTTTCATAAAGATGTTGCCAGACACCATCGCTGTTGTTGGTGACGGACGCGAGAATAGTGAGAACCGGCACGCTCAGCAGAATGCACACCAGCAGGATGCCCAGTGTTGGCAACCTGTTGGAGAACACGCTTCTCAGAGACGACAAGGCCCCTTCCGGGGCCTTGTCCAAGCTGTTGATCATGGAGGACATCTGCTTCCTGAAAGCAGGGGGATTATTGCCACCCTGCGCGGTCCATTATGCGAACGGCTTCCGCATTATGAATGCCGAGTTCTTCCAGCGCAATGTCGTCAGCCTTGAACGTGCCCCACGACTGCAGCACTTCGCTTGCGGCCACGTCGGAACGTACCGGGAACTCGTTGTTCACTTCTGCGTACCAGGCCTGCGCCTCTTCACTGACCATGAATTCCATGAGCTGGATGGCTGCATCACGATTCTTTGCTGCCTTGGTCAATCCTGCGCCGCTGATATTCATGTGCGCACCGTTGCCATTCTGATCAGGGAAGAACACTGCGACTGCCTGTGCTGCTTCACGCTCGGCTTCGTTGGCTGAGTTGAGCATGCCACCAAAGTAGTAGGTATTGCTGATGGCGAGATCGCACTGGCCAGCTGCAACGGCCGTGATCTGGTCACGATCGCCGCCCTGGGGATCGCGAGCGAAATTCGCGACAAGGCCGGTGACCCAGGCTTCAGTGGCCTCAACGCCGTTGCGGCTGATCATCGACGCGACCAGAGACTGATTGTAGATATTGCTGGAAGAGCGCACACAGATCTTGTCGTTCCACTTCGGATCGGCGAGATCCGCATAGGTGGATAGATCGGCGGGATTGACGCGCTCCTTGTCGTAGATCACGACGCGTGAACGCAGCGTCAGGCCATACCAGAAGCCTTCCGAATCGCGGTATTGTTCCGGGATGATGGCATTGATGGCGGGAGACTCCACGGCCTGCAGTACACCTGCTTCCTTGGCGCGATAGAGGCGACCCACATCCTCGGCGATGATCAGATCAGCGGGTGAATTGGCGCCTTCCAGCGACAACCGCTGAATCAGTTCGTCGGCCGACCCGGTGACCAGATTGACTGTCACGCCGGTACGCTCGGAGAAGATGTCCAGAATAGGCTTGATCAGGTTTTCCTGTCTTGCAGAGTAGATGTTCACTTCGGCTGCCAGCACCTGCGTGCTGCACATTGCCAGAAATATCGCACTGAGCTTTCTTACCATTTTGTGACACTCCTCGGTGTAAGGCCGGCAGGGGAACCGGTACGGGTTCAGGGTGCTGATTTCACGTCTTGATTTTGCGTACCAGGGGATGGCCTCATCGTGACAAAGATGATAATCGATCTCATTTAGACTTACAATCGGAATTCAGATGGAGGGGCTAGCCGCTTTTCAGGCGTCCTGCAGCGCAAACTTTTCCTTCTCCGGGGCCGTGTAGCCCTCCTCGAAGAACACATAGGACTCTCTGGACTGCTTCGCCATGTACATGGCCTGATCAGCCTTGCGCAGCAATTCCGTCGCATCCGCTCCGTTGTCAGGCGACAGAGCGATGCCGATACTCAATCTGACCTGCAGCTCAGCCCCGTCGATCTGCATGGGCTTGTGCAGCGAGAGCACAAGCGCATCGACGACCTGACGCACGGAGTCACGCGAGGTGCCATTGAGCAGCACTGCAAACTCGTCGCCTCCATAGCGCGCGATCACGTCTGCCTTGCGCAGACTCGATTTCAGGCGCCTCGCAATGATCTTCAGCACCTGGTCTCCCGCATCATGCCCGTACCGATCATTGATCAGCTTGAAGTCGTCTGTGTCCAGCATGATCAAGGCGAATGGTGTGGGCTCCATGCCCGGCGTGCCGGTGCAGAGATTTCTGATGCTCAGGTCGAACAGGCGACGGTTCGCCACCCCCGTTAGCGTGTCCAGATGGGCGAGTGTATTGAGTGGACCGACGAGATGTCTGGTCAGCAGAAAAATGGCCACCATGCTCAGTCCCACGCACGCCAGCATCCAGCGCAGCAGGTTGTTCTGCACCTGGTCAAAGGTAGCCATCACTTCGGTCATCGACTTGCCGAGCACCACAACCACGCGCACGTCATCAGAACCTTCCAGTACCTTAGTACTCATCAGGTACTCATCCTCGCCAGGCGTGAACGACTGGGGCACCTCCCCGCTCGTCTGAAACTGGGCCAGCAACTGTTCATTCATATCGGGTGCGAAAGTTGACGCATGCAACCACCACCTGCCCGTGCCGTTGTGGGCCAGGAAGGCATAATTGGCTCGCGCATACCCCCCCAGTGTCTGCCACAGCGGATCGCCCATTGGAAACCCGATGCTGAGCAATGCGATGGGATCAGGGGTATTGATCGGCACTGTGATGATCTGGAAGAGAGTCTCCCCCTGAAGATCCATGGGGGCGATCATCTGCTGGCGGGCTGAATCCTGAAGGATCGCCGGGTTGACGTCGACAATTTCGGGCTGGCTCGGCACAACGGGGCTGGAGACAAACGCGATGACATTCCTGTTCATGTCGGTCAGCAACATGGCTGCCGCCTGAATACGGAAGCCATGATTCTCCAGCATCGACTCGATAGTGGCGCGATCCCCTGTCGCTATCGCCTCACGGACGCCGAAGTCCGAGGCAAGCACCTGCCCGGTAAGTGCCAGTTGCCGACTGCGAAGCAGAATGAGATTGCCGAGGATGTCCGAGCCTGTCTGCAGATCCTCTTGCACTCTCTCCCTGGCAATGCGCTGCGTGCTGATGGTAAGCACCATGTAGGAGCCCACCTCGATCAGCATGAAGACCAGGATGAAGACATAAATGATCTTCCATTCGTACGAACGATAATTCATTGAGTACCTTTCACGTCCACATTCCGGGTGAGATGAGCCTGCGTTGCTGCTTTTCTGCTCAATCGCGCTCGAAACTAAACCACACCCCTTCAATAATCAAGCAATCATGACCCCCTTCGTCATTGCACACGATTGACCGGGGAAGGCCCAAAGGATAGCCAGGTGCCGCTGTGGCCGGAGCTGTGTGCGTCTGCTTTCGTCCAGTCACAGACTCCCTCGGGAAATATCTCTCGCAATGTTGCCATCTCCGCTTCAGTGAAGCTGACGGTGTAGTCGGCGGCATCCAGCGGCTTGAGCTGACAGCTCACGACGTCGTTGCGCAGCGGCGCACCCGCAACCTGGCGCGGCGTAGGGTAGGCTCGATACAGCTCCTGACACACGCCGGTTCCGGAATAGCTTTGCTGCTCTTCAATCCTGACATGGCCCCCTTCACGATTATCCCAGCACGCATCGACCAGTGATGCCGGTCTGGAGGCGACCACCGCGTCCGCCCGATCGGCTTCCGCCGTGACACTTTGCAGGCCCATCAACCAGCGATCCATTTCGTGGAACAGAGTCCCCAGATCCGGCTGCTCCTTGGTGAATCCCCACTGCCCCCCTACTGTCATGACATGGTTGTCGGCGTGACCATTTGCCGCCTCCAGCCTGGCGCGCGTGGTGAACTGATGAACGATCATGTGGATATCGCCGTCGGGCCGATCGTCAGTGTAACTGCGATAATCGATCACTGGCGTCGTCGCGAGTCCTGCTCCGCCGAAGAGGATACGGCCGCTGGCGAACGCCAGTCGGGTGGCCTCCGGATCGGCGGCGTGCCGCTCGGGCACATGATTCATGTCACTGTCGAATCCGCCGATGTCGCGGTTGAGAGCAATGAACTGCGCCTTGCTGATCTCACCCCGGTTCAACACATCGAGGCCATATTGCACACCTCTGTTGTCCAGCGGTCGCCGCGCCTTGCCGGTCACTGGATCACTGCCATAGACGTTGCGGGTATGCTCATAGACGGTGGCGCGCAGACCATCGGGATTGCTTGGGGTCAGGCGCTGACTCTCCAGTTCCGGCAGAGCGACTTCGCCGCCCTGATCTTCTGCCGCAATGCCTTCTTCATACAGTGGATCAATACGCGCGGCACCGCGGCTCAGATTGGGAATACTGCCCCACTGCCCGAAACCGGAAATGGCCAGTTGCTGTTCGGGAGTGAATGCCTCCGGCGCAACGTCCACGAAGTAATGATGCAGGAGCCTGGCATCTGCCAGAGTGAAGATGGTGGCTGACGTGACGTCGGGGAAGCTCGAAGACACGATGATGCCGTCGAAGACTCCAGGGTAGTTATCGGCTGTCTGGTGACTCTGGTACGACCCGCCCGAGGCGCCTGTCGCAATGGTATAGACCGGCTCGCCATAGGCCTCAACGAAACGCTCCTTGACCATGATGTGAGTCTCGGAGGCCAGCAGATCGTTGCAGTTCTGACCAAAGACGTTGAGCGAGGAGGAAGTCAACGCATAGCCCATCGCCAGCAAGCCCTCCCGCAACACTCCCCCGGTCTGATCGCCCTGCCGATACCAGCCTTCCCGACATCCGCCTCCATGGGTGTAGACCAGCTTGCCGTTCCACCCTGCCGGGCGCGTCCATGGATCAGGTTGCGGTTGAGCCGGATCATGGAGCATCGCGATTTCGTAGATGGCTCTGTTCACGGTGCC
>MGYS01000042.1:0-3001 GCA_001802565.1 Gammaproteobacteria bacterium RIFCSPLOWO2_02_FULL_57_10 | reverse complement strand
CGTGACGTCGGCAAGATCAGCCGGTGGTGATGCGGCATCAGGAGAATAGGATTTGAAGGTACCGTCCGCAGAGGAGAGATAGACATGCTCGATGCGCGTTGCCACGGAACAGTTGGCGTCCAGTGGCGCGCCCAGGGAATCGCCACTGACCGTTGTGAAGGCATCCGTCTCGCAATGGAACGGCTGTTGATGGGGTCCGGAAATGATCGGCCCCGTGACCGGGTAGTTCGTCAGCTCCAGACCAACGACAGCACCGTTCTGCCCTGCCCACGCCTCCACCAGATTCACACCCTCCTGCAGTCCCGACACAAGACCCAGCATCGTGGCGTCGTCGCTCGCCCGGAATTCCGCACTGACATCAGCGCCATTCAGAGTCACTCTGACGGCTGCGGCATCGGTGCCTCCATCAAGACGCAGGCGCAGGAGCACGTCTCCTCCCGTGATCAGCCAAGGCTTGGTCGATACACTCTCGATCTGGATGCCGGGTTCCGTTGTCATCACGATCTGCTCACCCTCTTGCGGGGAACAGGCGACCAGCAAGGCTGCCGCGAGCAGAGCTGGCTGACACTTCCTGAACAGATGATTCATAACGGACGCTCCACGATTTGTTGTAAGTTCTGGTTGTGATCGCTGCGCCAAGAATAGACCAGTGCCGGATTCGGCGCTACCGCTGCGGGCTCCAGGCAGTCGCGTTCGGACGCTTTTGCTGTAGAATGCCAGCTCATCAGAAACCAGGGGGCACCATCATGAAGCAGTATCTCGGCCAGACACTTTTGCGCACGCTCATGCTGACCACGCTCTCTGTGGCCACGCTCACGTTGACAGCCTGCAGCGAATCGGAGACAGCCGTTGCGCCCGAGGCCGCAGGCCCCGCCTACAACACCACGCTCAACATGGTCGACTTCATGAACCTCGTACTGGAACCGACGGCAGACGTCCTCTGGGAATCCGCAGGCTGGGTCAACAGCATCGAGTCGGGCTATGTGGAACTCTACCCAACCACTGACGAGGAGTGGGAAAACGTGCGCCGCCATTCTGCCATGATCATCGAGCTGGGCAACGCGCTGGCACTGCCCGGTCGCGCCGTCGACAACGATGCGTGGGTGACGTATGCAAATGGCCTCAGCAACGCGGGCATCCTGGCGATGAACGCCGCTGCCGAACAGAATCAGGAAGATTTCTTCCAGGCGGGAGCACAGTTGTACAGCGTCTGCACTGCCTGTCATCAGGGCTACAACGCCGCCGTTTCACGTTTCGCCAGCAACTGACCGATGTTTGCCGCGACGCTGCCAAGCCTCCGCAGAAATCCGCTCGCGATGATGCTGGTGATCGGGAGTGCCTGGCTGCTGTTCACTTCGGCAACACAGGCTCACACCATTGCCGGCAATGACGCCAACTTCGTGCAGGACATCGATGGCCCCGCCATCCTGCCCTTCATCTATCTGGGCGCCAAGCACATGGTCACAGGCTACGACCACCTGCTGTTCCTGTTCGGCGTGGTCTTCTTCCTCTACCGCCCGGTGCACGTGGTGCAGTACGTCACTCTCTTTGCGGTCGGCCACAGCATCACGCTGCTGACAGGGGTGCTGGCGAATCTGCAGGTCAATGCCTTCCTGATCGACGCCATCATAGGTCTGTCCATCGTCTACAAGGCCTGCGAGAACATGGGGGGATTCGCGCGCTTGGGCCGACTGCGCCCGAACCCGCAAGCCGCTGTCTTCGTGTTCGGTCTGTTTCACGGACTGGGGCTCGCCACCAAGCTGCAGGCATTCGAGTTGTCGGCCAACGGGCTGATCACCAACATCATCAGCTTCAACATTGGTGTGGAGCTGGGCCAGATTCTCGCACTCACCTTCGTGTTCATAGCACTGAGCCTATGGCGAACCAGCGGCAGCTATCTGCGCCATGCCTTCGTGACCAATGCCGTATTGATGTGCGGCGGGTTTCTGCTCGCCGGGTATCAGATCACCGCCTATCTCACCACGCCTGTCTACTGAGACGGTCAGGAGTTTCATCATGCAAGCCCCTAACGAACGCGACAGAACCGACGCCCCCTCGGCACGACAGCTGATCATCGGAACGGCCGCCGCACTTGTCGTCGCACTGCTGGTTCTTGTCACGGTCGTGATGCCCGCGGAATTCGGCATTGACCCGCTTGGCACCGGACAGGCTCTCGGACTTCTGGAGCTCGCAGATGCCAGCGAAGGGCCACTGGAAACCGTGCCCACAGCACATAAACATGATTACGTGGAGTTCATTCTCGAGCCGTTTCAGTCCGTGGAGTACAAGTACCACCTCGCGCTGAACAGCAGCATGGTCTATTCCTGGGAGGCGACGGGTGAGCTCGTCTATGACATGCACGCCGACCCGGAGGGAATGGAGGGCGAGGAATTCGTCGAGAGCTTCGAGCAGGGAACGGGTACCAGCAGCTATGGCACTTACCATGCCCCCTTCACCGGCATTCATGGCTGGTTCTGGGAAAACAGAACCTTCGAGGAAATTGTGCTGCGCCTGCACAGTGCCGGTTTCTATGAGGGCTCGGTGGTATTCCGCGATGGCGGCAGCTACGAGCAGGCGCTGAGTCCGCTATTCGAGTAGCAGCTCGACCGTCAAACCCAGCTCAAGTGAAAACGCCCGTACTGTCATCCCTGTTCGGGCGCAATACGGGCGTTGCTTCAGTCACCACAGTCAACTCCGAGGTTGACGGCAATTGTTACGGCTCAGTCGGATCTGAACCGTCTGTCGGCGCACCAGTACCTGATGAGCCCATGAACAGTTTGCGTCCGTCCGGGAACGTGATGTCACGGCCATTGCCACGGCAGGATGGTGTGCACAGACGATCCTTGCTCTGGTAGCCAGTCACCACAATCTCGGTACCCAGCTGCAGCGAGTCACGATTGATGCCGCGACGCAGCAGCGTGTTGGGCGTACCGCCTTCCACCATCCAGGCCTGCTTGCTGCCATCGTCATTGGTGTGCTCCAGGTGAATCCAGGAATGCGG
>MGYS01000041.1:59328-64428 GCA_001802565.1 Gammaproteobacteria bacterium RIFCSPLOWO2_02_FULL_57_10 | reverse complement strand
GATGTCCAGCGTGACGATGTCGCCCGTGGGGATATGCAGTGTTTGCAGTACGCCACTGCTGTTGGTAAAGACAATGCTGTCCTCTGAAACCCATCCAGGGGCACCATAAAAGGATCCGGCCACGCTGTAGGGGGCCGTGTTAACGGCAAGCGCTTGCCGACGACCGCCGGTTCTCGGGATGACGTGAATTTCACCAGAGCCGTTCACATAGGACAGTATCTGCTCTCCGGAAGGAGAAAAGGACGGGTTGTACGGGAATGTGTTTCGCACCGCGGACTCTTCCACCAGAGTGCGGGTCTCACCAGTCACCAGATCGCGAAGCTGTAAATTGACCGTTCCGTTCAAGCGGGCTGTGTACGCCAGCCAGCGTCCATCCGGGGACAATGCGATGTGGCTTCGTAATCCGCTCCCGAACCGCTCCAGCTCGCCCAGTGGCAAGGCTGCGCGCAGCGGCGAGAGCCTGGCACTGGGTACATTGTCACTGGGGGCTGGCTGCGTGGGGCCATTGCCCAGAAAGCGTTCACCGATCTGGAACATTGCCACGAGCAGCACCAGTGCGAAGGTGGCGTAGAGCAATTTGGTATTGGCGGTTTGCGCAACCGGAATCTGACCGCCCCACGGGGCATCCGCCGCGCCTTGCCTTTGCCCCTCGTCCGGTGAGACCTCAAACGCCCTGGCCAGCACCAGCGCAATCGGAAAGCCGATCAGCAGCAGCACCACAATCAAAGTGCTTGCCCAAGTCGGCAATTGCAGCGCGGGCACGATGTTGTTGGTGACCTGAATCAGCAGCCATGCCACCACGGCATACACCCCGGCGACGCGGACGACCTTGCGGCGTTTGAGTTCTTCGAACAGTTTAGGCATCACAGCTCCTGCGCAATATCTTCCAGCGTTAGTCCCGCCTGCAACTCCGCCACTATTGCGGCGTTTTCTGACTTCACGAAATCCAGCGCGGGGATGTACCCACGTTATTGCGACTGTCGACCCAGCAGCTCGAAGAAATTGAACACCACTTGCAGCTCTGACACAGCCAGTTCCTCTGCCATGGCAATTCCTGCCTCTGTGTCGTTGTTACCCTGGGATGACGCAATCGAGGTGATAAAGGAGCCGTCCTCAAGGACATCGTAGTTCCTGGAAGTAACCGTGGTGAAGTAAGGCCAGGGGTCAATGAGCGAGCGTACCGGGGATGGCACGTCATCCGTAATGTCCGCAACCATCATGCGCACAATCGAGGTGTCTGGATTCCTTTCAAGAAAGTAAAGCCGGGTGCCGTCACGGGACCAGGCGGGAGCGGAGCTCCGGCCGGCAACCAGTATCGCACTGCCTAGCCCCGGATATGGCCGGATATAGAGGTCTGCTTCACCGAACGACTCAGTAGTGGCGCTTGTATAGGCAAGCCAACGGCCATCGCTTGAGAACGTTGCAAATGCTTCGATGGCGTCCGAGGTGAACAATGGTGCAGGCTCGCCACCGGGTGGCAGGGTCCAGATGTCACCATTCTGCAAGTAGGCGATCACGCCGTCGGCAGACATGGATTGCATTCCCTGAATCTGGTCAGAAGGAGCCAGCCGTTCCGGTCGCTCATCGCTGCCATCGACACGCAGTCGGTAAATGTTACTGACGTTATCTTCCCGGTCCGAGTTCATCAAGAGGGATTCATTATCCGGACTCCAGGCAGGGGTGCCGCTCCAAAAGCCTCCGATGTTCATTCGCTGGGAAACATTGCGAACCAGATCGTGGACATGGACAGAGGCCCCCTCTGCGCTGACTGATTGAAAGGCGAGGCGAGTGCCGTCAGGAGACAGGCGCATGTAACTTGCCACAGGTGTTGATTGCGAGATCGAGTTCAGTGGCTCGGCGTGACCATCGACGGTAACCCTGACCATAGTGGTCGTGCCAGTAGCCGTGACACCCCCGCGCGAATACACCAGATGCCCGGCCGCAGAAATCGCCAACTGCCCAACGCCCGTATTCCAGTTGAAGTTGCGCATATTGAGCGCCTGCATGACGTTTTCCACGATGACCACTGGCTCGCCCATCAATGTCAACCCTGCAGGATCGAAGCCGACTGCCATCAACAAGCCCTGACGCATGAACAGCAGATGACCCGTCTCGGCCACGTAACGCGGGTTCATGGCGTTGCTTAGCAGGCTGGTTTGGGTGCCGGACGCGATATCCAGAGCGATGATTTCGGCGCGTTCCGGGGCGCCACTTCCCGCCATGCCTTGAAACAGCAGGCTCTCACCACCCGGCAGCATGTGCGGCTGCGTGTAACTGTTGAATTGCCCCTGAGACTCGCCGGGGTCGGCCAGCAAGCTGCCACTGCCGCCACTGGCCTCGACCAGGTAAAGTCCAATTCGTGGGGCGGCCGCAGACCCCGGCACCTGGTCTGCATACACGATGCTGTTGTTGTCGCCCCAACTGGCGCCATACAGTTCAAAACTATCGCTTTCAGTGGAAGCAACAATGGTCTGGGCAATGCCACCTGTGAGTGGAATACGCCTAAGCGCATTGTCGACATAGAATCCGATCCAATTGTTGTCAGCAGACAGAAACGGGCTGCTTCCGCCTTCGGTGCCGTCAATGGCTCGTGCTCGCTCCTGATCCAGTGGCCGCGAATAGAGCCGCGATCTTTCTCCGCGCGACAGCGGCTCCCAGGCCGAATACACCAGCAGCCTGCCGTCATTGGAAAATGCCAGCGACGTGGCGGCGGGTCGGCCATGCCGGGCGTCCTTGCCGCCCAGGTACAGCGGTTGACCCTCGCTTACCGGTAAACTGAAACGCAAGACGTCTGTGATCGCTGATTCGCTGGATGATGGGTTTGTCACGGGCGCGGTGTTCAACAGAAACCGGTCAGCGATCTGCAATCCCACCGCTATCAGCAATAGAACGAGCATCACGTAAATAAGGGTTTGATGTTGCGGCGCAGGGATATGCACCGAAGACTGGCTTGCAGAATCCAGCTTGATCCCCTCGGGTGTAAGCTCGTAGGCCCACGCGGCGATCAGCGTCGGAATGAATCCGAGGAGCAACAGCACGACAACCAGAGAAGGAGTCCAGGTCGGGAGCTGCAAAGCGGGGGTCACAGCTGTGGCCACCTGAATCACCAGCCAGGAGACCACGGCATAAACGGCGGCGACCTTGAAGATCTTGCGGCGTTTGAGTTCGTCGAACAGCTTGCTCATGGTTTGCGCACCGGGGCCTGCTACTGCACCCTCTTATCTGGAACGAATATGCGATGGAGACTGGCTTACGGCATGGGTGGAACGCCAACGGCTGCTGCTGTGCCGTGGAGCTTAACAGGATTTACATGGGAACTTGAAGCCAGCTTTGTTTACTCCACCTGGCGGCCGGTCGCCCGTATGAACTGCTGTAACTCAAAAGACGTTTCTGCGGAAATGTCCTTTCAATTCCATCCGCATTCAGGCCGCAGCAAGCCTACACTTTTCACACAAGGTCTCAGGCGCAACGCACGGCAGAGACAAAGTCCAGCCCCTTCCGTGTTACTGCGCCTGCACCGCCACCGGCACCAGCCTGCGCACTTCATCAAACCAGTTCTGCACGATGACGACTTCACGGTTGTCGGATTCTGGCGAGCGCAGCAACACGAAACGGCCATCGGGCAGGAGATCGAAGCCTGCGCCGATGATGTTGTCTCCGACATGATAGGAATAATCAGTGCCGTCAGGAGCGGTGTAGCGCATGTCGAACAGGGGTTCCGGACTGCCCAGTTGCAGTCCGCTGGGGCTCGCTGTCACCGCCACACGCAACATCTTCTGTACGTCGTCCTGGAAGCCGACGAAAAAGATTGCACTGCCATCCGCGCTCCACAGCGGAAAGCGCCCACCTTCCGGTGACACCGTGTACCGCTCCCCTTCCGGATAGGCCTGTATGTAGATGTCACGCCGCCCCGACTCGTCGCTTGTGAAAGCCAGCCATCGGCCGTCTGGCGACAACGCGGGATCTTCCTCTGCCGCTGGCGTGGTTAGAAGGGGCCGATCCGCCTGTGCGCCATCGATGTTATGTATCCAGAGATCGTGGGCTATACCGCGTTGCCGGGTATACACCAGCTCAGTTCCGTCCGGCGCCCAGCGCATGTTGCGCGTTGCATATCCGGGGCCCGGCGGAAGCAGCAAAGTCTGGCGGCCATTCTCCAGCAGGAATATGCCTTGGCGTGATACGACCATTGCGAGCCCCCGGCCATCGGGCCGCCAGGCGGCGGCTAGAACAGAATTGCTGTCTTGCGACAGACGTGCCGTCGTCCCTCGTTCCAGGTCATAGGTGTACAAGACGCTCTCCCGGTCACGTTGCAGCAGTAAGGACACAGCGCGCCCGTCCGGTGTCACGCGCGGCTGCGAGTAGTAGTCATTCGCCAGTCCGAAGGGCTCGAAGCTGCCACCGGGCGCCAGCGCTCCCAGTTCACGGGTCGAGGTGAGCTCCGGCAGATACGCCAGCGACCCGTTGCCAGCCAAGGTCAATTGCGCGTGGGGGTAGAGAGAGTAGGCGTTGTCTATCCTGATGGCCTCGGGCACTGCAACGGCGGGGCCCACTGTCAGCGCGGCGAAATCGAAGGGTGCCAGCATCACGGTGGCGCCACGCAGGAACAGTAGATGTCCGCTGGCCAGCACGTGGGCGCCGCTGGCGTTGTCCAGAACCACGCGGCGCTCGCCGCTGTCCAGCAGCAGTGCCTCGATACGAGGATCGAAGGGAGGGCTGCTGTCGACCGTAAACAACACGGCCCGATTACCCGGGACCAGCGTCGGGAAACGATGCTGGAATTCCTGGTTTTCCTCATTCAACGTCGTCAGCTGCTCCGGGGTGCCGCCGCCAGCGGGTATCCGGAAGAGACTGCTGTTGCTGTACACGATGGCATCTTCGTCATTCCAGACGCCAAAACTCCAACGGCCATTGGACAGGCCTTCGGCCAGCGTGACCGGGGCACCGCCGGAAAGGGCGATTTTTTTCAGCTCTCCTGCCCTCGTGAAAAAGGCCACCGCTTGCCCGTCGGGTGAAAAGAACGGCTGTCCGGCCCCGAAGGTCTCCGGCAGTGCGCTGATGCTGCGAGAGTCCAGCGCCCGCAGGAACAGTTGCTTGCGCCCG
>MGYS01000041.1:53312-59312 GCA_001802565.1 Gammaproteobacteria bacterium RIFCSPLOWO2_02_FULL_57_10 | reverse complement strand
CTCTGCGGCGTAGACGAGGGTGCGACCGTCAGGTGAGAGCGCCAGGCTGTTCGAGGGGAATGTGTCGATGATAATCGGTTGTCGTGCAGGCAGCACGATGGAAGTACGCTGGGTGCCCGAGACCAATGCGGTTGCGTTTGTGCTGAGGGTAGCAGTGGCGGCCTGCTTACTGGTAAAGCGCTCGGCCAGTTGCACACCTGCCACCAGCAGCACCACCAGCAAAATCACATAGTTGATGGGCTGCGCGGAGGTGGCGTGCAGGCCGGAAGCCGGAGTGACCTGGGTGTCCGAAGTGATTCCGTCCGGAGTCAGTTCGTAAGCCCACGCGGCAATCAGCGAAGGAATGAATCCCAGGAGCAACAGCACAACGACCAGAGAGGGAGTCCAGGTCGGCAGCTGCAGCGCGGGAGTGATTGCCGTAGCCACCTGAATCACCAGCCATGACACCACGGCATAGACGGCGGCGACCTTGAAGATCTTGCGGCGCTTGAGTTCGTCGAACAGCTTGCGCATTGACTTGCACTCCGGGGCCTGGGAATGGGCCCTCTTTTTCTCTGGGACGAACGTGCGATGGAGCTTAACAGGATTTACGCAGGGAATTGAAGCTGGTTTTGGTTACTCCGCCTGGCGGCCGGTCGCCCGCATGAACTGCTATAACTCAAAAGACGTTTCCGCGGAAACGCCATTACTGAACTGGAAGTGGGGGCTCTTGCCGAATCGGACACCGGAGCGTAACCTTACAAATCCAAACTGAAACCTTGGATTTGTAAGATGATTCCTCGCAAAGCCTCCGACACGTTGAAACGCCTGGCCAAAGGCTTTCCCGTCATCGCCCTGACCGGGCCGCGTCAGTCTGGGAAAACAACCCTCGCCAAGGCGGTGTTCGGCCAGGACAAACCCTACGTATCGCTCGAAAACCCCGACGAACGCGAATTTGCAGAACAGGATCCACTGCGTTTTCTGCAACGCTTTCCCAGTGGTGCGATTCTTGACGAGGTTCAGCGCTGCCCCGGTTTGCTGTCCTGGCTGCAAGGGATTGTTGATGAGCGTGGTCGCATGGGCGACTTCATCCTGACCGGCTCTGCCCAGTTTGAATTTGTCTCCAACCTCACGCAGTCGTTGGCCGGTCGTATTGGCCGTGTTGAACTGTTGCCGCTAAGTGCTGGCGAACTGGCCCCCGCAGCGCTGCTGCCGGACCTGGACACATTATTGTGGCAAGGCAGTTATCCTGCGTTGTATGACCGGGAACTGCGTGCGGACGACTGGTTCGCCAACTACGTGAATACTTATGTCGAGCGCGATGTGCGGCAATTGCTCGCGGTGCGTGATCTGACACAGTTCCAGCGCTTTCTGCGCATGTGCGCGGCACGTTCGGGGCAGCTGCTCAATCTGACAGCGCTGGGCGCCGATTGCGGCATCTCCGCAGTCACTGCGCGGGAATGGCTGAGTGTATTGGAAGCCAGCTATCTGATCGTGCGCCTGCAGCCCTATCACCGCAATTTTGGCAAGCGGTTGGTCAAAACACCCAAACTGTACTTTCTGGACTCGGGTCTGATGGCCTGGCTGCTGGGCATCCATGGCACGGATGCGCTCGCCATTCATGCCCAACGCGGCCACCTGTTCGAGAGCTTTGTGGTCAGTGAGTTCATCAAGCAACGCTACAATGCCGGTCGGCCTGCGGAACTGTACTTCTGGCGCGACAATGTTGGCCACGAAATGGACCTGCTGTACGAAACTCCGGCAGGTTTGCAAGCCGTGGAAATCAAGTCTGGTGCAACGTTTGCCTCCGATTGGCTACAGGGCCCCGACAAGTGGCTCTCATTTGCAGGCAACGACGCCTTGCCTCCGCTACTGGTATTTGGCGGCTCCGGCGCCTGGCAGCGTGGTCACTGCAAGGTGGTGGGCTGGCGGGAGCTGGCATGACCCGACGGAAATCCGATCAACAACAGCACTACAATCAAGTGGTCAGATTCCTTGCGTCTCGCGATTGACTTTTTGCAGCTGAAAAGCAATCGCGAGCAGGGCTCGCTCCCACGGGCAGAGGATTGATCAGAAATTCACTTTGCGAACAAGCTCTTCCCGATGTCCTTGAACGCCTTGAACTCCAGCGCATTGCCCGACGGATCAAGGAAGAACATCGTGGCCTGCTCACCCGGTTCGCCCTTGAAGCGAGTGTAGGGTTCGATCAGAAACTCCGGCACGAACGTCTTCACCTGCTCCGCAAACGCTTCCCACTGCTCCATCTCCAGCACCACACCAAAATGTGGCACCGGGACCCCGTGCCCATCGACATGGTTGCCAATCTGATTGACCTTGCCGTTGGGCCCGAGTGCGGGGTTCACATGCACAACGAGCTGATGCCCGAGCAGATCGAAGTCGATCCAGTGGTCGGAACTGCGCCCTTCCGGCAGGCCCATCTTCGTGCCGTAGAAATCGCGCGCTTCTGCGAGATCGCGAACCTGGATGGCGAGGTGGAAGGGGGTGAGTTTTGTTGATTTCAGCATCGTACTGCCCTACATGTGCGTGATTAACGAGGTGTCGTATGTGCCGTAATCATAATTACGGCATCAGTCGCTGCGGGGCTCTGATTGCCATTGTGGCCTCCTTGCCATCAACTCGGCACTGCGCGGATTATCGCTCAGGCGCTGCGCGAAAAGCTCGCGCACCTGCTCGGATCCTGCCTCGCTCAATTCGAATACGCGCAGATCGACCCGGCACCCTGCGATGTCGCTGTCCAGTGATGTCTTCATGATTCCCAAGCACTTCCCGTGGTTATAACGTGAATACAAGAATATCAGTCCGACAGCGCACTGTTAAAGGCAATCCTGGGTCAAGGACCCTAAGCCCTTGGATTCGCTCCCTTGATTCCAGTCCCGTGTGGAAACTACGCCCGATTTGCCCGAATCGAACGATTCGACTATATTGAGCCAAACTGCCTGGAGTAAGCCCATGCAATCTTTCACCGCAAACGAAGCCAAAACCCGCTTTGGAGAATTTCTGGACTGTGCCCAGCGCGAGCCGGTGCAGGTGTTGCGTCACGACCGCGTGGTGGGCGTGATGGTCAGTGCCCAGGACTATGAAGCCATGCGGGCTTTTTACGCCGACCGACTTCGCAATACCCTGCGCAGCAGCGCCGAAACTGCCGCGGCTGCCGGAATGACAGCAGACAAGCTGACCGAACTGCTGGCAGATGAAAGCTGAAGCACCGCTGGCGCCACCCTATGCGCAGGTAGTGGTCGATACCAATGTGCTGTTGAGCGCAGCGCTGTTGCCACAAAGCTTGCCTGCACTACTGCTGGATCACTTGCTTGTACAGGGCCGCCTGGTGTTTTCCAAGGCAAGCTTCGCGGAACTGGAAGCCCGTCTCTGGAAGCCCAAGTTTGATCGCTATTTGTCGCTGGAGGTACGCCGCAGGCTGCTACACGATCTGGATGCGAGCGCCTTGTGGGTGAAAATTCCGGCTGGGTTGGGCGCTCGCACCTGGTCGCGCGACCGCACTGACGATGTGTTCATTCAGACGGCGCTTGCTGCCAATGTCCGCCGCCTGATCACCGGTGATCAGGACTTGCTGATCCTGCACCCTCTCGGTGACTTGCATCTGTTGTCTCCCCGGGCAGCGCTGGATGAAATTGCAGGCATGCAAGCACCACTGTGACGACGCTGACCAAAGGCCGAGGAATCGAAAAAGACGCGCACGGTCACTCTCCCTTGACTGACTATCCTAAACGCTGTCCTTGCGGGCCTCGATAATCATGCTGCTTACTGTGGCGCCACGGATCACCAAGGGTTGCGCCTTGTGACGCTTCCATGAGGGCAGATCGGCCATGATGGGGACGATATCGGCAATGGGCTTGCCATTGCGCAGGACGCGCACGGATTCTCCCGCCTCAACGATATCGAAGTACTGTTTGGCGTTGTTGCGCACGTCGGTGAATGTGGCTTGTTTCATGGGACGCTCCTACGTACAGAATGATGTAAATGTAGATGTGCAATTTGAATAAAGCCAATCGATTTCTGCTGTGGACCGTCCATCGCGAGCAAGGCTCGCTCCCACATGAAAACGTGCCCGTGACTGTGGGAGCGAGCCTTGCTCGCGATTGATGTACCACTCACCCATGCACACATAAAGTGCGCAACGCGCAATTCCGCTGCATTCCTGCGCAACAAAATGAATCGAATTATCGGAAGGCTTTCAGCTCAGAATTCGCAACTCAATGAATTCATTGATATTAAAATCTTGGCACGAATCCTGATATGACTTAAGCGTAGTACTCTCCAGTACCAAATTTTAAATCGGGCAACGATGCCTGCATTCCCTAACCGGATGCAGGCTTTTTTTTTGGGAAAAATTTTTATCCCACAGGACTTACAGGAGCACACTGAATGAAAGGCAGACGGCAGGATGGCAGAAATATTTTATTGTGCATGGGCAAAACGATCGCGAGCAAGGCTCGCTCCCACACGGTGGCTCTTGGGGCATTAACGTGTGCTTTCACTGCGCCGGTCAGCGCGCAGAGCCTGACCGAAGACATTGCCAGCATGGTGACCGGCGGTACGACCCGCATCGCCATGCGTTACCGATTTGAAGATGTGGAGCAGGACAACGCACTGGACAATGCCACCGCGTCCACGCTGCGCACGCGATTGACATTCCAGAGCGCCGTCGTCAACAAGTTCAGTGTCGCCATCGAGGCCGACAACATTCTCACGCTCGGGCCGGATGACTACGATTCGTTTGCACTCGACAAATACCGGGGTAATCACTCCGTGATCGCCGATCCCGTCGGCACCGAGATCAACATCGCGGCCGTGAAATATGCACTTTCCGAAACCAGCAGCATGTCTCTCGGCAGGCAGCGCTACAATCATCTGACGCAACGCTTCCTCGGCAGCGTTGCTTTCCGCCAGAACGAACAGACCATGGACTCGTTCAGCTACAACCGCGTCTCCGGCAACGTCACCGTGGATTACAGCTATCTGTGGAACGTGAATCGTGTGTTCAAGGGCTCGAAGACCAGCGCGCAGATCACCGACTACGACAGCAACTCGCATGCACTGCTGATCAATGGCAAGGAAAGCTGGGGAACTTTGAGTGGCTTCATCTATGCGCTCGACTTCGACAACGCACTGGCGGCATCCTCGATCAGCTACGGTCTCTACTACACCGGCACATTCGGCGCGTTCACTCTCAACGCAAGCTATGCGGCGCAATCTGATTACGGCGACAACCCGATCTCCTACGACACGGACTACGCGCTGCTCGAAGGCAGCACGAAGGTGGGCACGGTGACTCTGCTCGCAGGCTACGAAGTGCTGGGCAGTGACAGCGGCCGCGTTGGCTTCGCCACACCACTGGCGACGCTGCACCGCTATCAGGGTTTCGCTGACCTGTTCCTGGCGACACCGGCCAATGGTATCGAAGACGCCTACCTCACAGTCAGCGCTCCGATTGGCAAAGTGAATCTGTCGGCCACTTATCACGACTACGGCGCCGAAGAGACCAGTGCCGACTACGGCAGCGAGCTGAACATCGTGGCGGGCTATGTGCTGAATCCACGCGTCAACTTCGAAGCCAAGTTCGCGGCCTACGAGAGTGATGGCTTCGCGGTGGATACCGACAAGCTGTGGCTGACCATGAATCTGGCATTCTAATTGCTCATCCTGTGGGAGCGAGCCCCGCTCGCGATTGACGCCAATTCGATCGCGAGCAGGGCTCGCTCCCACAAGATTATCTGGAAACACAGGAACACAACGCTTGAAGTCCGCTCCACAGAACGCCCCGATCCGGGTCATGCTGGTTGACGATCACCCCAGCCGGGCCCAGTTAGTTGAAGAGCATCTCAAGGCCGCAGGCTTTGAGGTGCTTTCCGTCATCTCCTCTGCCACCGGTCTGCTCTTCCAGATCGAACAGCACCGACCCGATGTCGTGCTCATCGACCTGCAATCCCCCGACCGCGACGTGCTGGAAAGTCTCGCCATCGTCAATCGCCACAGCCCGAC
>MGYS01000041.1:43763-53294 GCA_001802565.1 Gammaproteobacteria bacterium RIFCSPLOWO2_02_FULL_57_10 | reverse complement strand
GGCCAAGGTCAAGCCCGTGATCGAGGTGGCCATGGCCCAGTTCAAGTCCTTCCAGGAGCTGCGTCAGGAGCTGGACACCGCGCGCACACAGTTGCAGGACCGCACGCTGATCGAGAAAGCCAAAGGTCTGCTGATGCTGCAGAAACGCATCAGCGAAAACGAGGCGCACCAGCTGCTCACGCGTCTTGCCATGGACAACAACCAGAGGCTGCGCGATGTCGCTCAGACAGTCATCGCCACCCTCTCCTCACTCGAAATCAGGAAATAGCTCATGTCTGACCCAGCGCGTCTGCCACCGGCTGAAATCACCCAACTCTCCATCGGCTATATGCGCCTGACCGATGCCGCACCGTTGATTCTGGCGCAGGAAGAGGGACTCTATGCCCGCTATGGTCTCGATGTGACCCTGCTGCGCGAAGTGTCATGGGCGAATCTGCGGGACAAGCTGGTCGTCGGCGATCTTGACGCGGCTCATTTGCTCGCGCCACTTCCCATGACCACAACCTTCGGCGCGGGGGGCATTCGCGGCAACCTGCTGACCGGGCTGTCGCTGGGGCTGAACGGCAACGCCATCACCGTTTCCAATACTCTGTGGGACAGCCTGGGGTTGAACTATTCATGCAAGGCCCCGGACGCGCTCGAAGTCATCCGGCGGCTCGGCGAATTGCTCAAGGAGCGCGGCCCCGGTGGGCGCCTCACCTTCGCCACCGTGCACGCATTCTCCATGCATACCTTTCTGCTGCGTCTGTGGTTTCTCGCCGGAAAGATCGACCCGGACAGAGACATTCGCCTGATCGTGCTGCCGCCGGAGCAGATGTGCGACAGTCTCGCCCGCGGCATCATCGATG
The DNA here is from genome assembly GCA_001802565.1 of Gammaproteobacteria bacterium RIFCSPLOWO2_02_FULL_57_10. Lineage (GTDB taxonomy): Bacteria > Pseudomonadota > Gammaproteobacteria > Pseudomonadales > Pseudohongiellaceae > UBA5078. The sequence continues at coordinate 52,446 of MGYS01000041.1, read as the reverse complement.
GCTTCTGCGTCGGCGAACCCTGGAGCACCGTCGCCGTGGAGCAGGGCATCGGTACCGTGGCCGCGAGCGGCTATCAGATCTGGAACAATGCCCCGGAGAAAGTGCTGGGTGTCACCGAACACTGGCACAACCTGCACCCGGCCACCCATTTGCGTCTGCGCCTCGCGATCATGGAAGCGTGTCGTCTGCTGACTCAACCTGAGCAGCGTGTGCGCATTGCCGAACTCATGAGTCAGCGCCAGTACCTCAATCTCCCCGTGAAGATGTTGTTGCCATCCCTGACGGGTGACTATCGTTTCAGCAAGAATTGCGCGCCCGTACCGATGCCGGAATTCCACATGTTCTGGAAATACCAGGCAGGCTTCCCCTGGCGCTCTCACGCCGAGTGGATCGTGCAGCAGAGCAGCGCATTGCTGGGCAAGGACATCAACGCAGACGACACGCGTGCGCTGGTGCAACAGTCGTATCGCACCAACCTCTTTCGCGAAGCAGCACGATACCTCGACGAGCCTTCGCCCAGTCAGGACTATAAAGAAGAGAACCGGCACGGCAGCCCGTGGGACTTCGAGCCTGGCATCACGCTGGGTGCTGACATGATGATCGGCGATTCTCGAGAATCAAGCAGAGAGGAGTAGTGCGCTGTTTTGGTGCAGAGATGGGCGGTTACGCCCCAATCTGCGCCGATTCCACTGACTGTGGGAGCGAGCCTTGCTCGCGAAGGCCTTGCACAGACTTCATCGCGGGCAGGGCCCGCTCCCACAAGGGCGGAGCCATTCCACTGACTGTGGGAGCGAGCCTTGCTCGCGAAGGTCTAGCGCAGACTTCATCGCGGGCAGGGCCCGCTCCCACAGAGGAATCTTGAAATTGGCACACCGTGTGCATTAATTGGATTGTGAACTCGCAAACACTCTCTTGCGAGCTTCCAGCGGATCGCGACTCTCCCCCCGATTCTGATCCGCCGGGTAATGTGGCCCACGACGTTGCGATGCAACGCGTGGGCTTTTTTTTTGATTCGATTCAGGCAGCAACGTCGCATCACCAACAAGGAGCGCACCATGTCAGGCATCAATAGCGTTAGTCACGAAGGATCAATTCTGTCACGCAGCGTCAGGCGTCTTGCTCTGTCCGCGTCTTGTGTTGCACTTTTTTCTGCCAGCGCCACCGCTCAGGTCGGTCCTGCAGAGAAGGACGAACTGACCTTCGGCTTCATCAAACTGACAGACATGGCACCTTTGGCCATCGCCTACGAGCAGGGCTACTTCGAGGACGAAGGTCTCTACGTCACCATTCAGGCACAGGCCAACTGGAAAGTGTTGCTGGACGGCGTGATCGACGGACAACTGGATGGCGCGCACATGCTCGCGGGTCAGCCCATCGCTGCGACGATCGGCTACGGTACGGAAGCCCATATCGTGACGCCGCTGAGCATGGATCTGAATGGCAACGGCATCACGGTTTCCAATGCTGTCTGGGAAGCGATGCGTCCATATGTGCCGATGGAAAACGGTAAACCCGTACATCCGATCAAGGCCGATGCACTCAAACCCGTTGTCGATGAATACCGTTCACGTGGCGTGGCCTTCAACATGGGTATGGTATTCCCCGTGTCCACACACAACTATGAATTGCGCTACTGGCTCGCGGCGGGTGGCATTCACCCCGGCTTCTATGAACCGTCACTGGGCGACAGCTCCGGCACACTGGACGCGGAAGTCACGCTGTCCGTGACGCCACCGCCGCAGATGCCCGCAACGCTGGAAGCAGGCACCATCCTCGGCTACAGCGTGGGGGAGCCCTGGAACCAGCAGGCCATCTTCAAGGGCATTGGGGTACCGGTTATCACCGATTACGAGATCTGGAAGAACAATCCGGAGAAAGTGTTCGGCATGACCCAGGAATTCACCGAACAATACCCGAATACCACCGTGCGCATCGTCAAGGCCATGCTGCGCGCCGGCAAGTGGCTTGACGACAACAACAATGCCAACAGGGTCGAAGCCGCCCGCATACTCTCTCGTGGGGAGTATGTGGGTGCCGACTACGAAGTGATCGCCAACTCGATGACGGGCACTTTCGAGTACGAAAAAGGTGACACCCGCGACGTTCCCGATTTCAACGTGTTCTTCCGCTACAACGCCACCTATCCCTACTACTCCGATGCCGTGTGGTACCTGACGCAGATGCGTCGCTGGGGACAGATATCCGAGCCGAAGTCCGATGACTGGTACATCGAGCAGGCGAAGAAAGTCTACAAGCCGGAGATCTACAAGCTGGCGGCGCAGGAACTGATCGCCGAGGGCCACATGACTGCCGAGGACTTCCCTGACTTTGCAACCGAGACGGGATTCCGCCCCGAGACTGCCGAGTTCATCGACGGCATTCCCTACGACGGCATGAAGCCGAACGCATACCTGCAGTCCTTGACCATCGGATTGAAAGACTGAACTTGTGGGAGCGAGCCCTGCTCGCGATGAGACTTCGCACAGCAATCGCGAGCAGGGCTCGCTCCCACAGTGGTGAAAACCCCGAGGCAATGAAAGTGAAAGACGAGGAAAAGAAAATGCACAGCATCATCAGCCGCTATGCGTTCATCAAGAGAGAACAGACCTGGCGCTTCGAGTGGAGTGACATTCCTGGCGGTGTCGCGATCGCCAAAGCATTGCGCACATGGAGCCTTTCGATTGCGGGCATTCTGGTGTTCCTGCTGCTGTGGCAGGCGACTGCCAACAGCATCGACACGTCACTGGGCCAATTCCCCGGCCCGGTGCAGGTGTGGACGCAGGTGCAAAACCTGGCCGATGAACATCAGCGCGAGAATGAACGACGTGTGGAGTTCTTCGAGCGTCAGGAGACCCGCAATGCCGAGCTGCTGGCGCAGGACCCGAATGCGGAAATTCGCGTGCGACCCTACACCGGCAGACCGACATTCCTCGACCAGATTCAGACCAGTCTGATGACAGTCGGCTTCGGCTTTGCGATCGCGATGCTCATCGCGATTCCTCTGGGAATTCTCTGCGGGCTCAGCGAAACCCTGTACAGCGCTGTGAATCCGATCATCCAACTGTTCAAGCCTGTGTCACCGCTTGCCTGGCTGCCGCTGGTGACGATGGTGGTCAGTGCGTTGTATGTCTCCGAATCACCGATGTTCGAGAAGTCCTTCATCACTTCCGCGATCACGGTCGCACTGTGCTGCCTGTGGCCCACGGTGATCAACACGACCGTTGGCGTGGCGAGCGTAGACAAGGATCTGATCAATGTCAGCCGTGTCATCTGTCTGCCGACGCACATGCACATTCGCAAGATCGTCTTGCCTTCGGCGATTCCGTTGATATTCACCGGCATGCGTCTGTCGTTGGCCACTGGCTGGATGGTGCTGATTGCCGCCGAGATGCTGGCGCAGAACCCCGGTCTCGGGAAATTCATCTGGGACGAATTCCAGAACGGCAGTTCCGACTCGCTGGGCAGGATCATGGTGGCAGTGCTGGTGATCGGATTCATCGGCCTGATTCTGGACAAACTGATGCTCGCGCTGCAAAGACGTGTGAGTTGGGATAAACAAACCGTACTTAGATAAGAACCATTATGTGGGAGCGGGCCTGCCCGCGATTGAGGCAAAAGCACAAGATCCATCGCGGGCGAGGCCCGCTCCCACAGAGTGCGATGAGAATGGAGAGAAAATTCATGCAAGGTTATCTGGAAATCAGCAAGGTCGGCATCGAGTTCAACACGGAGAGCGGCAACTTCCGCGCTCTGCAGGACGTGAACCTGAAAGTGGAAAAGGGTGAGTTCATCTCGTTGATTGGTCACTCGGGCTGTGGCAAATCCACCGTGCTCAATATTCTCGCGGGACTGTATCAGGCGACTGAGGGAGGCGTGATTCTCGACGGCAAGGAAGTCAACGCGCCGAGCCCGGACCGTGCTGTGGTGTTTCAAAATCACGCACTGCTGCCATGGCTCACCGTCTACGAAAACGTCGAGCTGGGCGTGAAGCAGGTCTTCAAGGACAGAAAGAGCAAAGCCGAGATGGCCGAGTGGATCGATCACAATCTCGCACTGGTGCACATCACGCATGCGAAGCACAAACGCCCGCATGAAATCTCCGGCGGCATGAAGCAGCGCGTCGGGATTGCCCGCTGTCTCGCCATGCAGCCGAAAGTATTGCTGATGGATGAACCCTTCGGCGCACTCGACGCGTTGACCCGCGCACATCTGCAGGATTCCGTGATGGAGATTCACGCGCAACTCGGCACCACTGTCGTGATGATCACGCACGATGTCGATGAGGCCGTGCTGCTCTCCGATCGCATCGTGATGATGAGCAACGGGCCTGCCGCCACCATTGGCGAAATCCTGTCGGTGACACTGCCCAGACCACGCAATCGTCTGGCCCTGGCAGAAGACCCCGACTTCGTGCACGCACGGCAGCAGGTGCTGCAGTTCCTGTATGACAAGCACAAGTTTCCCGGTGCAAAAGCAGCCTAGATAAATCGCAGCCTTATTTCATAGAGAGAGCGAACGCAGCATGAAAGCAAAGAGAATAGTTGTCGTCGGCAATGGCATGGTGGGTCACTACTACGTCGACCAGCTCGCCAAACAGAACGCGGGACACGAGATCACCGTCATCGGTGCCGAGCCGCGCCCGGCCTATGACCGCGTGCACCTCTCCGAAGTGTTCAGCGGCAAGAATCCGGAAGACCTGGCACTCACCACGCGCGAGTACTACAAGGAAATTGGCGTCAGTGCACACTTCGGCGATGCCGTCGCGAAGATCGATCGCGCGAACAAGGAAGTGGTCACCGATCTCGGACGTCGTTTCGCTTACGACAAACTCGTGCTCGCCACCGGTTCTTATCCTTTCGTGCCACCAGTGCCAGGCTCGGACCAGCCCGGTTGCCTCACTTACCGCACCATCGATGATCTCGGCGCCATTCGCGCCCATGCGAAGGATGGCAAGGTCGGCGTGGTCGTCGGTGGTGGCCTGCTCGGTCTCGAATGCGCGAACGCGCTGAAGAATCTCGGACTGGAAACCCATGTGGTGGAATTCGCGCCTGGGTTGATGGGCGTGCAATTGGACGGTGGCGGCAGCGTCATGCTGCGGCAGATGATTGAAGAACTCAACGTGCAGGTGCACACCAGCAAGTCGACACAGAAGATCGTGAAAGGCAACGATCGCAAACTGCGCATGGAGTTCGCAGACGGCAGCGCATTGGAAACGGACATGATCGTATTCTCGGCCGGTATCCGTCCCTACGATCAACTCGCGAAAGCGGCTGACATCACTGTGGGCGAACGCGGCGGTATCGTCATCGACTATCACTGTCGCACCAGCGACTCGGATATTTTCGCCATTGGCGAGTGCGCGCTGTTCGGCGGGCGCATCTACGGACTCGTGGCACCTGGCTATCGCATGGCCGATGCGGCGCTCAGTCAACTCACGGACAAACCGATTCCCTTCCAGGGCGCGGACATGAGCACCAAGCTCAAACTGCTAGGCATCGACGTGGGCTCCATCGGCGACTCTCACGGCAAGGCACTGCATAACGGTCAGCCTCCGGCCAGCTTCCTCTACTCGAATGATCGCGAGCGCGTGTACAAGAAGATCGTAGTCAGTGCCGATGGCAAGAAATTGCTCGGCGCCGTGCTTGTCGGCGACTGCAGCGACTACGACACGTTGCTGCAGCTGTTCCTCAACGACATGGAGCTGCCAGCGAATCCGGAAGCCATCATTCTGCCAGCAGATAAAGGCTCGTCCCCACTGCTCGCGGGCATGTCATTGCCAATGACAGCGACCATCTGCTCCTGCCTGAATGTGACCAAGGGCGCCATCGTCGCCGCCATAGAAGGCGGTTGCTGTTCCGTGGCGGACGTGAAATCTCTCACCAAGGCCAGCACCGGTTGTGGGGGTTGCGCAGCTCTGCTCAAGTCCACCGTCAACGAGGAACTCGCGGCCCGTGGCGCGGAGATCAACAACAATGTCTGCGAACATTTTGCGTACTCGCGTCAGGAGTTGTTCCACCTCATCAAGGTTGGTTCTCTCAAGACGTTCGATGACGTGCTGCACAAGCACGGCAAGGGACGCGGCTGCGATGTCTGCAAACCGGCCGTCGCGTCGATCCTCGCGTCGCTGTTCAACGACTACGTGCTGAAGAAGGAACACGCGAGCCTGCAGGACACCAACGACACCTTCCTCGCCAACATGCAGAAGGATGGCACCTACTCCATCGTGCCACGCATTCCCGGCGGCGAGATCACTGCCGAGAAACTGATCGTGATTGGTGAAGTCGCGAAAAAATACCAGCTCTACACCAAGATCACCGGCGGTCAGCGCATCGACCTGTTCGGCGCACGCGTGAATCAGCTGCCCGAGATCTGGAGCGAGCTGGTTGCCGCAGGCTTCGAGACCGGCCACGCCTACGGCAAGGCGCTGCGTACCGTGAAGTCCTGCGTCGGCAGCACGTGGTGCCGCTACGGCGTGCAGGACAGCGTGAGCATGGCGATCCTGATCGAGAACCGTTACAAGGGGGTACGTTCTCCCCACAAGTTGAAGTCCGCCGTGTCCGGTTGCACCCGCGAATGTGCCGAGGCGCAATCGAAGGACTTCGGTGTCATCGCCACAGAGAACGGCTGGAATCTCTATGTGTGTGGCAACGGTGGCATGAAACCGCGCCATGCCGACCTCTTTGCCACCGATCTCGATGACGCGACACTGATCAAGTACATCGATCGCTTCCTGATGTTCTACATCCGCACTGCGGACAGGCTGCAGCGCACTTCCGTGTGGATGAACAATCTCGAAGGCGGGCTGGATTATCTGCGCGAGGTCATCATCGACGACAAGCTCGGGATTGCCGATGAACTGGAAGCGCAGATGGCACTCCTGCTCGACACCTACCAGTGCGAGTGGAAGACCACCATCGAGGACCCGGAAAAGCTGAAGCGCTTCCGTCAGTTCGTGAACAGCATGGATGAAGATCCCCATGTGGTGTTTGTGCAGGAGCGTGGTCAGCCGCGCCCGGCGAAGGAAAGCGAGCGCGATGCATTGACAGCTGTTTAGAAAGCATCCTGTGGGAGCGGGCCCTGCCCGCGAAGATCTTGCGCGGACTTTGATCGCGGGCAAGGCCCGCTCCCACAGGCAGATACATTATTTGAATTACAGGTATCAACCATGAGCAATGCAATACACAAAAAGATCAACCCGGAACCGATCGCCATGTTCAGTCGCAGTGATCTGCTGGAAAACTCCGGTGTCTGTGTCTTGGTCGAAGACGTGCAAGTCGCGGTTTTCTATCTTCCGAACGAAACTCCGGAGGTCTACGCACTCGGCAACCACGATCCCATCGGCAAGGCGAACGTGCTCTCCCGTGGTATAGTCGGCGACATCAACGGCGAGCTGGTGGTCGCCTCTCCGCTGTACAAACAGCACTTCAGTCTGGTGACGGGACGCTGTCTTGAAGAGGCCGATGTCCAGGTACCTGTCTATCAGGTGCGACTGGAGGGAGAGACTGTTGTTGTGAGCCTGTAGGAGCGAGCCTGTGTGGGAGCGAGCCTGCTCGCGATGGTTTTTCAAGTCAGCTGTGGAGTTTATCGCGGGCAACGCCCGCTCCCACAGAAAGAAGCTCTGATCAACACAAGTACAATGCGGAACATTTGATGATCGAAGAAGTCACCAGCCAGACCACCTGCCCCTACTGCGGCGTTGGCTGCGGCGTGGAAGGAAAAGTGTTGGCAGGCGTGCTGCATTCTGTCAGTGGAATGCAGAAGCATCCGGCCAATTTCGGCAGGCTGTGCGTCAAGGGGTCGGCGCTGCACGAGACAATGGGGGACAGCGGGCGCCTGTTGTATCCGCGCATCGCGGGTGTGCGTACTGACTGGAACACCGCGCTCGATCATGTCTCCGCCAGCCTGCGCAAGATAATCAAGAAGCACGGCCCCGATTCCGTTGCGTTCTATCTTTCGGGACAACTGCTCACCGAAGATTACTACGTTGCCAACAAGCTGATGAAGGGCTTCATCGGCACCGCCAATGTCGATACCAACTCGCGCCTCTGCATGGCTTCCGCTGTTGCCGGTTACAAACGCGCGTTTGGCGCCGACGCGGTCCCCTGCAGCTACGAAGATCTGGAGTGCTGCGACCTGTTGGTGATGATCGGCTCCAATGCGGCGTGGACGCATCCCATTCTGTATCAGCGCATCGTGGCAGCGAAGGCGGCGCGCCCCAACATGCGTGTCGTGGTCATCGATCCGCGCCGTACGGCCACTTGCGACATCGCCGACCTGCACCTGCCGCTGCGCCCCGGCGCGGACGCGTTCGTGTTCACAGGACTGCTGCATTATCTCAACGCGCGCCGCGCACTGGATCGCGACTACATCGCCAATCACACCGAAGGTTTCGACGCGGCGCTCGCCACATGCGAAGACTTCGACATCGAAACGACCGCCGAACGCAGCGGCCTCGACATCGGCGCGCTCGAGCAGTTCTATCAATGGTTCGCCCGCACGGAAAAAACCGTGACATTCTATTCTCAGGGCATCAATCAGTCGGCCACCGGCACTGACAAGTGCAACACCATCATCAACTGTCATCTGGCCACTGGAAAGATCGGCAGACCCGGCATGGGCCCCTTCTCCATCACCGGTCAGCCGAATGCAATGGGCGGACGTGAAGTGGGCGGGCTCGCCAACC
>MGYS01000041.1:20150-43666 GCA_001802565.1 Gammaproteobacteria bacterium RIFCSPLOWO2_02_FULL_57_10 | reverse complement strand
ATGGCCACGCAGCCGGGACTGAAAGCGGTGGATTTGTTCGATGCCATCGAGAGTGGCAGGATCAAGGCCGTGTGGATCATGGCAACGAATCCCGTAGTCAGTTTGCCGGAATCCGAGCGCGTTCGCGCCGCACTGCAGAAGTGTGAACTCGTGATCGTCTCCGACTGCATTGAGCAAACCGACACGAATGCCTGCGCCGATGTGCTGCTGCCCGCCACCGGCTGGGGCGAGAAGGATGGCACCGTGACGAACTCCGAGCGTCGCATCTCGCGCCAGCGCGCGTTGCTGCCAGCGGCTGGCGAAGCGAAGCACGACTGGTGGATCATCAGCGAAGTGGCGAAGAGACTCGGTTTCGCAGGCGCCTTCTCCTACGAGTCGGCGGCCGACATCTTCAGGGAACACGCGGCACTTTCCGCGTTCGAGAACGACGGCACGCGCGACTTCGACATCAGTGCATTAGCGTCTCTCGACAAACCCGCGTATGACGCGATGCAGCCAGTGCAGTGGCCAGCGAACGCAGCCAATCCACATGGTACGGCGCGCATGTTCACCGACGGTAAATTCTTCACTCCCTCTGGCCGCGCCCGCTTCATCACGCTGACACCGGCACTGCCGCAGCGTGAACAGACTTTCGACACGCCATTCCTGCTCAACACCGGTCGCCTGCGCGACCAGTGGCATACCATGACCCGCACCGGCCGAGCTCCGCGCCTGCTCGCCCACACCAGTTCGCCATTCGTCGCGATGAATCCGCGCGACGCCATGAGCAAGGGCATTCGTGAGGGCGACCTGGTACGTCTGCACAACAATGACAGTCGCGGCACGCAACAGGAACTGGTACTGGAGGCGCGCATCGACGACGGCATGCGCGACGGCGATGTCTTTGTACCCATTCACTGGAATGACCAGTTTGCAGCGAACAGTCGCGTGAGCCGACTGATCGCACCGGTCACCGATCCGTACTCGGGGCAACCGGAGAGCAAGTTCGCGCCCGTGGGATTGCAGGCAATCAAGTCACAGCGCTGGGTGGCCGTCGTCAGCCGGGAGCCCCTGCCGACAGAGATTTTCGATTACTGGGTCAAGACCCCTGTCAACGGTGGCTGGCGCTACCTTCTGGCAGAAACGACGATTGCCACAGCAGAGAGCAATGTTGCCTGGGCGAACTGGATGACAACGCTGCAGACAGGACTCGAAAAAATCGAACTCTCCAACACCGTCACTGGCGATCACCGCATGCTGCTGTGTCGCGATCAGCAGATCGAGATCGCGCTGTTTGCAGGCAAACAACGGAGCACACTGCCCGAAGCGGAATGGCTGCAGTCACTGTTGGATCACAAAGTGGACACACATTCGTGGCGCCTGCTTGCGCGACAGGAAACAGCGGCGCTGAATTCAGGTCGAGTGATTTGCAGCTGCTTCCGCATTACAGAACAGCAAATCGTCGGCGCGATCGACAAGGGGGCGCGCAGCGCCGAGGATCTCGGACGCGCACTGCGTTGCGGCACCAACTGCGGATCCTGCATTCCGGAATTGAAGCAGCTGATCTCAGCCAGAACCCTGTAGGAGCCTGCCTGCAGGCAGGCTCCTACATGTGCGATGATGCTTGTCACTCAAGTACGAGCCATGATTCCATGCCCACCAGCGTTTCGCTCACGCATCTTCGCCGCGCGACACTGCATCATCAGGGGCTGACCAGAGCTGCCCCATTCGGGACCGCCAAGTCGGCCGCGCTGAAGGCGATCGAACACCTCGGCTACGTGCAGATCGACACACTCGCCGTCGTCGAACGCGCACATCACCACATTCTGTGGACACGCATCCCGACCTATAAGCCCGTACATCTCGAACGATTGCTGCAGGAACGCAAGGTGTTCGAGTACTGGTCTCACGCCGCTGCGTTTCTGCCCATGAGGGACTACCGTTTCGCACTGCCGCGCATGAACGCCGTCAAACGCGGCGAGTCGAAATGGTTTGCGAGCGTGACCAGAAAGGATGAACAGGAAGTTCTCGCACGCATTCGCAGCGATGGGCCATTGCGCGCACGCGACTTTGATTCCGCAAAGGATCAGCCCGGCAGCTGGTGGAACTGGAAACCCGCGAAGAAGACGCTGGAGAAATTGTTCTTTCAGGGCGATCTGATGATCAGCGGTCGGGATGGCATGCAGAAAATCTACGATCTTCGCGAACGGGTTCTGCCTGCACACGTCGATACGCGTGAACCAACCCTGCAGGAGTTCTCCGAGCACCTCATCGATACTTCACTGAATGCACATGGCTTCATCACCCGGAAACAGATCGTGCACCAGCGCAAGGGTGAGGATCTGCGGGCCATGATCAATGCTCTCCTCAAGGCGCGTGTCCATGAGGGGCAACTGGCTCTGTTCGTACTCGACGATAACATCAAGGTCTACGGAGCACCTGATCTTCTTGAACGGCGCTGGTCAAAGCCCTCACAGACCGTGCAGATTCTCTCCCCCTTCGACAACGCGGTGATTCATCGCGACCGTGTCAAGGCACTGTTCAATTTTGACTACACGATCGAGTGCTATACGCCGCAACACAAACGCCGTTACGGTTACTTCACGCTGCCGCTGCTGTTCGGTGAGCACATGGTCGGGCGCATGGATTGCAAGGCCGAAAGAATGGCGCGAAGACTGGAGGTCATCAGCCTGCACCTTGAATCACCAGTTCACGACACGGAGGAGTTCCATGCTGCTCTCGCAGTCACGCTGCAGCGTTTTGCACACTTCAATGGCTGCGACGAGATTTCTCAGGGAACCTAGAGCCAGCGACGGGCCGTCGTGCAGTAATGCTCGAACTCGGCACCGAACAACGTCGTCAGCGCCCTCTCTTCGGGGAGAATCTGAAAGCGCGTGATGAACAATACGAAGGCGGGCACGCCGAGAAATGCCAGCGGCTCTCCCAGCGCCAGCGCCCATCCCAGCAGCAGGAAAGCAAACCCGACGTACATCGGATTGCGGGAGACCCGGTACACCCCGGAAGTCACCAGCGCAGAAGCCTTGTGCGGCTGTAATGGATTGACCGTGGTGCGAGCGCGGCGAAAGCTGATGACGCCGGAGACACAGAAGCTGATCCCCACGACAACGACTGCTGCCACCGCCGTGGCCAGGAGAATGGCATTCCCTGCAAGAGTGGGGCTCGACCCCGCCAGCAGCCACATGCACAGCGCCAACAGGGCCGCCACCAGCGGGGGTGGAATGCGATTCTCGAGTGCTTTCATGTGGGGCTCCCTGGAAGGATGATCATGCTGTCCAGCATACGATAATCCAAGGCGCACCGACAAAGCGACAAGGCATTCTGATACAGGCGCATCACAATGCCATATCGGCTTCGCGAGCCTGGTTCGGGCCCACCAGCGCGCGCAGTGCACGCTCGCGACTCTCCGCGAACGTCACATCCAACGGGAGACGACGCAGCCATTCGGCAGCACGCGCGGCATCCGGGTGAAAGAAGTTCAGGTGTCCCAGTTTGCGTCCCGCTCGCTCCTGCTTCCCATACCAGTGCAGCCGCGTTCCCGGCAGCGCCAGACAGGCTGGGTCTACCGCCCTGCCGATGACATTCACCATGACGCTACAGCCCGGCTGCATCGGCGTCACCAACGGCAAACCCGAGATCGCTCGCAGGTGCATCTCAAACTGATCGATCGAGGCACCAGCCTGAGTCCAGTGGCCGGAGTTGTGAACGCGCGGCGCCACTTCGTTGATGAGCAGCCCAGCATCCGTGACAAAGAACTCGATCGCCAATACGCCCTGATACTGTAAATGGGACATCAGGCGCGCATGGTACAACTCCGCCTCGCGCTGCCAGCGGGCGAAGCGTCCTGGTTGCATGAGACTGATCTGCAGGATGCCACCGGCATGAAAATTCTCCGTCAGCTCGTAGAAGACCATGTTGCCCTGAGCATCGCGCGCGCCGATCAATGACAGCTCCGTGGAGAAGTCGATGCAGCGCTCGGCGATGGCTACATCGTGCCAGTCGGGCATGCCTTCCTCGCCCGCGCTCTCCGAACGCCACTGACCTCGACCGTCGTAGCCACCACGACGACGCTTGAGCAGAAACTCACCACCGAGTGCCGTTCGCAGAGAATGCAGGTTCGCATCAACCGTCACCGGACACCATGGCGCGGTGGGCAGTTGCAGGTTGTCGAGCAGCGTCTTCTGACTCTGGCGATCCGTCAGCGCGGCGAAAGCAGATGCGTTCAGCCAGCCCGGCTCGGCCTGCAGATTGCGCGTGAAACCGTTGTCCGGCCAGTGTTCACGCTCCGCGGTGATGATGGCATGGCGTCGCGGAGCCGACTCGGGGAGCGCATCAGAGGATTCTGGATCGAGAGTTTCAACATAGAGCCCCAAGCGACGCCCGGCGTCCCTCAGCATGGCTCCCAGCTGCCCATCACCCAGTACACAGACCTGCCTCATGGGTTTGCGACCAACGGGGGAACCAGCAATGGCTCGCGATCCTGCAGAACCCGGTCGGTCTGCCGTGCGCGCCAGGCATCCAGACGCGCGCGCAGAGCCTCATCATGCAATGCCAGAATCTGCGCCGCCAGCAGACCGGCGTTGGCCGCTCCCGCCGCACCGATCGCCAGTGTGCCGACGGCAACGCCCCTCGGCATCTGCACGATGGACAGCAGACTGTCCAACCCGTTCAGGGCCTTGCTCTGCACCGGCACGCCGAGGACAGGCAGAGACGTGCACGCGGCCACCATGCCGGGCAGATGAGCGGCTCCGCCAGCGCCGGCGATGATCACCTGGATGCCCGCCCCGGCGGCCCCCGCAGCGAACTGGAACAGTTTTTCTGGAGTGCGATGCGCAGACACGACCTCCGCCCGCCACTTTACCTGCAGTTCGTCCAGCAACACTGCCGCCGCGGACATGGTGTCCCAATCGTTTCTGGAACCCATCACGATCGCAACCGGATCTGACATCTCATTCTCCTCATTCAGTGAAACAACGTTACCCAATCAAAATAAATCGGTATGCCTATGAGCACATTGATCGGGAAGGTCACGCCCAGCGCAGCGAGCATGGCCAACCCGGTGTTGGCCTCCGGCATGGCCTTGCGCACGATGGCCGGGGCCGCGATATACGACGCACTGGCGCACAGCGCTGTCAGGACCAACGCACTGCCCGATGGCAAGTCGAGGAGCAGCGCCAGCCCGATACCACACCAGGCGAGCGCAAACGGAGCCAAGGCCGCAAAGACCAGCAATCGCCAATGCCCCAGTGGCAGGGGTCGACAGACATTGGCGGTACAGATGCCCATCTCCAGCAGAAACAGCGCGAGGAAGGTCTGAAATCCGCCGATCAGCGCAGGCTCGATGGGCGCGAGACCCTGCGGTCCATACAGCCACCCCAGCACGATGCCTCCCGCGAGCAGCATGACGCCGCGATTGGTCAACGCCTCATGCCAGAGGCTTCCGGACGTTGCAGACTGCGCGCTTTGGCGGCGGTGAAAGAACAGCATGGCGACGATGGCCGGCAACTCGAGTACCACCAGATACAGACTGGTCTCCGGCAGGAGGGGAAGTGCGCGCGTATCGGCAAATGCCACTGCCACCGCAAAAGTGGCGGCACTCACGGAGCCATAGTGAGCCGCCACGCTGGCTGAATCTGCTGCGCCCAGCCTCACGAACTGGCGCAACACTGGATACAGCAAAAGGGGAATGGTCGCGCCATACAGGGCGATGACAGCCAGATCCGCCACACGCACGCTGCCGGTATGGCTGTGCAGCGCCAGGCCTCCTTTGATACCGAGGGCGAGCATCAACAGAATCGTCAGCGTTTCATAGATCGCCGCTGGCACCTTGAGATCGGATTTGAGCAGACCGGCGAGCAGGCCGAGGGCGAAGAACGCGATGACGATATCGGGCATTGAGGAGTCCTGGGAAACGAGCGGTGGCAATTCTCCGGACAGCACCGTATATTTTCCAATAAATGTTTTGCCCTATAACTATTTATCATTCTCTATGGATATTCCATGAACATCCGCCACCTCAGCATCAGACAACTGCAAGTGTTCGTGGCGGCCATACGCTCCGGAAACCTCTCGGCGACGGCGCGCGAACTGCACCTGACGCAACCCACCGTCTCGCTGCAGATCAAGCGTTTGTCCGATGTTCTTGGCGAAAAGCTGCTCGAGCACCGCGATGGCAGGCTGGTACCTACAGACGCCGGCCAGGCGCTCCATGATGCCGCCAGCGACGTGTTGACGCGCCTCGAAGAACTGAACAGCACACTGGATCAGGTGCGCTCGGGCGAGGTCGGCCATTTCAGCTTCGGCGTGGTGACGACCGCGAAGTATGTGGTGCCGCGCATACTGGGTGCCTTCGCGCGGCAGTTTCCCAACGTCCGCATCACGCTGAACATCGGCAATCGTGCCCACATCGTACAGCGCTTTCTTCAGCAGGCCGACGACCTGTACCTGTTCAGCCATCCGCCGAGTGGGGAGCATGTCAGTGCCACGCGCATCATCAAGAACCCCCTGCAGATCATCGCGCCGCCCGACCACTGGGCTGCTGGAAGGCCGACGGTACGCTTCCAGGATCTGCTGTCGGAACGCTTTCTGATACGCGAGCCCGGCTCGGCCACCCGC
Organism: Gammaproteobacteria bacterium RIFCSPLOWO2_02_FULL_57_10; assembly: GCA_001802565.1. Taxonomy (GTDB): domain Bacteria; phylum Pseudomonadota; class Gammaproteobacteria; order Pseudomonadales; family Pseudohongiellaceae; genus UBA5078. The sequence continues at coordinate 37,054 of MGYS01000041.1, read as the reverse complement.
ATGATGTTCGAGGCCTGGCTGAGTCAGCAGGGACTGGCACTGCAGAACACCATGCAGATCGAGAGCAACGAGGCCATCCGCCTGAGCGTTGCCTCCGGACTGGGGATCTCGGTGATTTCCGAGCACACGCTGCAGGAAGGACGCGAGCACTATGCGCTGCTGGCGGTGGAGGGCTTTCCGCTGCACAGCCACTGGTACATGGTCCGGCACGAGGGGCGAAGGCTGCCGCAAGCGGCGCAACGTCTCGTGCAGTTCATCGCCGCAAATTTGCAGGACTGCATAAGACCCGATTGGGTGGCAGAAGCGTATACCCCGGAACAATCCGTCCCGAGGACACCGAAAATCTCATGATCAGTCTATTCGCGCGCCAGCGCGCCCGCGCAGCACTGCGCAACCAGTTCGTCGCCGACGCCCTCGCCATGCCCGTGCACTGGTTCTACAACCCGCTGGACATCGACCGCGCATTTGTCGGAGGCATTCAGGGCCTGGAAGACGCGCCATCCAGACACCCCTCATCCATCATCGTGTTGCACTCGACCCGTCAGGGCGGCCGCGGCAGTCAGGGCGGGCAGCGCGAGATTGTGGGCGACGTGATCCTCAAGGGGCGTCGTCACCTCTGGGGCGTGCCGGGCATGCACTACCACCACGGCATGCGGGCGGGCGAGAACACTCTCAATGCGCACTGTACGCGCGTGCTGATGCGCAGCCTGGCGGCGAGCGGCGGGCACTACGACGTGCAACATTTTCTTCAGGCCTACATCGCCTTCATGACTGCCGAATCGCCGGCTCACCCCGACACCTATGCGGAATCATGGCATCGCGGATTCTTCGCCAATCTGGAGAGTGGCCTGCCCCCCGAGCGTTGCGGCGCGGTGACTCATGACACGGCGTCCGTAGGTGGTCTCGTCAGCATTGCGGCGCTGTTCCTGAATGCCCGCCTGCACGGTGTCTCCTGCGAAGACGCGCAGGCACAGTGCCGCACGCATCTGTCCCTGACCCATCCCGACGAGACGCTTGCACGAGTGTGCACCGCTTATACGGGGCTGCTTGAGGCGCTGCTGTTCCGTGAGCCCACGACACCCGCCGCGGAGTTGATCGCGACGACGGCGCAGCAAAGTCTGGGGCTCGATCTGGCGGCGCTGCTGCGCAAGGGACGAGACGATCGCGACATCATCGGTCGCGTATTCTCCAGCGCCTGCTATATCAGTGACTCCTGGCCCAGCGTGCTCTACCTGGCATACAAGTACTGTGATGATCCCCGCGCGGGATTGCTGGCCAATGCCAACGTTGGCGGTGACAACGTGCATCGCGGAGCTCTGCTCGGCGTACTGTTCGGGTTGTTGCACAGACAGGAGGAGCGGGACTGGTTTGAGCAGCTGGCGGAGAGTGCAGAGATCACACGCGAGATCGACATTCTGACGCAGGAATGAAAAAGGGATTTCAGGTCCCTCATCGCCGCCTGGACGTCAATGCGTCAGCGAATACATCAAATAGTTGATGCCCAGTTGATAGGCGGAGTTGGCGTAACGGGTCGGGTAATCGGGGTGATAGGTATGCTCCCAGCCATCGCCCATGTCGGAGTTCCAGTTGATCAACACCATCACGCGACCGTCATCGTCGAGAATGGCGAAGTTGCTGGCCACATCAATCCCCTGCTCGCCACGATTGTCGTCGCGTCCCAGCGCGGGAATCATCGTCGGGCCATCAATGTCGTAATAGGTGTGAAAGATCTCGTGATTGGCCGGCAGCTCGATGATCTCCCGGTCGGGAAACACCTGGGAAAAAGTGAAGAAAAAGTTGTCCCATTGATTGCGCCCCCAGAAATCGTCGATCAGCAGGAATCCGCCGCGCAGCAGATATTCCCTCAGATTCTCCATCTCTTCGGGATTGAGATCGATGCCGCCGCCCTGTCCCACCTCGAGCATGTAGAGAAAGGGATACTCGAAGATCTTCTCGTCATCGAGCCGCAGCACGATGGGATCGCTCATGACGCGGACATTGGTCAGGCGTGAGACGCCACGCAGGAAGTTCTGGTCTGCATCGGGGAAGTCAACCGACCAGGCCCCACCGCCGCGACCAAACCCACCGAATCCGCCAAAGCCTCCAAAACCACCGAAGCCTCCGCCACCCCCCAGGTAGGAATCATACTGGACACGAACGAAATTGAATTCACCGCCGATATCCGTGGGGATGGGGTCTACGCCCGGCTGTGCGGAGACAACGGGGATGCTCAGGACAAGGGATAGGACACACAGCAATCGATACATGCGGTAACTCTTGGTTGGAAAAATCGGCCTGGAAGCAGGCCAAGCTTAGCAGAAAACACCCTCAGCGGGACCGGCTGCATGGCGTTCTCATTGCAACCCCACGGCGTGGGAGCTTGCCCTGCAAGCGATCGCGGGCTGGGCCCGCTCCCACAGGGTCAGCGCTGCCGATCCGCCCGCAGTAGCAGCGCCGGGAAGAAAGTCAGATCCAGCAACAACGCAATCAACACGATCGGCACCAGCAGGGTCGCCGCCTGCTGAAAGAACAGGGTACTGGCACCGATCAACACGCAGGTGCCCAGCGCCATCACGGTCGTGGTGATGATCAGCGCCGGACCCGCCTTCTGCAGCGCCACATCGACGGCCTCACGCGGGGTGCTGCCCGCCACCCGACTGGTCTGATAGCAGCTGAGCACATGTACGGTGTCATCCACTACCAGGCCGATACTGATACTGAACAGCATCATCACAAACGGATCGATCTGCCCCACGACCAAACCCCATGCGCCAAAGACAAACACGGCGGGCAGCAGATTCGGCAGCATGCTCAGCAGACCGTAGTAGATGCTGCGCATCCCGATAATGAGCGTCAGCGTGATGAACAACAGACTGAAACCATAGCCCTGCAGCAGCTCGATCGTCACCGCCTCGTCCATGCGGGCGAACAACAGAATGGCACTGCCGTGCAGCAGTTCGGCCTCGGGAAGCTGTGTCGCAAACTCTCTCTCGATGCGCGCATTCAGATCGATGATCTGCTGATTGCTCATCGGACGTGTGACGATGAAGAGCCGCAACAGCGAGAAGTCCTCGTTGGCCACAATGTCGAGCGTGTAGTCGCGTGCCTGCACCTGCTGGTAACTGAACAGGTGCTCCTCGACCGTGCGCACGCTCTCCGGAATCAGGTAGTTCTCCGGCTGGTTCTCGTTCATGACCTGGTTGACGGTCTTGACCAATTCCACCAGGCTCACGACAGACACCACTTCCTCCTGTGCTCGCAACCACTCGGCAAAGCGGTCGAGCTGACGCAGAAACTCCGGTTCTACTGCACCGAACTCTTCGGCAACCTGGACACCATAGGTCAGCTGTGGTCCGCGCTGCGTCTTTTCGCTCACAGCAGCGACATAGCCATGCACCGGCGAGTCTTCACCGATGAAGGAATTGCGATCGAAATCCGTGGTATTGAGGAAGCTCAATCCCAGCGCAATCACCCCCAGTGCCGTCACCGACCAGAGGAGCAAACCGTTGTACCTGCCGATCACCGCTCTGCTCAAATCAGTGATACGCGCAGTCAGGGGAAGAGACCCGGCACCTGATCGTGATAGTGCGTTTGATAGTGGTTCTGATAACGCCCCTGGTAGCAGCAACACCAGCGCGGGAAGCGTGAACAGCGTCAACAGCCAGGCATACAGAACGCCAATCGCGACCACGCTGCCGAAGGAGCTGATCGCGGGCGAAGAGGCAAGATTCAGGCTGGCAAAACCGATCACCGTCGTGAGTGTAGCAAGCGTGATGGGCCGGATGTTGAAAGCGAGACTATGCTGCATCGCCGCGATCTTTCCATCGCCCGCGAGCAGCCGCTGACGGAAGATCGAGATGAGATGCACGCTGTCTGCCAGCGCGATCGTGACGACCACCAGCGGTGCCATCACCGAGATGGTATTGAAACTCTGGCCCAGCCAGCCCAGTGTCCCGACGGTCATGACCACCGTGATCAGCCCCACAAGCAGCACACTCACGCCGAGCAGCAGCGAACGAAAGCTGTAGCAGATGATGGTCGTGCACAGCAGCAACACGATGGGCAGCAGCAGGGTCAGGTCACTGATCATCGCGCTGCGATTGGCTTGCTCGAACAGCGCGCCACTGCTGACATGAATATCCACCTCGGGATGACGCGCCTGCAGGCTGTCACGCAGCGTGATGGCGGCCTGTGCAGCCTCATGGCTCTGCTCTTCATCGAGTGACGTCAGACTCATCCGGATATTCGCCAATGCAAGATCGGCTCCGGGCGACAACAGCGTTCCCACCACGAAGAGATCGGCGAGACCTTCCGTGCGCAGCTGCGCGAGTTCCTCTGCGGTGTAACTGTCCAGTTGACTCAGCGGTCGCTCGAACAGCGTGTCGTCACCAAAGGGCGACTGCCACGCGAGAATGGACGACATGCTGAACGCCAGTGGAATCTGCCGGAACTCGCGATTGAGATCGGCAAGCGCCTGCAGAGTGGGCGGGCTGAATACCTCGCCGTTGCGCGGCACGAACGCGAAGCTGATTTCCTCCGGCACCGGAAACTCGGCCTCCATGCGATCGAGCTGTTCCAGATAGGGGTCGCTGCGGGTCATCAACAGGGAGAGCGATGTGTCGAACTCGGCACGCAGGATGCCGAGACCCAGCAGGAATGTGACGAGCAGGCTGGCGGCCAGCAGCAGGTGCCGACGGGCGATCAGGAGTGCTGCCGGTTTCATCATGGATTCCGAACGCTCAGAATGCGGGCAATGGCGTCCAGTGTGCCACTTTTCGATTGTATGTGGGAGCTGGCCCTGCCAGCGATTGATAAGGCACTGCACCCGAGCGCTGGCAGGGCCAGCTCCCACAGGGCGTCATCACGCAAACAGCGCCAGTTTCTCCACATTGAGGGGATACAGATTATCCAGCTCTGTTGAGACCCCAATGAAATCCCGCAACGCACGATGCACATGTTTGGGGGTCACGATGATGCCGCCCGAGTGAACCTCAAGCGTGTCCGGATTCAGGTTCCGAGCCTCGAAATTGACATCGGTGCCGCCAATCACGCGGTTGCCGGTAATGCCCGCCCCCATCGCCATGATGCTGGTGATGTTCCAGTGATCCTTGCCGTCGCCCGTGTTGTAGAACGGCGTGCGTCCGAAGTCGGAGCCAATTACCACGGTGACGCGATCCTGCAGGCCGCGCAGCACGATCTGTTCCCACAGATGGTCTATGCCCTCCAGCAACTCGGTCAGCGCAGCGGTCTGATCCTCGTCATGGTTGCCGTGGGTATCGAAGCCACCCAGATTGAGGTTGGCACTGACGGCGAGACCGCTGGCAAAGGCGGCGATAGCCACTTCCGCCTGTCCCTTCAACCCACCAGACACCTGTGCGGGTAGCAGACCGAGCAACCCATCCAGCTCCAGTTCGCTGCTGCGCACTGTCGCCAGCCGGGCCATCTGTGCAGCGCGCATGGGCAATGTCTCACTCTGTTGCAGGCGCGCGAGGCGCAGTTGGCGGGCAGCGTCCACGCTGCGGTAGCTCTGCTCGCTGAAGTATCCGGAGGCACGCAGCGCAGGATTATCCGCATACTGGCTGTTAGGGTATGCGAGTGACGTGAACGTGCCCGCTGATGCGGTGCGCACCGGCGCCACGAGTGCTCCGGTGAAGTCGTAGCCGCCATTGGAAATGAACGCCATCGGCTGGCTGGCGTAAGGCGCGGCCGCCAGCGCAGCGACAGTCGGATATCCCTCTTCCAGACGTCCGCTCCAGACGAAACGGGTTCCCGTCTCGTGACCATTGGTCTGGGTATCGATACCGTTGATCACCAACAGACGTTGATGGTGTTTGGCGAAGAAAGTATCCAGATGCCCCGGCGAGTCAGTCGCGGGCGGCTCCACGTCGTCGGGATAGGCGGCATAGTACAGATTGCCGATGCTCTTGATCTTGCTTGCAGCGTAGTGATTGACCGGCCCGAGCCCATCGGCACGCATGGCGTTGCCCTTCGGATCGATCAGGTCAGTAGGGTCCCAGCCACCTGATGCGTTGACGGTGATCAGAAAGCGTTGAGCCTCGGCGCTCCATGCCGGAGTGCAAAGCGACATCGGCAACGCGCCGGCGATTCCATATCCGGCCAGCAGTCTCAGAAAATTTCGACGTTCCATAAAGTCACCCGGTCATGAGGGTCAAACTGGTAAAGGTCAGGCGTAAATGAAGCGATAGTCGGACAGCAGGTAAGCCACGACAGCCATCCAGGCGCGGATCGTGTAGTCAGGATCGTTGCGCAGTCGTCCATCCGTGCCACCACTCACATTCAGAGACGCACCGGTCAGCAGACTATTGTTCCGCATGCAGCGTGCGGGCAAAGCGCTGGATTCGGCATTGCTCGCCAGTGCGGCGCGTCCATCCTGCAACACCGTTGCGAAGAGCGCGTAGCTGTGTTCGATCTCTGCATCAGTCAGCGCCAACTCTTCACCCAGCAGATAGCGGTGCAGATGTTGAATATTCCTGCGCACGGCCTCCTGACCCTGACCACTGGTGAGATCGGTAGTAGTGGTCACATGGGGAAACAGACGACGCTGCGCCGCAGACGCCAGGAAATCATTGGGCACGCCATAACACGCCATCTCGTTTGCCATGCGCTCCTGCACGAATACCATCAGTCCATTGGGATCGGAGAGACGCTCGGTAATCGCAAACGAATCAATGCCACCATAGATCTGCTGATAGTAGAGGCGACTGTCGAGAAGCCTCGCCGTGCTGAAGACATTCCGATTGGTCGCGTACTGATCGAGCGGGCCGCGCCACTGGAACCCGAACAGCGCCTCTATCCTGCGATGCAGCATCTCCGGGGTCAGCAGACGTGCAGCACCTGTCTCTTCGTGCACCAGAGCGAACGCGGTATCGTTGAGACCCTCGGCGCGCCAGTAAGGGCTTAGCACCAGCTCTGTCACCAGCGTCTTCAGATTGCGATTGTCTGCCACGTAGACAGCCTTGATCTCATCCAGATGCGCTGACTGTGCCAGCCACGCATCGCGCTCGGCGGTTGTTGCGTCCTCTCCAGGCGGATCGAGTGGCTCCTGACCCGTCAGTCCATTGAAGACAATGCGCACCATCGCGTCGTCAAAGCGCGGGTCCTCGACCAGCTGCGCCGTCAACCATTGCAATTCGTCCGCATTGCTCGTCACCGGAAACACGTCGCTGGCAAATCCTGCCTGCAGCATGTCGGTGTACCACGCTGCATTGGGGGTGTAGACACCACGCAGATTCCAGCTGCGGAAGGACGATGCCACCGGATCAAGCAAACTGTGGCACTTGACGCAATCGGGGTTATCCAGAGTGGGTGACGGGCTGCTGATATCCACTGCGGTGCCATCCGGACGCTCACCGTCCAGTGCCAGAATGTCCACATCCAGGAACAGGTCGTACACCACACGTGAGCGTGCACGATTGCGATTGGTCGCGCTGGTCGGATAGCGGTTGAGGAACATCAGCGAACTCAGAACACCGGCGTGTGGCGTATTGGTCAGCCTGGCGGGACGGAATTCATTTGCATCCCACTCGTTCGTGAACTGCACGTTGCTGATGCCATAACTCTTGGCGGAGTAACCGTTCACCATGAAATAGTCTGCAGTCAGAATTTCCGTCATGGGCAGATCGTTCCTCACCACATGATTGATCAGCTCCAGCGGCTCGGTCGCCACGCTATTGTTCGTGGTGATGCGATTGAATTGATAGTCAGTGCCACGTTGATCAACTCCCGGATCGAACCAGCGCGCATTCGGAAAACGCCGCATGAGCTGCAGCGCTGCCTCTGCACCATTCGTGGACAGATAGCGATTCGTGTGCAGCATATCGTTGAAGATTTCGGAGAGACGATCATAGAAAGCCTCTTCTTTCATCATGCCGTCCAGCGCCTGGCGCAGGCCGTTCTCGCCCTGCTGACTGACCAGCGTCTCTTCTGCCGCCGTCGGCAGACGACTTACCAGTTGCAGGCTCGCATTGCGCAGCGTCGTCGCCAGCGGCATGGTGTCGATGGCCTGCAGCACTGCGGACGCCTGCTGCCCGGTGCTCGCATTGAATACTGTCAGGATGTAGGCGGCGATGTCCGCAGCGCAGGTGCCGACGCACGCGGACGGATTGCCAAACGGCATGGTGTCATTGATCTTTGCACTGAGCACACTGGCAGAACTGCACGTCGCGCAATTCTTCAGCGAGATGCCGATGCTGCCGCCAAGCCCGTCAGAGCCGTGACACGTCGCACACTGCGCGTTGTAGGTTGCCTGTCCAGCAAACGCCGCCGCATCAGCAAGAGATACTTGAAATTTGTCGCCCGGGAGAAGTCGCAACTGCACGTGATAGAACTCTGCGCCGACCTGCACTACCGGGATGTCGAGCGTCTGGGTTTGCAGATTGAATGTCGCGCCGGGCGACAGACCAGTCCCGGCCGCTGCAGCTTCGGCTATCGCGAAAGTCAGCGTCGCCTCATTCTCCAGCACCAGTCGCAGGCTCAACGAGCCGTAACCCTCGACGTCGATGCGCGGAATAGTCAGCACCGGATGCACGAAGGTGGGCATCGATGTGCCGGTGGCGGCGTGGGTGGAGGCTGAAAGCGCCAGCAGACAGGTCAGGATGGCAAGTATCAGTCCGTGCTGGATAGATTTTTTCATTGGGGTTCTCGCTCTGGTCGTGCCGCTGGGTTGCTCGCCTCCATAGTAACGCTCAATCGTGCCTGGCGTTGACACACATGTGCACATTTCAGGTGAAATCCCGATGCTGGTGGCAAAACTGCTGCTTGCGTAACTCTTCATCGCCGATGTTGGAGGTTTGGCCCGGCAGGAAATGACAGACGTCGCGCTCAGCTTGATTCAGGGGGATGAGTGGGTTAATGTCCCAGCCCATGTTGTGACAAAGCGGGAATCGCACGGATGCGCTCCATGCTGTTGTATTGTCTATAAAAAAGACTGATAGCCCTCATCATTCACAACAATAATCACAAGAACAATCAGAAGAATAGCCATCATGACCAAACTGATCTCCGCCATTCATCGTCTGCGCAACGCCGTCTCTGCAGCCACTTTCTGCGCCATCGGCCTCTCCTGTACCGCCGAAGCCCAAGAGCCCATCAAGATCGCCTTCATTGATCCCCAGTCCGGTACCTTTGCGGCCACTGGTGAGAGCGGCTACATGGTGCTGGATTTCGCGGCCGACTACTTCTTCAATGACAAGGGCGGCATCCTCGGCGGACGCCAGTTCGAGGTGATTGCTCTCGACAACAAGAACAGCGCGGCCGACTCCCAGTTGCAACTGCGCCGCGCCATCAGCGAAGGCATCCAGGTGGTGTTCTCCGGCAACGGCTCTGCAGTGGCCAGCGCGCTGAGCACGGCGATCGAAAGACACAATCGTCGCAACCCGGATTCGCAGGTGCTGTTCATCAACTATGCGGCGGTGGACCCGATCCTCACCGGCGCCGACTGCAACTTCTGGCACTTCCGCTTCGACGCCCATTCGGACATGAAGATGGAGGTGATGACCGATCACATCGCGCGCAACCCCGACATCGACAAGGTTTACATCATTGGCCAGGACTACTCCTTCGGCAAGGCCGTGGGCGATGCGGCCATCAGCATGCTGGCAGCGAAGCGCCCGGACATCCAGATCGTCGGCAATGAACTGCATCCGATCGGTCAGGTGAAGGACTTCACGCCCTACATCACCAAGATTGTGTCATCCGGCGCCAATGCCGTGATCACCGGCAACTGGGGCGCGGACATGGTCGCACTCGGTCGCGGCATCATGGATGCGGGACTCGAGGTGCCCATCTACACGTTCTACGCTGCCTATGATGGCATCACCGCCACCCTGGGCGAAGCCGCGAAAGGGCAGATCCGCCTCGTGCACAACGATCACGCCAACCCCATCACCAGTGACGTGCGCCGCGAATTCACCCGCGCCTACAAGGCGAAGAATCCACACAAGGATGTGACGCAACCGCGTCTCGTCAATGCGCTCATGATGCTCGCCGCCGCGATGGAAAAGGCGGGCTCCACACAGCCCTACGATGTCGCGCTGGCGATGGAGGACATGCGCATCACCACCATGTCCGGCGAAGAAATCTGGATGCGTCCGAGCGATCATCAGATATTCCAGTCACTGAACGTGTCGGTTCACACCAATGAGAATATCGAGTTCGATTCCGACAATTCCGGCTTCGGTCTGCTGACCGAGTTCGTGGTGCCGATGGAAGAAACGATCACCGAGAACAATAGTTGCCGGATGGAACGCCCTCAACAGTAGTCAGCGAGAGTCAGTAACCGAACCATGATTGAAGTCCTGATCTTCGCAACGCTGAACGGCCTGGTCACGGGTCTGCTGCTGTTCATGCTCGCCAGCGGCCTGACACTCATCTTCAGCATGATGGGTGTGCTCAATTTCGCCCACGCCAGCTTCTACATGCTCGGCGCCTACTTCGCCTACTCCATCAGTCTCTATGTCGGGTTCTGGCCCGCTCTGATCATCGCGCCAATTCTGGTTGGCGTGGTGGGCGCGCTGGTGGAACGCTACGGACTGCGGCGCGTGCACAAATCGGGACACGTGGCGGAATTGATCTTCACGTTCGGGCTCGCGTTTCTCATCGAGGAGGCTGTGCAGTTCTTCTGGGGCCGTTCGACGATGAATTATCAGTCCCCCGCAATTCTCGACTTCCCGCTCTTCACGCTCTTCGGCCAGAACTTCCCCGCGTACAAGGCCTTCATGATCTTCATCTCCGTGTCGATCTTCATCGGTCTGTACTATGTGCTGACGCGCACGCGCATCGGCATCATCATTCAGGCGGCGATCACGCACCCCAACACGGTGGCCAATCTGGGACACAATGTCCCTTTCATCTTCATGGCAGTGTTCGGTGTTGGTTCTGGACTGGCTGGCATCGCCGGCGTCATCGCCGGGCCGGTTCTCACTACATTCCCCGGCATGGCCGTGGTGCTGGGCAGCATCGTGTTCGTGATCGTGGTGATCGGCGGGCTCGGTTCTCTTGCCGGAGCATTGGTGGCGTCGATTCTGATCGGACTACTGCAGTCCTATGCGATCGCGTCGAATGTCGGCATGCCGGATCTGCTCAACCTGCTGGGCGTATCGTTCGACAGCGATCATCCGCTGAATGACATCTGGCGCCTCACGCTGCCGCAGATCGCGCCGATATTGCCCTTCCTGCTGCTCGTGCTGGTGCTGATCTTCCGACCCTCCGGCCTGTTCGGCAAGCGGGAGAGTTGAGCATGCTGCGCAAGTCAATCGTCTGGATCGTGTTTGCCATTGTGTTGATTGCCCTGCCGCAGATATTCACGTCAGTGTTCTCTGTCTCCATCTTCACGCAGATGACGATCGCGATCGTCTTCGCGCTCAGCTACAACATGCTGCTGGGCCAGGGCGGCATGCTGTCGTTCGGGCACGCGGTGTATTTCGGACTCGGGGGATTCATGGCGGTCCACGCGCTGCTGATGATCGAGAACGAGACGATGTATTTCTCCGTCACGCTCATTCCCCTGGTCGGCGGCCTGTTCGGTCTGCTCGCGGCGCTGTTCATCGGCAGCTTCTCCACCCATAAAGCCGGTACCGTCTTCGCGATGATCTCGCTCGGCATCGGCGAACTGATCGCGGCCTCGTCGCTGATTCTGGTGTCCTTCTTCGGCGGAGAAGCCGGAGTCAGCGGCGACCGCACCTATGGCCCGACGTTCTTCGGCTTCGATTTCGCGCAAGGCATTGAAGTCTACTATCTCGCCGCCGCGTGGATGTTTGTCGCCACGCTGTGCATGTATCTGTTCACGCAAACACCTGCCGGTCGCATGGCAAACGCGGTGCGTGACAATCCGGAGCGCGCGGAATTCATCGGCTACAGTGCGCGCCGTGTGCGCTTCATCTCCTTCGCGATGGCCGGATTGTTCGCGGGTATCGCAGGCGGACTTTTCGCGGTGAACTACGAGATTCTCACCGAGGAAAATCTCAACGCCGCGAGTTCAGGGCGCGTGTTGCTGATGGCCTACATCGGTGGACTGGGATTCTTCATCGGGCCTATCGTTGGCGCGATCGTGCTCACGCTGATCAATTCGCTGCTGAGCAATTACACCACGCTGTGGATGTTGTACCTCGGCATCCTGTTCGTGTTGACGGTGATGTTCCTGCCCCGCGGGTTAACCGGCTTCCTGATGATGCATCGCGTGCCCTGGCACTTGAGCAAGCTGCGCTTGCTGGCACTGCCTTACACGCTGACATCGATTCCGGGGGCAGTGTTTCTGCTCGGCATGGTGGCGATGATCGAGATGAGTCATGCGTCCGGCACCGAGTTCGTCTATCTCGGCATTGCACTCAATCCCGATGGTTACGGTAGTTGGGCCTTGCTTGTCGGCGTCACAGCCGTGGCATTCTACGTACTGCGCCTGACACTGCCGCGATTGCGCGATGCGTGGTCGGCTGCCAACACAATGCCGCCTGCGGGCAAGTCGGAAGGAGAGCAATCATGAGCCTCCTGCAACTGCAGAACGTACACAAGAAATTCGGCGAGACCGCGATCATTCGCGACGTCTCTCTCAACATCGAACAGGGCGAGAAGCACGCGATCATCGGCCCGAACGGTGCAGGCAAGTCCACGCTGTTTCATCTGATCAGCGGTCGCTACAGCGTCAGCTCAGGCAGCATCCTGTTCAAGGGCGTGCCCATTCACAACCGCAAGCCGTTCGAGATTGCCCGCATGGGGCTGGCACGCAGTTTTCAGGTCACCAATATCTTTCCGCTGCTCAGCGTGTTCGAGAACATTCGCTGCGCACTGCTGTGGTCGATGGATTACAAGTATTCGTTCTGGCACCTCGTGAGCAGACAGAAAGCGCTCACGGAAAAAGCCGAAGCGGTGCTGGAAGAGATTGGCCTGTTTGATCGCCGCAATTTTCCCGCAGGAGAACTCGCTTACGCGGAGCAGCGCGCGCTGGAACTCGGCATTGCGATTGCCAGCGGCGCCGAGATGATCCTGCTAGACGAACCTGTGGCCGGCATGAGTCACAGCGAAGCGAAAAACGCCGTGGCTCTGATCCGCAAGGTCACCGCAGGCAAGACCCTGGTGATGGTGGAACACGACATGAACATCGTCTTCGACGTCGCCGATCGCATTACCGTGCTGGTGTATGGCGAAGTGATTGCCTCGGACGTGCCGGAGAAGATTCGCGGCAATCCCCGCGTGCAGGAAGCCTATCTGGGCGAAGTGGTGACCACCGGAGAGGAAAGCCATGCTTGAAGTCGTCGATCTCAACGCCTGGTATGGCAAGAGTCACATCCTGCGCGGCGTCAATTTTCACGTGAAGGAAGGCGAGATCGTTAGCCTGCTCGGTCGCAACGGCGTGGGCAGGTCCACTACCGTCAAGACCATCATGGGAGAAGTGGAACCCAAAGGATCCATTCTGTTCAAGGGACAGCAGATCGCCGGCAAGAAGAGCTATGAAATCGCTCAACTCGGCATCGGCTGCGTGCCGGAAAATCGCGACATCTTCCCAGGCCTGACTGTGCGCCAGAATCTGTTGCTCGGAATGAAGAGCAGAAAAGGATCCTCGCGCTGGAGCATGGAAGAGATGTTCCGCATGTTCCCCAATCTCGGTGAGCGCGCCGATGTCGCGGGCGGCGTTCTCAGCGGCGGCGAACAACAGATGCTGTGCATGTGTCGCACGCTCATGGGCGACCCGGAACTGATCATGATCGACGAACCCACCGAGGGTCTCGCGCCGAAAGTCGTGGAACAGGTCGGCCAGTTGTTGCAGGAGATCGCCAGTCGCGGCGTCTCCATCCTGCTTGTGGAGCAGAAACTCACCATTGCCATGCGTATTTCTCATCGACTGTATGTGATGGGACATGGGCAGATCGTCTACGAAGGCACACCTGCGAGTCTGCTGCAGGCAGAAGAAGTACGCCGGGAATGGCTGGAGGTGTGAGTGATTCTCGCGTATCACTGATAGCTATCAGGTTTTCACAAGATAATATCTATAGAATCAACTTGGGACATCTGTGGCGTTGATGTCATCCCAATGTTTTTTCCCTTGAATGACCTTGAAGTGGGCAAACGGTTTTATGCCCTGACTTGCACCATCCACTGAGTTGTCGAAGAAGTATGACTGATAGGCCAACTCTGCAGCGTCATAGAGTAATTCCAGCGAGCGCAAATATCTTGCTCTGATTTTTTCTTCTGGAACATCATGACCTCCCTGCCAGATTCGCACTTCCTTAATCCTGGCGATATTGATTTCCGGGCTCTAAGTGGCGATGAAGTACAAGTAGATCTTGTAACCTGCTTCTTTGGCTCGTCGCATGTAGTCCAGCTTGGATTCATGCGAAAAAACTGTTTCAAAGGATATTTTACTTCCTGCAATCAGGAGCCTCTCCCTGATCACCGTGGCCATGATCTGAGCCAGATTTTCATGCCAACGTGGTTCATGGAGTATGAATTGACCCAGAGCGTTCAAACGGAAACTACTGCGGAAATCTGCTTCTGAGAAATTCGTATCATTGACCAATCCTGTTGCAAGGGCCATCGCAACGAAATCCTGATGGGAGATGGGAGGAAGTTGAAATGAGGAGAATTCAAAACTACCTGAACGCAGCTTCGCAGCAATCTCATCCGCGTTGATGTATATGCCAAAATCTATCGTTCTGTCGTCGATCTTTTCGCGGCGTATTGCGTCAATGACGGTACTCTTGCCTGACCCATTGGGTCCCGCGAATACACGTAATCTTTTGGTGGGATTAGTCACATCTAAGCCGGACGATCTTTTGCTCTATATCTTTGGTGGAAATTTTCTGAAGACGATGCAGCTTTTCCAGACGACCGTCCTTGTAGCGTCTCACCACCCAGTCACCGTCCACTTCCACGAGTGAACCCGCCGTTTCCATGGCTTCCTGAGAGGCCTTTTTGATGCCTTTGTTCACGGCCCGCTTCATCACGACTTTGGTCAGGTATGCTGTCTCTTCCTGCTTTTTGCTCATAGCGGCTTGCCTTATCGAAATGTCTTAATTGCACCAATTCTCTTGAACTAACACGATTCAAGGATAGCACAGGCGTCCTGCCTCGTCGTCACCAGAACGGTGTTTGCAAAGTCTTCCCGAAAGCTGTCTTTGCCAGCTCCGATACTGCCACGCGTCCTGAGCAATATGTCGCACTCTACCACCGAATTTGTTTGCTACAATCCGGCCTCGCCACCACTTTCCACTGACACACTTGACAGGCATTCGGCCAAGCAGGATCTGAAAACCGATGACGTTATTTGTACTTCGCATGAGGACTGTTCGCACACTCGCTTGGCTGAGCATCCTCCTCTACCAATTCGCTGCCGCTTCAATCGCCCACGCGTGGGACGCCACCTCCCATCGCCTCAGCACCTATGTGGCCTGGGAAGGCCTGTCGCTGGAAACACGCGAAGCCCTGCACGAAATGCTCGAGCAGCACCCGCGCTATCAGGAAGACTTCCTCGACCAGATGCCCGCTGCCGTCATGCTCGCAACCGAAGAAGAACAAGTGCGCTGGCTGCTGGGGCAGGCGTCCATCTGGCCGGACATGGCTCGCGGCTTTCAGGGCGATGATCTGATCCGCTACAACCGACCCGACTGGCACTGGATCGACGGCGCCTGGGTGCGCGGCGGTGGCATCCAGGGCAACGTCTACGTCGGGGTCGACCCGCTACCCACCATCGAAGCGCCGTTCGCGGCCGCCAACATGGACGAGCGCGACGCCACCAACATCATGCTGGCGCTGGACTACAACATCGAACAGCTGAGCCACCCACTCAGTTCAGCCGCCCAACGTGCAGTTGCGCTGTGCTGGGTGCTGCACCTTGTGGGCGACATCCATCAGCCCCTGCACTCGGGCGCACTGGTATCCACGGAACTGTTTGCGACAGGTGACCGGGGTGGTAACGGCATCGACACGCGCGGCGGGTCACTGCATGCCATCTGGGACGAGGCGCTGCGCTCACAGCCCTTCGACGACACCCTGCTGCGCATGATCGCGACCGTGCGGCAGACCGACCTGAATACCGTCAGCCCGAACACCTCCTCGTGGTTGCAGGAGAGTCGCAAGCTCATGCACGAGTTTGTCTACCCGGACGAGATCAAGGCGGCCGTCCTGCGCAGCGAGAGCCGCAGCACCTCCCTGCCGAGCTTCACGCTGGATGACGACTACACGGGACGCATGCACGCGATTGCGGAAGACCGCGTGACCCTGGCAGGCATGAGACTCGGGCAGGTGCTGCAGCGCGCAATGGGCAATTGACCGCTGCAACGCTGATCTGTCACCATCCCCAGCCATCAATCCGGTGATCCGCATTCCGATTGCAGCGTATCCACCTTCGATACGAACCAACGAACACATACTCCACGAAGCAGATTCATGACTCATACCACCGCAGACTCCCACAACCTTGCCCGCTACCGCCGCATGGCATGGATCACACTCGCGGCTGTCTACTTCCTGATTCTGGTGGGCGCCAGCGTGCGCGCCTCCGGTGCGGGAATGGGCTGCCCCGACTGGCCCACCTGTTTCGGCAGCTGGATTCCGCCAACGAGCGTCGAACAACTGCCGGCCAACTATCAGGAGATCTACGCCGACCTGGGCTACGCGGAAACCGAGTTCAACGTGGTCAAGACCTGGACCGAGTACCTGAACCGCCTCACGGGCGTGACAATCGGCTTTCTGATTCTGCTGACGGCCATCTACTCCTGGTCCGTGCGGCATCACGACCGCGCCATATTCATCGCCTCGGTGGCGGCGTTTCTGATGGTGGGATTCCAGGGCTGGCTGGGTGCCCGCGTCGTGGCCTCGAATCTGCAGGCAGGCATGATCACGCTACACATGCTGATGGCGCTGGCGATCGTAGGCACACTGCTCTACGCGGT
>MGYS01000041.1:16252-20108 GCA_001802565.1 Gammaproteobacteria bacterium RIFCSPLOWO2_02_FULL_57_10 | reverse complement strand
AGCGCTCAGCCTGGGTAGACGCTTTCCCGTGGTTCTTCTATGTGCACCGCAGCTTCTCGGCCGTGGTGCTGTTCTCCAACCTCTGGCTGGCGTGGCTGCTGGTGCAGTCACTGGGCTGGCAGCACACCTTGACGCGCCTGACTGCCACAATGCTGGGCGTGATTGTGATTGCGATCAGCTCTGGCGCCACTCTCGGCCATCTCGGTATGCCCGCCTTCATTCAGCCGTTCCATCTGGTGGGCGCGTCGCTGCTGTTCGGCCTGCAGTTCCTGATCTGGATGAGCTACCGGCACGCACGCGAGGCGGAGTAACCCGAGAGCTGCATCTCCCTGTGGGAGCCGGCCTTGCCCGCGATTGGCTCTGCGACACATCCCTTCGCGGGCAGGGCCCGCTCCCACTACGCGACTTTTCAACCTACGCGCGGAGTCTCTCGATCTCCGCGCCCAGATGGCCGGAGCTGTCAGTGATGATGCGCTCGAGTATCTCGACACGCTCTTTCAGATTGGCAATGGTCTGATCGCGCGCGGCCAACTCGGCTTCGAGCAGCTTCTTCGTGGCTTCGGCGTCTTTGCCACCCGGATAGATTTTTTGTCCCAATGATCCTTCGATTGGATAACCATGTCTGGCCTGTATCCAGACGGTAATTACCCAACCGACAATTCCGCAAATCGCTATCCACACCACCCCTGTACTCATCTTGTACTCCCCTCGCAGCAGATTTTTCTGTGATCGAACCCTAATGACTGAGCAAGATGCGCGCCAGTCTCTAATATGCGACAACCTATTGATATCAAAACGATATTCAGCTCAACTCCAGCCCATGAACAGTGTCTGTTCGTGGATTTCGCCAGACTTTGGCATGGGGCGCCGCAAAACTGGCAATCGCGAGCAGGGCTCGCTCCCACATTCAGTGGGGTGGGCCTTCTCCCGACTGCTCGAACAGTAGAGCGAGTTCTCCCGGGCCGAAGTTGTATTCGGTGGCGCAGAACTCGCAGCTGATCTCGATACCGCCGCGCTCCGCAATGAGCTCATCGATCTCCTGTTTGCCCAGTGCGGACAACGCACGCGCAGTGCGCTCCCGCGAGCAACTGCATTTGAACACCAGGCTCTTCGGGGCAAACAACCGCAGCTCTTCCTGATGGTAGAGGCGGTTCAGGATGTCCGCGTTGGGAAGCCCAAGCAATTCCTCATCCGTAAGTGTACGCGCCAGGGTCGAGAAATGGCTCCAGTGCGCCGACCGTTCATCCGCATCCTTCTTCAGTTGAGCTGGTAATTGCTGCAGCATCATCGCCGCGACGCCATCGCGATCAGAAGCGAAGTAGAACTGCGATGCCAGTTGCTCCGACTGATAGAAGTACAACTGCAGACATTCCGCCAGCGACTCTCCCTCCAGCTCGACAATCCCCTGGTAGGGTTCACCCTTCTTGGTATCGACAGTGATCACCAATGTGCCATCGCGCAGCAGGTCGCTGAACTTTGCACTCGTGGGGGTCTCGTCGTAGCGGGCGATGCCACGCACCTCTCCTGCACTCGTGCACTCGGCCATCATCAGGGCAATCTGGCCCTTGCTGCGGGCCTGCAGCACCAGTCGGCCGTCGAACTTGATGGTGGTGCTCAGCAGCACAGTTGCGGCGAGAAACTGCCCGAGCAGTCTGGCCACAGGCTCGGGGTAATATTTGCCGGTGACCGTGTCTGCGTAGCTCTTGCGCAACCGCACGATCTCGCCGCGAATGTCGGTGTTGTCGAAGAGGAAGCGTTGGCTGGTGTCGTTTTCTTGCATGTAAAAGATCCTGTCATTGTAGGAGCGAGCCCTGCTCGCGATGCTTGTGCGAGTTCAATCGCGGGCGAGGCCCGCTCCCACAGAAAGTCGGCTATCACTGTGGGAAAGCGCGTAGTGTACAACATTGGCCACCAGTCGCTGTCCGGCATTATGGTCCAGACTGAGGATCGACTCGGGATGGAACTGCACCGCCAGCATGGGCAGCGTGCGATGTTCGACCGCCATGACAACGCCATCTTCCGTGCTGGCCGTCACCTGCAGACAGTCAGGGACCCGCCGCGCATGCAGCGAGTGATATCGCCCCGCCGTGAAGCGGTCCGGCACATCGGCGAACAGCACGCCACCGTTGTGCTGGACTGTCGAGGGCTTGCCGTGCATTGGCACGTCCAGCACCCCCAGCTCACCTCCAAAATACTCGACGATGCCCTGCAGACCGAGACACACTCCGAACACCGGAACACGTTTCTGCTCGCACAGCGCCAGCGTCTCACGCAGCCCGAAGTCATCAGGACGACCGGGGCCGGGAGAGAGAATGACAAGATCGAAGGCTTCACTCTGCAAACGCTGCCGCGCGAGTGCCGGCCGCAGCGTCTGCAGTTGCACGCCGTGCTCGCGGAAATAACTCGCGAGGTTGTGCACGAAGGAATCGCGGTGATCGACCATCAATATCTTGAGATCTTTGCCATCCGCCAAGGGCACGCTCGCCTGCGCACGATTCGTGTTGGCAGCTCCCCGCACGGCAGCGAGCACCGCACTGGCCTTCAAACGCGTCTCTGCTTCCTCCGCCTCGGGATCGGAGTCCATCAACAGCGTCGCCCCCACGCGCACCTGCGCGATGCCATCCTTGATGCGTGCCGCACGCAGCGTCAGCCCCGTGTTGAGATTGCCATCGAAGCCGATGCAACCGATGGCGCCTCCATACCACAGACGCGGCGACTTCTCGTGATTCTCGATGAACTGCATCGCCGATTGCTTCGGCGCGCCGGTCACGGTCACCGCCCATGTGTGACTGAGAAAGCCATCGAGTGCGTCGTACTCGGGCAGCAGTGTGCCTTCGACATGATCGACGGTGTGAATCAATCGCGAGTACAGTTCTACCTGGCGCCTGCCAATCACGCGCACACTGCCCGGAACGCACACGCGACTCTTGTCGTTGCGATCGACGTCCGTGCACATCGACAACTCGGCTTCGTCCTTCTCCGAGTTGAGCAGCTCCAGAATCTGCTTCGCATCGCCTATTGCATCCGAACCGCGCGCAATCGTGCCGGAGATCGGACACGTCTCGATGTGACGACCGCGCACACGCACATACATTTCGGGTGATGCGGCGAGCAGGTACTCCTGCTCTCCTAGATTCATCAGCGCGCCATAAGGGGCCGGGTTGCTCTTCTGAAGGCGGGTGAAGACTTCCGATGGCTTGTCCTTGCAGGGTTCGTGAAACACCTGACCTGGCACGACTTCGAAGAGATCGCCGCGACGGAAGTAGTCCTTGGCACGACGGACGATGTCGGCGTACTCGCCATCGGCATGATCACTTTTCTGCGGCGCATGCAGCGCGGGAACGAATGCCACGCTCGCGCCTGTGCGGCGAAAACCGCCAGTCGTGTCCAGCAACGACTCGTCCGTGGCATTGCGACGACACACGAATTCGTAACGGTAGATGCTGGCCGTTTCAGTGTGATGATCAGCGACGAGCACTTCGTCCGGCAGATACAGCACCAGATCACGCGTCGCACTATCACGCCGTTGCTGCTTCAACACGGGCTCGAACTGGAAGGCGAGATCGTAGGCAAAGGCGCCGTACAGGCCCAGGTAGGCATCGCGCTCGCTGCCGAAGTGGCGCACGAGTGCGCGCAGCACGGAGAACACACTCGGCTGACGACTGCGACTCTCTTCCGCGAACTCCTGCGGTGCAACCAGCACTTGTGCTGTGAGACGTGACCCTTCTCTTGTCAGGCTCTCAAGAGCCGCTTCCGCACTCAGTGCACGCTCCACTTCCGGCAACAGAATCTCTCCGCGCACATTCAACGCTTCGATCTCGACGCAGCGCTCCCGCGCAGTGATCACCAGTGGTGG
>MGYS01000041.1:15924-16243 GCA_001802565.1 Gammaproteobacteria bacterium RIFCSPLOWO2_02_FULL_57_10 | reverse complement strand
GCCGATGTCCCAGCGTGTATAGCGCCCCGGAAACTCGAACGAGGAGCTGAGCAGCACGCCGCGCTGCGTATCGAGCTGCGTGCGCAGTTGCGCGATGGCAGTGCCATAGTGACAGCGCTGAATGGAGCGCTGCAGGCGCACGCCACCACGGGTGATGTAATGCAGTTGCTCGATCACGCGACTGTCAGTCGCAGGAATCGCTGTTGTGGATGATGCGGTTACTGGTTCTATTGCGGGGATCATGGTCGAGTCCTCTTGCTCCCGTGGTTGTTCCTGGGGCGTTGCCTCCGGGATCGGGTGGACTCGTGTACTGCGGGTT
>MGYS01000041.1:0-15885 GCA_001802565.1 Gammaproteobacteria bacterium RIFCSPLOWO2_02_FULL_57_10 | reverse complement strand
TTCTGAACTAGCTTGATTCACTGTGCCGCCGGACTCCAGGGCGGCCACAGGTTTTCGTCAGAAATACCCTTGCTGGCAACCCGAAGATTCAGGCCACCAATAAAACGAATTCATCAATTCTGTGTGTCGTGGGGTATTCATGGGCGGCGATGATGGCCGCGCGGCGGGAGCTTGTCAAGGATCAAACATTCCGCAAAGAAATCCGTTACCTGACGGTCGCATGCCCGGTGGAGGTGGACATCGACGGCAAATCTGTCTACTTTTCTGCCCCATTAACGATCAGCCTGCTATCTACCAGCCGGAACCACGCGCAATGAAATTTCTGCCGCTCGCCATTATCTCAGGCCTGTTTCTATCCTCCCTGCATGTCAGCGGGGCGGAGACGGACTGGATAATCCCCCGTACCGAGCACGGTCATCCCGACCTGCAGGGGCTGTGGCACAACACCACGCAGACGCCGATCGAGCGCCCTGTGGCTCTGGGCGAGCAGCGCGCCTACACCGAGGCCGAGGTGCGGGCTCTGGAACAGGAAGCCCGCGACTTCGAGCGTGAAAAAGCTCAGCCGCTGGAGGGCGATCGCGAGCCTCCTCCCGTCGGCGGGGCAATCGGACAGGAAGCCGATATCAATTTCAGCGACGTGTTCGTGAACGTGCTCCGGGTGAAGGGCGAGTACCGCACGTCCATGATCGTCGATCCGCCCAATGGCCGCTTCCCCTTCCGCGAGGATGGCCGCAGCCAGGACATCTACGGGCAGTATCGCGCCAGAGGCCTGGATGCATCGGACGGCCCCGAGGGGCGCACCGCCGGAGATCGCTGCCTGTCACGCGGCATCCCGCCGATGACAGTCACTCCGTACAACAACAATTTCCAGATCGTGCAGAACAAGGACTACGTGATGATCATGGGCGAGATGGTGCACGACGCGCGCATCATCCGGCTGAACGAGGAGCATCATCCGGGCGCGCACAAGACCTGGATGGGCGATGCCGTCGGACATTGGGAGGGTGACACTCTGGTAGTCCACACGAAGAACTTCCGCCCGGAGATTTCCCACTTCCGGCTGATTTCCACCGATCAACTGGAGCTGACCGAGCGCTTCGAAATCGTCAGTGAAGACGAGATCTTCTACTCGGTCACCGTGACCGATCCGCTGGTGTACACACAGCCCTTCACCGAAGAGCTGACGCTGATGCGCAGAGCGCCGGGCGAGATGATGTATGAGTATTCCTGCCACGAGGGCAACTATGGCCTCGAAGGCATTCTGGCCGGCGCCCGCCGGGAAGAGTGGGATGCCCGGCAGTAACCTGTGGGAGCGAGCCTGCTCGCGATTGATCCTCATGTCCCGAAGTGCCCAGGAACTCGATCGCGGGCAGGGCCCGCTCCCACATGAGCATTTCTGCAAATAAGAATGCTTCGCATTTGCGTTTTAGAAAAAACGCCATTATCATGCTTCGCAGGTGACGAGTGTGGCGATTGGCCGCAGCACCGCAACAGGAATAATGATCATGACCGAAACGACACCAGACCCTCGAGTGATCGGTCAGGCCTCTTCCGGTGAAGTCAGCAGCTCACGCCTGCTGGGTCCCAAAGGCGAACTGACCATCATCCACAACGGAGAGCGCTACACCCTGCGGATTACCGCAAACAAGAAACTGATACTGACCAAATAACTGATTAACAGAACCACCGAGTCCAGCCAGCCACTCAATGCTGTTGACCGTCAGAATCCCAGCTGACGCGCGACTTCCAGGCAGCAAGCCAGACTCTCCCTAAGTTTCAGGAGAGCCCCATGCACGCTGCCACACCCCACAAGCCAACTTTTCCACTGCCCTTTCAAAAACGGCGTCTCACTGTCGGCATTGCCTGCTGCATGCTGGCGAGCACCACTTTTGCTGCCGACGAATCCGAACGCGACATCGAGGAAGTGATTGTCACTGCCACATTGCTGCCTCGCACGCTGGAAGACATCGCCGGAACTGTTTCAGTCGTCAGTGCTGCCGACATCGAAGAGCAACTCGCTGAAGACCTGAACGACATCACCCGCTTCCAGCCTGGTCTCTCCATGGACACCGCAAGCCGTGGCGGCAATCAGGGCTTCGTGATTCGCGGCATCGGTGGCAATCGTGTTCTGACCGTGATCGACGGCATTCGCAGCAGCGATATCTACGCGGCGGGCCCAGCTTCATATGGCAAGGATGCGTTTGAAGTGGATGATCTGCGTGCGGTGGAAATCATTCGCGGACCGGCCTCGGTACTGTACGGTGCGGATGCGATGGGCGGCGCGGTGATTCTGCGCAGCAAGGACCCGCAGGACTATCTTGCCCAAGGCAAGAGCTCTGCCTTCTCGTTGCGCAGCTCTGCCAATAGTGTCAACGATCACTACAAGGGCGGACTGACCTACGCCTTTCAGCAAGGTAATCTCGGCTCGGTCGTGCAGTACACGCGCCGCCAGTTCGGTGAGAGCGAGATCAATGGCAGTGGCAAACTGAATCCGCAGGATGGCGAGTCAGACAACTGGATGGTGAAAACGGTATGGACACCGAGCGCGACGCATCAATTGCGTCTCACGGTGGATTCCTCCGCAGAGCTCATCGACACACGCATGGATTCCGAGCTGACGACGTCAGTGCTGCGCTCTGAAGGCAGCGACGAGACGGATCGTCTGCGTGCGAGTCTCGCGCACACCTGGACTCTCGACAGTGCATTCGCCGACACGATGGAAACGCAACTGCACTGGCAGCGCACCGACGCCGAACAATTCAGCGAGCAACTGCTGACCAGCTATGCATTCATCAACCGCGCCAATCCGGCAACATTCAGAGGTACACCAGCGGAACGGTTCAGCGATTTCGAGTTCAATCAGAAAACCACCAATGCCGGACTGCTGCTCTCGAAAACGCTGGAAACCGGCAGCGCGCAGCACGCGATGATCTATGGTTTCAACGTGGATCGCACGGAGACAGAGCGTCCTCGTCACCGCTGCGACACGCAGATCTCCACCGGCGCGGTGAGCTGCAACATTCCGAGCTACCCGATGGCGCAGCCCGAGGTATTCCCGAACAAGACGTTCCCGGACACGACCACAACACGCACCGGTATTTTCCTGCAGGATGAGATCACTCTTGGCAGCAGCGGCTTCACCGTCATTCCAGGTGCGCGCTACGACCATTATGAAATGAATCCGCACAAGGACGCGCTGCTCAATGGCGGTGGCGACATCAGCAACTTCGGAGGGTTTGACGTCGTGGATGTCGAGGAGGAGCAGGTATCCCTCAATCTGGGCATGATCTACGATCTGAGCAACACGACGTCGTTTTTCGCGCAGTACGCGGAAGGTTATCGACCACCGAACTTCGATGAATCGAACCAGGCCTTCGTCAATCTGGGGCACGGCTACGCGACGGTGCCGAACCCGGATCTCGAAGCGGAGTCCAGTCGCGGCATCGAAGCCGGTGTTCGCGCGAACTTCGACAGCACCAGCATCAGCCTCGCACTCTACAACAACGCCTATGACAACTTCATCGAGAGTCAGAGCATCGGCACCGTGAACGGCATCAGCCTGTTCCAGGATGCCAACATCGGCGAGGCCCACATCTACGGCGCGGAAGTCACCGGGCTGTGGCAGGCGAGTGACAACTGGCAACTGCGCACGTCGATCGCGTGGTCACGCGGTGAAGACGAGAACACAGATCGCCCGCTGAACTCCGTCGATCCCGTCACTGGTGTATTCAGTGCGCGCTACGACGCCAACAGCGGGCGCTGGGGCGTGGAGACACTGCTGACGCTGGTCGGCGAGCAGGACCGCGTGTCGGCGCCGGATCGCGTGACGGGCGAGAGCTACAGCCTCGTCGATCTGATCGGCAGCTATCAGTTGACAGAAGGTGCATCACTGCGCGTCGGCATCTTCAATGTCTTCGACGAGGAATATGCGCGCTGGAGCAACATCAAGGGTCTGGCTGCAACAGATGCGAACAACATCGCCAAAGCGCAGGCACCTGGCACCAACTTCCGTGTTGGGGTGAACTATGAGTTCTGATCTTTCATGTTTTGAACCTGTAGTTCCTGAATCATCAGGTCGATCACACAATCAAAAGCGCAATAACGGAGAATCTGGAGTCATGAAGAATATGTTCCGTCCGACCCTTATGGCACTGAGTCTCGCATGGTCATTGACCACCACGGCACAGGAAACGAACGACCTGGGCGTGCTGGTCATGGCTCACGGCGGCTCACCGGAGTGGAATCAGGGTGTCCTTGATACAGTTGCTCCGTTGGCCGACGAACACACTCTGGAAGTTGCCTTCGGCATGGCAGATGCCGTCTCCATGCAGGATGCGGTGACGCGCCTGGAGCAACGCGGGGCAAGCAGGATCGCCGTCGTGCGCCTGTTCATCAGCGGCGAGAGCTGGTACGAGCGCACCGAACAGATTCTCGGCATGAAGGAAGGCGCCCCGCCCCGCGACGATCACTCTGTGGGAGCGAGCCATGCCCACGAAAATGCTTCTGTGGGGGCGAGCCCTGCTCGCGATCGCTTGCAGGCAAGCTCCCACACTCACTCCCCAGACACCCACGCGCCCACACCCATGGCCGCAATGGGCCACAGCATGGAGTTCTGGCAGATCGATACCGATGCCCGTTTCGCACTGAGCAAACCGGGCCTGGCCGAAGCCCAGGAGATGGGTGACGTGCTGCTCGCCCGTGCCACAGCATTAAGCACCAACCCCGCCCAGGAAGACGTGCTGATTCTGGCGCATGGTCCCGGTGACGATGCCGAGAACGAGCGCTGGCTGGCCTATATCGATGCCCGTGCGGAAGTGATTCGCGCCGCGCACCAGTTCCGCAGCGTGAAAGTTGCGACGCTGCGTGAAGACTGGGAAGAAAAACGCGTCGCTGCCGAACAGGAAGTGCAGGCATTCGTGGCCAACTCCAGTGCGACAGGCGGCACCGCGATCGTGATTCCCTACCGCGTGCATGGTTTCGGCCCGTACGCGGATGTGCTGGAAGGACTCGACTATGTCGCCGATGAAATGGGTCTGATTCCCCACGAGGGCGTCACACGCTGGATTTCTGCCCAGATCGAGGAACTGCACGCAGAGCTGTAAACGAACTCTCCTTCCGGGAGCTTGCGGCCGGGCAAGCTCCTGCTCCCTCTCTCTGCACGACCTCTGCATTGTCTATCTCTGCAATACTCACTCTCCCCGCCCGCACCGGCCTGCTCTTGATAGGATTCCTGTGGGAGCGGGCCTGCCCGCGATCTGACTCCCCCTCCATTCTGTATGGGCAAAACCAATCGCGGGCAAGGCCCGCTCCCACAGGGTCGGCGCAATTGTGATCCGTTCCAGAATGTGGTTACATCCGGCACGGATTTCACATCACATGGCGACGCTGGGGGTAACCATGCATCAATCGATCAGAACGTTAGGCATCACATTGCAGCGCACAGGATTGGCGCTGCTGTTCTCAGTCTCTACCCTGGTTTACACACAAGCGGTCCACGCACAATCCGCCGAGCGCAATCTGGCACTGGTGGCACCCGAAGAGGTCGGCATCAGCAGCTCCGGTCTGGCGGCCTTCAACGCAGGCATGCACGCCGAAGTGGACAAGGGCAACCTGGCCGGAATCGTCACCATGGTGGCGCGCGAAGGCAAGCTGGTGCAGCTCGATTCCTACGGCTATCAGGATCTGGAGAATCAGGTGCCCATGGCGGATGACACCATCTTCCGCATCTTCTCCATGACCAAACCCGTCACCGGCGTGGCGCTGATGATTCTTCTCGAAGAAGGCAAGTTCAGCCTCGATGACCCGGTGGAGAAATTCATCCCCGAGTTCACCAATCTGAAGGTGGCGAAGGAAGACGGCCCGAACGGCATTCCAATCACCGAAGAACCCCATCACAAGATGACGATGCGCGAACTGATGAGCCACACCGGTGGCCTGACCTATGGTGCGTTTTCACGCTCGCAGGTCGACACGATGTACGGGCAGGTCAACGTGCTCGACGGTAACTCCACACTGAAAGACATGATAGACAAACTCGCGCAGATTCCCCTGCGTCAACAACCGGGCAGCGCGTGGCACTACAGCGTCTCCGTGGATGTGCAGGGTTATGTGGTGGAGGTGCTGTCCGGTCAGTCCTTCGATGACTTCCTGCAGGAAAGAATCTTCGCGCCGCTGGGCATGGTGGATACACGCTTCTACGTCGGTCAGGAGAAGGCCGACAGATTTTCCCGCGAATACACGTCCGGACCGAATGGCCTGAGCAGTCCCGAGAATGAAGCGTTCATCGAGCCGACGCCTTTCCTCTCCGGTGGTGGGGGCCTCACCTCCACGGCATCCGACTACATGAAGTTCGCGCAGATGCTTGGCAACGGCGGCGAACTCAATGGCGTGCGCATTCTGACGCAGGAGAGTGTCGATCAGATGCGTGCCAATCAGTTGCCCGGTGGCATGACAGAGATTCCCGGCTACGCAGGCAATGCCTTCGGTCTGGATTTCGCCGTGGTGATGGACCCGTCGAAGAACGGTGGCATGTCGGAAGGCAGCTACTGGTGGTGGGGCATTGCAGGCTCGTGGTTCTGGGTGGACCCGGTGGAAGACCTGGTGTTCGTCGGCATGATCCAGAATCGCAATCTTGGCTACGCCAGACAACTGCAACTGATGAGCAAGGAACTGCTGTACGCCACCATCACTGAATCGAAGAAATGAACCTCTCCCTGTGTGGGAGCGGGCCCTGCCCGCGATTGAACGCATTGACGTTGTTTCAATCGCGAGCAGGCTCGCTCCCACACATAACCTCCTCTCTGTGGTCTACCGTACGGAACTCCCCTTCCGATCTGCTAACTTGAGCATCAGTAAGTGGCCCCCCAGCAACCGCTGCGGACAATCACTGCGCAGTAACTCAATCCCCCATAGAGGTTTACGTATGAAATTTTCCCGATTCCTGAAGGCTCCCGGTGCCCTGTCAATGGCAGTCCTGATCGCGACTGCCGGTATCCAGGCTCCCGCCATGGCTGATGTCGTTTCCACATCGGAACTCGCCATGCAGGCAGAGCTGCAGATGCAACGTGACGACGTACGCTCCTTCATGGCGCGTGATGACGTACGCGAAGCAATGCTTGGTTACGGCGTGAGCCCCACCGACATCGACTCGCGTATCAACAGCATGACCGAGAGCGAACTGCTGCAGATCCAGAATCAGCTTGCACAACTGCCTGCCGGTGGCAGCGTCGTCGGCATCGTGGTCGGCGTGATTCTGATCTTCGTTCTGCTGGATCTGCTTGGCGCGACTGATGTATTCCCCAGGATCTGATGATCAACGGGCATTCGAGGAAGTGTAAAAGGCTGTTGTCCGGCCTGGCTGTCACGGTTCTGTTGAACGCCTGCGCTACTGCACCACAGTCTGCTGCCCTCTGGCAGCAGACACCGCAATCCCTTTTGGCACCTGTCTTGTTGAGCCAGGTGCCTTTTTTTGCTCAGGATCTTTACCAGTGCGGCCCCGCTGCGCTGGCGATCATGCTGGGCGCCAGCGGCGTGACCGTGACACCCGAGCAGTTGGTGCCCATGGTCTACGTCCCTGAGCGCGAAGGTTCCTTTCAGATCGAGATGATGGCGGCCACCCGTCGCCACGGTCGTCTCGCCTATGAAATCACACCCACACTCGAAGCCCTGCTGAGCGAAGTCGCCGCCGGGCATCCTGTGCTGGTCCTGCAGAATCTGGGAATGGACTGGTATCCCCAGTGGCATTTCGCCGTGGTGAAAGGCTTCGATCTGGCAGAGCGCCAGTTGACCCTCAATTCGGGAATGACTGAGAACTATGTCATGTCGCTCTCGACATTCGAGCGCACCTGGGCACGCGCCGAATACTGGGCAATACTGGCACTGGAACCAGGAGTAATGCCCGCAGTTGCCGAACCCATTCCTTACTTCAGCGCACTCGCTGCCCTCGAGCAGAACAATCCTCTTGAGTTGATCGGTCCTGGCTATGTCAGCGGCCTGCAACAGTGGCCCACGGATCGCAATCTGCTGATGGGCTACGGCAATCTTCTCTACAGTGACAATGATCTCGCTGCAGCAGCAGAGCAGTTCGGCAAGGTCATCGAGCATCACCCCGACTACGCTCCCGCGCACAACAATCTCGCCAACATCCTGTACGAGCTGGGTCAGCGTGACCAGGCGCTCGTGCATGCCCAACAGGCAGTGCGGCTCGGCGGTGACTACATCGAAAGCTACCGTGCCACGTTGCGCATGATAGATCCGACGGCAATCTGACTCTCAGTCTTACACCGACCCATGTGGGAGCGGGCCCTGCCCGCGATAAAGTGCCCTGTTGAAGTTCTTCATGGCACTTTATCGCGGGCAGGGCCCGCTCCCACAGATCGTGATGTGTTCTACTGATTGGAAATGATCACTTCCACGCGACGGTTCTGCGTTCGTCCGGTCGGCGAATCATTGCTCGCAATCGCCGAGCCTTCGCCCATGCCGACTGCCGTTATGCGTGAACCAACCACACCTTGCATCACCAGATAGTTCTTCACGGAGTCTGCACGACGCTGTGACAGATTCTGATTGGAGACGTCATCGCCGACACTGTCGGTATGGCCTTCGATCATCACCGTGCGAGTATCGAACTCGTTCAGGAAGGCAGCCAGCCTGTCGAGGTTGTTAGGTGTGCCGCCGCGCAGCTCCGAGTTACCTGTCTCGAACAATACATCACCGAGTGTCACGACGAGGCCACGATCAGTCACCAATGCGTTCAATTCATTGATCTGGCGTTGCAGCGCTTCGGTTTCTGCACGAGCGGCGTCGGCATCACTGCGCGCCGCACTGGTTTGACCTTGTGCGACAGCAGTGGCATTGCGCGCTGAGTTCGCTGCGGCGCGTGCCATCGCGGCCTGATCCAGTGCTGCGTCCGCTGTAGAGCGCGCAGCAGCCGCCTGATCACGGGCTACGTCGGCATCCGTGCGGGCAGTGGCGGCCTGTCGACGCGCCACATTGGCATCGGAGTTCGCAGAGCTTGCAGCACTGCGGGCAATCGCCGCCTGCTGGCGTGCAAAATCGGTGTCGCTGCGCGCGCTGTTCGCGTCAGAGCGAGCCACGCTGGCCTGGGTGCGGGCATTCGCGGCATCATTGCGAGCGCGATCCGCTTCGCGAGTGCGGGCGTCAAGTCGCACAGCTTCCGTGCGAGCAGTCAGATCGGTACGCTGATCTTCGTACAGTCGGCTCTGCGCCCACGCGCTGGCAATGTCGACCTTCTGATCAGCGATCAGCACAAGGTGCCGCGCCATCACCAGATCGCTCTCGGGCTGTTCGGCTGCGACCACTGCGAGTTCAGCTGCCTGGATCTCAATCGGAGCACGACTGGCCAGTTCGGGATTGGTACGCAGCATGGTGAGTTTCGAGCGCACTTCGGCAGAACCGGACGGTGCCGTTGGCGTAGTGGCACATGCCGCCATCAACAACATGGCCGCACCCACCGTGAAGAGTTTGCGAAACTGCGGAGTGCGACTTGATGTAATCGGATCGTTTGTTTTCAAGCTTCTCATTGTCTGACTCCTGTGTTGCGCTGAATTTCCTGTTGCAGAATCGTGATGTTCTGTTGCATCTCTTCGTTCACTTCCCTGGCCTTTCTCTGTGCTGTCTTCGCAGAAGCCAGCTCGGCACTGACGCGGGATTCATGCGCCAGTTGCAGGGCCAATACCATGTCTTCGTCCTGCACCGCGACACGCGCTGCGCTGAGTTTGTCGTGCGCCTGCTTCAGGTCCTGGGGAGCGTAATCAGCCACGCGTTCCTGCTCAGCACCTCTGATGGCCAGCTCGGCCGCCTGCAGTTCTTCTGTGGGCGGAAGTGGTGCGCTGGCACAAGCGGCCAGTGCGAATACCAGTGCGCCGCCGATCATCAGGCGGGTTACCAGGGTGTGGATTTGCAGTTTCTTGCCGGACTTGATCATGGGAATGATCCTCTTGTCGTTCATGAAATGATTCAGGAATGGAAGTTTGTGCGCATCGCATGCCGAGGACTGTTCGTCACCGCACTGAGGAGCGAGGTAGCGCCGATTAAGATGGCTATCGGACAGTCGCTGCTGTCTAATGCTGAGTAACCGGCCCACGACGCAGCCAGCCATTTCCTCAGGCTGAAACTCCTGCCTTTCATCCGCGCGAAGTCGCTCAACCAACACGACCAGTACTGTCGGAACAGTCCGGCAGTTGCCATGGTTCGTCCAGGAAATCACCATGATGTTGAAGGCAAATGACATACTCAATGCCACCATACTGATCGTCGACGATCAGGAGTCCAATGTGACTCTGCTGGAAATGCTGCTCGCGGAGGCCGGTTACACGAATGTGTCTTCGACCATGAACTCTGAAGAAGTCTGTGCGCTGCACCGCAAGAACAATTACGACCTGATACTGCTTGATCTGCAGTTGCCCAACATGGATGGATTCGAGGTGATGGAAGGACTCAAGACCAATCAGGTCGACCACTATCTCCCCGTCATCGTGCTCACCGCACAGCCTGGTCACAAGATGCGGGCTCTGCTGGCGGGTGCCAAGGACTTCATCAGCAAGCCCTTCGATCTTGCCGAGGTCAAGACTCGCATTCGCAACGTGCTTGAAGTGCGTCTGCTGTACAAGAAGCTGGCGAACTACAACAAGTCACTGGAACAGATAGTCGCGGAACGCACGGCAGAGTTGCGGGAAAGTGAAGCGCGCTTTCGCAGCCTGACAGAACTGGCGGCCGACTGGTACTGGGAGCAGGACGAAGCGGGCAAGTTCACCAAGGTCTCCGGACCTGTACTGGAGATGCTTGGTATCAAGGTTGACTCTCTGGCCGGCACCAGCGTCGCCCAGCCCGATGGCTGGAACGAGGAACAGCGTGCGGTGTTGCAGGCAAAGATCGCGGCGCGGCAACCGTTTCTCGACTTCTCCTTCAGTCGCATCAATCAGGACGGGGTACAGCAGACCTTTCGCGTCAGCGGCCAACCCATGTTCAACGAATTCTCCTGCTTCATCGGGTATCGCGGCATCGGCGTGGAGGTACTGGAAAAGCCATGAGTATCTCAACCTTGAAAGGCGACAAGTCTTTGCACGGCAAGCATTGTCCGAATCAGAATCATCTGCTCGCGGCACTGCCTGCGGCAGACTACGAGCGCCTGCTGCCCGATCTCGAACTGGTCATGATGCCGCTTGGCGACATGTTGTATGAGCCCGGACAACAGATGCGCCACGCCTACTTTCCCACCACCAGCATCGTGTCCCTGCACTATGTGACCGAATCCGGCGCATCGGCCGAGACGGCAGGCGTCGGTAACGAAGGCGTGGTAGGCGTGGCACTGTTCATGGGGGGCGACACCACTTCGAGCTCTGCGGTAGTGCAGACTGCCGGTTATGCCTATCGACTGGAAGGACGACTGCTCAAGCAGGAGTTCAGTCGTGGCGGCTTCATGCAGGGATTGTTGCTGCGTTATACCCAGGCACTGATGACGCAAATGAGTCAGGCCGCTGCGTGCAACCGCCATCACTCGGTCGAGCAACGCCTGTGTCGCTGGCTCTTGCTGACGCTGGATCGCAGCTCATCCAACGAGCTGGTGATTACCCAGGAACTGGTGGCGAGCATGCTGGGCGTGCGACGCGAGGGCATCACGGAGGCGGCTGGCAATCTGCAGCGCGCCGGACTCATCAATTCCCGACGCGGGCACATCTCTGTATTGCGGCGCGAAGGACTCGAAGCGGCCACCTGCGAGTGCTATGGAGTGGTCAAGGCCGAAACCAGACGATTACTGGCGGATGTCCGTCAACGCCGTGACGACAGCGCCAGTTCACCCACACCCAGTTCACACAAGCAGGGAACCGATCGATCATGACACCCATTGAAGCATCGGGCACTCCCGACTCGCACAAGACCAGCAGTAACAATTCCTCAACAGGGGCGGACACCGGACGTCCGGACGCGCTGCTCAAGACCGTCGCCCTGCAGAATGCCATCTTCAACAGCGTCAACTTCTCGAGCATCGCGACGGACGAGAACGGTGTGATCCAGATTTTCAACATCGGGGCCGAGCGCATGCTGGGCTACAGCGCAGCAGAAGTGATGAACAAGGTCACGCCCTCGGAGTTGTCCGATGCATTGGAGATCATCGCGCGTGCCAAAGCGTTGAGCCTGGAACTCGGTGTGCCGATCAAGCCCGGTTTCGAATCCCTGGTCTTCAAGGCCTCGCGCGGGATAGAGGATATCTACGAGTTGACCTATGTTCGCAAGGACAGAACTCGATTACCCGCCATCGTGTCGGTCACCGCGTTACGCGATGAGCATGCGACCATCATTGGTTACCTGTTGATTGGCACCGACAACACCGCTCGCAAACAGATCGAAGCCGAGCGCAAACAGGTGGAGAGCGAACTGCATCTGGCCAAGGCCGCTGCAGAGCGCGCCAATCTGGCGAAGTCCGATTTTCTTTCCAGCATGAGTCACGAGCTGCGTACACCGTTGAGTGCCATTCTCGGTTTCGCGCAATTGATGGAATCGAGCGCACCGCCGCCCACACTGGCGCAACAGCGCAGCATCAGTCAGATACTCAAGGCCGGCTGGTACCTGCTCGATCTGATCAACGAAATCCTCGATCTGGCATTGGTGGAATCGGGCAAGCTGTCTCTATCACTGGAGCCTATCGGGCTTGCACTCATCATGCAGGAAGTCCAGGCGATGATCGAACCGCAGGCGCGCAAACTGGATATCAGTGTCAGCTTTCCGCAGATTGAAGAAACCCGCTACATCATCGCTGATCGCACCCGCATGAAGCAGATTCTGATCAACCTGTTGTCCAACGCAATCAAATACAACCGCCCCAATGGCTCGGTCGCCGTGACGTGCAACGTCATCGGCAAGAAACGCATGCGTATCAGCGTTGAAGACAAGGGTGTCGGCCTCTCTTCCGGTCAGATTGAACAACTGTTCCAGCCATTCAATCGCCTTGGACAGGAATTGCATGCAGTCGAAGGCACCGGCATAGGCCTGGTGATGACCAAGCGTCTTGTCGAGTTGATGGGCGGCAAGATCGGTGTCAACAGTGTTCCCGGTGAAGGCAGCACATTCTGGGTCGACCTGAACGTGAGTCTGTCGACACAGGTCGACACTGTCAGCTCCGATATCATCATTCATCAGCGCGATGAGAACACCACCGATCAGCACACCCTGCTGTATGTCGAAGACAATCCCGCCAACCTGATGCTGGTGGAGGATCTGATCGCACGTCGACCCGACATTCACCTGCTCAGCGCAGTGGATGGCATCACCGGCGTGGAAATGGCGCTGGCTCACCAACCCGATGTGATACTGATGGACATAAATCTGCCGGGCATCAACGGCTTTCGCGTGTTCGAGATTCTCGCAGCAGATCCCAGAACCGCCGCCATTCCCGTCGTCGCCCTCAGCGCCAACGCGATGCCACGCGATATTGAAAAAGGTATTGAAGCAGGTTTCTTCCGTTATCTCACCAAACCCATCAAGGTCGGTGAATTCATGGAGACACTGGATGTCGTCATGAAGTTCGCCATGAAGAATCGTCGGGACTCCTGACCAGCCCAGTTATGGAAATCGTGAAATGAAAAAGGGAGGCCTCGGCCTCCCTTTTTCTTGCGACTGTCTTGCTGACAACCTGGCGCTACCTTGACGGTAGCGCCAGTGCGTCATCAGCGCGGACGTGTACCCGTCACTTCCACTTCAACGCGACGATCCGGCGCCACACATGCGATCAACTGCGCGCGGGGCAGCTGGTTGCTGCACTGTGCCTCGGTGGTCACTGGCTCAGAACCGTTGACACCGCGAGTGGTGATCGTTGCAGCCGCGATATCGGCTGATTCAACCAGGTAGTTCTTCACGGCCATCGCACGTTCATTCGACAGACGCAGGTTGTACGCCTGGTCACCGATGCGATCCGTGTGACCGGTCACGCGAATCGTGTCGTAGTCGATGCCACGCAGATCAGCGGCGAGTGAGTCGAGCTCTGCACGGCCTGCCGGTGATACAACAGCGCTGTCGAAACCGAACAACGAGTCCGCAGAGAGCGTGACGCGAACCGGTTCAGGCGCTGGTGCTGGCGCAGGGGCCGGTGCAGGAGCGGCCGCTCTTGGAGCCTGTGTCGCGACTGGTGTGCTCACCGGAGCAGCAGGCGCCGCCTTCTGACCAAAGCGGTAGACGAGGCCGACCGAGAACAGATCGGCGTTGCCTGAGCTGCCACGCTCGTGCTCTATACGGTAGCGCTCTGCTTCCACACGCATTGAGAGTTTCGGAGTGAGGTCATACTGCAGACCAACACCGAACTTCTCGCTCGTGTCGCGATCGCGTATGCGGTATGAAGCGTACGGCGTTGGACCAAAACCCCAGTAGCGTTCCTGCACATCAGAATAGATCACACCTGCTCGACCGAAGGCAGAGAGGCGTTCAGTGATTGGCAGGATGCCGACCAGGTCGACGTTCAAGCCGCGCATCTTCACATCGTGACGACGATTGGAATTCGGGCTCATGTCCACGTTGGAACCGAACTTGCCCAACTTGAAGTAGCCGCCTTCGACGGCGAAGTTCTGATTGAACTGGTAGCCCGCGAACACCTTGCGGCCATTGTCCTTTTCCTTGTCGGTCAGGATCGGGCTGGTAAAGCCCTGGGCTTCCAGACGGTCAGTGATGCGCACATCATCAATGTCGGTCACTGACTCGCCTACGTTGGCACCAATGTACCAGCCGTTGTCGGCTGCGTTCACAAGCGGGCTGCTGAGCATGGCCAGCGCCAAAAGACTCATGGCTGGCGTTGCTGTTTTGATAAGGCCTGATCGTACTATTCCTGTTTTCATGCGGTACTCCATTAGGTATTGCTGTGGGGTTATGTGACTTGAATGCCGACCTTCTGCGGGCTGGTGGATTCAATGGCGCAAGGATACGGACAGGGGGCGAGTCGTTCTGTGCGTTATCGCACGTCTGGGGGCTTGAGGGTGACAAGTGGCACGTATTTCGTGTCTGTTAGCGTACAGACCGCGATGTGTCTTCAATCGAGAATGGTGCACCAACGAACTTTTGAAAGGACAAGACAAATGCTGGAAACAGTCGCAATTATTCTGCTGATACTCTGGGTGCTGGGACTGGTATCGTCCTACACGATGGGCGGGCTTATTCACATCCTGCTGGTGATCGCGGTGGTGGTGGTGCTGGTGCGCTTGATTCAGGGTCGACGGTTGTAGAGACAACCCCTGTGGGAGCGGGCCCTGCCCGCGATTGCCGTGCATCTGCTCAATACAGAAGGCTATCGCGAGCAGGGCTCGCTCCCACAGTCACAGTCGGCGACATTCTTCAGAAGCTGTTCAGCGTTGCGTAGCGATCCCGATGGAACGCCGCATCGCCCAACAGCGCCTGAGCCACTCTGGCACGCTTCAGATAGAAACCAATGTCGAACTCGTCCGTCATGCCGATGCCGCCGTGCATCTGCACTCCCTCGTTGCTGATGTTGCACAACACCTCGGAGAGTTTTGTCTTCGCGATACTGGCCAGGATCGGAATTTCATTCTGCTCACCATCGAGCTCATCGAACGCACGGCGCACGGCGGAGCGACACAGCTCCAGCTCGCTGTACATGTGCGCGGCGCGGTGCTGCAAACCCTGGAAGGAACCGATCAGCACTCCGAACTGCTCGCGCTGCTTCAGGTAGTCGATGATGCGATCGAACACTTCCTGTGCGTTGCCGAGCATCTCGGCAGCCAGACCAATGCGGCCGATGTCCAGTGTTCTCTCCAGTAGCGCGTAACCGTTGTGCAGTTCTCCCAGCAGCGCATCGCTGCCCACCTGCACGTTGGTGAAGGAGATGTTCGCGGCGTTGCGACTGTCCACCATCAACGTGCGATG
>MGYS01000040.1:6403-7529 GCA_001802565.1 Gammaproteobacteria bacterium RIFCSPLOWO2_02_FULL_57_10 | reverse complement strand
GCGCTGCATTATGTCTTTGATACTCCCCACGATCGACTTGTGTGGGACGTAGGGCACCAGACCTATCCGCACAAGATTCTCACGGGACGCCGCGAGCAGATGCTGACCATGAGACAGGCCGGTGGTCTTGCCGCCTTCCCGAGCCGCGAAGAGAGTGAGTACGACTGCTTCGGCGTCGGTCACTCCAGCACCTCGATCAGCGCAGCGCTCGGCATGATGATTGCCGCGCGCGAACAGAACATCGAGCGTCATACCGTGGCCATCATCGGCGACGGTGCGATGACGGCGGGCATGGCCTTCGAAGCGCTGAACCACGCGGGCGACATCGACGAGAACTTCATGGTGATTCTCAACGACAACAACATGTCCATCTCCAAGAACGTCGGTGGACTGTCGAGCTATTTCGCGCGCATGTGGGCAAGTCGCCCCTACAATTTCATCCGCACTGGCGGCAAGAAAGTGCTGGCGAAGATTCCTCCCGCTCTCAAGGCAGCGCATCGCGCGGAAGAGTACATGAAGGGAATGGTGTCACCCGGCACCTTGTTCGAGGAGATCGGCTTCAACTACATCGGCTTGGTCGATGGTCACGACACCCCCGAGCTGATCAACATCCTCACCAATCTCAAGCAATTGCGCGGACCAAAGCTGCTGCACATCGTCACGCAGAAGGGCAAGGGCTACTCGGCGTCCGAGAGCGACCCCTTCGGCATGCATGCGATGAACAAGATCGAGCCACAGAAGACCAAACCCGCCCTGAAAAAGCCCGAGTCTCCGACCTACTCTGCCGTGTTCGGTCAGTGGCTCTGCGACATGGCCGCCAGGGATCCGCTGCTGGCCGCGATCACGCCCGCGATGGGCGCCGGTTCCGGCATGGACAAGTTTGCCGAGCAATTCCCGGGACAGTTTCACGACGTTGCCATCGCAGAGCAGCACGCTGTCACGCTGGCTGCGGGCATGGCCTGCGACGGACTCAAACCCGTCGTCGCCATCTACTCCACGTTTCTGCAGCGCGCCTATGACCAGTTGATTCATGACGTCGCACTGCAGAATCTCGATGTGCTTTTCGCAATCGATCGCGCAGGACTGGTGGGCGAAGACGGGCCGACACACGCAGGCAGTTTCGATC
>MGYS01000040.1:0-6377 GCA_001802565.1 Gammaproteobacteria bacterium RIFCSPLOWO2_02_FULL_57_10 | reverse complement strand
CAACATGATCATCATGGCGCCCAGCAACGAGAACGATGCCCGACAGATGCTGTACACCGGTTACTGTCATCGCGGCCCGGCAGCGGTGCGCTACCCGCGCGGCAAGGGACCAGGTGCCATTATTCAGGACAAGATGGAGGCACTGCCAATCGGCAAGGGGCTGGTGCGCAGAAAGGGCCACACCGTTGCGATTCTTGCATTCGGCAGCCTCGTGAATACCGCCCTGGAGAGTGCAGAACTGCTTGATGCCACTGTCGTCGACATGCGTTTCGTGAAGCCTCTGGACGAAGCGCTGATCGGTGAGATGGCCACACGTCACCAGTTGCTGGTCACGCTCGAAGAGAACTCGGTGAAAGGCGGCGCCGGGGCAGCGATAAACGAATTTCTGTTGCGCGAGGATTACCGCATCCCCGTGTTGAATCTTGGTCTGCCAGACGCATTCCTCAGTCACGGCAAGGTGCCGGACATGCTCGCAAAGGTGGGTCTCGACAGAGATTCCATTGCTGCATCCATTCGCGCCAAGCTGCAGAAGTGCAAGATTCAGTCGCAGGCGGTTTGAGCGGCGGTCTGCATTTCTACCGAAGCGGAAATTCAATCGCGGGCAGGGCCCGCTCCCACAGTTCGGTGAATCTGCACTGTGGGAGCGGGCCCTACCCGCGATCACTTCAACGTTTCTTGGTGGTTACATCGAGTACCGCAAACCGATCGTGTAGGTCGTGCCGAACTCGTCGTACTGCGACAGACGTCTTTCATCGCCCCAGTAGTAGTACTCCGGCTCGTCGTTGATATTGATCCATTCGAAGTTCAGCACCAGATTTTCACTCATCGTGTATTTCGCGGTGAAGTCCCACTGAGTGTGTTCATCCGTGTAGCGAATCTGGTCGTTACTCAGACCAAAGTCGGCAGCCTCACCGTCGAAGAGTGAATCAAGATAGTCATCGCGGTAGTTGGAAGACAGACGCAGATCCCATCTGTCATCCTGATAACCCAGCGCCAGGTTGGACACATTGCGTGCCATCTTGCGGAAGGGAATGGTCTGTCCAGTCGGCAGATCGGATTCCGCATCGTTGTAGGTGTAGTTGGCAGACGCATAAGCATTGGCCAGGAATCCCGGCAGGAAATTGAACTGACGCTGGGCGTTGAACTCGAAGCCCTTGATGGTGGAAGAGTCCAGATTTTCCCACGTCGTGATACCGTCGTTGTAGAGCACACCATTGATGACGCGATTGTTGCTGGCAATCTGGTAGATCGCATTGTCGATGTTCTTGAAGAACACCCCTGCACTCACGTACGAGAACTGATCCATGTAGTGCTCGACGGTGAAGTCCAGGTTGTCCGACTCCAGATGATCCAGGTCGAAGTTGCCGTACTGGATGCTGCGCTCATCACCAAGAGAGTTGATCTGCGCACTTGGGGCGTACTCGCTGAAACCAGGACGTGACAGTGAGCGCGAGTAGGCTGCACGCACAATCGTGTCCTCATTCACCGAATACTTGATGTTCAGGCTGGGTGACACAAAGACATAGTCCTTGGAACGCTTCGCGGGAGTCCAGACGCCATTCACCAGTTGATTGGCACGCGAAGTCACATCGGTCTGCTCCACACGCAGGCCCGCGACAACGCGCAGACTGTCGGTGTAGTCGATCGTCGCCATGCCGTACAGAGAGAGAATGTCTTCGTCAGTCACGAAGTCACCACCGAGGGAAGCCTCTTCATCCATTTCCGCTGTCGCGAAATACTGTTCGAGTTTGCGCGACTCCTTGCGCTCAATGAAGGCACCGTAGTTGCTGGAGAACTCATGGTCGGGCACGATGGTGCGAAAATCCGCCAGTGTCACATCAGGTTCCGCAACAAAAATATTGAAGTCGGCATCCTTCTGACGCTGACGATACTTGAATCCTGTCTTGACTGTGGAAGGCTTGCCGAACACGTCCATCGCTTTCTCGAAATCGGCATGGAACGCCACTTCTTCATCTTCGACCAGCGACTTCTCGAACTCGATACCATCCAACGCATACGCGGACAAGGGTGCGAAACCACCAATCAGATTGATGACCGGTTTGTGCGGATCGGCCCATGACACGGAGCCGGTCGCTGCAGTACTGGAGCGGTACTGGCGACGGAATCCCACATCCACGTTATCGCTGTCGTCCTGTTCTGCCTGTGAGAAAGCAAGCTCGTAGTCAGCACTCCAGCCGCTGGCGAAGTCGGTGTTGCCACCAAAGGAGTACGCATTGATCTTGCGCACTTCCTTGCGATCCCGGGTTTCCTGATCATTGTCGAAGCGACGATACGTTGCTGAGGTGGAATCAATCACCAGCGGATTACGGGTATTGAACTCACCCTTGTAGCGCACCTCATCGTCCGTGTACTCATTGAACAGTGTGCGCAGATACAGCGTCGTGCTGTCAGTTGCGGCAAAGTCGAAGTTCAACGTCACCCCTGCACGTTCACGATCCAGGTCGTAGTAGCGCAATTCAAAGTCATCATCCATGTAGTAGTTGTTGTTCGGTGCCGCGGCCTTGGCCCAGCCGAAACCGGTTTCGTTGTTGTGCGAAATCACGTTCTTGCTCGCGTAAGTGAAACCGAGCACGAAACCACTGTTCTCGCTCATCCTGTTGGCCCACGTAGCCGAAGCCTTTGGAGAGTTGCTATCCGCCAGATCGTTGTAAGCGGAATCCAGCTTGATCCGCATCAGTGATTCATTCAGTTCCAGGGCAGACAACGTTCGAAAATCAATGCGCCCACCAATGGAATCGGCGTCCTGATCCGCAGTCAATGATTTGGATACTTCGATGGAATCCAGCAGATCTGTTGGCAGGCCATCCAGCATCACGGCACGACCTTCCTCTGGCGCTACAATGGAAGAACCATTCAGATAGATGGAGTTCAGATCGGAACTGAAACCACGCACCGTGACGTAACGACCTTCGCCCTGATCATTCTCCACAGATATGCCAGACAGTCTGCGCATGGCCTCGGCTGCAGTTGTATCGGGAAAATTACCCAGCGCGTCCGAGTCGGCCACAGACAATACTCGATCCGAGTTGCGCTGCTTGGAAAGCGCCGAAGTCAAACTGGCTCGCGAACCTGTAACGAGAATTTCTTCCATGTCCTGACTGGCGGCTGCGTCTTGTGCATTGGCAAATCCCGGCAGGAGCATGGCCGGAGCTGCACTAATCGACAGTAACGCGATGTGCGTTGATACCGCTCTGACGATGGCTTTGGTTCTGAATTTTCTGGTCATGTTCGTCTTTCCCCTTGATATGGTCTTTCTTGATATGTTGATGCTGCGCGAGGCGATCCGCCCGCAGACTCCAGCGTATCCCTCCGAGTGAACGGGGCAACCATACAGGGCAAATGTGACAGATTTCTTTCCGGGAAACGAAACCGCGAAGGTGCAATGCTCCTGTCATGAAATGTTCACGCAGCCGTCATTTTCGATATCCCTTTACTGCAGGTTTTCATGAAACTGTCACGTCAGCGTCATATCGGGATGCAACTGAATTGACTCACCCAGAGGCAGTGCGTACACTGCGCGCATTGTGATCAGGGCGAAGAAAGCGCGCTGAGAGCAATACTGATTAGTTGTCATGGAGCCCGCGCTGCTGCCCACAGGCAGTGCACGGGATAATTGGGAAGCTGGTTCAATGCCAGCGCTGCCCCCGCAACGGTAAGCGATACAGATTGTCATTGATCTGTCCCGCAAGCCCGAT
Organism: Gammaproteobacteria bacterium RIFCSPLOWO2_02_FULL_57_10; assembly: GCA_001802565.1. Lineage (GTDB taxonomy): Bacteria > Pseudomonadota > Gammaproteobacteria > Pseudomonadales > Pseudohongiellaceae > UBA5078. The sequence continues at coordinate 2,661 of MGYS01000040.1, read as the reverse complement.
ACCAGCCTGACGACGAGTTACTACTGAGATGAAGCGGAGGGCTCCATCGGTGGTCGGTTCAGTCGCCCTCCTGTTGCATGGCGTCGATTTTTCCTTCCGCTCCCCCTCCCTCATGAAACTTTTTTCATTGAGGAAACTACAATGCTACACCGTAAACTTCTGGCGATTGCCTGCTCTGCAGGTGCCACGTTATCTCCTTTTCATGCGCTGCACGCACAGTCCTCTGATGCAGCATCAACCAATAGCGGTCTGGAAGAGATCGTCGTCACTTCCAGTCGCGTCGAAACACCACTGCGGCAGATCGGCACATCGGTCTCCGTGTTGAACGCCGATGATATCCTTGCGAAGGGCAACACATCTTTGCTCGATATTTTGCGCACGATGCCTTCTGTGGCTGTCAGCAACACCGGTGGCTCCGGCCAGGTCAGCACGCTGCGCATTCGCGGCGAGGAAGGCTATCGCACTCTCGTGCTGCTCGATGGCATGAAGCTCTCTGATCCAAGCGTCACGCAGGTACAGCCACAACTGGAACACCTGCTCAGCAGCGGTATCGAGCGCGTGGAGATCCTGCGCGGTCCACAGGGTCTGAGTTACGGTGCGGATGCAGGTGGCGTCGTGAACATCAGCACTCGGCAGAGCAGCACTGAGTTGCGCTCGCACATCGATGTCATGTCCGGCGCATTTGCAACGCAACAGATCAACGGCAATGTCAGTGGCGGTTCCGAGCGCGCGGATTTCTTCCTCTCCGGCACGCACTTCGAAACAGATGGCTTCAACGTTCGCAGGACCGATACAGTGCTTGCAGACGACGATGGCTACGACAACACTTCCCTGCATCTGCGAGTGGGTGTCAATGCCACTGACAATCTGCATCTGGAAGCCGTGCATCGCGATGTCGCAGGAGAATCGTCTTATGATGGTTGCTTCGATCCAGCAACATTCAACACCATTCATGACTGCGATGCCGACTTTGATCAACAGGCCTCACGTCTGTCTGCCACCTATCAGGCCGGCTACGGTTCTCATGCGATCGCGTATGCCACGACGGAAACCGAGCGCGAGAATTTCGCCATTGGCGCCTCGAGCTATGCATCGAACGGAGAACTGACCCGCATCGAGTACATCGGCAATATCACGGCACACGCGAACTTCAATTTCGTCTATGGCGTGGATCTGGAAGAGGAAGACAACAACGGCGAGACTCGTGATCAGCTTGGTTATTACGCCGAATACCTGAGCACGTTCTCGGAGAACTTCTTTGTCACCGCAGGTGTACGTCGCGACGACAACGATGACTTCGGAAAGCACACGAGCTACCGCATCAGCAGTGCTTATCTGTTCGATGTCAGCGACAGTGCCATCGTGAAAGTGCGTGGCAGTCTCGGTACCGGCTTCCGTGCGCCGAGTCCGTACGAGGCGAGTTACAACAGCGGCCCATTCGCATCTCCGCCCGCATCACTCACGAAGCTGAAAGAAGAGTCGAGCGAAGGTCACGAGCTGGCCGTCGAGTACTACACGGATCAAGGGCTGCATCTGGAGGCGGTTTATTTCGATCAGGAGATCGAGGACGCCATCTATTTCGACCTCTCCGCCTACAGCGGCTACCTGCAGGATATCGGCACCAGCAGCTCCGAAGGCGTAGAGTTGTCTGCGACGATTCCACTGCGCGCACAATGGACGCTGGAAGCCAACTATACCTACAACGAAACGCACAGGCCCGATGGCACGCAGCGGCAGTTGCGCCCGAAGAATCTTGCCAATCTTGGGCTCGCCTGGAGCAGCGCGGATGACCGCATCAAGGTCAGCGGTTTCTACCGCACATCGCGCGATTCTTCGGATGTTGCCGCTGGAGTGCCGGTGGATCTGGAGAACTACGAGGTCATCGACCTGACCGCGAGCTACTCCCTGAGCACTCTGATCGACGTCTATGGTCGCGTGGAGAACCTCGCGGACGAAGACTACGTGGAAGTGCTGGGTTACAACACGGCGGGCCGATCGGCGTACGTCGGTGTAAGATTCAACTTCTGAGCAACAATCTTGAGCCGACAACCTTGAGCCCAAAACCATGAGCGAAACACCCGAAGACAGAAAGACCCGTCACAAGAAGGCCATGCAACGCAAGAAGGAACATGTCGACGCACGCATCGCTGCTGCGACCATCGACAAGGGCCTGATGGTGGTGCTGACCGGCAATGGCAAGGGCAAGAGCTCCTCGGCGTTCGGCATGCTGGCGCGCAGCGTGGGCCACGGCCTGCGCTGCGGCGTCGTGCAATTCATCAAGGGGCAGTGGGAGTGTGGCGAACACCTTCTGTTCAAGGATCACCCGCTGGTGGAATTCCATGTCATGAACACCGGCTTCACCTGGGAGACCCAGGACCGCGACAAGGACATCGCTGCCGCGCGAGCCACCTGGTCCCATGCGGTCGATCTGCTGAAGAATCCCGATGTGAATGTCGTCCTGCTCGACGAACTAACCTACATGTTGACCTATGGTTATCTCGATGCAGAAGACGTGTTGAGCGTCCTGCACAATCGCCCCGCTCACCAGCACGTCATCGTCACAGGTCGCAACGCCAATGCAGCGTTGATTGAGATGGCCGATACCGTGAGTGAAGTAGTGGACACCAAGCACGCTTTCAACAACGGCATCAAAGTGCAGAA
>MGYS01000039.1:95660-101532 GCA_001802565.1 Gammaproteobacteria bacterium RIFCSPLOWO2_02_FULL_57_10 | reverse complement strand
GACCATTGATGATGGCAGCAGTGGGAAAGTCGGGACCCTTGACGTGCTCCATGAGCTCATCAATCGTGATGTCTTCATTGTCCAGAAGCGCCACACAAGCGTCGATCACTTCCCGCAGGTTGTGCGGGGGGATATTGGTGGCCATGCCCACAGCAATGCCGGAGGAGCCATTGACCAGCAGGTTGGGGATCTGGGTTGGGAATACGTCCGGGATCTGCTCGGTGCCGTCGTAGTTGTCCGAAAAATCCACTGTTTCCTTGTCGAGATCGGCCATGAGATCGTGGGCAATCTTCGCCATGCGGATTTCGGTATAACGCATTGCCGCTGCCGCATCACCGTCCACGGAGCCGAAATTGCCCTGACCGTCAACGAGCGTGTAGCGCAGGGAGAAGTCCTGGGCCATGCGCACGATGGTGTCGTATACGGCAGTGTCGCCGTGGGGGTGATATTTACCGATGACGTCACCGACAACACGGGCAGATTTCTTGTAGGGTTTGTTCCAGTCATTGGAGAGCACATTCATGGCGAAAAGCACGCGCCTGTGCACGGGCTTGAGCCCGTCACGCACATCGGGCAGCGCCCTGCCGACAATCACGCTCATCGCGTAAGCCAGATAGGACTCCCGCATTTCGCTTTCGAGAGAAACGGGCAGTACCTGTTTTGCTATATCAGACATAAAAACCTAATCCCCAAGCAGCCAGCAGAGCCACCGAAACGGCCCCGAAAAAGGGTAAAATCCGACCCCTGCAAAAGTCGATAATGCTACCACAAACTAATGCTCTACCGACACTCAAAAACTCGTCTGAAGGCCTCTGGGGCGATTTGCCCGGGCGCGCTATTTCGTTTCGCATTCGCTATAATCGCCGTCTTTTTCAACAGTCGTCAGCGAGACCAAGACAGTGCAGCCTGGAAACCCCACTGAAATCGATCTGCTCATCCACGCCCGCTGGATTATTCCTGGCACCGGAGAGCCAGCGACCCTGGATGCCCATTGTGTGGTCGTCCATGCCGGAGTGATCGTGGAGATATTGCCGAGCGATCTGGCCCGTCAGCTCTATCGGGGCAAAGACGAGATTGAACTCGCCGACCATATCCTGATACCAGGCCTCGTGAACGCCCATGGCCATGCAGCCATGTCATTGCTGCGCGGTGCCGCCGACGATATGCCCCTGCACACCTGGCTGCAGGATCACATCTGGCCATTGGAAAGCCGCTGGGTCAGCGAAGAATTTGTGTATCAGGGAACACAACTGGCCATAGCCGAAATGCTGCTGTCGGGTACCACCTGCTTTGCCGACATGTATTTCTTCCCCGATGCCGCCGCGAGAGCCGCGAAGGAGGCAGGAATACGCGCACAATTCGCCGCTCCGGTCCTGGATTTCCCCACCGTCTGGGCCAGTGATGCCGATGAGTACATTCGCAAGGCGACGCTGCTGCATGACACTTGGCGCAACGATCCCTTGATCAGTGTCGCATTCGGGCCACACGCTCCCTATACGGTGTCCGATGCTCCGCTGCTCAAGATCGCCACGTTGGCGGAAGAGATGGATGTACCCATCCACATGCACGTGCACGAAACAGCACAGGAAGTCATTGATGCCGTTGCGGCAACCGGCAGAAGACCCTTGCAACGCCTCGCCGATCTCGGTCTGATTTCGCCTCGACTGCTGTGCGTTCATGCCACGCAATTGACTGACGAAGAGATCGCGTTGTTGTCCGAGTCAGGCGCCAGTGTCGTGCACTGCCCGGAATCCAATCTCAAGCTGGCAAGCGGTTTCTGCCCCACCGGCAAGCTGGCGAAGGCCGGGGTGAATATTGCACTCGGCACCGATGGCGCTGCCAGTAACAATGATCTGGACATGTTCTCGGAAATGCGCACCGCGGCTCTGCTTGCAAAGGCCGTGGCAGGCGATGCGAGCGCCATTCCGGCGTGGCAGGCTCTGCAGATCGCCACCATCAACGGCGCCAAGGCACTCGGGCTGGACGACAAGATTGGCTCGCTTGAAATCGGCAAGCAGGCGGATATCGTGGCCGTGGATATGCAGGCGATCAACGCCATGCCGGTTTATCAACCGCTGTCACATCTGGCCTACAGCACCAGTAGCAGCCAGGTCAGCCATGTCTGGGTCGGCGGCAGATTACTGGTCGAAAATCGTCGACTCACCACCATGAATCTGGATAATCTGCGAGCGCAAACGAGCGCATGGCAGAACCGCATCCAGAATGCTGCAGATAACTGAAACAGGAAATTCTCATGACTATCGGACAACATGGCACTGCCAACAGCGACCAGGCCGAGATACGCAAGTTCGAAGCCCTGGCCTCGCGCTGGTGGGACCCGAACAGCGAATTCAAACCTCTGCACGAGATCAATCCCCTGCGCATGGGCTTCATCAGCAGCAAGATCAATCTGGCTGGCAAGGAGGTCGTCGATATCGGCTGCGGTGGGGGGATTCTCAGCGAGGCCATGGCGCGCCAGGGTGCACACGTGACGGCAATCGATCTGGCCGAGGCCTCTCTGGCTGTCGCCCGATTGCATCAGCTGGAAAGTGGTCTGGCCATTCGCTACGAGAACATCGCAACGGAGGATCTGGCGCGCCGGGAACCCGGCCGCTTCGACGTGGTCACCTGCCTGGAAATGCTGGAACATGTGCCGGATCCCGAGGCTGTGGTCAGTGCCTGCGCCGCGCTCGTGAAACCCGGTGGCCATCTGTTCTTCTCGACCATCAATCGCAATCCGAAGGCCTATGTCTTTGCAATTCTGGGAGCAGAATACGTCCTCAACCTGCTGCCAAGAGGCACCCATGACTATGCGAAATTCATCAAGCCGTCCGAACTGGCAGCCTGGTGTCGACTCAACGATCTGGAACCCGGCGAGCTGACAGGCATGGGGTACAACCCACTGACACGCCGTTATGCCCTGCAGACGAACGTCGATGTGAATTATCTCGCCCACTACACCCGCCCAGCCGCTGTTTAAGCGAGCGACACAGCCCGGAACATACCCCGTTATGCAAAGCAGTTTCTCCACCCCAATCGCCAGCATGCTGTTCGACCTCGACGGCACACTGGTGGATACCGCTGATGATTTCGCCAAGGTGCTGGACCTGATGACCAGCATTGCCGGTCTGCCTGCTGTGCCCAGAGAGGCAATTCACCAGACAGTTTCCAGTGGCGCCCGAGCATTGGTTGAGCTCGCTTTTGGTATCGACAGTAACGCGCACGACTTCAAGGCTCTGCACAGCACAATGCTGTCCCTGTACGGACAACAGGTTGCGCAGACCAGCGCCAGACTTTACCCCGCCATGGACAGACTGCTGAGTTTGCTCGAAGAACGTGGCATCAAGTGGGGCATCGTGACCAACAAGCCGGAACAGTACAGCATTCCCCTGCTGCGCAATCTCGGCCTGCTGGAACGCTGTCAGACCTTGATCTGTCCGGAACATGTCACCTATACCAAGCCGCACCCCGAGCCGTTGCTGCTGGCCTGCACTCAGCTTGGCTGCGCGCCGGAGCAGTCAGTCTATGTGGGAGATCATCCCCGCGATATCACGGCGGGCAGAGATGCAGGCATGCACACCATTGCAGCTGCCTATGGTTATCTGCCACCCTCGCCACCAATCGCAGCCTGGGAGGCAGATACGATCGTCGCGGACGTGGAGGAAATCATTCAGTGGCTGAACTCCGACTCGCCTCGTCGTCATCACAACTAAGCCTTCTCAATCTCAACAACTGAAACGGAAACACGCATGGAAAACTACTCCCCCGCTCCCGACCTTCTGAAGGACAGGATCATCCTCGTCACAGGCGCCGGAGACGGTATTGGCCGAACTGCTGCGCTGAGTTACGCACAGCATGGGGCAACAGTCATCCTCCTGGGCCGCACAGTCACCAAACTGGAGAAGGTCTATGACGAGATACGCGAAAGCGGAGCGCCAGAGGCCATCATTCATCCCATGGATCTGCAGAACGCCAGTGCCGAAGACTACAAGATATTGGGAGACAACATTCTCGAACAGTGCGGACGTCTGGACGGGCTGCTGCACAATGCTGCGGTGCTCGGCCCGCGCACCCCACTGCAGTTCTACCCTGTCGATTCCTGGATGCAACTGATGCAGGTCAATGTCAACGCGCCGTTCATGATGACACGAGCGTTGTTGCCCGCACTGCAGGCGGCGCCGGAAGCCAGTGTGATCTTCACGTCGTCCAGCGTTGGCAGAAAGGGGCGTGCCTACTGGGGCGGTTATTCGGTGAGCAAATTCGCGGTGGAAGGTTTGATGCAGGTATTGGCAGACGAACTGCGCCAGACAAGTGCCATTCGAGTGAACAGCATTGACCCGGGTGCGACGCGCACCGCCATGCGCAAGGCCGCCTATCCAGCCGAGGACCCTTCGACGCTGAAGGGTCCTGAAGATCTGATGCCGCTCTACCTTTATGTCATGGGCTCGGACAGCAAGTCTGTCACCGGGCAGGCGCTGAATGCCTGAGCATCAACGGCGCACAGGCATTACTTTCTTCGGGCGAGTATTCAAGGGCAGATTGACGGCCTTGTAGAGCAGAGCCATCTCTTCCTTCGGCAACTCGAAGAACTCGCCCTTCTTGACCTTGCTGGGGATGAAGATCGGGCCGTAGCGCACGCGCTTCAGACGACTCACACGAATTCCCTGTGACTCCCACAATTTTCGCACTTCCCGATTGCGCCCCTCCATCAGTACCACGTGGTACCAGCGATTCGCGCCCTCGCCTGCAAAATACTGAATGTCCGTGAAGCGACACAGATGATCGTCGATCATCACACCCTTCATCATGTTGTCGATCACTTCCTGGGTCACATCGCCCATGACACGCACGGCGTATTCGCGATCGATGTTCGAGGACGGATGCATCAGACGATTGGCCAGTTCGCCATCGGTGGTGAACAACAGCAGACCACTGGTGTTGATGTCGAGTCGGCCGATGGCCACCCAACGACCGTGGGTGATCTTCGGCAGCCTGTCGAACACGGAGGTTCTGCCTTCCGGGTCCTTGCGCGAACAGATTTCATCTTCGGGTTTGTTGTAGAGCAGCACGCGCTGCATCTCGGTGACGGCGCTGTTGGGATTGACCTTCTTGCCATCGACCAGCAGAGCATCACCCTTGCTGACGCGATCGCCAATCTTGGCCACGTTGCCATTGATCTTCACGCGTCCCTGCTTGATCCACTCTTCCAGTTCACGGCGTGAACCAAAACCGGCGCGGGCCAGCACCTTCTGTACTTTTTCGTCCATCATTTTCTCCGCTGTCTCTCGACATGTCTGAGGATGACTCTTCCCAGTGAAGAGTCATGGGTTTAAAGGTTTTCTAATCTTCGGTTTTCTCTGTATCAGGCTGCTCATCGACCATGTCGAGTGATTCATCATCTTTGCGGGAGAACTGACCAACGCCCAGAATTTCATCCAGAGGACGCTTGGCCAGAGCAATCGCTTCCTCTTCATCAAGGTAATCGTCGTCATTGGGGTCGAGCACTCCGGAATCCTCACCATCGCGCTCATCCTCGTCATCTTCACTTGGCTCGGGCGGCAGATCAAGAACACGCATCCCTGCCATGTCGTCATCATCCAGCGCCAGCTCGGGATTGAGTTTGTCGAGATCACGAATCTCTGACAGCGGTGGCAACTCCTGAAGACTCTTCAGATTGAAGTAATCGAGGAACTGTCGTGTGGTGGCGAACATTGCAGGGCGACCTGGCACGTCGCGATGACCCACGACACGGATCCATTCGCGGTCAAGCAGCGTGCGAATAATGGTAGAACTGACACTTACGCCGCGAATCTCTTCAATGTCGCCACGCGTGATCGGCTGTCGATAGGCGACCAGGGCGAGCGTCTCCAGC
>MGYS01000039.1:79060-95646 GCA_001802565.1 Gammaproteobacteria bacterium RIFCSPLOWO2_02_FULL_57_10 | reverse complement strand
TCCTTCAGTTCAAAGCCACGCCCTTCGGTGTCGGCAGCAATCGCGGCCAGAGCGGCACGCAATTCCTCGTCCGATGGACGCTCCTCTTCGAGAAAAACTTCGGCAATCGCGGTCAGTGACAGAGGTTTGCCCGCGGCCAACAACAGTCCTTCTATGATCTGCTTGAGTTTGTTATCTGCTTCGTTCATTCACTGCGTGCCTTCAAATGTATGGGTCCGAACGGCTCGCTCTGGACGATCTCGATCAGAGAGTCCTTCATGAGCTCCATGATTGCCAGGAATGTCACGACCACGCCGAGCCTGCCCTCTTCGCGCATCAGCAACGAGACCAGCGGCACGAAGCGCTGACTCGACAGACGCACAAGAATTTCCGACATCTTTTCGCGTGTCGACAGTGTCTCGCGCTGCACCTGGTGATGCTCGAACATATCCGAGCGACGTAACACGATTGCGAGGGAGATCAGTATCTCGCGCAACTCCACAACCGGCTCAGGAGAATTGCGTTCCATCTGTGGCGTCTCGGCGCCTGCGGCGTACAGGTCACGCTCCAGTCGCGGCAACTCGTCCATGTCTTCGGCGGCTTTCTTGTATCGCTCGTATTCCTGCAGACGGCGAATCAGTTGCGCGCGCGGATCCTCTTCGTCTTCTTCATCAGCGCTGCTGCGCGGCAACAGCATGCGCGACTTGATCTCCGCGAGCATCGCGGCCATCACCAGATACTCGGCAGCCAGCTCGAACTGACTGGCTTCCATCAGATCGACATACGCCATGTACTGGTCGGTGATGTCGGCCACGTTGATGTCGAGAATATCAATGTTCTGACGCTTGATCAGATAAAGCAGCAGATCCAGCGGACCTTCGAACGCTTCAAGAAAAACTTCCAGCGCGTCAGGCGGAATGTAAAGGTCCTGAGGCAGTTCGGTGAAGGCCTTGCCATCCACGAATGCGAAGGGCATCTCCTGCTGGGAGCCATCGGCATTGTCATCTGCGGTGCCGTCGGGTGACGATCTGCGCATACCGGCTGTCATACGGCGAATGCGCGGCAATGCTGCATCGGCAGCCTGCTCTTGTGCATCCGCTTCCATGTCGCCCTGTGTTGACACCACTTCGTCACCTGTCACGTTGCGTTCACCTGTAACTCAGTCCCATGGCCTGACGAACATCCTGCAGCGTCTTTCCGGCACACTCGCGTGCAGCCTCGTTACCGGCCGCCATGATCGCCTTCACGGCACCCGGGTCCTTTTCATAAACGCTGGCTCTGACCTGGATCGGTTCGATCTCTGCTATCACCGCGTCGATCACAGGCTTCTTGCACTCCAGACAACCAATACCAGCACTGCGACAGCCGGACCGCACCCATGCTCGTGTGGTCTCGTCGGAATACACTTCATGCAACTGCCACACCGGACACTTCTCGGGCGTACCCGGATCGGTCCTGCGCACCCTTGCAGGATCGGTCGGCATGGTGGAAATCTTCTTCTGTACCTGATCGATCGGCTCACGCAGGGAAATCGTGTTGTTGTAGGACTTGGACATCTTCTGCCCGTCCAGACCCGGCATCTTGGCTGCGGGTGTCAGCAAGGCCTGTGGCTCTACAAGAATAGTCTTGCCTGTGCCTTCCAGATAGCCCTGCAGGCGCTCCTTGTCAGAGCCGGAGAGGTTCTGCTGCTGCAGTATGAGCTGACGTGCGGCTTCAAGCGCTTCCTGATTGCCCTGCTCCTGATAGGCCGTCCGATAGCCGGAAAACTGCTTCTTGGCATCCTTCCCCATCTTGCGCACTGCTGCCTCTGCCAGTTCGACAAAATTCGGCTCGCGTCCATACATGTGATTGAAGCGTCTCGCGACCTCGCGAGTCAGTTCGACGTGTGCAACCTGGTCTGCCCCAACGGGCACCATGGCGGCCTTGTAGATCAGGATGTCGGCGCTCTGCAACAGGGGGTAGCCCAGAAACCCGTAAGTCTCGAGATCCTTGTCACGCAGTTTTTCCTGCTGGTCCTTGTAGCTCGGTACCCGTTCCAGCCAGCCTAGTGGCGTGATCATGGAGAGCAGCAGATGCAGCTCGGCATGCTCCGGCACACGGGACTGCACGAACAGTGATGCGGACTGCGGATCCACGCCGACTGACAGCCAGTCGATGACCATATCGAAGACACTCTCCTCGAGAATGCGCGGATCACTGTAATGGGTGGTGAGAGCGTGCCAGTCGGCAACGAAGAAGAAACACTCGTACTCGTGCTGCAGTTTGACCCAGTTCTTCAGAACGCCATGGAGATGTCCGAGATGTAACCTGCCCGTGGGGCGCATGCCTGACAGGACTCGTTGCTGCGATTTGGCGGTAGACAAACTGATACCCCTTGCTGGTAAGTTCTTTGCTTTTGAGCTCTTTTCAAGGGCCGCATTATCGCAGATGGCCTGTTTGAATACGATTATTTTTCTGCCACAGTGGGAGCGGGCCCTGCCCGCGATTGGCCTTCCTCCAAACGCATCGCTTGCAGGGCAAGCTCCCACAGGGCAAGGTGTTTCGCTTGCAGGGCATCCCGTCGAGCGGGACCGAGGAGCTCCTACAGGAATGGTGCTGGATCACCCTTGCCGACCCGGACCACTTCCACTGCCCCATCCACCAGATCGATCACGGTGGTAGCCTCCAGACCACAGGCGCCACTGTCGATGATCAGGTCGACGCTGTGCTCGAGTCGTTCGCGGATTTCGTGGATGTCGATCAGCGGCTCACTCTCTCCAGGCAGAATCAAGCTGGTACTCATGATGGGCTCCCCCAATTCGGCCAGCAGCGCCTGGGCCACTGCATTGTCCGGCACGCGCAGACCAATGGTCTTGCGCTTGGGATGCATGAGTCGGCGGGGCACTTCCGCTGTCGCCGTGAGGATGAAGGTATAAGGACCCGGGGTATAGGCCTTGAGAAGTCGATATGCGCTGTTGGGAACCTTGGCATAGGTGGCGATCGATGAGAGATCGGCACACACCAGTGTCAGGTTGTGACGATCATCCAGCTGTCGAATCCGCCGTATACGCTCGATCGCATCCTTGTCTCCAATGTGACAACCGAATGCGTACGTGGAGTCCGTAGGGTAGACAATCACGCCACCCGCAAGCAGTTCCTTCACCGCCTGCTTGATCAGCCGGGGTTCGGGGTTCTGCGGGTGAATTTCCAGATACTGCGCCATCATGACCTCTCTGCAATGGGGCGGAACAATAACAGACTGCTCCCAACAAATCGATTAACATGGGCGCCCCGACAATCCGGAGAAATAGCGAGGATAACGAAGAATGCTTTACGCCATCATCTGTGAAGATGTCCCCAACAGCCTGCCCCTGAGACAAGCCGCCAGACCCGCCCATCTGGAACGCCTGCAAGCGATGACGGCGCAGAACAGAATCATTCTTGCGGGCCCGCATCCAGCTGTGGACAGCAATGATCCGGGTCCGGCGGGATTTACGGGCAGCCTGATTGTTGCAAGCTTTGATTCCCTGGAAGAGGCACGGCAATGGGCCAACGAAGACCCTTATGTGACGGCGGGTGTATTCCGCAATGTTGTGGTCAAACCTTTCAAGCAGGTGCTGCCCTGAGATTGAGACGGTCAGCGCTCAGCGAGAGGCCTCAATCGGTTTCAGATCCGGAAACCCTTCATCGAGCACTTTGTTCCACTGCGCAAGATCTGCCTGCTTGCGTGCCATCAGAGCTGCAGTATCGCCAGTAATGGTGATACTGCGAATGACATCGCCACGCGTGATCTTGTAAACCGTTTCCAATCCACTGGTCACTCTGCCGAAAACAGAGTGCTTGCCGTCCAGGTGCGGTGTCGCGACATGGGTGATGAAGAACTGGCTGCCATCCGTGCCGGGACCACTGTTGGCCATGGACAACGTGCCAGGTCGGGTGTGTTTGAGAATCGTCTCACCTGTGAAGCGATAACCAGGCCCGCCGGTGCCCGTGCCGAGCGGATCACCGCCCTGAATCATGAAGTTGCGCTCGATACGATGAAAGGTCAGCCCGTCGTAGAATCCGCGCTGCGCGAGATTCACGAAACTCGCCACTGTCGTTGGCGCCGCCTGCTCGTTGAGCTCGATCTCCATCACGCCTTTATCTGTGACAATAGACGCCTTCAGATTTTGCGCGTGCAAACCCTGAGCCGCGACAAACAGAACAACTCCCAGAAAAAACTTGTGCATTGAATCTCAACCTCGTGAAAAAATTCGTGCTCGAATGCTAACCGGCACTGCTTGCGCGTGCCAGTTTCACCAGCTCCGTCACCATGGGTTTCATGAAGAACAGCGACTCCGGCATGACGCTGACCTCGACACCTGCGGCACGCAACTGATCCGCCACCACCGGCCCCACCGCCGCAACGCTTACCCGCGCCAGACCGGCTTGCAGACGCTCTTCGATTCCGGCCTTGCGCGCCACCTCCTGTAAACGGATCAGTTGCGGCTGACTCGTGAAGGTCATCATGGTGATGCGCCCTTCGTGCAGATCATTGATCAGCTCAACGACTTTTTCCTCGTCAGAGTTGGGCGCATAGATGTACGGCGCCACGGTACTCACAATGGCACCCCTGCCCTGCAGATAATCAATGAGTAGAAGATTGGGCTCTTCACCGTAGAGCTGTACGGCGACTCTCTTGCCATTCAGATCCAGGTCGTCAAGGGCGGCGATGATCCCGGGGGTGGTTGGCGCCTTGCCAAGCATATCCGGCTTAAGATCCAGCTCCTTGAGAGCGCGCCCGGGTTTCGGCCCACGGCAGATCTTGCAAACCTTACCGAGACTATCCACGAATTCCTGCAAACATTCGCCTCTCTCGGCCACACCGCACAGTCTTCGCAGCCCCTCGCCCGTCAAAACAATCAGGTAATCCGGTGGAGTTGCAATGAAGCTGCGCAGCCAGGTTTCAATGGGCACCGGATCAGGTGCATCCAGTATCGATACCAGAGGCACCCGTAACACTTTTGCTCCACGACGTAACAAAAGGTCTTCCAGGATATCCAGTTGACGGCTTTCCGGGACGGCAACGACCTGCCCGATCAGCGCATTTGCTGATTCAATATCATCAGACATTGCAAAAAACCTTTGAATATGACGGGCATTCCCGCCATGAAAGTGATTTTTGTGAGATCGCTCACACTCGTTACCTAAAAACTCATTAAAAAATATTTGTTACATTAATGCACGATTGTGTTACCATACGCTCCGTTACCTGATAGATGGAAGGTAACACAAAATCAACCCAATAAATGGAGCCATAAAATGAGTGATGTATTCGTCAATGCACGTGCTGCACTTGTATCAGTAGCGATCGTTGCTGCGTCTGTCGCTGTACCTTTTCTGACAATGCTTGCCGTTGCCTGATCCGGGTGTCGACCCTCTGGTCGGATAAAGTCACCCCAATCAGGGAACAGCTTATGCAGAGTTCACAACAAGAGCGCGATGACAGTCAGATGTCCCGACACAAGACGGCGACCTGTTTGGTCAAGGTCTCATGTCGGACATCTGTTACTGTTTCTTGAGTTTATCCACGAAGTTGCACGGCTTGTGACGACTGTCCAGCTGCTGCGCCACGATTCCTTCCCACGCAGTCCTGCATGCACCCGGTGATCCCGGCATGCAAAACACAATGGTTCCGTTACTCAGCCCTGCAAAGGCGCGCGACTGAATCGTTGAGCTGCCGATTTCGGCATGCGACAGTTGTCTGAACAGCTCACCAAAACCCTCGATGTGCATCTCCAACAACGGAGTCACCGCCTTGACAGTATTGTCGCGAAAGGTGAATCCGGTACCGCCAGTCAGTAACACGGCCTGCACATTGTCATCCGCGATATGAGCTGCCACCAGCGCACGCAATTTCCAGGTATCGTCCTTGACGATCTGCTTGCTGACCAGAATGTGTCCAGCCTCTTTCACGCATTCGACCAGGTAGTTGCCGGACTTGTCGGTCTCTTCCGTGCGGGTATCGGAAACAGTAACCACAGCTACGCGGACAGGGGTAAACACGGATTTGTTATCAGGTGCAGTCGCGCTCATTATTGAATCGGGGCTCCAGTGGCTTGGTGAATCAGGAAGACCAGCAGTTCGTGCGGGGAGTGGCAGGTATCAACCGCCTGTCATGTTCATCAGACGAACGGGTTGAACGTAATCTTTCTCATAAAAGTGGTGCCGCTCCGGCTTCAGATCCATCGCAGCGATGATGGCCTGCTTGAGAGTCTCGATATCGCCGTTCTCACTTCTGAGGATGGCGCGCAGATCCACCGAGTGTTCATTTCCCAGGCATAGCAGCAGACGCCCTTCAACGGTCACGCGTACCCGGTTGCAGTCGCTGCAGAAGTTGTGACTGACGGGAGAGATGAAACCGATGCGGCTTTCATGTCCGGGAATCTTGTAATACTTCGACGGCCCCGCTGTGGAAACCGTGCTGGGCAGCAACTCGTAGCGGCTGGAGATGACTTCGCGCACCCAGTCGTTGCTGCACACCGTGCTCTCACGATCGTGGTCGGAAGCGTTACCCAGTGGCATCTCTTCGATGAACGCGAGATCGACATTCCTGGCCAGCGCGAACTCGGTCAGACCAAGCACCTCGTCATCGTTATAACCTTTCATGATGACAGCGTTGAGACGGATGCGTTCGAAGTTCTGCGCTCTTGCCGCCTCGATTCCTGCCAGCACACTCTCCAGCTTGCCGAATCTGGAAATACGGCGAAAGCGTTCGGCATCCAGGCTATCGATACTGATGTTGATGCGATTCACACCAGCAGCACGCAATGGCGCAGCGAACTTTTCGAGTTGTGCACCATTGGTCGTCAGCAACAGCTCCTTCAATCCCTCGAGCTTGCCGAGGCGCTCGATCAGAGACATGACGTTGCTGCGTACCAACGGCTCTCCGCCAGTGAGACGAATCTTGTTGACGCCAAGCTCAGTGAACGCCTGGGCGATCGTATGGATTTCTTCGAGGGTCAGGACCTGATTGCGCGGCAGGAAAGTCATGTCCTCAGTCATGCAGTAGACACAACGGAAATCACAGCGATCCGTAACGGACAGGCGAATGTAGTCAACGCGCCGACCGAACTTGTCGATCAATGCCTTGTTGCCTGTCTGCTGTACCGCTGTATCCATGTCAATTTCCGTAAATACTGCTGATGCTGCTGAAGTCCCGCTCTATGCCGACGTCATATCCAGATAATGTCTTGCAAACTTCTCCCGGACTTCGGTCTTGAGCAACTTGCCGGTGGCAGTATGCGGAAGGGCATCCACGAAGACAACATCGTCCGGAATCCACCACTTTGCCACCTTGTCGCCGAGGAAACTGATTATATCCTCTTTGCTGCATTGTACACCCGGCTTGCGCACTATCAGCAACAAAGGCCGCTCATCCCATTTGGGATGTGCGACGCCGACCACACAGGCCTCGGCCACCGCCTGGTGACCCACCGCATGATTCTCCAGCTCGATGGAACTGATCCATTCGCCGCCCGACTTGATCACATCCTTGCTGCGATCCACGATCTGCATGTAGCCATCGGGATCAATGCTGGACACATCCCCGGTATCGAACCAGCCGCCACGGAAAGCCGAACGATCATCATTCTTGTAATAGCCGCTGGCGACCCACGGGCCTCGCACCATGAGCTTGCCAAAGGTCTTGCCATCGTGAGGAAGCGCACGATCCTGATCGTCGACGATCTTCATCTCTACCCCGAACACGGCACGGCCCTGCTTCGACTGCACTCGCGCACGCCCTTCCTTGTCCGCCTTCATCAGATAAGGGGTCTTGGCGCACAGACTGCCCATCGGGCTCATCTCGGTCATGCCCCAGGCGTGAATGGGGAACACGCCGTAAACGTCCTGGAATTTCTCCATCATGGAGCGCGGCGCAGCAGAGCCGCCGATCACCACGTTCTCGACAGTGTCGAGATTGCCCTTGATGGACTCGATGTAGTTGAGCAATCCCAGCCACACGGTGGGCACGCCGAGCAGCGCACTCGCCTTCTCGCCGTCGATCAGTTCGTAGAGCGACGCGCCATCCATTCCGGCACCGGGGAAAATGATGCTGGAACCGGCAATCGGTGCGCTGTAGGGAATGCCCCACGCACAGACGTGGAACATTGGCACGACCGGCAGGACTCGTGAGAGCGGGCCCAGATTCAGAGCTGAAGAGCGACATGCTGACACCGCATGAATGACGGTGGAGCGATGGGAATACATGACCCCTTTCGGGTTGCCCGTGGTCCCGGAGGTATAGCAAAGTCCTGCGGCAGTCTTCTCATCGAATTCCGGCCAGGCGAATTCTTCTGAATGTGGAGCGATGAGATCTTCATAGCACAGCAGATTCGGCAATGACGACGCAGGCATATGCGCCCTGTCCGTCATGACGACGAATCCCTTCACCACCGGTATATGGTCCTTGACGGCCTCCAGCAGCGGCACGAAAGTCAGATCGACGAAGACGTATTGGTCTTCCGCGTGATTGATGATGTAGATGATCTGTTCGGCAAACAGACGGGGATTGATGGTGTGGGTGACTGCCCCCATGCCGGAGACGGCGTAGTAGATCTCGAAGTGCCGGTAGGTATTCCAGGCCAGCGTGGCGATCCTGTCACCCTGCTGCACACCCAACGCTTGCAAGGCATTGGCGAGTTTCTTGGTACGTTGCAGTGCCTCCCGGTAACTGTAGCGGTGAATACCACCTTCTACCTGTCTGGTGACGATCTCTGCATCGGTGTTGTACTGCGCTGCGTACTCCAGGATATCGGCAATGTTCAATTGCTTATCCATCATGATTCCAAGCATCTCGGCCCCCTTCTGCTCTTGTTATTATTGCGGCGACATCCCCCTCGGTTGCCGCCTGGTCTCAGGGCGCCATCGTCTTGAATTCGATCTTCCTAAGGGACGATGTCCTTGATGACCAACTGGATGATAGCGTGACTGTTGATGTGGGCGAAAGCCTCGGTCCGCGTTTGATAGTCACCGGATTGCACGTTGGCGGTGCCGGAGGAAGAAGCCGTTGCAACGATGTAGATCATCTCCGCAGAGGAGATATTGAATGGGCCCACTGCATCGGAGTTATCGAGCGTCACCGTGACCGGCAGGTCGGCCACCGTCAACACTTCGGCAGCCAGTGGTTGACCTCGACCATTCAACTCCAGTGCGGAGACGAAGACACGGGTCTCGGGAGGCAGATCGAGCTCTGGAGCCAATGACAATTCCACGTCGATGCTTGGTCCCGACGCTGCATCACTCTGATCGCCACCTGCAGCAGCCAGCATCTGCTGAGCCTCCCCGATGCGCGACTGAATCATCTCCGCTTCCGGCCCGGGAGGGGTCAACTGCAATACTCTGCGCCAATAGGTGATCGCCGCCTGGTAGTCCTGGCGCTGTTCCGCGTCCATGCTGAGAATCTGCAGAATCAACAACTGGTTCGGATCGATCAGTTGCACTTCGTCGATGATGCCCTGCACTTTCTCTGTGAGTTGCTGCTCTGCCAGCATGTATTCCAGAAACGCATACTGCCCCAGCACCGCCACCTTGTCCTGCGGCTGCTCGATCAGGGCTGCTGAGCGCTCCAGTGACATGGCAGCCTCGGGAAACTGACCCAGGTTGACGAGATTCTGCGCCAGGAAATACCAGGCCCAGGCGTTCTCGGGCTCGGCCTGCACGATTTCACCGATGGCGAAAATGAGATCGCGAGCTTCCTGAGGATTTTCTGCGCTGGCGCGCGTCCTCTCACCCAGCTCGGCCAGTGCGAGTTCGTTCTGGTAGCCCCACTGCTGGTAAAGAAAATAACTGCCAGGAAGGATCAGCAAGACCATCACGATGGGAATCAGTCGGCCGGGCGACAGGAATGAGGTCGTTGGCTTCGCATCACTCTTGTGCTGTGGCGCAGCGCCTTCCACGTCAGCCAGCAGGCTGCGCTGCAGCTCGCTCTTCAGTGCGTGGAAATTTTCCTCTTCCAGAATGCCAGCCTTGAGCTCCGCTTCCAGTTCAGCGATGCGTTCCTGATAGATCAGGAGATTGGTCTGCTCACGACGCGCACGACTGCTGTCACCGGCACGGTGAAAACGCCACAGCGGCAGCAACACAAACAGAACTGCCAGAACGATCAGCGCACTCGCAAATAACCAGAACAAATCATCCCCCAGGGGTTTTCAAGAATCAGGTTTTCAAAATTGGGTTTTCAAAAATGGATTCGTATTCATTGCCAAAGGAAAGAGCGCGCTCAATCCTGCTTCTCAACCTTCTCCAGCAGTTTGCGCAGGCGCTCCTGCTCTGCATCACTGAGCGCAGCATTGACCTGCACCTGTGGTCGCGCGCGACGAATGATGCCTGCAATGATCCAGCCGCCCAACAACAGAAATCCGAGCGGACCAAACCACAACAGAATCGTTTCGGTCATCAGCCGCGGGCGATAGAAAATGAAGTCACCGTAGCGCTCCAGCATGAACTGCTCGATCTCTTCATCGGTCTTGCCATCGACGATCATGAAATAGATTTCGCGCCGCAAATCCTCAGCCACGCCGCCGCCGGAGCCGGTGAGATTGGTGTTCTGACACATGGGGCAACGGAATTCGTTGGAGAGTGTGCGGAAGCGCTCCTGCTGCTCATCTGTCTCGAACTCGAAAGCGTCGACGGCAGCGTACGCTGTTAATGAGGCAAACATCAGCAACAGAGCGAGAATAACCCTGTGGGAGCGGGCCTGCCCGCGATTGAACAAAGGTGCAATGCTGAGGAACCGCAAAGCCTCGGATCGCGGGCGAGGCCCGCTCCCACATGGGATTGATGGAGCGCGCAGCAGAGATATCATCACTGTGCCGCTTCCGCTTTCACGGCGGCAATCGCAGGCATGATGTCTTCCTGCCAGGATTGATAGTCAATCACACCAATGTGTTTGTAGCGAATGACGCCGTTGGCATCGACCACAAAGGTTTCCGGTGCCCCATATACGCCAAGATTGATACCGAGTCTGCCGTCCTCATCGACGATGCTGTAATCGAAGGGACTGCCATTATCCTCCAGCCACATCTGCGCGAGATTGAGCTTGTCCTTGTAGTTGATTCCCACAATCGGCACTACGCCCTCTTCCTTAGCCGCCATCAGAATCGGATTCTCCTGCAGGCATGGCAGACAGTAGCTGCCCCACACGTTCAGCAGGAACGGTTCGTCGGGCAGGTCAGCTTTCGATACCAGCTGCTCTCCACCCTCGACTGTCGGCAGCTCGAAGTCCGGCAACGGCTTGTCGATCAAGACCGAAGGCAGCGTGCGCGGATCAAGATACAGCCCACGCCACAGCAGCAGCGCAAGCGCCAGGAAAATGAAGACCGGAATGAACAGTTTCAATCTGGGCATGATGAGTCGTTTGATCCTCTGCAATGCATTCAGCGTCGCCCTGTGGCGAGCACACGTTAATTGGAAGCCGGCTGCAATCCGTCATTCTGTTTGCCGCCAGGCTGCGCATCGGCCTTTGCCAGATCACGCACCTTCAGACGACGGTAGCGTTTGTCGAGCACAGCCACGACGGCACCGAGTGCCATGAGAATGGCACCCAGCCAGACCCAGCGCACAAACGGCTTGATGTAGATCGTCATCGACCAGGCGCCGGACTCACGCGGCTCACCCAGCGTGATGAACAGGTCACGCCAGAAACCGGCATCGATCGCCATCTCCGTGGAGGGACTGCCGCTCTGCGTATAGAGGCGCTTCTCGGGATACATTTCGCGCATGAACTCGCCGTCCTCGAATACGCGGAAGGTGGCGCGGTCAGCTATGAAGTTGGGTCCGGTAACAGGCTCTGTACCGCCAAATTCGAAATGGTAGTCGCCCAGATCCATTTGTTCACCGGCCTGCAGCAACACACTCTTCTCGACGCTGTAGATACTCGTCAGCGATGCTCCCAGAAGAATTGTTGCAAACCCCAGATGCGCGATCTGCATACCAATGTAACTCACCGCCAGCGATTTCAGACCGGCAAGGGTCGACTCCTTGTTCGCAATCTTGATACGAATGTCCTGCACGATGCCAAACACTATCCACAAACCGAGAGACGTGGCGATGGCCGCACCGATCGAGAATTCCGTGGTGAGCACCAATGGCAGCAGCACGCCCAGACCGACACTCGCCGCCGCCACAATACCCAACTGCTGAATCAGATACTGCGCTGATGTCTTCTTCCAGCGACTGATCGCTCCCATCGCGAGGAATACCACCAGAATTGCCATCAGGGGCACGAAGATCATGTTGAAGAAGGGCGGCCCAACGGAAATCAGTTCGCCGCCAGACACGGCCTGGTAGACCATCGGGTACAACGTGCCGAGCAGAATCGCGGCACTGGCCACGACCAGCAGGATGTTGTTGGCGAGCAGGAAGACCTCGCGGGAAATCGCCGCGAATCCGAACTCACTCTTCATCAATGGTGCGCGCAGCGCAAACAGCAGCAGCGAGCCACCGACCACCAGCCCGAGGAAACCGAGAATGTAGACACCGCGAGTGGGATCGCTGGCAAACGCATGCACCGAAGTCAGCAGGCCCGAGCGCGTGATGAAGGTACCGAGCAGGCTTGACGCAAACGCCATGATCGCCAACAACACCGTCCAGCTCTTGAACACGCCACGCTTTTCAGTGACTGCCAGTGAGTGAATCAAGGCCGTACCCAATAGCCAATTGATCATCGGTGGATTCTCGACCGGGTCCCAGGCCCACCAGCCGCCCCAACCGAGTTCGTAATACGCCCACCACGAACCGAGCGCGATGCCGATCGTCAGAATCGCCCACGCGGTATTCGCCCATGGACGCGACCAGCGTGCCCAGGCGGAATCAAGACGTCCACTGAGCAGAGCGGCAATCGCGAAAGCGAAGACCACCGAGAAGCCCACGTAACCCATGTAGAGCGAAGGCGGGTGGATAATAAAACCGAAGTCCTGCAGCGCAGAATTCAGATCGGCACCATCCACTGGCGACAGTGGCAACACGCGATCGAAGGGATTGGAGGTAGCGATCATGAACAGAGTGTACCCGGCACCGATCAGACCCATGATGCCCAGCACGCGCGCCACGAAATCATCCGGCATCGCCTTGCTGAAGATACTGACTGCCAGCATCCAGCCCGCCAGCATCCACGTCCAGAACAGGAAGGAGCCTTCGTGCCCACCCCACACTGCAGTGATCTTGTACTGTATTGGCAGTAACGTATTGGAGTGCTGCGCCACGAAGCGCACGGAGAAATCATCGGTGATGAAACTGTAGCCCAGCACCAATAGACTGAGTGTGAGGAAGACAAACACGCCAGCGGTCAGCGGTCGCGCAAGGCCGATCCAAAGGCGATTGCCGGTACTGGCACCGACCAGTGGCAAAGTGCCGAGTATCACACACAGGCAGAACGACAGGATAAGCGAGAAGTGACCGAGTTCAGGAACCATTCGCAGCACCTGCTGGCAGCGCTCGCGCTGCTTCTGCCGCATCCATTGCTGCCTTCACTTCCACCGACATGTAGTTCTCGTCGTGCTTGGCCAGCACGCGACTGGCGATGAACGTGCCATTGGTCACAGCACCTTCGACCACAACGCCCTGCCCCTCACGGAAGAGATCCGGCAGGATGCCGTCGTAACGCACGACGAGGTCGTGGGTGTAGTCAGTGGCAATGAATTCCACATCGAGGGAATCCTCACTGCGCACGACAGAGCCTTCCTTCACCATGCCGCCGATACGAATGCGCTGGCCGTCAGTCGCTTCACCGGCAGCGATCTGTGTAGGAGTGAAGAACAGGTCGATGCTGCTGCTCAACGCATACAGCGAGAGCCCCACTGCCACACTCAGCCCGGCAGCGATGAACAGGATGATCGTCAATTTCTTGCGTCGATGAGGCTTCATACACTCTCTCCCGGGGCGCCGGTGCTGCCCGTGTTTTCAGTACTGCTCGCGGTACTGTTCTCGCTAGTGCGCGTTTGCGTATCGCGCTGGGCGCGTCGCTTCTGTTCGCGGATGAACTGCCTGCGCTGGATACCAGGCAGGGTCAGATTCACGACTACAAAGATGGTGAACAGTATGTAGACCGTCCAGACATGGAATGCATATCTGCCCATCTGCAGAAATTCACTGAAACTTGTGAACACAATGCCATCTAACATCGCGTGGTACTCCCTAAACCCGCTCGGCAGCAACGATATCCATTACCCATTGGGAACGGCGTTCGCGCTGCAGAATTTCATTGCGGGTGGATAAAATCAGGCTGATCACGAAGAAACAGTACACTGCTGCAATCATGATCAGAAGCGGCACCCAGATCTCGGGACCATTGGCACTTTCTGCATCCATGGACAAGGGAGTCGGGGGCTGGTGCAAGGTATTCCACCATTCCACGGAGTACTTGATGATTGGCACATTGATCGCACCCACGATGGACAGCAACGCGCACGCTCTGGCGGCCGCATCCGGACTCTCGATGGCGGAACGCAGTGCCACTACACCGATCAACAGGAAGAACTGCAACAGCATGGAGGTCAGTCGCGCATCCCACACCCACCACGTGCCCCACATCGGTTCGCCCCAGATCGCGCCGGTCGCCAGCGCCACGCCGGTAAACCACACGCCGATGGGCGCCGCACACTTGGCCACCATGTCGGCCAGCTTCATCTTCCAGACCAGCGTAATCGCTCCGGCCACCGCCATCAGAGGGAACACGGCCAACGAGATACTGGCCACAGGCACGTGCACGTAAAAAATGCGATTGGTGAAGCTCTGCTGGTAGTCTTCAGGGACAAACAAGAGTGCCCATATCAGGCCAATCGTCATGGTCACCACCATGAACGCGACCAGCCACGGCAGCCATTTGCCGGAGAGCTCGTAGAACCACTTGGGCGAACCCAGCTTGGAGAACCAAAGCCACATATCTGCTACTCGTTAACGCCTGATTGCGTTGATGTTTTCAGCGGCCGAAAAAGTCGTTTCGGGCTGGAATATATCATAGGGGTCACGCGCCCCATGTTACGTTTTGTAACTCTCAAGATTCCTGATTTCGGTCAATTCACGCTGATTCTCAAGGCGGCTGCCGAGGCCAGCGGGGCCAGGCTCAATGACATCGCCAGTATGGCGCCGAGCAAGGCGTAATGCATCCCCAGCGGCAGGCCCAGACTCGCATCGGCCACGGCCTTTGCACCAATTATAAGCACCGGCATTGTGAGCGGTAAAACGATTACCGCGAGGATGAGTCCGCGACTGCCAAGCCCAACTGTCAGGGCCACCCCGATGGCGCCAAACAGACTCAAGACCGGCGTGCCAAGCAGTAATGTGAACACCAGCGTCCAGTAGGCATCGGCCGGCAGGTACATCATGTAGGCAAGCAATGGCGACAGCAGCACCACCGGCAGCCCGCTGATCAGCCAGTGACTGATGTTCTTGGCGAGCACCATGAAATACAGCGGTTGTGGCGACAACAACAGTTGTTCCAGCGAGCCGTCTTCGTAGTCCGCACGGAACAGATTGTCGAGGGAGAGCATGGAAGCCAGCAACGCCGACACCCATACGGTTCCGGCGGCGATCCGGGTCAATTCGTTGGGATCGGAAGACACGCCCAGTGGGAACAGGGACACCACGATCAGGAAGAACATCAGGGGATTGAGCAGATCATTGCGGCGCTTGAGCGCGATGAGCAAGTCGCGGCGCAGCGTGGCGCGAAAGGCGGCGAAAGTGCTGACCTGGGCAGCAGAATTCTGTACTGGCATGGACTGGTCGCTCATCCCTGTTTATCCAGATTCAGCCGTCGCAGTTCGCACGGCACGTCCAGCTTGTGATGGGTCGTGACCAGCACCGCACCGCCCTGCCCCGCATGTTCGGCCAGCAACGTTTCCAGCACCTTTACACCGTGCACATCGAGTGTCGTGAAAGGCTCGTCCAGCACCCACAACTTCGCGGGACTCAACAGCAGTCTCGCCAGTGACACCCTCTGCTGCTGCCCGGCCGACATATTGCGACAGGTCACATCGGCGTACCCAGCCAACCCGACGCGCACCAGTGCGTTGTCGATATCGGCATCGGTCACGGGTGTGTGCAGGGCGCTGCTCCAGCGCAGGTTTTCACGCGCCGTCAGTATCTTGTTCACACCGACCCTGTGGCCGATGTAGAGCAACGAGGCCAGAAAACCTTCGCGATTGTCGTCGATGTCCTCGCCCAGCCAGAATATTTCGCCTTCATAGCCACTGTTCAGGCCACAGAGAATGCGCAGCAATGTGGTCTTGCCACTCCCATTACTGCCCTGGACCTGCATCACCTCACCCGCGAACAGGCTGAAGTCGAGCCCGCTGAACAACACCCGTTCGTCACGCTCGCAGAACAGCGCGGCTGCACGCAGCAAAGGCTGGACAGCGGCAGACTGGGCGTCGGGAGAAGTGGCGGCTGCGCTAAGGGACATAGGCGGTTAGAGTGCTGCTGGTGTTGGAAACACGGGTTGAATTCGAAGTGGCGGGAGTATAACTGACAATCGTGGGCGATGTCCCTGTGCCTGCGCCGCTTGCGCCCAAGCTCATACGTGCTCCTGTGGGAGCGGGCCCTGCCCGCGATTGAACTCAGCACAGGGCTCTGGCGTCAGCACGACATCA
>MGYS01000039.1:78613-79045 GCA_001802565.1 Gammaproteobacteria bacterium RIFCSPLOWO2_02_FULL_57_10 | reverse complement strand
ACGATCGGCGCGAACCCGCCGTAGATTATTCTCTGCATGTCGAAGGGCATATCGGCCGGATTCGCGTCCATCTCGGGATCTTCCATGAACTTCTGCATCCCGACGTCGCGCACGGCCTTTGACGGCCAGGTTACCCACGAGAACACGACAGCTTCGTCTTCCTTGCGCTTGACCGCCATCGAGAAGGAAGTCACCGTGCCCTCCGGCACGTCATCCCCCCACGCCTCCACCACACTCAGCGCGCCATGCCTGCGGAGTATGCCCGCGCCCTTGGTGGCCACTTTTATGTACTCATCCTTCTTCGCGACTGGCACAGCCAGTACAAATCCGTCGATATAGTTCATTTCCATTCCCTCAAGTGACATGAAACTGCGTGTTTGCTCATGATACTTCTTGCGAAGTTGCTGAGTTGTCGAATGGCACACAAGGAAA
>MGYS01000039.1:75238-78595 GCA_001802565.1 Gammaproteobacteria bacterium RIFCSPLOWO2_02_FULL_57_10 | reverse complement strand
GCTCCCAAAGGGTGAGGTCAGGCCTTCGGGGGGGTGACTCCCGTCTGGCCCATGTATTTGCCGTTACGCTGCTTGTAGGTCGTCTCGCACTGCTCATCCGACTGATAGAACAGCATCTGCGCCACGCCTTCATTCGCGTAGATCTTGGCAGGTAATGGCGTGGTGTTGGAGAACTCCAACGTGACGTGCCCTTCCCACTCTGGCTCAAGCGGTGTCACGTTGACGATGATCCCGCAACGGGCGTAGGTGGATTTGCCCAGACAGACTGTCAGCACATCACTCGGGATGCGGAAGTACTCAACTGTACGGGCCAGCGCAAAGGAGTTGGGCGGAATAATGCAGTAATCCTCTTCGATGCTGACGAAACTGCTTTCATCAAAATTCTTGGGATCGACGACATTGCTGGTGTGCACGTTGGTGAAGATCTTGAACTCACGGGCGCAACGTACGTCGTAGCCGTAACTGGAGGTGCCGAAGGAGATGACCTTGTTGCCGTCGACGTAACGGACCTGCCTGGGTTCGAACGGATCAATCATGCCGTGCTCGGCGGCCATGCGGTTGATCCACTTGTCTGACTTGATGCTCATAGCTGCGGGATTCCTTTATCGGTATGCATTTTTGTGTGGGAGCGGGCCCTGCCCGCGATATTCAATTTTCAAGGCAGGGCTTATCGCGGGCAGGCCCGCTCCCACAGGGGGCAAAGATCGGGGGCAGATGATAAAGCCTGCGTGGGCGACGTGCCACAGGGTTTTGCTGCCGGGTTGAGTGCTCTCTCCATTACTCCTGAAACAGCCCATCAGACCAGGCAGTAGGAATACGGTACTGAGCCAGAATGTCCTGCTCGCTGGCCATGGCGGCGGCGTGATCGACCACCACCTGGAACCCGTTGCTGCTGCGGAAAACCACATGGGGCTTCGCGTTATCTCTCAGCATGCGCGTGAAGTGATGAAAGTCGCGGATCGGCTCACCATTGACCGTGTCTACCACCCAATTGCGCAGATCGTGGTAGCCCAGGTTCACGTCGGCCGCCAGTACCTGCAGTGCCACCACCAGCTCGCGCTTCTCGGGCGAACTCCACTCGCTGCGGGCCGCCAGCAGATTGACCGGCGCGGTGCGGTTCCAGTCCGGACCCCAGCGCATGATGAGGTTCATGTTCAACGGCACGAACAGCACGCCACCGTACACGTAATACTCGGGAATCTCGTCGAAGGCTTCCTGCTTGACCAGGCTGTAACTCGCCTGGCGCTTCTGGGCCATCAGCTTGCGGGTGAAAATCTCGCCATTGCGGGCAAACTCGATCTCGATGTCGTCGCCGATCTGGCGCAGATCGATGGCGTACTTGTAATTGGTCTGCAGGGCGTCGTTGACGCTGATGGTGCTGTCGCCTGCCACGTCGAACCCGGCAATCTTCAGCACGATGTCATTCTCCTGCAGGATGCCTGCGGCCGGAGAATCCTCGAACACCTTGATCACCAGCACGCCACTCTGATCCTCGCTCAGGCCATAGGCACGTTTGGCGGCTGGGCTTTCCAGGTCCTGGGTGCGGAAACCCAGATCGGGGAAACCATCGTAAATGCCATCCTCCGCATCAGTCAGTACGTGGCGGATGATGTCCGGCGGCACGAAGTAACCAAGGTTCTCGGCCCTTCCTCCGGAGTTCGCCTGCATCACCACGCCCACTATCTCGTCATCGACGATCACTGGACCACCGCTGTTACCGGGATTGATCGCGGCATCGATCTGACCGGCCAGCAGGAATTCGCCGGAGTGGGCATAGATCTGCTGCTCCACGCGGGACAGAATGCCCTTGGTGATACTCAGCGTGCGGCCCCCGATCGGGTAGCCGAACACGAAGACTTCCTCGTGCGGGTCCGGCAAATCACCGATCGCCAGCGCCTCCAGATCGGCAAAGAATGCCGGATCGTCCACTGTCACCAGCGCCAGGTCCGAGGCATGGGAGACAAACAACACACGGGCGGTATAGCGGTTCGGATCGTTGTGTTTCTGCACCTGCACATAGCTGGCATTGGCAACGACATGAGCATTGGTCAGGATGCGGTTGCCGCTGATCACCGAGCCGGAGCCACTGCTCTGGGTGGGGGTCAGCAGGCGCCAGGGCGTGAAATAGTCCGGCGCGGCAGAGGTGGTGTAGATCTTGACGATGGAGCTTTCCACTGCCCGCACCTCGTCGCTGATCTGGGCGCTGGAAAACACGGAAAAAATCATTGAAAACAATATGATGGGAATTGAAGCTAAAGCGATGAAAGATGTCTTGCGCGTGGCGGCAACAGCGGGTTGGGCAAACGTCATGGGCTGTCCTTCAGTGTTGTTCTTGTCTTTTGATATCTGTCTTGGCATATCAGTCTGATGAAGTGACCGCCTTTATGTCATATCCATTCGGGGGATGGCAAGCGCTGGGGGCTTGCGAGGGGGATTCTCAGGAGCTCCCCACTTTCGACATTGCCATCAAGCGTTCGCGCAGATCGGCAGGTGCATGGAATACATGCGCGTTGCCCTGCCTGGTTCTCTCCAGAAGCCCCAGCTCTTCCAACGTCAAAAGGTCGGTGCGCGCAGTCTGATACACCACTCCCTGTGAGCGCTGGTGAGCATCCACGCGATACGCCTCGCCACTGTTGCGCAAGGCATGATTCAGGAGCGCAATCTGTCGATGATTGAAGCGACCACGCAGCGCGGGTGAACCCGCCAGCATACGCTCGGTCTCGTGTTGCTCGCGCGCCTTTCTGTCCACGTATTCATGCAATGCGGCAATGGCCTGGCGAATCGTGTGCAACTGATGCAGCAGGAAATAGGTAGTGTCATTCCTGTCTGTCTCAGTATACAGGTAGGCTCTCATGTACTTTACCGGCGCCTTGCGCAGGATATGGCTGATCGAGGTGTACTCCATCAGCCAGTAACCGCTGCGAGCCATCGACCAGTAGAACAGTGCCCGCGCGGTACGACCGTTGCCATCGGCAAAAGGGTGGTCGTAGCCGATCATGAAGTGGAGCAGGATGGCGCGCAGCACCGGATGCACGAAGGGTAACGAGCTCTCGTCTGCATTGGCAAAATCGCAGAGACGCTGCAAGCGCTCCGGCAATTCCTTGTATGAAGGCGGCTCATGGAGAACAGTGCTGTCCCGTTCATCAACAACCCTTACGTCATCATGACGCCGGTAGCAGCCCGCATCGACAGGATCATCCAACGTGTCCTCGGTCAGCATCCGGTGCAGCTCCAGCACATGCGCTGGCGTGAGCCGTTCCGCACGCAGCGCCCGCAGGTGCTCCATGGCCCGGTAATTGTTGAAGATCATTGTCTCGCTCTGGTCTCGTGGCTTGCGCCCGCTGCGCAGCATGGCCG
>MGYS01000039.1:65589-75227 GCA_001802565.1 Gammaproteobacteria bacterium RIFCSPLOWO2_02_FULL_57_10 | reverse complement strand
CTGGAGGTAATGGCTTCTTCGATCAATGAGGTCATCAGGAAACGCTGGGAGTCTGCCTGCAAGGGCGCTCCAGCGGACGAGCGAATCTGCCCTGCTGCGTCGCGATCAATGTGGTGAAGATCCAGCGCTACCGGACCTGGAGTCGCAAACTCGAAAGGTTTGCCCTCCTTGTCCAATAATGGCAGTGATTGCAATTGTGATGAACGCGCCAGAGCCACTGCTGCCCACCATTCCTCATGGTTCAGGCCTTCAGGGGCCGGTCGCCTTCTGAGCTCATCCCAATGCAGATATCTGCCGGACGGCAGCGGAGTGGAGTGACCGAAAATCACCCCAAAGCGGGATGCATCCAGTCTACCGAGGATCACATCAAGGGGTGGGGCGGATTGTGGCAGGCGCATTTTCTACTAAATCCTCTATGAATTAGTAGAAATTAGTATAGGGCCTGACTTTTACTAATGTCTACTAATTTGTATATGAATTAGTAGACTTTGATATCGCGCTTGGGGACCACCTTGTTGATATGTCCGGCGCCGGACTATCAGAACGCTTGTGGATCTTTCATGCGCTTGCGTGAAGCGGTATTACTGCTGCATATCGAAGTTGAACTTGTACTGCACTCCCGGAACGGAAACTGCCCTGCCATCTTCTGATCTGGGGCTGAATCTGAACTGTGATACCGCTCGCAGCGCACTGGCGTTGAAGATGTCCGAAGGTTCAGCATCCACAACCCTGGCATCACCGACATCACCTGTCTCGGTGACCGTGAACTCGACGACTACCCAACCCTCTATGCTCTGTGCGGCAGCAAGCGTTGGATACATCGGCTCCACTGTGTTGAGCGGGAACATCTCCTCTCGCTGCTGCGCCGACACTACCTGTGTTGACCCCATGACGGTCAACAATCCCGCCGTGAGCAGCAGCAGGATTGCCGCCACATTCCGGCGTTGTTTCTTCAGTTCGGATATTTTCATTATCTTGTCCTCCAGTATTTGCGTAATGCGTGATTGAAGTGTGGTTTGGTCCAGCATTGTTTGCGCCAACAGTTTTTGCCCACTTTCGGCACGGTGACTGGGGGCACAGACTCTGGCAACGCTCAACAGACTTTCTGCGTAATCGGTATTACTGCGACCGTCATACACAACAGCGGCATCGCAGCAGTTCTCGGCTTCCTCGTTGAGTTTCCTCAACACCAGCCAAGCCAGCGGGTTGAACCAGAACACGCTGACAATCAGATAACCGAGCAGCATGCTCAACCAGTCCAGACGTTTGATATGGCTAAGTTCATGCACCAGCACATCCTGCAGTATCGGCGCGGGCCACGACTGCGCGTGGTCCGGTAATATCACCTGAGGACGCAGCAGGCCGAACGAAACGGGTGAGACTACTTCGTCGCTGATCCGCAAATCGATGCGGCGGGAAATGCTAAGACGGTGCCGGGAGTCTTCCAATGCATTGAGCAAAGAAGGCGCGTCAACGAAGTCAGCCCGCTGTCGCAACTGCGCGAGTCGCATCACACCAATGCCAAGGCGTAGCAACAGCAACGTGGCAGGCACGAGATAAAACGCCAGTATCCATGTGTCCCAATTGAACGTGGACAATTTTTCTGCAGGAGCAAGCACGGCGGTGAGCTGAATCAGCGGCGGCGTCATCACGGACACCGGCGACAACCACGTCAGCAACGATGGCAGCAACGGCAACAGTGCCAGGCATAACAGACTGTTGAACCACAGCAGATGACGACTGTTATCGTTGAGTCGCTTTCGCGACACGAAGAACAACAGTGCAAAAGCCGCCAGCACCGCCGATGACTTGATCAGCATATCCACTAACAGCAAGAACACCGGACTTTTGCTCATGACCAGCGCCAGCATATTCAATACGGACGTTTCCATCGTGACTCTCCTGGTGCTGTTATTTTTTGGTGGACTTGCTCTTCTTTCTGGCCTGAATCAGCTGATCAAGGCGTTCCAACTCCGTGTCGGACAGCTTGTTGAGCGACATGTCCAGCAGCGAGTTCACCGCGAGATACGGCGAATCGGCGAAGAAAGTCTTGACCACATTGGAGAGCGCGGACTGCGATGCCGCCTTGCGTCCAACCAAGGGGAAGTACACGTACTTCAGCCCACTCTCCTTGTGATCGATGTGGCCCTTTTCGACGAGCTTGCCGAGCAGCGTCCGCACCGATGAATAGCTGGGTGCGTCCTCCATGGCTTCCATCACTTCCTTGGCACTGGCTTCTTCCATTCGATAGAGCACGTCCATGATCTGGCGTTCGCGACGGCTGAGTTGATCGGCGTTGGTCATCATTCGACTCCGGTACTGGCTGAAGTGTTAATTTATTAGCACAATGCCAATAAATTAACACCATTCGAATTGATGTCAACAGATTTTTGTCAGAAGAATTGTCAGGCTTGCCAGATTTGCAGCTCCGCTGTAGAGTCTCGATCGTCTCATCTCGTAATGCGAGTGTGATTGTGCCAGTTCGATTGTGTCGGCTGGTTTCAGGGGGTTTGGTTCAACCAACCCTCTGACAACCAATAATCAGCCAACTGGAGGCACAATGAACAGAACCCGAAAATCCCTTAAAACACCTCGTCAAATCGCGTTCCGTCAACAAAACGAACATTGCTGGTATTGCAGTCAACCCATGTGGGAGAAGAACTCGGCTGACTTTCGCCAGCGTTTCAATCTGACTGAATCTCAGGCCAGAAAATTGCAGTGTACTGGGGAGCACCTGCTGGCATGGAGGGACGGTGGCACCAACAAGCAAGAGAATATCGTCGCCGCATGCTGGTACTGTAACAGTCGTCGCCATCGCGGAAAAAAGGAACTGGATCCGTTGAGACACCGAGACCGGGTACAGCGAGAGCTGCAGGCTGAGGGATGGCACGGTCTGAGGCTGACTAACACACCAACACAATAAGAGAGACATTGAATGCCTCCAATCAGAAACAGATATGTGCTTGCAGGTTCGGCCGTAGCGCTATTGCTTGGCATCGTACTTTGGTTCGGTCAATCATCCTTACCGAAGACTGACAGTAGTAATGTCATCGCTAACGAACCCTCAAATACGAAAGGCGCTGTTGAAATTTCTTCTGTGTCGATCTCAGCACTCTTACCCGCAGCAGGAACCAACAGCACCTCTGTAGATACTGCGATCGATCAGACTGCCAACGGAGTGACAGTAACCCAAAACGCTCCCCAATCTGCCGTACCCGCCTCAGTAGCAATCAACAGAAACACATCAACGCCAACGGAATCACCAGAACCCCAGCCTGCCACCCTCAGCCCGCGCGTCTACAACATCATCAACGAAGTGCAGCTGCGCCAACAGGCGGGCCAGTGGGAGGAAGCGCTCAATGAAATGAATGCGCTGTATGCAGAACTCGATCAGTTGACACCGTTCGAACAGGCGACGCTGCTCAATTTCTACACCAATACGTTGACCCGTTTGGAAATGTGGCAGGAAGCCATTACCGCCTTCAATCTGATTCTGCAGGTGCCCGAACTGCGACCGGATCTCAGTGCACGCGCCCTGTTGGCTCTCGGGCAATTGCATGCGCGGGAAGGTGAACGAGTGGAAGGTATTGCCTACCTCAAGGAGTGGCTCAACTACACCAATAGCATGGAAAACATGAGCGCACTCACCCCGAGAGTGAACGATATGATTACGTGCCTTTCCAACACTGACGGCATGAACTGCACGTTCTGAAATTTCGTTCTTTACACTTCTACAAGAACGGCGACAGCATCGGACGCGCGATAACGAGCCAGGCCTCTGACTCCACGAGAAACGTGCGCATAAACGCCACAGAAAGCACCACGAAACTCACGAGATAAACTCCGTGAATGCGCTTGCGACGATAGAGATCAAACGCCATTCCGACCAGAAGCGGCGACACCCAGACCAGGAAGAACAACAGCGGCGACTGGATTTCCATGCGCGCCACAGCGGCAAATGCCAGTGTGATCGTCGCGACCAGCATCAATCGTTTATGGGCCTCGGGATGACCGCGCTTGATGACGGCAGCGCCAAAGAATCCGGCAAACAGAATCATGTCCCCCAGGGGCAGAATCAGGAATCCGGCCGCCTGATCGAGTGGCCAGTTACCCGACTGCACATGCAAGGCAGGCGCAATGAACGTGACAGCGCTCCCCAACAACAGGATAATCACGCCGTAGGCAATGCCGAACTTGCCGACCTTTCGGTGCGCAGCCACTCTGCCAGTTGCCACCAGCACAACCTGCAGCAACAACAGCAGCATCCAACCCGTGAAGATGGCCCCGTGAAAATGCATGATCAGCGGGCGCTCCACCGGCTCACCAAATACCAGCGAGAAATAGCTGGGCCAGAAGCCCATCAACACCATGGCAAAGAGCGCCACTGAGATGCCCGTATAGAAGCGGCGCTCAATGACACGATTGTGTTCTGGTCGGCCTGCCGGGCCAGTGGACAGATTTGCGCGGGGAGTAATCGGATCAGTTGTATCCATGGGAGTCTCTTGGTCTCTTTTTCTTGTGTGACGCAGGGCGGAATATAACCTTTGATTCAATAACTGAACAACTGTGGGCGCGTTGGAGACTTTGGTTGCTGCGTTCAATTCCCCCGCAACACATGCCGCTCCAGCATCTGCCTGCGCACCACCGCGCCATAGACATTGCCGTTGGCATCCACCCCCACGCCTTCCGCGCCGGAGTGATCGTCGGTGAGCGGTTCCATGTCTTCAATGAAGGCCGTCACTGTGCCGTCCACAGCGGAGCCGATGCGGATGCCCTTCATGATGCCGGTCAGCTCATTCGCTCCCGTGTCGGGGCCGGATTCTGAGTCTGCCACGTAGAGCGTGTCGTCCGGAGTGATGAACAATCCACTGGGGCGACCGAACTGGCGCCACTCGTCGATGAACTCGCCGGCTTGACTGAAGATCTGGATGCGGTTGTTTTCCCTGTCGCCCACGAACAGACGGCCACGGGAGTCCATGGCGATGGCGTGGGGTTCACTCAACTCCCCCGGACCACTGCCCTTGCGGCCCCAGGTCTTGATGAAGGTGCCATCGGCGGCGTAATGCATGATGCGATTGTTGAGGCCGCCGCGATGGCTCTCGCTGACGAAGATCTCGCCGCTGCGCGGGTCCACCACCACATCGTTGGGCTGATAGAGCTGGTCCGTGCCCGTGCCACCGATGCCGCGTTGCCCCAACGTCATGAGCACCTCGCCTTCGGGGCTGAACTTGAACACCTGATGTCCGATCGTGTCGTTACCCCGTGCATCGGTGACCCAGAGATTGCCCTCTGCATCCACCGTGGCACCGTGAGGAAACAGGAACAGCCCCTCACCAAAGGTTGCCAGCAGGCGACCGTCGTAGTCGTATTTCAGGATGGGTGACTCGGGCCTATCCGCACAGGAGTTGGCCGCGCAACGATGCACGACGTAGATGAACTGGCCGTCCGGGGAAGGTTCCACCGCCGTCACAGCCGCCCAGCTCACACCGGTTGGCAGCTCGCCCCAGTCACGCTGCGTGACGTAGGGGCGTGGCAGATCATTGCGCACGCCGTGGGCGATTGGATCTGCTGTCTGCGCCACCGCTGCCTGAAAGCCCGGGACGGACACGAACAGACCAGGCATGAGCAGCGCAGCCAGCAGTGGCCCCTGCCATCGTGTCAGCAGGGGTTTGCGATAACGATCTCTGGTACTCATGTTGCCTGCTCCCCTGCTCCGGTTGATTGACGCTTTGTTCAGTTCGAACCGCTCGCGACCTTGCCACCCTTGGCCGAGACCATCAACTGCACGATCTGCTCGGTGATCTTCGGTTCCAGTCCCTCAGTGTGCCCCTTGTCCAAACGATTGACATCAGCGACCACGCGGCCATCGGCACAGTTCGGATAGGTAAAGACGTCAGCAGTACCCGGCCTCGCAGCCATGCCCCAGACAGGGTACCCGGCGCGGCCGCTGTCGGTGATCCAGCCTTTCACTGTGTCCACCACCTGGGTGTGGACGCGGCTGTCGCAGGAATACTTCTCGGCCCAAGGGGACGTATCAGGCATGGCCACAATCTCGTGCTCGCCCGTGGCGTAGATATGGGAGAAGTCGCAGGTAGGCAGCTCTCCAGTCGTCATCGAACGCTCACGTGCCGGGGGCGGTGTGCCATCGGCAGCAGGTGGTCCGAATGCGGCCACGAGTTGCGCGGTGCCGATTCGTCCGCCGGACAGACTCAACACACCATCCACCTTGTCCTTGTAGAAATCGGTGCAAACCAGACGATGCGAAGTGATGCCGCCCTGACTGTGCCCCGCCAGCCAGAAGGCCTTGATGTTTTCGGCACCGAAGGCCTCGATCACCTGGGTGGTGATGTTCTGCAGATATACGTCGTCAATAGCCGGTGCCCACACACGCACGCCGGTCCCTTCAGCAGAGATACCACC
Organism: Gammaproteobacteria bacterium RIFCSPLOWO2_02_FULL_57_10; assembly: GCA_001802565.1. Taxonomy (GTDB): domain Bacteria; phylum Pseudomonadota; class Gammaproteobacteria; order Pseudomonadales; family Pseudohongiellaceae; genus UBA5078. Next base: position 68,807 of record MGYS01000039.1, on the reverse strand, counting down.
CTCGGCTGTGGGCGTCGCCACCACCAGACGATACTGCTCCTTCAAATCCATGGCCGGAAAATAATGACGTTGCCAGTTGCCGATGGACCCTGCCCCGTGGATGTTGAGGATAAATACCACGTCCTCGCCCTCTTGCAGATCACACGGATAGTCGAGGAAGTAGCTGCGCCCCGTGTCAGGGTCAGTGACGTTGCCGCGCACGCCCAGCTTGCTGCCGCAGGAATCCAGGTCGCAGTGCTCCGGCGGAGGTGTCTCGCACACCACACCCAATACCTCGGCAGCCAGCGCCGAGTTCCCCGCGACGGCCAGAAGCAATCCGGCCAACACATTCAGAATCCGCTTTTTCATACCCACCCCTTTCATGAAATGCTCCGCACTCATTGCGAAGACTGGCAACGATGGTAATGCCGGAAGCAAGGAGTGACAAATGCGCCTGTCGCGCGGAAAGTCATAGTGTCGCTTCCGCTCTCAGCACTAGCCTGGAGCCAGATGAGCCTTCATGCCCCGGTAGGAAGTCTGGATCAATGTTCTCAGTGCGACTTCATCGACCGGCACTGCGGGCCACAGCTTCACATGTCGCATGAATTTTCCCGCGCCCTCCAGCAGACCTGCAGGATCAGGAATTTCGGTACCATTGAAGAAACCCACATTAATATGCGCCTTGAAGACGCCGACGTAGGCAAAGGCGGCATCACCGACACACGCCGTCGGGTAGCCGTCATGCATCACCTCACGCACATCGTCACCGCAGTCGCGCATGAGGGCAAACCAGCGTTGTGCGATGACGCCGAGAGGGTCAGTGTGCTCGCTCAGCCAGGCTTCGACGGCGGGGTCACGTTGAGCGGCGGTTGGGAGGTGGAATAGGCGGTGTGGTGTCATGTTGTTACTCCACGCGAAGTATGAGTTTTCAAGATATGGAGACTGCAAGAGGTTGCGGAAATCGAATGTAGTTGATGTCCCATTCAGACTCATCCTGATACTCGAAACCATGTCGCAGATAGAACTGATTCGAATCGCTGTCGCGCAAGGCAGTCACGGTGATCTTGAGTCCGTGTTCGTCTGCTACAGAAAAAATGCTCCGTAGCACTGACGCTCCAATGCCCAATCTCTGGAACTCTGGCTCAATGTAAAGATGATCCAGTTTCAGCGCGCCACCTTCAGGCTTCACCACCACAAAGCCCACTCGCTCGCCTTGAAAATTGATGAAGCGCGTGTGTTCAGGAGTGAACCCTCCGAGAAATCTTTCCCGTGCGCGCTCGGGATCGAAGCGGCCGATGCGCGTGAGACTCTCGCGCATTGCGTTGATGCGGACTCGCACAAGTTCGTCGGCATGCTCGGGAGCAGCGGACTCGAATTCAATAGTCACACTTCGTCTCTGCTTTTCAAGTCAATGCTTTGATCAATTGCAAGGCTGGATTGCTCGGGTGCCAGATCGTCGGAAACACTTCCACAGGGCTGTAACCGCGTCGAATGTAATATTCCCTTGTCTGATCGTAATGAGGGTCCGTTTTTTTTGCCGCGATGGTCTTGATTTGCAAGAATCTGGCGCCTCTCTGAGCCAACCATTTCTCAGCGTGAGCAAGAAGTCTTGTGCCGATCCCGGTACCTCTGACACTCGCGGAAACTGCAATACAGTGTACTTCCCAGGACGCAGGAAAGTGCTCCATCAGAGTGATGAAGCCGACTAGCCCCTGTGCCCCATCCACAGCAAAAGTCGGCATCACACCTGAATCACGCGCGTACGAAATCACTGAATCCTCAATACCGAACCATTGTGGAAGTGATCGCAGAATCGCCTCGCACTCTGCCTCGCGTCTCAATGTCGGTCCGATAATTGAAGTCATATTGTTTTCCTGAAGAGGGCACGAGATACAACAAGAAGTCCGGTTGAAAATCATATGTGAACTCAGCAAGCTGAATCGGTAGTAGATAAAAACTTTCGAGATCGAGTGTGGTTTCAAGATTCATCTGTCAGCGCTCTGATTCCGTGGGTCTCCTGGCAGTTTCAATAGCAGGGGTTGCACTCTCAACTCAGACCCTGCCCTCAGTTCTTCAGTCACTCCTGATGGTTCGAAACCAGACTTGAGATACAAATGCATTGCCGATTCATTGATGGTTGTCACGGCGAGGGCGACTTCAGCGCAACCACTGTTGTGAGCCCATTGCACAATCTGACTCAGAAGCGCTTTGGCAATACCTTGGCCTCGACTTTCAGGACGAACCCACATCTGATAGATATGCGCGAGATTTTCTGAATTCTGGTGGATCAATCCCCATGCCAGGGCCACAGGTTCTTCGTTCAGCTCCACAATCAAGGGCAGCGAATCAATGGTACGCGCAGAGGTTTCCAACCGCGCTCGCCATTCAACGTCTGTCAACAGCACTTCGCGGGCATATGTTGAACCGAATGAATCCGGCGAGTCGAGAAGCGACTGCAAGCGAATGGATTTGTAGAGTTGCCAGTCGCTTGATGTCAGGATTCTGATTTGCGGTTCACTCATGATCGACACTAACATCTCCTGACAGGCAGAAGGTTTGCTAATTTTTCAACCCTTCACGAATCACTTCAGGATGACGAAATGCAATCTGGATCAAAGCCTTTGCAGCTCCGGATGGCTCCCTGCGACCTTGCTCCCACTCCTGCAATGTTCTGGGAGAAATCTGCAATGCTTGCGCAAACAGACTCTGCGACAAACCCGTTTTAAGACGCGCAGCGGCTACTTCATTTGCGGCAACTTGTGTGACTCGTGCAACCTTGCCTGCTTTCATTTCCTTGACGGACTTCAAGAGCTTGTCGCCAAGCTCCTCTCCTGACATGGTCGCAGATTTTCTACTCATCCTCGATGGCCTCACGAATTGATTTCAGTATGTGTCCAGGAATGACGCTTGTGACTCTCTTGTTGTATATCACCAAAAGCCAGATTTCTCCGCTGAGGAGACGAGTGAAATAGATGATCCTTGCCCCGCCTCGCTTGCCTGTTCCGGTGACTGACCAGCGAACTTTTCGACAACCGCCTGACCCCGGAATGACTTGACCAGCCTCTGGATACGCCGCAAGCCAGGCACAGAATGCCCCGCGCTCGTCTTCAGTCCAGATATTCCTGGCATCTTGCTGAAAAGTGGGTGTTTCGACGATTGTATACATTCGCAAATCTATACGTCAATGACGGATCATGGAGTGCGGCGATGGGTTCACCCCACCACAATCAGTATAGACA
>MGYS01000039.1:56615-65565 GCA_001802565.1 Gammaproteobacteria bacterium RIFCSPLOWO2_02_FULL_57_10 | reverse complement strand
TGCTCAACACTTCTCCCTTTGCCCCCAATCACCCCCGCCTCCGCCAACCCCAGAAGCCGCCGAAAGGTTGGACACTCCATGTGGCTCGGCGCAGAGCACACCGCAGCGTGCAACAAACCATCGCGCATGGCAGTGAGTTGATGAATGGTTCTGTCCAGGTCCGCCGCCTTCGTCGTCAACAACTGCCGATCAATCTGCGGCCGACCATCAGCACCCAGCATGCCTGCGATCTCGTCCAGCGAAAATCCGGCAGCACGTCCAAGCGCGACCAGTGCCAGTCGCTCCAGCACATTGGCGCTGAAGACACGCCGCAAACCTTGTCTGCCGACAGAAGCGATCAGGCCTTTCTCCTCATAGAAGCGCAACGTGGAGGCAGGCAATCCGGATCGACGAGCGACTTCAGCAATGTCCATAAAAACCCCTTGACCTCAAGTTTACTTGAAGTTGTACGCTGCTCGTCACGACAAATCAAGATCACGCAGGAGACTTGCATGGACTACCTGGTCGCAATAATTTTCATCGGGATTGGTGCCACAGTGGTGATGGACGTATGGGGCATCATGCGCAGAAAGCTGTTCGGCACACCTCTGCCAAACTATGCACAAGTGGGCCGCTGGATAGCGCATATGCGACGTGGACGCTTTCGCCATGAGTCAATTGCGAAAGCAACAGCAGTGCACGGCGAACGCGGCATCGGGTGGACGGCACATTACGCGATCGGCATTGCATTCGCGGGTCTGTTGTTCGGGCTTTGGGGACGAGAGTGGATTGATCGCCCGACATTGGGCCCGGCTCTACTTGTAGGACTCGCTACTATCGCTGCACCGTTCCTGTTGATGCAACCGGGTATGGGAGCTGGTCTTGCGGCGTCGCGAACACCACGTCCCACGGCGGCAAGGGTCCAGAGTTTAGTGACACATGCGGTGTTTGGGGCCGGTCTGTATCTGGCGGGTCGCGCACTTACCCTTCTGCAGTGACCCGAGCACCCCACGCCACCATTCCGATCGTGTAAAAAAAGGGGAGGCACCAGGCCTCCCCTTTCTTGCTTCACATCAGATCAACTCGACTTCACAGTTCGAAATCAACCGACATGTAGAACTGACGTCCGAACGGATCGTCAATCCGTGTTTCCAGGCCACCTTCTATCGGCAACCGCTGTGCGTCACGATCGAACAGGTTGGTGACACCCACCGTCAGGTTCGAGTCAGTATCAAACGCCGTGAAGCTGTACGAGTAGCGCGCATCCACCTTGGTGATAGGCTCGATGTAGTCTGGCGCGAATGCTTCATAGCCCAGACTGAACGTGTCGTCATCGAACTTCATCTTACCGATGTGACGAACTGTCAGACTGGCACTGTGGTCCGCGCGGAACCAGGACAGACCCGCATTGCCCTTGTAACGAGGCAGCGGCGGCGCCAGGTTGGTGAGTGCGTTCTGCTGGGCAACACCGCTGGTCAAGGGTGAGAACTCGTCCGGCAGATACTCCCAACGGGTGTAGTAATTGCCACCCAGACTGGCAGTGAAGCTGCCCAGATCACCCACATCGAAACTGTAGCGGAGACGGAAGTCGACGCCTTCCACGAACTGGGAGGACAGATTGATCGGAGCTCTGTACACGTCCGTCACCCTGCCCGATCCGTCGGCGGCACGCGTGATCAGAATGTTGTTGCTGGCATTGGCCCAGGCAACACCCGCTGCCCTGTCCGCCGCATCAGTCGCCGGCGTGTGCTGCGCGGCTGTCTGTCCGGTTGATGCCAGGAACGCATTCAGTTCACGTCGTGTCACTTCTGCTGTAATCAGAGTGGAGATACGCCCGCTGTACTCGATCTCCTGATAGTCCAGGTCCAGACTCAACCCTTCGATAGGTCTCCAGCTAAGACCGAAGTTGATCAACTCCGACTCCTCGGCACCCAGAACCGGATTACCGGAGGTACAGCTGTCAACGCCATCGAGAGAGATACCTGTCAGGGGATCGGTACCCGTAGTGACGATCGTGCAGGAGTCCTTGCCCAGCGGACGCAACTGCCTCGGCGTTGGCGCCAGGAAGCTTTCTCCGAAGCTGGCACGCAGGGCCAATGTTTCCAGCGGCTCCCACAGCACGGATATCTTGGGCTTGGTCGCGCTGAAGCCTATGGTGTAGAAATCTTCGCTTCTGACGGCAGCCTTGATCCCCAGATTCTCGAGAATCGGAATTTCGACTTCGGCGAATACAGCTCGGACGGCCGATGGTCTGTCCTCTGGCGGAACCAAAGGCAATAACGCGTTGGCATACAGGTTGTCGTACGACGCGGTAACGGGGTTCTCGAACTCGAACTCCGTATGCTCACGCCACTGACCTCCTACCGCCGCGAGTACCGTGCCATTGGGCAAGTCCATGACCTCACCGTTGAACACAAAATCGAGATAGGTCTGACGGTCCTGAGTGTCACGGTACTTGTTCGGGACCACCAGCCAATCCATCATCTCCTGGCTGTTTGCGGTCCTTGCCGCGTTATAGAAGGGAGAGCGTGGATCGGCCGACCCGAAGGGGTTGAACCACTGATTCCCACTCGGTCCACCCTGCCCTCGGAGCGCTGCGCGCATTCTGGACAATGGCCACGCGCGACCATCATATTCGCGCATCGAGTCCTGATAACCGATCCACGCCTCACCCTGCCAGGTGGTATCAGCGATCTTGAACTCACCGCCGAACTTGTAGGAATCGGCATAGTAGTTGTAGTCGGTCAGCGCCATGCCATTACCGGAGAGTACGCTTGGGCGCGTGCCGGCCTTGGTGATGGGACGCCATGTGGAGGGCCGCACCGCTCTGCCGAAAGGGTTGGCAGGATGGTTGGCCGGCACCACGAGCGTGGTCAGATTCGAAGTCACAGCCGTACTGGGGGAGCTCGCCAGAGTCGAAGTGCGGTCGTTCACGTTCACCTGGAATCCAGGGTCAGCCAATCTGCCGCCTCGTAGCGCAGGTTGCTGTAGAAGGTTACGCCTTCCGAGGGGCGACCATAGTCCTGCCATTCACCGAAATAGAGGCGGCACCCGGTCGCGTAAGGCTGGCCGCTGGGATAGGAGCCAAACTGGCTGATATCCGTCGCGGTGCCATTGAAGGTTCCACAACTGGGGTCATTTCCGGCCGCGCCGCTTGGTGAGCCCAGCCATCGACCCGGATTGTTGTAGGCACTGTCCTGATCGTAGTATTCCTGATACTTGGGACGCTCTGACACCAGGAAGGCGGTGCGCTTGGCGAGTTCTATTGCACCGACCCAATCCAGGCCATTGCCCACATCGAAAGTCCGGCCCATCATGAACTCGGCGGTATATTGCTCCGAACTGTTCTCCTCGTCAGTCTTGTAATAGACGCGACCCGTCATGCCCTCGTATTCCTTGTAGGGAATGATGTTGGCCACACCGGCAACAGCATCGGAACCGTACAGCGCAGCACCACCGTCGGTGACGATTTCAACGGAGCGCTGGGCAATGCCAGGCAGCAGCGCCGACACGGCGCTGTCGTTAATCTGGCGACGGCCATCCATCAGTGTCAGTGTGCTTTCGGTACCCAGGCCGCGCAGGTTGAATCGGGCAGAGTTGGAATCCTGCTGACCGTCCTGGGTGGCAAGCACAGAAGCGACCGTATCGATGTTCTCCATGTACGGAAGATCACGCAGGTATTCGCCAAGGTTGGCTGCACCGGAGTTGCGCAGGTCTTCTGGAGTAATGGTCTCGACTGGAGAAGCGTTGGTGAATTGACTGTTGCGAATGAAGGAGCCCGTGACGACTACTTCTTCAATGTCTGTCTCGGGATCCGTCTGTTGTGCGAAGGAAGGTACGGGAATCAGAAACAGGGCGAACGCACCGAGCAGGTACTTGTGGGTAATGGGCTTTGCGCCCCTCTTGGAACGACGATTCATGGTTATCTCCACTGAATATTATTTTCATTATTTGCGGATAACTACTGCCCCCCTGGCACCGCTATGACCACCGGGCTGGACAAATCTGCTGTGCATGGCAGACGACTCATCTTGTGAAGCCCGGAAGTGGTGCAACTGTGGCCTAATCGGCGGGAAACTAGAACCCTCGAGCAAGTGTTCTGCCGCAGGGAGTGCGTTCTTGGTCGATATTCTGCAAGTTGATCACACGACGCGCATTCCAGGCTGCGCGCCGCTGTCTGGTTCAAGCAGCCAGATATCCTTGCCTCCCGGACCGGCGGCGAGAACCATGCCTTCGGACATGCCGAACTTCATCTTGCGCGGCGCGAGATTGGCGACCATGACGGTGAGGCGACCGACGAGAGTTGCAGGGTCATAAGCCGACTTGATGCCGGAGAAAACGTTGCGGATGTCAGGCTTTCCCGTAGCGTCCAGGCCAAGATCCAGCGTCAGTTGCAGGAGTTTGTCGGAGCCTTCGACATGCGTCGCGTTGACGATGCGGGCGATGCGCAGGTCGACCTTGGCGAAGTCGGGGTATTCGATCTGGGCGACGATGGGCTCTGTGGACAGCGGAGTGTTTGGCAAAGCATCGCGAGCAGGGCTCGCTCCCACGGGTGATCGAGATGATTCGACCTGAGTCATCATGGCGGCTACCTTGTCGGGATCTACACGAGTCAGCAGCGGGCTGAACGCATTGATACGGTGAGCAAGCAACAGCGTATCGACGCTGTTCCATTGCAGTGGCTCTATGGCCAGGAATTGCTCGACATTCTTCGCCATCGTGGGCAGCACGGGCTTCAGGTAACTGATCACCAAGCGGAAAAGATTGAGACCGGTGCTGCAGATCGCCTGCACTTCTGCAGATGACTTGTCTGTCTTGGCCAGCGTCCACGGCGCCTTGTCGGCGATGTATTGATTGGCCTTGTCTGCCAGTGCCATGATCGCGCGCAGGGCCTTGCTGTAGTCGCGCGCCTCATAGTGCGCGGCAATCTCGTCCTTCGCGGCCTGGAACTCGGCAACCAGTGCGGGTTCACTGCACTGCGAGGAAAGCATGCCGTCGAAACCCTTGTTGATGAATCCTGCGCAGCGACTGGCGATATTAACCACCTTGCCGACGACGTCGGAGTTCACACGAGCAACGAAGTCTTCGAGGTTGAGGTCAAGATCATCCACTGCACTGGAGAGTTTCGCGGCCAGATAGTAGCGCAGATATTCCGGGTCCAGGTGAGCAAGATAATCGCTGGCATTGATGAAGGTGCCACGTGACTTTGACATCTTCTGACCGTTGATCGTCATGAAACCATGCACGTTCACACCGGTGGGTGTGCGATAACCCGCGCTGCTCAGCATGGCCGGCCAGAACAGGGTGTGGAAGTTGACGATGTCCTTGCCGATGAAATGGTACAACTCGGTGTCGTGACCAGGGCGCCAGTACTCGTCGAAGCTGCGACCGGTTTTTTCACACAGGACCTGGAAGCTCGCCATGTAACCGATGGGGGCGTCCAGCCACACGTAGAAATATTTACCCGGCGCATCCGGGATCTCGAAACCAAAATACGGTGCGTCGCGACTGATGTCCCATTCCTGCAGACCGCCTTCGAGCCACTCGTTGAGTTTGTTGGCTACCTGCTCCTGCAACGTGCCGCTGCGAGTCCATTGCTTCAGGAACTCGGTGAAGACGGGCAACGTGAAGAAGAAGTGTTCGGATTCTTTTTCGATCGGCGCAGCACCGGAGAGTGTGGAGCGCGAGTTGAGCAATTCTGTCGGGTTGTAAGTCGCGTTGCAGACTTCGCAATTGTCGCCGTATTGGTCGGGTGCCTTGCATTTGGGACACGTGCCCTTGATGAAGCGATCGGCGAGAAACAGATTCTTTTCAGGATCGAAGAGCTGAGTGATCGTGCGAGTGGCGATGTGGCCGTTGGCACGCAGCACTTTGTAAATCTCTTGCGACAGCACCTTGTTCTCGACTGAATGCGTCGAGTGGAAGTGATCGAAGCCGATATTGAAGCCCGCATAGTCGCGCTGATGCTCTTCATTCACACGGGCAATCAACGCCTCGGCGGTAATCCCCTCGCTCTCGGCGCGCAGCATGATGGCGGTGCCATGCGTATCGTCAGCGCAGACATAGACGCAGTCTTCACCCTTCAGCTTCTGGAAGCGCACCCAGATGTCGGTCTGCACGGCTTCGAGAATGTGTCCGAGGTGGATCGGGCCGTTGGCGTACGGCAGCGCCGAGGTCACGAGAATGCGGCGAGGCGTGGTGTTTATCACTTGTGCAAATCCTTGAAAAACAGTTCTGTGGGAGCGAGCCTTGCTCGCGATTTCTTGACGGTTGTGGGGATGCTCAAAAACATCGCGAGCAGGGCTCGCTCCCACAGGGGGCTATACTTCTACCATCTCGAAGTCTTCCTTGCCGACGCCACAATCAGGGCAGCACCAGTCATCGGGGATATCTTCCCAGCGGGTGCCAGGAGGGATGCCTTCATCGGGCAGGCCAAGGGCTTCGTCGTAGAGGAATTCACAAACCAGGCATTGCCATTTCTTCACGTTGATCACCATCAATTGCAGTTGTTTGAAGTATTCGAGGGCGCAGATGATACTCCATGACGGGTGTTAATTCAGCCCGCTGCGAGAGGATTGTCCTGCAGCAGCGCCAGCAGGTGGCGCTCGGCAACGGCATCCACTTCGACCATCATGGTGGTGTAACGGGACAGGACACGCTCTCCATCCGGCGTGAGTCGAGCACCCCCTCCGGATTTACCACCCGTCGCCGTTTCCACCAATGGCCGTTCGAAACAACTGTTCATGGTCTCTACCAGCAACCAGGCACGGCGATAACTCATACCCATCCTGCGGGCTGCTCCAGAGATCGAGCCAGCGTCGCGAATTGCTGCCAGCACATCCATCTTGCCGGGGCCGATTGCTATGTCATCACCGCGGGTGACGCGAACGCGGCATTGGATTTCTGCGTCACCAATCTTGGCAGTGATAGAGTGGCTATCCGTCATGAGTGCTTCACCGGGGTAAATCGCTGCGCCGATCTGATCCGTGCCTTGGCTGCCTCGATCTCTCGGTCACGCGGCGGCGCCGACGTGACCAGTTGCTCAAGCAGGGTTCTTACGGTTGTCGCCACCTCTTCCACCGCAAGGTTGAACGCAGCCTCATTCGCGGCCGATGGCCTGGTGGTACCGGACACCTTGCGAATGAACTGCACAGAGGCCGCGCGGATCTCCTCTTCGGTGGCCGGAGGCGCGAAGTTGAAGAGTGGTCTGATGTTTCTGCACATGTCTGAATCTCCTTTAGGCACCTTGGAACGGACGGCGTGCCACCAGCCGGGCCAGCGCCACAGGCTGATCGTCCGGATCCCGCGTGATGCCTTCCCAATACGATACCAGTTCCAGCCCCTCAGCTGCTTCTCGCAACTGTCCGACACGAGCACGAAAGGCAGCGCCCCTGGGTCCAGCCACTTCCTGATCCGTGATCAGATGCGCCTCGCACACCAGAATTCCTCCAGGACGCAACTGGCAGGCAGCCAATCTGGCCAGATCAATATCAAGGTAGCGGATGATGATGGCGAGATCATAGCGAGGCAAGTCTGGTGGCAGTCCGTGATCAAGGTCGTGTTCTATCCACTGGATGCCCTTCTTGTCAGCCCGGTCGGAGCCTCGTGCTCTGGCCAACGCTTCCGCGGAGACATCGATCGCATCCACCTGATAGCCGCATTCCGCGAGGAAGAATGCATTGCGACCTGCGCCGCAGGCAAGATCGAGAGCACGCGGGGGTTGTGTTGCGGTTTCTTCCTGCAAGGCACAAATGCCCGGCATCTGTTCCGCAAGAAACGCTGCCGGGTGTACCCGCTCGGCGTAAGCGCCCTCGCGATAGCGCTGGTTCCACTTCTCCCGATCTGACTGGCTCAACTGCTTCTCCCTTACCGAGACTTTCATGAATTGCCAGTACAGCATGCCCGGCGACACACTGCCAACCGTTGCACACGGCTGTATCCGCATCATGTCCCTATCTGCTGGGGTTGGCCGTTCGGCATGACGGTGTCTTTGTCACGTTCGATCATGCCGTACCGCTACGGGCCGTAGCCGGTGCCGGGCCGGAACATCTGCTGCTGATCTGACCCTAGTGTATGTGTTCATCCGTTGGTTGCCCGGTCGAGCCAGCGACGGCTTCATAGTGCATGCGCAACAAGTCCCTGCCGAAATCCCCTTCGAAGTCACGCCACACAAGGTGTATGTGGTTGGCATCGTTCTGGGTGTTGTCGTACTCGATGAGGAAACCCGGAGCCTGGATGCGGTAGTAATGCGGGTCGCCCAATTCACTTCCGCCCATCCACGCGAACTTGAGATTCTCCAACCCGTCTGCACGAATCGCAGCCATGCGCTCGGCGACAATCGCTGCCGGCTGCACGCCTGCGATCTGCTCGATGATGCGCATGAGTTGCCCCTGTTGTTCAGCGTTGAGCTGAGCGTATGCAATGCCGACATCGTCCAGCGCAGTCACTTCCCGATCGGAACCGGTAATGATGTCACCCGGCGCGTCACCCGGCAGGATTGCCACGGCACCCTGTTCGGCAGAAAAGGACTTGAGCAACGCTCTGGCAAGATCCTCTTCAGTGGCCAGCACACGCAGCCCTGTGTGTGCGCCGGAGCGCACCTCCGCCGGATTGCTGCCGACAAACTGCGGCGTGCTGGTCAGGCCCATGCCACCCGCAAACGTCCAGTTGAACGCGAGGTGATGCCCCTCGAAACGCAGTGCCCATTCGCCTTCAAGTGACGGCTCGCCGAAGACGGTGAGGTAGTACAGATCGGGGTCGCGCACGAAGCGGGGATTGACCTCGATTTCGAGCAGCACCCGTTCAAGATTGCGCACCTGTTCCGTTTTCTCATAGCCCGTCGGGCTCAGGAATGTGCGCAACAATCTCGTTGCCTGTGTCAGTTGTGTGGCATCGAGTTCCTTCAAGGGAATGCCTTGCCGGGTACGCGGAATGAAATGCCAGTTCAGACGCTCCTCCGCGTCAAAATCAA
>MGYS01000039.1:56033-56608 GCA_001802565.1 Gammaproteobacteria bacterium RIFCSPLOWO2_02_FULL_57_10 | reverse complement strand
CTTGCCGCGTTGCTCATCGTTCAGGCTCTCCAGAAATCCTTCGGTGACAGCGATCATTTCCTCTGTCAGTGCCATGGGAGGCTCCTGCGCACTGGGCAGGCGGGTGACCAGCAGAGCGACAGCAGCAAGCAGGAACGGTGTGGCTTTCAGTACACGAAAAAATCGGTTCTTGCGCATGGCCTCTCTCCTTCAGAGCATGGATGCCGAATAGTTGCCGAATTCCGCTACAATTGCCAGCCACACAGGTCAGGTGATGGCAACGGAGAGACACCACGATGAAGGCCCATGTATTTCAGCACGTTCCCTTCGAGGGACCCGGCAGCATTCAGTCATGGCTGACCATGCACGCCTCCCGGTTCGGCTTCACGCACTTTTACGATGACGATCCTCTGCCGGCGCTGGCCGACGTGGATTTGTTGATCGTGATGGGCGGCCCCATGAGCCTGAACGACGAGGCTACCCTGCCCTGGCTGGTTGCCGAGAAGCAATTCATTCGCGAAGCGATCGCGGCGGGCAAGGCAGTAGTGGGCATCTGTCTCGGTGCGCAACTGATTGCCAGTGCGCTGGGTGCACGG
>MGYS01000039.1:39282-56024 GCA_001802565.1 Gammaproteobacteria bacterium RIFCSPLOWO2_02_FULL_57_10 | reverse complement strand
GGGGAGCAGAAGGAAATCGGCTGGCTCGATATCGTCTCGCAACCCGTCACGGATGGCGCTCACGATTCATTTGCGTTGCCGGAAAGGGCGCGCGTGTTTCACTGGCACGGCGAAACGTTCGAACTTCCCGCGGGTGCAACGCTGCTGGCCAGCAGCACTGTCTGCGCTCACCAGGTGTTTCAAGCAGGAGCCCGCGTCATCGGACTGCAGTGTCATCTGGAAACCACACCCGAGAGTGCCGAAGCGATCCTCACTCAATGTCACGACGAACTTCAGGCTGCACTCGACGGGCGTTTCGTGCAGTCGGAAGATGAGATTCGCGCCGAACCAACCGCGACCTACACCGCCATGAATCTGTTGATGAACCGTCTGCTGGATTTTGTGACACGCGACGCCTGATCCAGAAAATCATTTCTCAACGGCGGCATCCGTCACCAATTGACCGAGAATCTTCAAGGCTTTCTCTACCCTCTCATTCCACAACACGGCGCACGAGAGTCGGATGTGGTTGCGATACTTCTGCGTGGCGGAGAACAGCGGCCCCGGCGCGATGCTGATGCCTTTCTCCAGCGCCTTTTGTGCAAGCTCATTGGCATCGACACCGTTCGGCAGCTCCACCCAGATCACAAAACCACCTTGTGGGCGCGTGATACAGGTTTTCATGGGGAAGTGCTGACAGAGACGATCTGCCATGCGATGCACGGCCTGCGCCATGGACTGACGCAGACCACGCAGATGACGTTCATAGCGCCCGCTCTCGAGCATTGTCGCCACGGCCAGTTGTGTAATGCTGGGGCTGGCCGAGTTCATCACGAACTTCTGAAATGCCAGCGTATCGCGGTGGGCAGTCGACACCATCCAGCCAATCCGCAAACCTGGTGCCAGCGTCTTGGAGAATGACGAGCAGTAGATCACCTGATCGGCCATTCCCATGTTCTGCGCCAATCCCAGCAACGTGTCCGGTCTGCGCAGATCGAAGCCGAGATCGCCATAGATGTCATCCTCAACAATCGAAAGCCCATGCGTACGTGCCAGTTCCAGCAACGCAACCCGACGATTGTGTGGCATCAGGCACCCGAGTGGATTGTTGAAGTTCGGCGTCACCACACACACTTTCACCGGCCACTGTTCCAGCGCCAATTGCAGGGCTTCGATGCCCAGACCCTCACCGGGATGCGTGGGGATCTCCAGCGCCTTGAGGCCGAGTGCATCGATCACCTGCAGCAGACCATAGTAGGTCGGTGATTCGACTGCCACGACATCACCCGGTTCTGTCAGTGACTTCAGCGCCAGATAGAGGGCCTCCTGGCACCCATTGGTGATCAGCACCTCATCCGGGTCTGTGATGCAGCCCGTCTCACCCATCCTGCGGGCGATCTGCTGTCGCAAGGTGAGCAATCCTGGCGAGAATTCATAGGCGGAAACCTGCACACGATTGAGGCGCATGGCAGTGGACAACGCCTTCTCTATGGCCCGCGTCGGCAGATAGGAATGATCGGGCACGGCGGCGCCAAAACGGATCAGATCAGGACGCTGGGCGCTCTGTACCAATCCCAGCATCATCTGCTGGCCGTTGACTGGAATGGGTCTGGCGGATCGGCGCGACAGACGTGGCTCGGGCAGCACGACTCGCGCACGGCTGCGGACATAGAAGCCGGAGCGTGGACGGGATTCGATGTAGCCTTCATCTTCCAATTGTCGATACGCGGCCACGGCAGTGGCTGTGCTGACCCCGCGCGATTGGCTGGTGCTGCGCACACCCGGCAGGCGCTGCCCGACCTGATACACACCAGCGTCAATGCGGCTGGCGAGTTCCAGAGCGAGCGAGTTGTAGAGATGAGCCATCAACGTCTCTCCAATTGGTGTGAGCGAAAGAACCCTACCGTAATCAAACAGTACAGAGTTGAATCGGCAAAGCGATACAGATGTGATAACGATCCAATCTGTATCGATTCAATTGTGTTTTTGTGAATCTGTACTGTAGGCAGGCTCTGACCTAAAGTAAACCCCGAAATCACATTGTGGGAGCTTGCCCCGCAAGCGATCAGCCAAGCATCGCAATCGCGGGCAGGGCCCGCTCCCACAAACATGGCGCTGTAGGAGATCCAGATGTCTGCCATATCAAAGAAAAACGCCGTGCCCGCTTTCGTCGTGGACGCCTTCACAAGCGAGCTCTTTCGCGGCAATCCTGCTGCAGTTGTAGTGCTTACCCATCCGGCGTCGGAGCAATGGATGCAACAGGTGGCTGCCGAATTCAATCTGGCCGAGACTGCCTTTCTGGTGGCAGAGGCCAGTGGTCGCTGGCGACTGCGCTGGTTCACTCCCACCACGGAAGTCCCGTTATGCGGTCACGCGACGCTGGCCAGCGCACACGTCCTGTGGAACGAGTTGGGTCATGCCCAGGAAACGCTGACATTCAATACGCGCAGCGGCGATCTCACGGCCACGCGCAGAGACAGCAGGATTGCTCTGGATTTTCCGGCCACACCGGTATCGCTCAGTTCTCTGGAAAGGGACGTGATCGAGTCACTGGGGCTGAATCCCGTGGAGATCGCGGTAACCGCGCAGGATCTGCTGATCGAGGTGGATTCGGTGCGCGAAGTGCGGCTCTATCAACCCGATATCGACGTCATAGAACGTCTGCCCTGGCGCGCCCTGATGCTGACTGCCCGCAACAACGGCGGTGCTGATGCAGAGGTAGATTTCGTGTCGCGCTTCTTTGCCCCCTCTCTCGGCATTCCCGAAGACCCGGTGACCGGCGCGATGCACTGCGCGCTGACTCCGTATTGGGCAGAGCGACTGGGCAAGCCACAGATGCTTGCCGAACAGTGCTCGGCACGGGGAGGATTGCTGCAACTCGAACATCGGGGCACTCGGGTCATCCTTGCGGGTGAGGCCGTTACCTTCATGCGGGGCGAGTTGCAGGCGTGCTAGAATCGCGCCACCATGAACCAGCTCGATACCAGTCTCAGCGAACGCATCAATGCTCTCCTGCCGCAGACCCAATGCGGCAAGTGTGAATATGCGGGTTGCAAACCCTACGCGGAAGCAATCGCTCGAGGTGAAGCCATCAACAAGTGCCCCCCTGGGGGCAGTGCAACCATTCGTGAGCTGGCAACGCTGCTGAATCGCGAGGTCGTGCCGCTGGATACCACACATGGCGTTGAGCAGCAGCGCCGGGTCGCCTTCATTCGCGAGGACGAATGCATCGGCTGTACCAAGTGTATTCAAGCCTGCCCTGTCGATGCCATTCTCGGTGCCGCAAAACAGATGCACACGGTGATCGTCTCCGAGTGTACGGGTTGTGACCTGTGTGTGGCGCCCTGCCCTGTCGACTGCATAGACATGCTGCCAGCGCATCCCGTCACCACTGATGCGACAGAGAAAAAGGTTCTGGCGACTTACTGGCGCAAGCGTTTCGAATTTCGTGAACAACGTCTGAGCAATGTTCGTATTGCACAGCAGAGCAAACGTCTCGCCGCAAGAGTTGCACATGCCTCCATCGCGACGGCGTCACCTCCCTCTCCTTTCCTGATGAATCCCGAGCAAGCCCGCGCTGATATTCAAGCCGCTGTGCTGCGCGCGAAGGCGCGCAAGGAAGCACTGCGCAACGAATCACGACAGAGCGAGTCATCGCACAATGAAAAGAAAGGTTGAAGGATGAACCGCATCAAGCGCGAAGAAATTTTCCGCCGCCTGCGCGCGGAAAATCCGAATCCCACCACCGAACTGGAATTCAACTCCACCTTTGAATTGTTGATTGCCGTGATTCTGTCTGCGCAAGCGACTGACGTGAGTGTCAACAAGGCAACACGTGTGCTGTACAAGGTTGCGAATACCCCTGAAAAGATTCTTTCGCTGGGAGTCGACGGTCTCAAGTCCTACATCAAGACCATCGGTCTGTTCAACACGAAGGCGGAGAACGTGATCAAGACCTGCGCAGCACTGATCGAACGTCACAACTCGATCGTGCCGGACAATCGTGAAGCGCTGGAAGCATTGCCGGGTGTCGGCCGCAAGACGGCAAACGTGGTGCTCAACACTGCATTTCGTCAACCGGCAATGGCTGTGGATACGCACATATTTCGCGTGTCGAATCGCACGGGGATTGCGCCCGGGAAGAATGTACTTGAAGTAGAGAAAAACCTGCTGAAATTCGTACCGCGGGACTATCTGCTGGATGCACATCACTGGCTGATACTGCACGGTCGTTACACGTGTGTCGCACGGAAGCCGAAGTGTGGGGCGTGTGTTATCGAAGATTTGTGCGAGTACAAGGACAAGACAGCTGACTGAACCTGTGGGAGCGAGCCCTGCTCGCGATGAATTTTCTGCAAACTTTACAAAAAGGCATCGCGAGCAGGGCTCGCTCCCACAAGTTCGGCTCGCCGGAATACGTGAACCGGTAATTTCAACGAGCTCGCAATGAGCAAACTCGCCAAAGATAAGGTAAACTTCAGTCTGCTTTTACCCTGCCCCCTCATGAATCCAGCATCAAAAGCACGCCAGTTCAACAAGGTACCCAATTCCGAATGAAGCAGATCACCCTGATACAGCCCGACGACTGGCACGTACACCTGCGTGACGGTGACGCGTTGCAGCACACAGTCGCCGCAACATCGCGCGTGTTCTCCCGCGCCATCGTGATGCCGAACCTGAAGCCGCCAGTGGTCGACACCACTGCCGCCCTCGCCTATCGCCAACGCATTCTCAATGCCGTGCCCGCGGGCATGCAGTTCGAACCCCTGATGACCCTGTATCTCACGGACTCGATGACGGCGCAGGAAGTCACGCGCGCGAAGGACAGCGGCAAGGTGCACGCGATCAAGTACTACCCCGCAGGCGCCACCACCAATTCCGAGAACGGCGTGACCGCCATCGAGAAGGTCTACCCGGTTCTGGAGGCAATGGCCGAAGCCGGGATGCCGCTGCTGCTGCACGGCGAGGTGACCGATTCGCATATCGACATCTTCGACCGGGAAAAGGTCTTCATCGATAGCATTCTTGCACCATTGGCCGCCAGATATCCCACATTGAGAATCGTGCTTGAACATATCACCACGATGCATGCAGCGGACTTTGTGATTGATGCCAACGACAACATTGCGGCGACTGTCACGGCTCATCACCTGCTGTACAACCGCAGCCACATGCTCGCGGGAGGGATCAGGCCGCATCTTTACTGCCTGCCCATACTCAAGCGCAACATTCATCAGCAGGCACTGATCGAAGCCGTCACCAGCGGCAATCGACGTTTCTTCCTGGGCACCGACTCCGCGCCTCATGCCCGCGATCTGAAAGAACACAATTGCGGTTGCGCAGGCTGTTACACCTCCCATGCGGCGCTGGAATTGTATGCGGAAGTGTTCGACGAGGCCGGTGCGCTGGACAAGCTCGAGGGCTTTGCCAGCTGCCACGGTCCGGACTTCTACAGGCTGCCACGCAATACCCGACGCGTCGTGCTCGAACAGTCTGCCTGGACGGCTCCAGCCGACTACGCTTTCGGCGCACAACGTGTAGTCCCTCTCCGTGCAGGGGAGCAAATTCAATGGCGTGTCGCGGGGTTCAGCGAATGAGTTATGACGACGAAGAAGTATCGCTGGAAGGCCCGATGGCGGCCCGTTTTCGCGGTTATCTACCGGTCGTGGTGGACATCGAGTGCGGCGGTTTCAATGCGAAGACCGACGCCATTCTGGAAATTTCCGCGGTTATCCTGGGATTCAACGAAAAGGGTGTGCTGGGGGTGGAACAGACCTTCTTTCATCGCGTTGTCCCTTTCGAAGGGTCCAACATTGAAGATGCTGCGCTCAAGTTCACCGGTATCGATCCCTACCATCCTCTGCGAATTGCCCGCAATGAGAAGGATGTGTTCAACGACATGTTCAGGATCATTCGCACCGCACTGAAGGCGAATCATTGCAAGCGCGCTATTCTGGTTGCGCACAACGCGCACTTCGATCACGGCTTCATCAATGCCGCTGCCGCACGCCACGATATCAAGCGCAATCCCTTCCATCCGTTCTCCAGTTTCGATACCGCCACATTGAGCGGGCTGGCTTATGGACAGACCGTGCTCGCTCGCGCCTGCGAGGCCGCAAAGATCGAATTCAGCAATACCGAAGCACATTCGGCCAAGTATGACGCCGAGAAAACCGCGCAATTGTTCTGCACGATCGTCAACAAGTGGAAGGATATGGGGGGGTGGCCTGCGAAATAGTGGCTGCTTGGCAGCCAGCGTCTATCTGAGCGGGTCGCCTGCGGGGCAGGCTCCTACAGTTATCAGAGTCACTTGTAGGAGCCTGCCCTGCAGGCGAATGTCCTGAGCTGTTTCGCGTACTGCTTACTGTACAGTCTGACCCGCACCATCAATCAGCGTCTGCAACTCACCATTCTCGAACATGTCGGTAATGATGTCGCAACCGCCTACCAGCTCACCGTCCACATACAGTTGTGGAAAGGTCGGCCAGTTGGCAATCAGCGGCAGGGTGGCACGGATCTCGGGATTGGCCAGGATGTCCACATAGGCAAAGCGCTTGCCGCAGGACATCAGGCACTTCACGGCCTGGGCCGAGAACCCGCACTGGGGCTGGTCGGGGCTGCCCTTCATGTATAGAAGGATGCTGTTGGAGCTGATCTGTTCTCTGATTGTGTCTTCAATACTGGTGTCGTGTGTCGTCATGATTTGTCGGACTCTTCGTGGGAAATTGCTGCGAGGCGGCAATTCTACACGATTGCCGACGGGATTTTTACCAGAAATTTGTGGCCGGATTCCCGACAATTGCCTAGGCATCACAAAGTAATATAAGATACCGGCTCGGTCAGGGAGGGGTAGCGCGCGCTACCCTTTATTATTTTCATTTCCCTGAATCTGACTGACGAATCCGACTAACGTTCGCGAATTTTCCGCTCTCCTCCGCACGTTGCTGATCATCGGGACAGGCCTGACCTGACGGAGTCCCTGATCCGGCTTTTGCGGAAAACGCACCAAAACACGACAACACAAGACAACGAACCAATGGCTATCCGACATTTTCTGACATTGATGGACCTCGAAAAAGGCGAACTGCATGCGATCGTTCAGCGTGCAATTGCCCTGAAGAACAGCCCCGCGCTGCACGAGGATTCACTCAAGAACAAGACGCTGGCAATGATATTCGAGAAGGCCTCCACACGTACGCGTGTTGCCTTTGAAGTGGCAATGAATCAGCTCGGCGGCAGCAGCATGTTTCTGTCCAGCAACGACACGCAACTCGGTCGCGGTGAACCTCTGGAAGACACCGCCAGGGTTCTGTCCAGCATGGTCGACTTCGTGGCCATTCGCACATTCGATCACTCAAGACTCGAACTTTTCGCAAAACACTCGCGAGTGCCTGTCATCAATTCCCTGAGCGACGACTTCCATCCCTGTCAGCTTCTGGCCGACATGCAGACCTATTTCGAGAATCGCGGTGACATCAAGGGCAAGTCGGTGGCCTGGGTGGGTGATGGGCACAACATGTGCCAGTCCTATATCAATGCCGCCGAGCAGTTCGACTTCGAACTGGCCATTGCCTGCCCGGAAGGTTTCGAGCCCGATGCGTGGTTGCTCGAACGCAGCAGTTCCAGAGTAAGACTGGTCCGTGACCCGAAAGAAGCCGTCAGAAATGCCGATCTCATTGCCACGGATGTATGGGCTTCCATGGGACATGAGGAAGAACGCGCAAGGCGCCTGCGTCTGTTCGCCGACTATCAGATCAATGCGGAACTGCTGTCGCTGGCCAAGTCCGACGCCCTGTTCATGCATTGCCTGCCCGCGCATCGCGGCGAAGAGGTCACGGCCGAGGTGTTGGATGCACCGGGCTCGGTGGTGTGGGATGAAGCCGAAAATCGACTGCATACCAAGAAAGCTTTGCTGGAATTCCTCTGTGCATGACAACTGACATTCTCTGGCTGCAGGCTTATTAGAACCGGATTCGGACATGATAGAGCGCGGAAAACCCAGAACTGACAGAAGAACACTTTACACTCTGTTGCTGACTGTGTTCTTCGCTGCTCTTGTCGCGGCAGCCCTCTCCGGATGGCTCACCTATCAGGCCTCACACTCACCCGGCCACGAAAACATCCTCCTCGCTGACGCCACCAGCGTCGTCCTGATGCTACTGGTTGCATTGATCAGCGGCGTACTCATCCTGCGTCAGCGGGCTTCGCTGCATGATGATCTGACCGAGCAGCGCGAAACCCACGAACAAATGGAGCAACTGGCCTTCTACGATCCACTCACGGGTCTGGAGAATCGCCGCCTCTTCAAGGACAGACTGGAGCAGTCACTCAAACACATACGCCGTAACAAGAGCATGATGGCGCTGCTGTTCCTGGATCTGGATCAGTTCAAACGCATCAACGACACCCTCGGTCACGATGCCGGTGATGAGTTACTGTGCGCTGTGGCACGTCGCATCAAGAATTGCGTCCGGGAAGAGGACATCGTGGCACGCCTTGGTGGTGATGAATTCACCATCCTGCTGCCCAATCTGAAAAACTCCCGAGCGGCCGCGAATGTGGCAGCCAAGCTCCTCAAGGCCATCAGCAAGCCTATCCAGCTCAGCTCCCAGGAAGTCATCGTCAGCGCCAGCATCGGGATCACGCTGGCACCTGAAGACGGTTCGAGCGCGAGCATACTGATGCGACATGCAGACATGGCCATGTATCGCGCCAAGGATATGGGGCGCAACAACTTCCAGTTCTTCACCAATGACATGAACGTCGAGGCCGTCGCGCGCATGTCACTGGAAAACGATCTGCGTCAGGCCGTGTCGAGTCAGAACTTCGTGGTCTACTTTCAGCCCCAGGTGGACCTGATCGACAACACTGTCTGTGGATTTGAAGCACTTGTGCGCTGGCGCCATGCCGGTGTGGACATGCTGTCGCCCGACCGCTTCATCCCTCTGGCCGAAGAGACCGGGCTGATCGTCGACCTCGGCGCCATCGTCCTGCGCAAGGCTTGTCAGCAGCTCAAGCTGCTGCAGGCGCATGGCTACATCAACCAGACAGTCGCAGTGAATCTCTCTGCGCGCCAGTTCCGCGACAACAACCTGTTCGCGATGGTCAAGCTCATCCTCAAGGAGACTGGTCTGGAGGCACGCTGGCTGGAGCTGGAGATCACCGAAAGCATGCTGATGGATGACATCGACCAGGCCATCAGCATTCTGCAGGAGCTCAAGACACTCGGTCTGAACATCTCCATCGACGACTTCGGCACGGGATACTCGTCTCTGAACTACCTGACCCGTCTGCCCATCGACAAACTCAAGGTGGATCGTTCCTTCATCAGCAATCTTCCGGATGACAAGAGTCATATGGCCATCACGACAACCATCATTGCCATGGCTCAGAAGCTGGGAATGAAGGTCGTTGCAGAAGGCGTCGAGACGCTGCAACAGCTGGATTTCCTGCGCCTGAACCAATGCAACGTCCTGCAGGGTTACCTGTTCTGCGCGCCGGTTTCCTCCAACGACCTGATCGGTCACATCACCCGCCTGCAAGACAGTCTCGATCTGCATCGAGGCGTCAGTGCTGCGTGATCGCAAGCGCTGATCTGTCCCAGCATTCACGGCAACACGGTGAGTTACGATCTGCAGTTGACTCTGGAACCCCTGGTCAGTGGGCAGCTCATTCTCGCCCCGTTGTGACGTGATCGACACTCCTTCCGCACTTCTCTCCGACACTTCCGCGAGGGTGTGGATAAAGAAAGTTCTATCCACACTTTATCCACACCCTGTACACATAAAAAGCCCTTGCAATCCCTGCCTGAGCGCACTATCTTGTGTCCCTGATTCAGAAATCATCTATATGTTGTATTTGAATCGCTTTTCAGAGCTCGGACGATCAACCTGAAAAGCACGCATTTTTCCCTTTTTGCGGGATTTTTTACGGGCACAGCACGCATTCCGGCACACAAGACCCAGCTCTTGCGCGTACTGCCAGACCCGTCGAGGTTCTGGCAGCTGACAGACATAAAAACATCATGGAGAACCACCTCATGCAGACCGATACCTATAGTCAATCCAGCTCATCCACGTCGGCGCAATCAGGCAACCAGCAGAAATCCTCTGCGGCCTCCGCCACTGCTCCCGGACAGATCCGTGTCATCAAACGCAACGGCGCCGTCGTGGGTTACGATGAATCGAAGATTGTCGTTGCCATCACCAAGGCCTACCTGGCCGTGGAAGGCGGCACCGCAGCGGGCTCCTCACGTGTGCATGAGACCGTGACCCGCCTGGCCAAGCAGATCACCACGATCTTTGCCCGCCGCATGCCCTCCGGTGGCACCATCCACATCGAGGACATTCAGGATCAGGTCGAGCTGGCACTGATGCGTACCGGCGAACACAAGGTGGCCCGCAGCTACGTGATCTACCGTGCCGAACACGCCCGCATGCGTGAACAGCAGCGCGTTCGCGAGAAGGACACCACACCGGCCATCAACGTGACCTATGCCGACGGCACCCAGGGCCCGCTGGATACCGAGCGTCTGCGCACCGTGATCGATGAAGCCTGCGCCGGACTGGAGAATGTCTCCGCCGATGCCATCTACAAGGACACCATCAAGAATCTGTATCCCGGCGTGAGAATCCAGGACGTGCGCACCTCTGCCGTCATGACCGCCCGCACCATGGTCGAACAGGACCCGAATTACTCCTACGTCACTGCGCGTCTGCTGCTCGATACCCTGCGCTCCGAAGCCCTGAGCTTCCTGGGCCTGGCCGACAACGCGACCCAGGGCGAGATGCATTACCGCTATGCCATGACTCTGCGTCCCTACATCGAGAAAGGCGTGGAACTCGGCCTGCTCTCCCCGCACCTGCTGGAGTTCAATCTGGACGTGCTGGGCGAAGCGCTGAACGCGGATCGCGACAACCAGTTCACCTACCTCGGCCTGCAAACGCTGTACGACCGCTACTTCATCCACAGCGGCGAGACGCGTTTCGAACTGCCGCAGGTGTTCTTCATGCGTGTCGCCATGGGTCTGGCCACCAACGAAGAGAACCGCGAAGAGCGCGCGATCGAGTTCTACAACCTGATCTCCAGCTTCGACTACATGACCTCGACGCCACAGCTGTTCAACTCCGGCACGCTGCGTCCACAACTGTCGTCCTGCTTCCTGACCACGGTGCCGGACGATCTGTTCGGCATCTACAGCGCGATCCGCGACAACGCCATGCTCTCCAAGTGGGCAGGCGGTCTGGGTAACGACTGGACGCCAGTGCGCGCACTCGGTGCCCACATCACCGGCACAAACGGCACGTCCCAGGGCATCGTCCCGTTCCTGAAGGTCGTGAACGATACCGCCGTGGCAGTGAATCAGGGTGGCAAGCGTAAAGGCGCCGTGTGTGCCTATCTGGAAACCTGGCACCTGGACATCGAGGAGTTCCTGGAACTGCGCAAGAACACCGGTGACGACCGCCGCCGCACCCACGACATGAATACCGCGAACTGGATTCCTGACCTGTTCATGAAGCGCGTGTTCTCCGATGGCGACTGGACTCTGTTCTCTCCGAACAATGTACCCGAACTGCATGACCTGCACGGTCGCGCCTTCGAGGAAGCCTATTGTGAGTACGAGCGTCTCGCCATGGCGGGCAAGATTGAGGTTTACAAGACCGTCAAGGCGAAGGACCTGTGGCGCAAGATGCTCTCCATGCTCTTCGAAACCGGCCATCCATGGATCACGTTCAAGGACAGCTGCAACGTGCGCTCACCCCAGCAGCACGTGGGTGCCATCCACTCCTCCAACCTGTGTACAGAGATCACTCTGAATACCAGCAAGGACGAAGTGGCCGTGTGCAACCTCGGCTCCGTGAACATGGTCAACCATGTCACCGAGAACGGTCTCGATCACGAGAAACTCAAGAAGACCATCAAGACTGCTGTGCGCATGCTGGATAACGTCATCGACATCAATTACTACTCTGTCGAGCAGGCGAAACACTCCAACCTCAAGCACCGCCCGATCGGCATGGGCATCATGGGGTTCCAGGACGCACTCTATGAGCTGAAGATTCCTTATGCCTCTCAGCAGGCAGTGGAATTTGCCGACACGTCCATGGAAGCCATCAGCTACTACGCGATCGAAGCCTCCAGTGAGCTGGCGACCGAGCGTGGCGCGTATGAAACCTTCAAGGGTTCACTGTGGGATCGCGGCATTCTGCCAATCGACTCTCTGGAGCTGCTGGCGCAGGAGCGTGGCGAGGAATTCCTGCAGGTCGACAGAAGCCGTACTCTCGACTGGGATACCCTGCGCGAGCGGATCAAGACCAACGGCATGCGCAACTCCAACGTGCTGGCGATTGCGCCTACTGCGACGATTGCCAACATCAGCGGCGTGTCACAGTCCATCGAGCCGACGTATCAGAACCTGTTCGTGAAATCGAACCTGTCCGGCGAGTTCACCGTGGTGAATCCGTACCTGGTCCGCGATCTGAAGGCACTGGATCTGTGGGACAGCGTGATGGTCAACGATCTGAAGTACTACGAAGGCAGTCTGCAGCAGATCGCGCGCATTCCGCAGAACATCAAGGATCTCTACGCCACCGCATTCGAAGTCGAGCCACGCTGGCTGGTGGATGCCGCGAGTCGTCGTCAGAAATGGATCGATCAGGCTCAATCGCTGAACCTGTACATCGCTGGCGCCAACGGCAAGAAGCTGGATGTGACTTACAAGATGGCATGGCTGCACGGACTGAAGACCACGTATTACCTGCGCGCACTGGCCGCCACCACGACAGAGAAATCGACTGTCGCCAACGGCACGCTGAATGCGGTGTCCAGCAAGCTGGAACCGACGCCTGATGAAGTACCCAAGGCCTGCTCGATTGATGATCCGGATTGCGAGGCTTGTCAATAAGGTCAGTCAATAACGGCACCATAGAGATCGTGTATTGCGAAGCCCCGGTAGAGCGGGGCTCTTAAAAAATAATTCAAGTTCAGAGGTATTCATATGTTGTCATGGGACGAGTTTGACATGGAGGAAGAATCCTCCGCGACATCCTCCGCCAAGGCCAGGGCTGGCAATGCCAGCATCCCGGCCAGTCCGGCCGAGCAGGCTCCCGCCGCACCGTCGTTCCGCACCGCTGTTGCAGCAGATGCGGTCGGCGCCAGCACAATGGTGAGAGAAGAACCAAAGCCCGAGATCACGCCAGCAGCACGCCCTGCCATGCGTCCAGCGACCCCCTCGATGACGGCGGCGCCGGATGCCCTGCAGAAAGCCATTCAGTCGCTGGAATCTCTGGACGTCAGCGTAGGTCTGCATGAGCTTGAGGAATCATCCCAGCGCGTCGCGGTAGACGACAAGCGCATGATCAACTGCCGTGCCGACCTCAACCAGCTCGTGCCCTTCAAGTACGACTGGGCCTGGCAGAAATATCTGGACGGTTGTTCCAATCACTGGATGCCCCAGGAAGTGAACATGAACGCGGACATCGCGTTGTGGAAGAGCAAGACGGGACTGACGGATGACGAGCGCCTTATCGTCAAGCGCAACCTCGGCTTCTTCTCCACCGCCGACTCGCTCGTGGCCAACAACCTCGTGCTCGCCGTGTACCGTCTCATCACGAACCCCGAGTGCCGTCAGTACATCCTGCGTCAGGCTTTCGAGGAGGCTATCCACACTCACGCCTACCAGTACTGCATTCAGTCGCTGGCCATGGACGAGGGCGAGATCTTCAACATGTATCACGAGGTCCCTTCTGTTGCCCGCAAGGCATCGTGGGGTCTCAAATACACCAAGGAGCTGAGTGATCCGGGTTTCACCACCGGGACTCGCGAGACCGATCAGGCTCTGCTCAAGAATCTGATTGCGTTCTATTGCTGTCTGGAAGGCATCTTCTTCTATTGTGGTTTCACCCAGATTCTCTCGATGGGTCGGCGCAACAAGATGACCGGCACTTCCGAGCAGTTCCAGTACATCCTGCGCGACGAGTCGATGCACCTGAACTTCGGCATCGACATGATCAACCAGATCAAGCTCGAGAATCCGAGCCTGTGGACCGACAAGATGAAAGAGGAAGCCACGCAGATGATCCTGCAGGCCACTCAACTCGAAATCGAATACGCTCGCGACACCATGCCACGCGGCGTGCTGGGCATGAATGCGGTGATGATGGAAGAATATCTGCAGTTCATCGCCAACCGCAGACTGGTGCAGATCGGCTTGCCAGAGCAGTTCAAAGGGGTCAAGAATCCCTTCCCATGGATGTCGGAGATCATGGATCTGCGCAAGGAGAAGAATTTCTTCGAAACGCGTGTCATCGAGTATCAGACTGGTGGAGCGTTGACCTGGGAGTGATTCCATGAGCAGTGGCAAGAATACGGACGACAGCGCAGAAAAGAGTCTGATGACTCTGGATCAACTCAGCCAGACCATAGAAGTGATGACAGGAGTTGTCAGCCGTCTGAAGCGACACTTGAACATGCAGCTCCTGTACAACCGTGCTCTGACGCATGACGAAACGGATCAGACAATCGAGCTCAGCAGAGAATTGCTGAACAACGAGCGCGAGCTGCAGGAGTTGCAGCAGCTCGCGAATCAGCAGCGTCACGCGGTTCTCGGCACGGTGGAAACACCGCCCCAGGAGTTGCGTGATGTTCAGGAAAGCCCTGTCCGGAACGAAGGCTTCATCGTGGAGATTTCCCGCCACGATGAAGGATACGAGTCTGAGCAGGACCGAGTGCTTCATTAGGAACTGGTGAATCACTCATGCCAGACCATTCATGAACAAGGCAACCGGCACCGTTGGCGCGTTGATTCTGGCGGCGGGTTTCAGCCGCCGCTTCGGCGACGTCAAGCTGCGTGCCCGCCTGCACAACGGCAACACTGTTCTTGCCCAGACCCTGGCCCGTATCGCGGCCGCGACTCCCAACACTCTTGTCGTGACCCGCAGCGATCTTGTGGATGTCGTGGAGGCGGCAGAAAACCTCGGCATGACGGCAGTCACCTGCCCCGACGCCCACCTTGGGATGGGTCATACCCTCGCCTTCGGGATGCAGCGGATTCCTGACTGGGATGCCTGCCTCATCTGCCTGGGTGACATGCCCTTCATCCGCACGGACACCTACGAAGCGTTGCTGGCGGCGCTGCACAGCGATACCATCAGCCTCCCCCAGCATGAAGGTCGGACAGGCAATCCCGCAGGCTTTGGTCGAGTTTTTTTTCCCGCACTGCGTCTCGTGCAGGGAGATAACGGTGGTCGGGAAGTTCTTCAAGCCAATCCTGAGCACATCAGGAAGGTGGCGGTGAACGACCCGGCCATTTTTCAGGACATCGATACGCCCGAGGATCTGGCGCGACTGCAACTGTAGGAAAACCCCTATATCCGTATGCCTGGACTGACTGTGGGAGCAGGCCCTGCCCGCGATGAACCTCGCACGAAACTGACGGAGTCGCGAGCGGGGCTCGCTCCCACAGGACGATTGCATCCGCAGGCACCGCCGTCCTACAATCCAGAGCTCTGAATGACTCAAAATGACAGGCCCTGCAACGCGCGGAATCCCGATGCCAAGACTGCTCGACATTGTTACCCCACTCCTGCTGCTCGCCTTGAGCGCGCTGGTTCACAACCAGGCGCGGGCGGACGTCACTACGGCCACACTGGCCATGGAGAATTCTGCCAATCCGCTGATGCTGATACGAACGTCCCGTGGCGAAATCTACGTGGAATTGTTTCCCGAGGCAGCACCGCGCAATGTCGCCAACTTCATCGCCCTCGCCCAGGCTCAGGTGCCCATGTTCGACGTCGCCACAGGCACGACGGTGACGCCCAATTACTATGACGGCCTGAGCTTCCATCGGGTACTGCCCTACACGCTCATCCAGAGTGGCGCACCCCGGCAACCGGGCACACCCGTGCCCGAGTATCAGATCGACGACGAGATCAACGCCACGCAGTTGGGGCTCGACCAGATCAAGGTGCTCGATGAGACCGGCTCGCCAAATGCCTTGCTGAATCTGCAGGACAATGAGGACTTCCAGCAGGAAATTCTCGTGCCCCTGTATCGCCAGATGGGCATCACCAGCCCGGAGATGCTGGAGTCACGGCAAGGCGCCGTACTCTCGGCGCTGCGCGAACTCACTCTGCAGCGTGCCTACGAGAATCAGGGCTATCGCTACAACAACCGCCTGCCATCGCGACAGCCCCTGCGTGGCAGTCTGGCCATGGCGGGTTCGGGCCCCAACACCAACCAGGCGGAATTCTTCATAACAACAATCGATACACCCTGGCTCGCGGGAAAATCCACCGTCATCGGCCAGGTGGTGGAAGGCATGGACATCGTGGACAGAATCAACCAGTCTGCGGTCATGCGCGGCAACAGCACTACGCCCACGGCCAACAGTGGCACCATGATCTTCGATATCCGTCAGGTCAATCAGAACGCTTTGCAGTGAACAGAAGTCAGTCCCGGATTTTTTTGCAGAAAATGTGAGAGAAACGAATGACCAGAAAAACAAGAAAAGGCAAACCCACCAGTGTATTGGCAATGTGCGCCACCGTCGGATTCTTCATCGGTCTGGGCCTTGGCGCCCTGATGAACAATCTGCTGCTGGTCATGTTCATCGTCGTGGCGCTTGGCTGTCTGATCGGGTATCAGATCGACAAGAAGAACGGCATCACCTACGGTCGGCGACACTGAGAAATCTCTGAACAACTCGCTCAACCCAGTTCGGCAGGAAATATTTCACGCCGGTAAGGTGGCAGCGAGTTCATGAT
>MGYS01000039.1:37837-39262 GCA_001802565.1 Gammaproteobacteria bacterium RIFCSPLOWO2_02_FULL_57_10 | reverse complement strand
TGACAATGCGTTCGTCAAAGAGTGTGATGCGGCCCGTATCCTTCTCGTTGCGCAACAGCCGCCCTGCCGCCTGCACCAGCTTGAACGCCGCTTCCGGCACCGCGAGTGTCATGAACGGATTACCTCCCTGCTTCTCGATCCACTGCGACAGCGTTGCTTCTATCGGATCATTCGGCACCGCGAACGGAATCTTCGCAATCAGCACATGCTCGCAATACTTGCCCGGCAGATCGACGCCCTCGGCAAAACTCGCCAGGCCGAAGATGATGCTCGGATCGCCCTTGTCGATGCGCTGCTTGTGGAACTTGAGCAGCTGCGCCTTCTGATAATCGTCCTGACACAGAATGATCTCGCGCCATTCCTTGTCCAGTCCGTCCAGCACATCCATCATCTGACGCCGCGAACTGAAGAGCATCAATGCTCCCTCGCTCCTGTTCAGCACCTTGGGCAACAGACGAATGATGGCCTCGGTGTGCTGCACGCTGTTGCTCGGATCGCAATTCAATCGTGGCACGATGAACCGCGCCGCATTCGCGTAATCGAACGGACTCGCGATGCGATGGTAAGTGGTATGTGCCGGCAGTCCGGCACGCATGCGCAGCACATCGAACTGACCCAGCGCAGACAATGTGGCCGACGTCAGAATGGCGCCACTGCACACACTCCAGAGTTTTTCCTGCAACGTGCGCGCCGCCAGCACCGGACTGCACGACAATGAGATGTCCGGGCTGCCACCCTGATCGCTGAGTCCAAGCCAGCGCGCCCAAGGGGCATCGCCGGGCTTGTCAGTGCTGGCATCGCGCATGGAGAAATTCTGCCACAGCTTCTGCGCAGCCGCCGCGCGTGAGGTCATCGTGCCAATCACGGGAAACCAGAACTCCGCACGCTGGCGCGACTCCACTGCCTGTCCTTCCTCCATGCCGCGTTTGAGGTCGTTGCCGATCTCCTGAAACACCGCAGCCAGGCGCGTGAATTGCGTGTGCAATTCTTCGGCGAGTTCGCGAATCGACTCGGGCACCTGTCCCAGCTCGAAGGCATGTTGCAACTGATCACCTTGTCTTTCTCCGCGATCCTGTCGATCGGGTGGCGTGCTCTGCAACACTTGCTCGCACAACGGCCATATCTCGTTCAGACGAATCTCGGCAAGCGACATCGCGTCGTCGATCGCGCCAAGTTCACGCTTGATCGTTCTGTTCTCCTCCAATAATGCATCGCCAGCGAGCTTGGCGAGCGACTTGCGCCACTGGTCCAGGTTCGTGAGGCTGCTCTTGATGCGAGTGAAGCAGGCGAAGTGATTGTTGCTCTTGAGCGGCAGGTGATGCGCCTCGTCGAAAATGTAGATGCTGTCCTGCGGCGCGGGCAGGATCACACCGCCGCCCAGTGCCAGATCGGCGAGCACCAGATCGTGATTGGCGACCACGCAAT
>MGYS01000039.1:35998-37823 GCA_001802565.1 Gammaproteobacteria bacterium RIFCSPLOWO2_02_FULL_57_10 | reverse complement strand
TCCTCGCGAGCCTTGTAGAAACAACAGTTGCCAAAATTGGAACACTTCTGCCCCATGCACTGGCCGTTGTCGACCGTGACCGGCGTCCAGTCCTGGTCATTCAGCAATTCTTCCCAGTCATCACGATCGCCCTGCCACTCTCCCGCATTGAGTTTGCGGAACATGCGCTCGTAGAGCGCGAGACTGTGTGCGTTGGGCGGCGTGATGATGTCGCCATACAGGTCGGCCATCGCGTTGAGGCTGGCATTGCCCTGCAACAGTTGATCGAGCTTGGACAGACACAGGTAACGTCCGCGCCCCTTGGCCAGCGTGAAGCTGAACTCCAGATCGCTGTAACGCTTGATGTCGGGCAAATCCTTGAGTGTCACCTGCTCCTGCAACGCCACCGTTGCAGTCGCGAGCACTACGGTTTTCTTCAGGTGTTTCGCCACGGGCAGTGCCCCCAGCACATAGGCCAGTGTCTTGCCTGTGCCGGTACCAGCCTCCACCACGCAGATCGGCCCTGGGGGCAACTCCGGATCGGGTTCGCCTTCCATCGGCACCGGGGCCTGCAACGCCGCTTTCTCGATGTCCACAATGCCACCGAGGCTGCGTGCGATCTCGGCGATCATCAGGCGCTGACCATAACGGGGCGTCAGCCCTCTGTTCTCCAGAATCTGCCGATAGGCACTCTGGATGCTGTTTTTGACTTCATCGGGAATCATGGCTGCGCTGCATGGGGAAATACACGGGGCTGTAAGTAGGGTCAAACATGGTGAAGAATGCTTAGGGTCGTGGTGGCTGATCGGTAAATTTACGCAGCGAGTATAGCACTCCAATCACCTTCCCACGGGGCAATTGCCACCAACTGTGACAATCACGGATGCGTGCTATCGGGGCGGAAAAAACTTCTGCTAGAATGGCCGCTCTTCATCCGGCCGGGGCCATAGGTAAGCGCCAACGTTGCAAAACAGTTGAGGAATGGATTTGCGCTCATTGACCCACCCTTCTTCTCGACAGAGGGGTGTGAATCGCCAGCAATCTCCGTTTCCGCCACTCCTGCGGTACATCTGACATAGCACCCTAGAGAACAGCACGACGATGATTTTTCAGAAGTTTTTACAGAACAACAAGTGGCAGCACAAAGACCCTGCAGTACGACTGGAAGCAATCGGAGAACTGAGTCAGAACACAGACCCGGCGGAACCCGACGCAGAGGCTGTCGCACAGATCATCATCGACATCGCGCGCACCGACAGTGACCAGAGCGTACGTCTCGCCGCCATCGCTCTGCTGCGTTCTCCCGACGTTCTGCAGACACTGTCTGCGGACCCCGACACCGAAGTGCAGCATGCTGCCAGAGTGCAGTTCTGCCGCGTGGCCTCCGGTGCCGTCGCCAGTGATCTCTCCCCTGCTGATCGTCTGTCCCTGATGCAATCAATGACCGAAGTTGCCGATCTGCTTGCCGTCCTGCACGACTGCGGTTGTGATGCCACCGGGCTGGCCACGCTGGAGAGATTGCGCAATGAACAACTGGTGGACGAACAGGGCCTGGTGAACATCGCCGCCCACTCGAGCAACCACACCGTGCGAAGTGCAGCCGCGACCGCGATCACCGATACCGCGCTGCTGGAAAAGCTCGCCGCTCTGGTGCGGCAGAAGGACAAGAACGTCTTCAAATACTGCAAGGAAATCCTGCAGGAACGTCAGGATGCCGCTGCCAGGCTGGAGGCGGACGCTGCCTTGGCCGCCGATATCTGCGCCACTCTGGAATCACTCGCCGGCAAGGTCATTGGTGGACTCAGCCAGGCACAATTCGATTACAAGCTCAGTCAGTGGCAGGACG
>MGYS01000039.1:27228-35986 GCA_001802565.1 Gammaproteobacteria bacterium RIFCSPLOWO2_02_FULL_57_10 | reverse complement strand
CTCTTCCGATCTTGCGGAACAGCAACAGGCTGCCCTGCAACAACAGAATTTCGAAAGTCTTGCAGCCGCGTGCAGCAGTGCCAGCGATGCACTCAAGGCCTTGCAGGAACCCTTGAGCGGAGAACAGATCACGGCCGTGGAACAACAACTCCATGCGCTCAAAGGTCTGTTCGCGCAGCGCAGCAATCAAGAGCCCGAAGAGCTGCTCAAGCAGGTCAAGGCCGTCATCCAGTCGGCCGAGCAGATCGTCGGCGCCTTCCATGCACTTGATGCAAAAGCGGCTGATCTGGATGCCCTGCGCGCCGAGATCACGGCACTGACCGCCAAGAACACCACTGGCATCCACAGTGCTGCCAAACGCCTGCACAAACTGTTCAACAAGGACATGTGGCCAGATCAGGTTCCACACAGTGCACTTTACAGTGCCGCGCTGGAAACAGCGCAGCATATGCAACGCCTGCAGGACAAGAACAAGGCCTATCTGGAAAAACTGCACAAGGATTCACTGACCAATATCGCCGCTCTGGAGCAACACGTCGAGCAGGGCCAGGTCAACGACGCTCAGAGACTCTGGGACAAGGTACAGGGCGCCATCAAGAATGCTGACGAGGCACTCAAGAAGGAATTGCAGGAAAAGGTGACTCCCTACAAGGCGCGCATCAGCGAGCTGATGGACTGGAAGAACTTCGCCGCCACCGAGAAAAAGAAGGAATTGATCGCACACATGCAGGCCCTGATTGACGGCAAGATGCACGCCGCCGACAAGGCCAAGCGCATCAAGTCACTGCAGGACGAATGGAAGAAGCTCGGGCACTCACTGCACAACGACAGCCTGTGGACGCAGTTCAACGAGCTCTCCCACACGGCTTTCGAACCCTGCAAGGAATACTTCAAGGAGCGCAAGACCAAGCTGCAGAGCAATCTGGAAGAACGCAACAAGATCTGCGCACAGCTGGAAGAACTGGTCACCACGCTGACACCGGAAAATCTCAACATCGCCAACCTCAACAAGATCGAGAGCAAGGCGCTGGAAGATTGGAAGACGTTTGCCCCGGTCGAACAGAGCAAGATCAAGAAACTGCAGAAACGTTTCAACACGGTGCTGACCGAGCTGCGCCAATTCAAGCGCAAATCCCTGCAAGGCAACGCTACCCGCAAACTGGAACTGATTGCGCAGGCGGAACAACTCGACACATTGGAAAACGTCAAGGAAGCCATGGCCGAAGCGAAGAAGCTGCAGGCGACATGGAAGACGATTGGCCCCTCTCCCTACAAGGATGATCGCAATCACTGGAACGCGTTCCGTGCGGCGTGCGACAAGATATTCAGCAAGCGTCCGACCGAGTCTGCACCCGGCAAGAGCGACTCTTCCTCAAGCGCTGCACGAACGACTGCACGAACAGGCGAGCGAACTGCAAGACCCGCTGCCAACCCGGCGGTCGCAGCGGCACGCGACGCATTGCGCAGGATCAGCGATCTGCTGACTCTGAGCAGCGAGGAACTGGCACAATCGAAGAAGCAGTTCGCCGAACTCAAGGAAGCGTTCTTCAATACGCTGACGCCGGATCTCAAACACGAGAAGAAGGCGCTGCAGGAACAGTTCGAGAAACTCAGCAAGACATTCGACAACAAACTGCGTGCGGCGCCCGACAAGAAGAGTCTGCAGTTGATCGGTCAGGTCAGAACCAAGGCGGAATTCTGCGAGAAACTGGAGTCAGACGTGCTCGCGGGCAAGAGTGTCGACGATATCGATGCTTTGGCGGAACAGTGGCAGGCCCTCGGTCGACTGGCCGACTTGATGCAGGAACAGACGCTTGAACAGCG
Organism: Gammaproteobacteria bacterium RIFCSPLOWO2_02_FULL_57_10; assembly: GCA_001802565.1. Taxonomy (GTDB): domain Bacteria; phylum Pseudomonadota; class Gammaproteobacteria; order Pseudomonadales; family Pseudohongiellaceae; genus UBA5078. Next base: position 34,162 of record MGYS01000039.1, on the reverse strand, counting down.
CTTCCACACACTCTCGCACGGCGCTGATGCCAAACTGCTGAAGAAGCAGTCCAAGGATAACGAAGAGAAAGCACGCGAGATCTGTATCGCTGCAGAAATTCACGCCGCTATCGAGTCACCGGACTCCGACAAGCCGCTGCGCATGCAGGTACAGCTGAAGCAGTTGAAGAACAGTTTCGGCAAGACCAGCAAGAGCAGCGCGCAGCTGGTCAGCGAACTGGAGATGCAATTGATGTGTCTTGGCCCCCTCGAGGGGAAGGCACGCAAGAGCTTCGAAGAGCGCATCGTCAAGGCGAAGGCAAAACTCTAAGGGCCAGCACGACCTGTGGGAGCGAGCGCTGCTCGCGATGAGATCGATTCAAGTGAATCGTGACCCCATCGCGAGCAGGGCTCGCTCCCACATGATCAGAAGGCGTGCTTCACACTCGCGTAGGCGTAGCGACCCTGCGGCTGATGGATGTTACCGAGGTAACCGCCGGACGCCAGGGGTGGGTCTTCATCCGTGATGTTGCGGGCACCGATACGCAGCGACGTCTCCCCCGCAGTGAATCCACTGGAGAATGAATACTGACCGTACAGGTTGTAGGTCTGGTGCGAATCCACCAGCCAGGGATTGAGTGCGGAATCGAGCACCGTCGGCTGAATCACCTCGTCCGTGTACTGCGTCATGAACCCCACCTGCCACGCCGCCTTTGTCCACGTGGCAGACACCGTCCATTTCAATTCCGGGTTGCCTGCCTGTGCGATCAGATTGGCCGCACCGGTCACTGGTACTCCGGCATTGATGGCACCTGCCGCCTTGGCATCGATGAGTGTCTGCTGATCCGGGTTCGGGCTCTGGAAGAATTCTTCCAGCTTGGCGACATTGATGTTGATGGTCAGATCACCGAAATCCTCGAAGCCCTTGTCGTAAACCAGACCAAAGTCTACCCCGCCGACCTCCAGTGGACGCAGGTTGGAAAACGCCGAGTTGATGTACAGCGCTTCGCCCGCTGGCGTCAGCCCGGTTCCTGCGAATGCCTGAATTTCCGCTGGAGTAGGGGCTTCTCTGACAACGTTCGGGTTCGTGCCACCGGACAGACGTGCCAGATAGTCCAGATTCATCGCAGACTGCTCGTCAAGTACACCGACGATACCTGTCTGCTCGATTGACCAGCGATCCACTGTGAGGGTGAAGGAACCAAACTCCTCTGGAATGAAAGTCGGCTCGAAGACGAAACCGTAGGAGAAGCTCTCGGATTCTTCCGGCACCAGATTGGCATTGCCCTGTCGCAGACCTGGCACCCCATAGTTCTGAGTGCAACGCGCGAAACTGGTGATACGACCAGCGCGCAGATCGGCCTCGCACTTCACGTAGTCATTGCGGCCATTCAGGCGCTCCAGCAGCGGCGTGTTCAACACCTCGAGGTTAGGTGCCTTGAAGCCTTCGGACCACGACGAACGCAGGCGCACGCCTTCCACCACGTCCCATGACGCGGCAACCTTCGGCTTGGCCACAGAACCAACATCATCGTAGTCTTCATAGCGAGCAGCAATCTGCACATCGATCGCTTCGACGAGTGGTATTTCCATCTCCGGGGCAATCACCGGAATACCGAACTCGACGTAGGCAGACATCACCTTTCTCTCACCGGTTACATCTGGTGATGGGCTGTGTCCCATCAAATCGCTGCCGTAGACCGTCCCGGTCACGATGTCTGTGTACTGAGTACTGAGATCCTGGCGAGTATCCCTGTCGTCGGAATACTCTTCCTTGCGCAGTTCAATGCCACCGGCGGTGCCGACATCACCAGCCGGGAGAGCAAACAGATCCGCCTTCGAAACCTTGAAGTCCCACATGCTCAGCTTGGTCTTGTTCTCTCGCACAGCTTCGATTCTGAAGCTGTCGATAGTCGAGGCCTGGTTGACGACCTCTGGTGCGGGATTGCCCCAGAAACTTGTATCGCCGCCAAGGAACGGGTTGTACGCGGCCGGTGTGGTCAGTGCCAACGCCTGCTGCATCAGTGTGCTGCTGGCATGCCCTTGGGCGTCGCGCACCGTTGCCTCGTTGTACAGCAACGCAGATTCCCATGACCAGCCCAGCGCCTCACCGCGCAGACCGCCGAGCACTCGCACCTGGTCATTCTGCACATTGATGCCGCGTGGACCATAATCGTGATAACTGTAGTTACGCACTTGAATCGGCAACCCTCCCTCTGGAATGTTAAGTCCAGGTAACCGATTGGGGGAACCGACTGGCCCGAAGGGGTTCCAGTAAGCCGTCGCCGGTAACAGGATCGGTGTGGACGCAAGCGACGCGGGAGGTGAATTGATGGCATCCGTTTCAGCTTCGTAGTATCCCAACTCGCCGAAGAAGGCGACATCTTCGGAAATATCGTAGTTGACGAATGTGAACGCATTGATCCTCTCGGCTGACGGCAGAATTGCAAATCCATCCACCATCCGGCTTTCCGATCTGAGATCACGTTTGGCGCCAGTGGTCACCGCTCCAGCGGCATAGCAAATGTCACTGCCAAGTTGGTACGTGCAGCCAGAGAGACCGCTGGGCTGCACAAGAAAATTGCCAGCCGCATCTGTGATGGCAACGCCGTTGGAGCGTACCTGCGTGGTCACTCCTACAGCCTGGAAACCACCCCACGGGGTCGTGGTGGAACGTCCGTCAAAGGCAACACTGCCTTCAAATGACGTACCAGCCACCAGTGGTCGACGGTCCAGCGTCGAGGTGTACTCCTGATCCTTGGCAAGCACGGCATCCTTCTGGCTCTTGCCGACGAAAACCGACACGTTGCCACGACCATTGGCGAAGTCAGTGCCCCACACCATGTTGGTAGTCCACTCATCCCCTTCTGCGGAACCATACTGCATGTCGATCTCGAAACCATCGAAGTCGGAGCGAAGCACGTTGTTCACAACTCCCGCCACCGCATCGGAACCGTAGAGTGCAGCCGCGCCGTCCTTGAGAATCTCGACACGCTCCAGTCCGGAGACAGGCAGAGCATTCACGTTGTAGCCGAATACTGGCGTCTCATTGTCGGTCTGCGAAGTCGGATGCACGACGGAGCGTCTGCCATTGAGCAGCAACAATGTATTGCCCTGCGCCAGTCCGCGCAGACTCACCGTGGACACATCGCCTCTGGCAGCATTGGAGTTGCCACCACCGAGGTAGGTGCCGTTGAATGAAATGTCTCCTGCTTCGGGAATCGAACGAAAGAGATCGTCACCGGATACTGCGGCCGAGGTCGCTATCGTATCCTGTCCCACCACGGTGACCGGCAACGCGCCGTTGATACGCGCACCGCGAATCTGCGATCCGACCACGACGATCTCCTCGACCGCCTCGCTCTCCTGAGCGATGCTGGAAGGGCTGGAGAGACTGAAAATCATTGCTGCAGAGAGGGCGGTGACGATGTGCTTCTTCTGGAAGCTGGATTCCGCGCCCTGATCTTTCGCGAGCAGGGCTCGCTCCCACAGGGTGGCATGTGAAACACGGCTTCTGTTGATCATTCTTCCACTCATATGAATTCCCCTGACAAGACTTGTTGGTTGGTTGAGTTGCGGTATCGGGTAAAGTCAAACCCATCCACTACCGCCGAACATCCCTGATGAGAGAATCCATTTGCAGGAAGCAGGCCAGAATTATTGAACGCACTTTTTATGGACAAAAATTCCGCATCGAAAATTATTGGCATTAACTCGGTGCAACACGAAGGCGCCATGTGATCGACATTAAGGAAGAATCAGGTAATTGATAGACAAAGATCAAGATAACCACGCCCATGACGGATCTCATCAGGAAAAAACAGAGGTCACTGTTGGTGCGATGAGAGCGGAAAGATGAATATCAAGAGAGGCTATGCACTGAAAGAAATCAATCAATGACTTGAAATTGAGTGGAATTTCCCAGGGTTTTTCAATGAGAAAGCTCCAACTTCGATCACCTGGAAAAAGCAGGCACGCTTTTGAAGCGATGATTATTTAATCGCCATGCGGATTTTTATTTCCATGAAAGAAAGATTAACTGCAACTGTCATCGAAATGGAACGACGAATCGCCGGAAATAGAAACAACGGAGTCGGATCGAAATTAACAAAAAAAAGAAGGGGCAATGCTTTGCATATGCCCCTTGAAAATCTTCTCTACGAAGATGAAACCTTGATCGGAAAGCGTACTACTGAGACTGAGCCTCCTTGTCCCACACAATCACACCGCTCTTGATGACAGTATTGATGGCGCGGGTCGCCGAAATATTTTCAAGTGGATCACCATCCACCACTACCATATCTGCAAGGAACCCAGGAGCGAGTGTTCCGATCTGATCTCCCGCCCCCATCGCATGCGCGGATTCGCTGGTAGCCGTGCGCAATGCCTGCGCCGCGGTCAGGCCGGAGCGTACGTAGATCTCCAGTTCGGTATGCAAACCTTCGGCATGGGGAATGAAGGGTGAATCGGTACCCGCAGCAATTCTACCGCCTGCGTCCACGATTTTCTTCAGCGTCTGCATGCGTGCACTGATGTCATTCGCCCCGTTGCGATAGTTCAGTGCCAGCGTCGGCGTCACAACCATTCCGGATTCGCTGACAAGCGCGATGACATCCTGGTACGAGTAGCTGAGACCGGAGACCACAAGAGAGAAGCCGCGCCTGCTGGTTGCCCCGAAGTGTTCGATCTGATCCACGCCATTGGCAACCGCCGGAAACAGTTCATGAGAGGTGACAGGAATCCCACTCTCGTGCGCCAGCTCGATCACACGCTTCTGTGTCGCGTAGTCCTGGCGCACGTAGCTCTTGTACATGTCCAGCTCAAGCTCGGTGGACAGACGCACCGAATTTTCGGCCTGCTCCACAGTGCCAACGGTTTCTGACACACCGTAAGACACCCGTCCCCCTTCGTTGAGAGGTCCTGCACTGAACACACGCGGGCTAGGACGACGGCCGGATGCTTCTGCCTCACGCCGCTCGACTGCGTAGTAAGGATCGACACCCGTCTCGCGCACGGAGGTGATACCGTAGCTGAGGTAGAGTTTGCCCAGCGCGATACCCTGAGACGTGGACTGATGTGTATGCCCTTCAATGAGTCCGGGAATCACTGTCTGCGCTGAGGCATCAATGAATGTGCCTTCCGGCACCTCATCGCCAGCAGGACGCACGGCGGTGATGACACCCCCTTCGATGACAATATCGACGTTCTCCTGATAACTGTCACCCGTACCATTGAACAACTTGCCTGCCCGCACCGTCATGACTTCGTCCGGGAGCGCACGCGTCCACTGTGGCTTGATGTCGAGCACGGAGGTTTCCCCACTGCTGCGCTCATAGCTCATCACATTCGCGCCATCGAGATAGATCAGGGCGGAAGCATCCGCGGACCAACTCGGGTTCTCTCCAGCGGCAGCAATCATCATCGACTCGCCCAGCGTGCCATCAGGCTGCAATGACGCCAACCACAGCGCACCATTCAATCGATAAACCATCTCCCCGGTCGCTGACCATGCCGGACGTATGAACTGGCGGCGGCCCAATGACATGTCCGCAACGGGACTGACCCAGATCTTCTCGCCGACACCGGAGGCGGGGAGCAGATAGATGGCGTTATGACCCTCGCGGAAACGACTGTTCATCGGGCGACGGTGATAGACCGCCAGCGTCGAACCGTCGGGCGACCAGGCAGGAGCGCTCGGTCCGAAGATGGGATCGGAGACAACAGTCTCCACGCCTGTATTCACATCGCGCACCACGACATTCGCAGAGATGAAGACGCTCTGACCGAAGTCGGCCAGGTACGCAATCCTGCTGCCGTCCGGCGACCAGATCGGAGCATTCGCTGGCGTCGCGGAATCGGTCATGCGAGTCGCCACACCGGAACTCAGGTCCATGATCCAGATATCCGCCTTGCCGTCGCGATCGCTGACGAAAGCGATTCGCGAGCCATCCGGTGACCAGCTCGGTGAAAGGTCCACAAACACATCATCCGTCAGTTTGCGTATCGTCCCGCTCGTCAGATCGGCGATCCACAGATCACCCAGCGCTGCGAATGCAGCGGACGACGCATCCGGCGAGAGTACCGGGTCGATGATTCCCAACGCAGGTCTGGGAGACGTGTCGGCGAAGTCGTAGCTGCGCCGCTCGAACGTGGTGCGATCCAGTGTGACGGACGCAGCGAAGTTGACTGTCTCGCCAGCAACGCCCTCGGCCGTGAGAGTCTGCACGCCACCATTGGCGGTGTAATACAGGGTGCCGTCCGGATCGAGATTGGGACGGAAGGGAAACACGTCGCCACCATTCACCAGCAGCTCCACACCGGAACCATCCACCTGTACACGGGCCAGATGTCCCGCCGTGGGCTCCAGGCCCACGACGTAGAGCAGATCGCCATCCGGTGACCACAGTGGAGCACCCAGCGTCGCTGCCGTATGCAGTGGACGGGTGGCGTTGTTCACGCCCAGCTCCCGCACCACCAGCTGATCGATCTCACCATCGATGACGAAGGCAAGCGTGCTGCCATCGGGAGAAAGTGCCGGGTACACCGCATTGCCCGCACCGGAAAAATAAGGTCCTGTGGGAGCGATGTAACCAGTCTCCGCAGCATCGACCAGCTTGGAACGTTCACCGGAGCTCAGATCGACAGACCATACAGAGTAACCCCCGTCTTCGTCGCTGGAATACAGGACGCTCTCGCCATCGGGCGCGAACGAAGGGTAGCGTGCGTCCCCTGCCCCCTCGGTCAACTGCGTGAGATTGGAACCGTCCGGATTCATGGTCCAGACGGTGAAGGCATTCTCGACATAGGAATAGAACGTGATCAGATTGCCCTGCGGTGACCAGGCCGGTTCATAGGCCTCCATCTCCGGCTGTGTCAACGGAGTGGCCTCGCCCCCTTCCACCGGTAACGACCACAACACGCCTTGCACCGAGAGAATGAGCGTGGCGCCGTCGGG
>MGYS01000039.1:24853-27207 GCA_001802565.1 Gammaproteobacteria bacterium RIFCSPLOWO2_02_FULL_57_10 | reverse complement strand
GGTGCCTTCGGTCATGGTGACCTCGACCTGAAGACGATCCTCCTGCACCGCCTCCGCACCCAGCCTGAGCTCCTGCGCAGTTGTCAGAGCGGCGTGGCTCAACAACAGCAAGCCTGCAATTACCCGGGCCATTCTCTTTCGTCTCGTGCCAATCTGCATATCGTCAGTCTCGCTTTGTCGTTTGTATGTTTGCCGAGCTGTGGGAGCGGGCCCTGCCCGCGATCGTGACAAGCACAAGAATCAATCGCGGGCAGGGCCCGCTCCCACAGAGCTCCCATTGGAATTATCGATTCAGTACGCCATCGCCGCCGCTTCCCGGCGCATGTCAGCCCCCGTGCGCAAAACACCCGAGGGCAGCTTCTGAATCATCTGGACACTACCGTAATCTGCGGTCCAACCTTCTGTAAGGCTTATATCGTGACCACGTGCCGCAAGTCCATCCTGCGCTGCGCTCGGCAAGCGCGCCTCAAGCTCCAGCTCAAGACCCGAACCGGCTCTGAAACGGGGGGCCTCCACGGCCTGCTGCGGTGACAGGTCGAACATGAGCGCCTGAATCAATGCCTGCATGACGAACTGTGGCTGACCTCCACCTCCAGGCGTGCCGATGGCAATCTCGAATCCGGCATCATTGGTCACCAGACCGTTCATCAATGTATGGAACGGGCGTTTGCCGGGCGCTACCTGATTCGGGTGTCCTTCCACCAGCGAGAACCCGCTGCCACGATTCTGCAACACCACACCGGTGACCGGATCGACCAGATTGGAACCGAAGGTGCCGTACAGACTCTGAATCCAGCTCACCGCGTTACCTGCCGGATCCACCACCATCAAGTAAACCGTGTCACCGCCTTCATTGAGCCTGGCATTTGACGCAATCATTATCTCGTCGCCGAATCCGGCTTCACGCTCTGATGCAGCCTCTTCACCGATCAGCGTGGCCCGCTCTGTGAGATACTCGCGATCCAACAACTCTTCGATAGGCAGATCGGCGAAGCGGGGATCAGCCACCCAACGGTCTCTGTCGGCGAAGGCGAGCTTGGTGATCTCCACCAGTTCGTGCAGCAATTCCGGAGAGTTGGATGATCGCTCGGCGAAAGGTATTGTCTCGGCCATGGCCATCATCTGCAGCATCACGATGCCCTGTGAGTTGGGCGGCATGGTGTGAATCTGACGTCCCTGGAATGTCGTCGAGATGGGCTCTACCCACTCCGGAACGTGGGCGCTGAAATCGGAAGGACGCAGGTGTCCCCCTTCTGCTTCAACGAAGGCCGCGATGGCGGCACCCACTTCTCCGCCGTACATGGCAGAAGGGCCTTCCGCGGCGATCTTGCGCAATGTGGCTGCGAGTTTCGGATTCTTCAGCAGGTCACCTGCCTGAAGGGGTTGATCATTCGGGCGATAGATCTCCTGCCCGGCCGGATTCAGGCGTGTGGCTGCCGTCAGCAAATCCTCTGCCAGCGTAGAGGACACCATGAAGCCCTCTTCGGCAATTTTGATGGCCGGTTCGAGTGCTTCGGCGAGCGTGATGGTACCGTACTTTTCCAATGCCACAGCCCAGGCCGACACAGCGCCTGGAACCGTGATACTGCCCGCGCCACTCGAAGGCACTCGCGTCATCCCCTGATCGGTGAAGAATGACGGCGTGGCGACTGCACCTGCCGCACCCGACGCGTTCAATGCAGTGACGTTGCCGGTGTCCGCTTCGTAGAACAGACTCAACGCATCGCCGCCCACACTGTTCATATGTGGTCGTACTACCGCCAGCACCCCTGCCATGCTCACGGCAGCATCCACTGCGTTGCCACCGGCTCGCAGCACTTCGTATCCGATCTGCGACGCCAGCGGGTGCTCCGACACCACGGCGCCATGAGTCCCACCTACTTCAGGACGAATGTCCGATGAGGCAAGCTCAGGTGCGATGTATTCAGACGTCTGAACCTCTTCCACTACCTCGACTGACGGTACGGGCACTGGTTCGGGAATCTCGGCCACTTCCGGCGAGCAGGCAGCGAGAAAAAGCACCGCACAAGCGAATGGTAACGTGTTATTCAAGTACTTCATGATGCATGTCTCCAGAGGATCAACAGTCGATGTAGGAGCGGGCTTGCCCGCGAATTTTTCTCCGCAACCTTAATAATCAAATACCCCTTCTCAGAACCCGATCCCCTCCCCCGCCAACGGCGGAGTCGTCTCCGGCACGATGCGATGATGCGTAGCCTGCTCATACGCATAACCCAGACGAAACAATGTCTGTTCGCTGAACGGACGACCCAGAAACTCGATGGAGATGGGCAACCCCTCCGAATTGACTCCAGCCGGAACGACGAGTGCCGGCATGCCGGTAATCGCAGTGA
>MGYS01000039.1:23954-24789 GCA_001802565.1 Gammaproteobacteria bacterium RIFCSPLOWO2_02_FULL_57_10 | reverse complement strand
GCAAGGCTCTTGAACGGATGCACCAGCGCATCCAGCTCGTAACGATCCATGATCTCGACAAGAATCTTCTTGATGTTTTCGCGGTTCTGCAGCTTGGCGAGATACAGCGGGTCAAACTCAGTGGAACCCTCGTCGATATACTCCTGATAATCTTCCATCAGACGCTCCAGCATCTCGCCAGAATCCACCAGTTCCTGCAGTGTCTGGTATGGCAGCGTGTCGCCTCGACGCGCGGCATAGGCGCGAAAAGTCTCGGTGAATTCCTCGGTACTCGCGCGCGCCAGCGGAAAGAATTTCACCAGGTCGATGCCCGTGCTGAGTCCGTCCATGACTACCGCACCCTGCTCCTTGAGAACTTCGATCTGCCCTTCGATCAGCGTGTTGATCTCCTGATATTCCTCGCCCTCCCTGAACAGATCGCGCAGCACTCCGATGCGCGCGCCACGCAGTCCGTCCTTGCTCAGAAAACTGGTATAGGGCTCCTCTGGAATTTTCCCCAGAGAGGCGTGCGTGAACAGATCCTCGGCATCCAGACCGCGCATGTAGGACGCAAGAAGTGCCGCGTCCCACACACTGCGTGCCATCGGGCCAGCCCTGTCCTGCGTGTAGGAGATGGGCAACAATCCTGCGCGGCTGATGAGACCCTGACTCGGAGCAAGGCCAACCAGACTGCTGTTCGAAGAAGGGCTGCGAATGGAGGCGCCGGTCTCCGTACCGATGCCCAGCGCTGCAAATCCCGCTGTCACGCTGACACCGGGGCCAGCACTCGAGCCACCCGGATTACGTGTGAGGTCATAAGGATTCAGCGTCTGTCCACCAATCGAACTGAGGCCCA
>MGYS01000039.1:20076-23926 GCA_001802565.1 Gammaproteobacteria bacterium RIFCSPLOWO2_02_FULL_57_10 | reverse complement strand
CTTCACCTTGCGAATGATCGTGGCGTCGCGCGTAGGGTAGGTATCTGCATAGCCGATGGCGCCACCAGAAGTGGGGGCATCAATAGTATCCACCGTGTCTTTCACCACTATTGGAATGCCGTGCAGAGGAGAACGCGGTCCCGACTCCGCACGTTCCCGATCCAGCTCCCGTGCGCGCTCCAATGCGTTCGGTGCCACCGAAATGATTGCGCGCAGCGCCGGTCCCTGCAGATTGTATGCTTCGATCCTGGCCAGATATCGAGTGACGAGCTCCTCTGAAGTCAGAGTGCCCGCCTCGAAGGCGCGATTGATATCCTGCACGGTGGCAGTTCGCAGATCGATATCGGCCAACACTGACATCGGGGTCATCAGAAGGAAGATGAAGAAATGCACTTTCCTGACAATCTGTACCATGGCAATAACCTCGGTCGATGAATCTTGTTCTCTTGTCGTTCAAAAAAATCGAGACCCTTCCTGCTGTTTGATGAGTGATATCTGCCCCTTTCATGACGGAAATCGTTTCCACGCTCGTCCATCCTTGTCCTTTGGGGTCACAAGGCATCTTTTGAAAAAGCAATATTCAAGCCACTATTCAAATGGCTATTTCTTTCAGGAAGTTACGGATTTCTGCCAACAACAGGATTGATGCGATGAGTGCAGTTTCAGTGCACCCTGTGGAAACTGAAGCAACCTGGTGCACGCTGCCGGGCTCTACAGGTCGGTACAATATTCGACATATCCATATGATGATTTCGACGACCAGAAGGTGTAACGTTTATTCAGCTTCCACCTTCCCCTTCTTCCAGGAGATTGCCGCATGACCAGATTTTCTGCCCGACTTCCAGCCGGAATCCTCTTGTGCGGTCTGGCCCCATTCATGTCACTACATGCTGACGAGCAGGCACTTTATGCCATCGGAGTCGCACCCTCGGCAGAACGCATCCAGAACGACATCGAGATTCTGGCAGGCTTCGGAACTCGACATACTCTCTCGGACACGCAATCGCAGACCCGTGGCATCGGTGCAGCCAGACGCTGGATAGAGGCCGAGTTCGAGGCGATCTCTGCCGCCTGCGGTGGTTGTCTTGAGGTGATGCTCATCAGTGACATCGTATCCGGCACCAATCGCATCCCGGGCTCCGTGGAAGTCGTCAACGTGATCGCCATCCAGCGCGGCACCACTGAACCGAATCGGTTTGCGATGATGAGTGGCGACATCGACACGCGTGTCAGCGATCCCATGAATTTCACGGACGATTCTCCCGGCGCCAACGACAATGCCTCGGGCATGGCGGGAGTTCTGGAAGCAGCGCGCGTTCTCACACAATACGAATTTCCCGGCTCCATCATCTATGCGGGGCTCTCGGGAGAGGAGCAGGGATTGAACGGTGGCGCCATTGTGGCAGCGCACGCACTCGCCAACGGCTGGGACATCAAGGCCGTCATCAACAACGACATGATCGGCAACATCCGTGGCATCAACGGCGTGGTCAACAACACCACTGCGCGGGTCTTCTCCGAAGGCACACGCTATGTCGAAACTCCCGAAGAGGCGCAGCAGCGCCGCTTTCAGGGTGGTGAGATCGACTCTGCCGCGCGCAACCTGGCACGTTATATCGACACCATGGCGGACCTCTACGTGCCTAATCTCGACGTGATGATGGTGTACCGACTCGATCGCTTCGGGCGCGGCGGTCACCATCGCCCTTTCAGTGAAGTGGGTCTGCCTGCCGTGCGCATCATGGAGACCAACGAGAACTACAACTGGCAGCATCAGGACATCCGCGTCGAGAATGGCATTGCCTACGGCGATGTGATCGAGCACGTGGACTTCGATTACGCCGCCAAACTGACTGCGCTCAACGCGGTCACTCTCGCCTCGCTCGCATGGGCTCCCTCTCCTCCGCAGAACGTGGAAGTCAGCGGACAGGTCAGCCCGGATACGACGCTGCGCTGGACCAAGGTGCCTGATGCCGTGGCCTATCGTGTGCACTGGCGCCTGACCACGGAACCGCAGTGGACCCACTTCCGCACCACGGAGGATGTCAGTGAGTTCACGCTGGAGAATGTCGTGATCGACAACTATTTCTTCGGCGTGTCCAGCATCTCTGCCAGCGGTGTGCAGAGCCCGGTCGTGTTTCCCGGCCCGGCAGGAGCCTTCTGATTCCGGCGACCAGTGAAGAGACCCGACGCATGCGACTGGCCGGAGAAATCCGGCTATAATCGCGCCTCCTGTAACCTGTAGAACCTCGACAGCACGGTAGGCGCCATGAATTTCCTGACTCTCCCCCCTCTCCAATCCATCAACGGCGAGGTCACCCTGCCCGGCTCCAAGAGCCTGTCGAACCGGATTCTGCTGCTGGCAGCCGTGGCACGAGGTGAAACGCGCATCAATAACCTGCTCGACAGCGACGATGTAAGACACATGCTCAATGCGCTAAAGTCACTCGGCGTCAGCTATACCTTGAGCGCGGACAAGACCTCCTGCACGGTGCAGGGACGCAACGGCCCGCTGCATGCGGAAGATGCGCTGGAGTTGTTCCTTGGCAACGCTGGCACCGCGATGCGCCCCCTGTGTGCGATGCTGTGCGCCGGTCGCGGAGAGTTCACGCTCAAGGGCGAGCCGCGCATGTACGAGCGACCCATTGGTGATCTCGTGGATTGTCTGCGCGCCTGCGGAGCCGAGATCGATTATCTGGGCAATCCGGACTACCCGCCCTTGCGCATTCACGGCGTTGGTTTGCATGGCGGCAAAGTCAGTATCCGAGGCAACATCTCCAGCCAGTTCCTCACCGCCATGCTCATGGCCGCGCCGTTCTGTGATCGCGATCTGGAGATCGTGGTGGAAGGCGAACTTGTCTCCAAACCCTACATTCTCATCACACTCGATGTCATGGCAAAATTCGGCGTGAGCGTGGTGAACGACAATTACCAGCGCTTCGTGATTCGCAGTGGACAACACTACACCTCGCCTGGCGCCATCATGGTGGAGGGCGATGCTTCTTCGGCGTCCTACTTCCTCGCCGCTGCCGCGATTGCAGGTGGCACCGTGCGCGTCCACGGCAGTGGCGCGAGCAGCGTGCAGGGCGATGCCCGCTTCGCCGAAGTGCTGGAGCAGATGGGAGCAGGCGTCACCTGGGGCGACACCTGGATTGAAGTGACACGTGGAGACTTGCACGGCGTGGATGTGGATCTTAACCACATTCCCGATGCCGCGATGACCATTGCCACCACGGCGCTGTTTGCCCAGGGGCCAACCACAATCCGCAACATCTACAACTGGCGCGTCAAGGAAACGGATCGTCTGAGCGCCATGGCGACGGAATTGCGCAAGGTCGGAGCGGCGGTCGAGGAAGGCGAGGATTACATCACCATCACGCCGCCGACCAGCATTCAGAGCGCAGCGATCGATACCTACGACGATCACCGCATGGCCATGTGTTTCTCGCTGGCCGCGTTCGGCGACAGTCCTATCACGATCAATGATCCGGAGTGCACGTCGAAGACCTTTCCGACCTATTTCACGCTGTTCAGAGGCCTGTGCAAGGAGCGTTGAGTCAGGTTCAGGGCCAATCGTTCACCGCAGATCGATCAAGCCGGCGCGCATCGCGATGATCGCCAGCTCGGCACTGTTGGACGCACCCAGCTTCTGCTTGATGTTGTAGAGATGAGTGCCCACCGTACGTGGACTGAGTGACATGACATCCGCGATTTCCTGTACGGATTTTCCCTTGGCAAGTGCCAGGAATACCTTGAACTCCTTCTCGGTCAGCGCGTCGACGGGATTCTTCGACCCCGAGACCTGCTCGACCGCAAGCTCCTGGGCAATCATCGGCTCCAGATAGCTATT
>MGYS01000039.1:13781-20066 GCA_001802565.1 Gammaproteobacteria bacterium RIFCSPLOWO2_02_FULL_57_10 | reverse complement strand
ACCGATCGCACCGCCTCAATCAGTTCACTGGCCGCACTGCGCTTGGTGAGGTAGCCGGATGCTCGGGCCTTGAGGACGCGGCGTGCATGCATCACATCTTCATGGGCGGACAGCACCAGAATCTTCTGCTGCGGTTTCTTGGCCAGAATCCGGTCTATTGCCTCCAGTCCACCGATGCCGGGCATGCTGATATCCATGATGAGGACATCTGGCGCCAGTTCCTGAAATTGGCGCAGGGCATCCTCGCCACTCTGTGCTTCACCGATGACCTTGATATCCTGGGTGCCTTCGAGCAGCAATCGAAATCCCATTCTCACCACGGCGTGATCGTCCACGAGCATGACCTTGATACTGCATTCACCAGGGCGCTCACTAGCGCGTTCATTCGAGCGCTCACCCACTTTCTCAACCATGTGTTCCACCATCTGCTTCTCTGTGAACCGATGCGAGCGTTGTTCCCTGCTCTGTTGCGAGAACTTCCCCTGGAAGAATCGCCAGAATGGCCGTCCCCTGCTCCGGACTTGATTCGACCACCAGCTCACCGCCAAATGCCTGCACTCTTTCCCGTATGCCGAGCAACCCGAATCGACTGCCTTCGGCAAATTCCGGACTGAGCCCCTTGCCATCGTCGGTCACACGAATCTCCAGGCGCTCGGAATTCGCGTCGCCTTTCTTCATCACGACCTCCACCATCACCGCTGTCGCCTCGGCATGTTTCGCAGCATTGGTCAGACACTCCTGCACCACGCGGTATACGGTGATATTGATTTTCTCCTCGAAGCGGTTGAGGTCGCCTTCCAGTTGCAAAGCCACCGCCAGTTGCGGATTCTGGCGTCGGTAACGCTCCACCAGCTCAGTGATCGCATCGCTGAGTCCCAGATGATCCAGCGCGCTCGGGCGCAACTGACGAATGATGGAATGCACCACATCGTAGATATGGGTTGCCACTTCCACGATGGTCTCTGCGTTCTGCCGGGTCTCCGGCTGAGCACCGTCAGAGCGATTGGCGATGGCAGTGCCAATCGTGCGGATGGCGGTGACACATTGACCCAGTTCATCGTGCAGTTCCCTGGCAATCGCCTTCCTCTCTTCTTCCAGCTTCACCTGGATCAGTTGCGTGAACTTGCGGCTCTGTTGCAGTTCGAGTTCAGCCGTCATTCTCTGCCGATGTTCGGTCATGTCGCGAATGGCGTAGATTTCACCGATCACATGATTGCTTGCCGGGTCGATCAATGGCGCGATGGAGATCGCCACTTCCACCAGGTGTCCCTCTTTGGTCTGCAGACGCGTTTCCAGATGTTCGATGCTCTTGTCGTTGACGACTCGGGCCTGCATCTGTGCCAATTGCGGCGCGTAGTCCTGAGCAAAGATCCTGTCGGCAGAGGAGCCCACCATTTCCTCGACACTGAAGCCAAACAGACGCTCAACAGCCGGGTTGCAGAATGAAATCCTGCCATCCAGGTCGCGGATCATGATGGCGTCACTGGACTGGTGTGCGATCAGGGCGAGTCGTGCATTCTGGGAGAGGGCTTCCTCCAATGAGGTTGCCATCCTGTTGAAAGTTTGACCGATGGCATTGAACTCCGGCAGCGGATAATTCGGCAGGCGGGAACCCAGCTTGCCCTGCTCCATCTCCGACATCGCTCCCAGGATGCCGCGCAAGGGGGCAAGGGAGCGACCCAGCATGTGGAACACCGCATAGTTGAGGATCAGGAAAAACGCGATGATCAACAGCCCGTAGCTGCTCAACTCATCCCAGGCATCCAGCACCGAGCGCGAATAGTCCGGGGTCACCAGAATGGAGCCCACTGGAAGAATCAACCTGACCTCCGGCGTGCCCGGCGCCACCAGCCTCGAGAACCACGCAGGCGCATCACGTCCCTGCTTGTACTCGGAAGGGGGAGATTCATAGATGAGCACGTCCTCTTCATCGAAGAGCCGCACCTCATTGGCACGCACGCGGCCGACACTGCTCAGATACTGGACGAGCCCCGCCATGGGGTCCGAACCTTGCTGGAAAGTGGCAGGATTCAGAGAGATGGCTTCCAGCAGTTGGATGGTGACACGGGTACCGGCATCAATCTCTTCATTGATCGAGCGACGCTTGTAGTCGATCAGGATGTACGCGACGGCAGCGACAAAAACAATGCCGATGAGGGAGATGGCCAGATTGACCCTGAAGCGGAGACTCATTGCTGTACCTTGCCTGCCATCATCGTTCCCGACCTGCGTTTCATGAGACCCCTGTTTACAGGGACGCTGAAGGTTTGCCAAGGCCGGGACGCACAATCTCATGAAAATACTGAGATTCTTTTGCTGATTATCCTGCATCGCCCGACACCAGTGCGGGAGCACAATCGAGTCGTCATGCAACCGGAAGCCGAGCTTTTCGGGAAACGTGACCCCGGGCAGGCATTGTCCTATCAAATGGCTATCCGGGCCAAACCACTTTCAATTCTGGAGAATAAAACAATGTGGACTAAGCCCCAGTACACCGAAATGCGTTTCGGCTTCGAAGTGACCATGTACGTCGCCGCTCGATAATCCCACGATTATCGAATGGATGTGAGAAAGGCCCCCTCACGGGGGCTTTTCTTCTCTGACAATGAATCAACACTGACTGACAAGAGCGAGAAATCCGGGCTATGCGGATACGAATACTTGGTTCTGCCGCTGGCGGTGGATTTCCCCAGTGGAACTGCAACTGCCCCAATTGCGATGGCTTTCGCAAGGGCACGATCAAGGCGACAAGAAGAACCCAATCCTCCATCGCAGTGACCGGTGACAACGTCAACTGGATTCTGTTCAACGCCTCTCCGGACATCCTGACCCAGTTCATCGACTTCCCCGAACTGCAACCGGCCCGCGCCATCCGCGACACCGCCGTGAAGGCCATCGTGCTGATGGATGCCCAGATCGACCACACCACCGGACTGTTCATGCTGCGCGAGGGCAAGACGCCCCTGAACATCTACTGCACGGACATGGTTCACGAAGACCTGACCCAGGGCAATCCGATCTTCAGGATTCTCGAACATTTCTGCGGGGTCACGTGGCACCGGATCTCCACTGCCAAGGACCGCACCATAGACAACAGCTTCGAGGTCACAGGCGTGCCCAATATCCGCATCACTGCCGTGCCACTGACGAGCAAGGCACCACCCTACTCGCCCCACCGCAATGATCCGCACGACGGCGACAATCTCGGCATTCAGCTTGAAGATGTGCGCACCGGAAAGAAACTGTTCTACGCGCCCGGCCTTGGTGCCATCGAGCCGCACATCGTACCGTTCATGGAACAGGCCGATTGTCTGCTCGTCGACGGCACCTGCTGGACCAACGATGAAATGATCACCCTCGGCATCAGCCAGAAGAGATCGCTGGATATGGGACACCTGCCCCAGTCAGGCAAAGGCGGCATGATCGAAACCCTGAAGCCATTGCGGGCGACACGCAAGATTCTTATCCACATCAACAACACCAACCCGATACTGCGTGAAGACTCCAATGAACGCATGACACTCGAGAAAGACAACATCGAAGTGGCTTACGACGGCATGGATTTCACACTCTGAGCAGGATTTGACGCAATGAACACCAATACCTTGATCCCGTGGACTGTTGAGGAATTCGCGGCGCAGTTGCGCGTCAAGGAGCGGTGCTATCACATTCATCATCCGTTCCACATCGCCATGAACGGTGGCAAGTGCACCAGAGAACAAGTGCAGGGCTGGGTGCTGAACCGCTTCTATTACCAGATCATGATTCCCATCAAGGACAGCGCCGTACTCTCCAACATGCCGGACAAAGAGCATCGGCGCCTGTGGATTCAGCGCATTCTCGATCACGATGGCTTCGAGGGCGATGGCGGCGGTATCGAAGCATGGCTCGCATTGGCAGAGGCCGTGGGGCTGAGTCGTGAGGAAGTCCTGTCCCTGGAAAGAGTGACACCCGGCGTGCGCTTCGCTGTCGATGCCTATGTGAACTTCGCCAGAAAAGCCCCGTGGCAGGAGGCCGTCTGCTCCTCTCTAACAGAATTGTTCGCGCCGACCATCCACCAGAAGCGACTGGAGAACTGGCCTGCCCATTACCCATGGATTGATGCGAGCGGCTATCAGTATTTTCGCAAACGTCTGTCGGAGGCGCGCCGGGATGTCGAACATGGCCTGCGTGTGACACTGGACCACTTCAAGACGCGCAGCGAGCAGGAAAGAGCGCTGGGCATTCTGCAATTCAAGCTCGACATCCTGTGGAGCATGCTGGATTCGATTCAGGTGACCTACGGGATCGGCGAAGCCCGCGAGGGCGCCATCATGAGGATGCCAACATGACCCTGCCGACAGACAAAGCGCTCGTGCTGGAAAGGCAGTTCCGCTTTCAGTGGGAGCCCGCGCAGAACACCCATGTTCTGCTCTACCCGGAAGGACTCATCAAGCTGCCAGGCAGTGCCGGAGAAATCATGAAGCGCATCGACGGCAAGGCCAGCGCCGAGGACATCGTGCGCAGTCTCGAACAGGCTTTTCCCGGTGCGGATCTGCAACAGGACGTCATCGATTTTCTGGAGGTAGCCCATGACAAAGGCTGGATCAGGGTCGCTTAACAGCAATCTCAGCACTAATCTCAGCACTAATCTCAACAGTACCGCAGGCCCGCTATGGGTCAATGCGGAGATCACCTACAAGTGCCCGCTACACTGCGTGTTCTGCTACAACCCGCTGAACTATACCTCCACCTACGACTCCGAGCTGACGACCGAGGAGTGGTTGAAGGCCTTCCGCGAAGCCCGGGCACTCGGCGCGGTGCAACTCGGCATCTCCGGCGGCGAGCCACTGGTCCGCAAGGACGCGGAAGTACTGGTCGCCGAGGCGAGCAAGATGGGGTATTACGTCAATCTCCTCACCTCGGGCGTCGGGCTGACGGAAGAGCGCATCGCCGCTTTCAAGGCAGGTGGTCTTGGGCAGATCCAGTTATCGTTCCAGGATTCCACCAAGGAGATGAACGACTTCCTCTCCAGTACAAAGACCTTCGATCTGAAACTCAAGGTTGCCCGGCTGATCAAGCAATACGATTACCCGATGGTGCTCAACGTCGTCCTGCACCGGCTCAATATCGATCATATCGAACAGATTCTGGAAATGGCGGAAGCCATGGAGGCCGACCACGTGGAGCTGGCCAACAGCCAGTACTACGCCTGGGCCCTGAAGAACCGCGAATATCTGATGCCCAGCAGGGAGCAGATCCAGAAGGCCGAGGCCGTCACCGAACGCTTTCGCAAACGCCTTGGCAAGAAGATGAAACTCTACTTCGTCATGCCGGATTACTATTCCGATCGTCCCAAAGCCTGCATGAACGGCTGGGGATCGGTGTTCCTGAATATCGCTCCCGACGGACTCGCCCTGCCCTGTCACGAAGCCAGGATGCTGCCAGGGTTGGAATTCCCGAATGTGCGCGATCACGACGTGCGATGGATATGGAATGAGTCCAGAGCATTCAACCTCTACCGTGGCGATTCCTGGATGCAGGAGCCGTGTAGAAGCTGTGATGAAAGGGGCAAGGACTTCGGGGGTTGTCGCTGTCAGGCGTACATGCTCACGGGCGATGCCACGAATGCCGATCCGGTCTGCAGCAAGTCGCACCATCACGGTCTGATCACCACGCAGGTGGATCTGGCACAGAAGCCCCGCGATGGTGCTGAAGAGGTCAGATCCCTTCTCTTCTACCGGGATGACAAGACTTCGCGTGCATTGGAGACGTCTGAGCCTTAGGACTGCACCTTGAGGAGATTGGCGACCCGTTTCGGGGCATGAGTGCAGCATGAGTGAAGAAATTGGAGCGGGTGATGGGAATCGAACCCACGTATGCAGCTTGGGAAGCTACCGTTCTACCATTGAACTACACCCGCCTGAACAGACTCGCAAACCACTCTCGCAGAGTGGAAACGCGCGGCAGTATAGCCTGCTTCCGCCCTGTCGAGTAGAGCCCCGAGCAGAGGTCGGAGGAGAATCCCGCCGCGATGATGGACACGGTATGCATCTTGCTGCATCTTCGTCACCTGTTTTCATCCGGAGCCTCTGCCATGCCATTTGCAACAGCGCGTCTGCGCACTCGCACGTTTGCCACTCTCTTTACAGTCACGATCACTTTCGCCGTCACCACACTCTCTTCCAGCGCCGCACTCGCAGCCGCATGTGAGTCAGCTGACCCCTCGCGACTGGAAGCTGCACCCGGCGCCATGTATGCCTCCGCCCGCATCGCGGGTGATCTGGTGTTCGTCTCCGGTCAGAT
>MGYS01000039.1:9774-13752 GCA_001802565.1 Gammaproteobacteria bacterium RIFCSPLOWO2_02_FULL_57_10 | reverse complement strand
GCAGATGCAGGAAGCCTTGCGTCGCCTGGAATCGGTATTGCAAGTGGCGGGCAGCGATGTCAGCCTCATCCAGAGAGCCACGGTCTATGTGACCGACCCTGCCAACCTGGCCACCATGAACCGCCTCTACAGGGCATTCTTCGAGGAACGCGGAGCCGCACTGCCCGCACGCAGTCTGGTGCCGGGTCTGAATTTCGGTAACGCGATCGCGTTCGAGATCGACGCCATAGCGATGCTTGCGGTCTGCGAATGAGCAAGCCGAACTGAATGGAAATTTGCAAAGGAAATGGTCGGAGTGAGAGGATTCGAACCTCCGGCTTCTACGTCCCGAACGTAGCACTCTACCAGGCTGAGCTACACTCCGATGGGGCTGGACTTGCTGGTCGCCCGAGGTGGGTGACCGGGGCGGATAATATGCCAAAGTGGGCGGTGTTTCCAAGAGGGAAAGTGGATAATCCATGTGGGAGCGGGCCCTGCCCGCGATGGCTCTATTGCGCGATATCATCGCGGGCAAGGCCCGCTCCCACACAAGCAGTGCCGAAAATGCACCATAGCAGGAGAAGAAGTTGCAGACCCCTTCAGAACAACATCTCAGTCATCGCGCAGGCTGGCTGCGCGCATCGGTGCTCGGCGCCAACGACGGCATCGTATCCACGGCAAGTCTGCTGGTAGGAGTCGCTGCCGCCCAGGCCACCCCCGAAGCGATACTGACCGCTGGCGTTGCCGGTGTCGTGGCAGGCGCCATGTCCATGGCCGCAGGCGAATATGTCTCTGTCAGCTCGCAGGCTGATGCGGAGGCGGCAGATCTGGCGCTGGAGAAAAAACATCTTGCCGAGGATGAAAAGTACGAGCACGAAGAACTGGCAACGATCTACATCGAGCGCGGTCTGCAACCTGAGCTGGCAAAGCAGGTTGCGGAGCAGTTGATGGCCCGCGATGCCCTCGCCGCCCATGCGCGCGATGAACTGGGCATCAATGAAAGATTTTCTGCGCGGCCCATTCAGGCGGCACTGGCTTCGGGCGCCGCATTCACTGTGGGGGCCGCCGTGCCGGTACTGACCGTTGTGGTCAGCCCGATCGCGCTGGTGATCCCGATCGTCGCGAGTGTGTCGCTCGTGCTGCTGGCAATTCTGGGCTATGTGGCAGCCCGCGCAGGCGGAGCGCCAGTAATGCGCTCAACGATACGCGTCGCATTCTGGGGAGCGCTCGCACTCGGACTGACAGCAGCCATAGGAAGAATGTTTGGTGCAGTAATATAGCTGGCGGGATTACTCAGGCTGCGCGTCGTTGACTTCGATCTCTGCCGCAAACGGATCTTCGCTGCTCACCGCATAACGACTGATCACGGGATTGGCATACATCTGCAACAGCCAGCGGCGAATTCTCGGGTCCACTGCAGCCACTCTCTCCGCGAACTTCACCCTGCTTTCCTCGTTGCCTGCTGAACTCTGTGTGGACAACTCCTGTACAGGCAGCTCCAGCTCGGGGATGAGACCTGGCGCCAGTTTGCGCAGTTCCTCCAGCGCCATGAAATTGGTCGGCTGCAACAGGTAGTTGTGAATGATCTGCTCATCCACCTTCGCCGCTGCGGCATCGACGTCGTCGCTGTCGAGTGCTATCTCCTTGCCAAACGCCACATGCACATGCCCCTTGAAGCCGATCATGCCCGTGACGATGCTGTGGATGTCACTCTGTTCGTTCTTCTGGTAACTGCCCAATTCCTTCTTCTGATAAAGCTCGTCGGCCTTGAGAGTGTCGCAGGGATCGAATTCGTAGGAGATTGCGACCGGCACGATATGCAACGAGGTCAAGGAATCCTTCAGACCATGCTCGCGTCGAGCCATGGAGAGCATCTTCAGCAGCGCAGTGTCGGTGCGATCCACGCCGTCCTTTGCCCGGCCCTCACGCTGCGCAATCCACACGTTCCAACCATTGTCTATGCAGTGATGAATGTACTCGGACAGCTGCTTCGACGACTTGAGCAACTCGCGTCCCTTCAATGAGCGACGCACGATGAAACTCTTGTTCAGGCGCATCAGGTCAGTCACGAAGGGACGCTTGAGCAGATTGTCGCCAATGGCGATCTGCACGGTGTCGAAGCCCGCATGATACAGCATGTAGTTGACGAAGGCCGGGTCCATCGCGATGTCGCGATGATTGCTGACGAACAGGTAGGCTTTGTCACGGGAGAGGTTTTCGATGCCGGAGTGCGTGAGCTGCGAAGCAGTCTTTTCAATCATCTGGTCCATATAGACGGCGATGATGTCCTGCATGGTCCTGACACTGTTGACGTTGCTGACCTGCGCAGTCAGTTTGCGCTTCGCGAGCCAGCACACCAGGCCAGGCAACAATCGATACAGTTTCGGAAAACTGAAACCGGCGATACTGCGGATGAATTCAGGATTGGCCAACAACGCATCGACAACAGGGCGCACTTCGTCGTCGTGATAGGGACGAATGTCCTTGAACTGATCGGTAGTCTGCGTGTCGGTTGACATGGTGGCCTGTCGTTATAGGTGACTGGTGGTAACTGGACGGGCGGCGATTCTACCCATTTTGCCTGTTGGCGGCAAACTGCAGGGCCGCGAGGTTGGCGTACAGGGGGCTGCTTGCCAGCAGTTCCTGATGCGATCCCTGAGCCACCACCTTGCCGCTGTCCATCACGACGATGGAGTCCACATTCATCACAGTCGCCAGACGATGTGCGATGATGATCGTAGTGCGGTTCTGCATCAGTGAATCAAGAGCCATCTGCACCTTGCGCTCGCTCTCCGCATCCAATGCGCTGGTCGCCTCATCGAGCAGAAGGATTGCCGCGTCCTTGAGAATGGCGCGGGCAATGGCGAGACGCTGCTTCTGTCCGCCGGAAAGGCGGATGCCGGACTCCCCCAGATAGCTGTCATAGCCCTGTGGCAACTGCTCGATGAAGTCGCTCGCGAATGCAGCACGGGCCGCTTCCATCACTTCCTCGTCAGTGGCATCGGGGCGACCATAACGGATATTCTCGCGCACATTGCCGGTGAACATCGTCGCCTGCTGGGACACGATGGCGATATGACTGCGCAATGCCTTCAGATCGACGCTGCGAATGTCGAGCCCATCCACCACCACACTGCCCTCCTGCGGATCATAGAAGCGCAGCAGCAGATCAAACAGTGTCGACTTGCCCGCGCCCGAGGGGCCGACCAGTGCCACACTGGTGCCGGGGCGCACATGCAGATTCAAACCATCTATCGCCGCCGTGTTGGGTCGCGACGGATAATGAAAGCGTAACTGCTCCAGCACGATTTCCCCTTTGAACGGCGCAGGAAACGACAGCGGCTCGACAGGCGAGACGATGTTGCTGGGGGCGTGCAACAACTCCATGAGTCGCTCGGTGGCGCCGGCGGCGCGCTGCAGATCGCCGATCACCTGACTGATGGAGCCCACTGCCGAGGCGACGATGACGGCATAGACGACGAACGCCGTCAGCTCGCCCGCCGACATGCGACCGTTGATCACGTCCTGCCCACCCACCCAGATCATTGCGGCCACCGCACCGAACACCAGCGTGATGACAATGGTGATGAGAAAGGAGCGCGAGCGGATGCGAGCGAGCGCCACGGTGAAAGCCGATTCCACGTGATTGGAAAATATCTTCTCGTCAGTCTCCTGATGATTGTAGGCCTGCACCGTCTTGATGTGCTGGATGCTCTCGCCGACATAGGCGCCGACGTTGGCGATCTCGTCCTGGCTGCTGCGTGACAGGTGTCGCACCTTGCGCCCGAAGATCATGATGGGGCCGATCACCAGCGGAATGCAGATCATCACGATGCTGGTCAGACGCGGATTGGTGATGAACAGGAACACGGTGCCACCGAGCAACATCAACAGATTGCGCAGCGCCACTGACACCGATGAGCCGATCACCGTCTGCAGCAAGGTCGTGTCGGTAGTGATGCGCGACTGGATCTCGCCGCTGAGATTTTCCTCGAAGTA
>MGYS01000039.1:1464-9763 GCA_001802565.1 Gammaproteobacteria bacterium RIFCSPLOWO2_02_FULL_57_10 | reverse complement strand
GCTCACCCAGCCAGGACACCCAATAGAAGCGTGCGAATGTGCCAATCGCCTGAATCACCGCCACCACCATGAACCCCGCGATCGCCCAGCCGAGAGACTGGCTGGAGCCTGCCACGAAGCCGACGTCCACGATGATGCGCACGAACTGCACCAGCGCCAGGGTGACGGCAGCGGTGAAGATCAGCGCCAGAGTGGCGAGCGCGATCTGCATCTTGTAGGGGCGCATGAAGGCGAACGCCTTGCGCAGACTGGAGATGGCTGAGGTGGAATTCTCTGTCGTCATGAACTGATCTCTTGTGTGCCAATTGCACTGCCTGTGGGAGCGAGCCTGCTCGCGATGGCCCGTCCGCCGTCCTGTGGGAGCGAGCCCTGCTCGCGATAGGCCAAACCTCGTAACCCATCGCGGGCAGGGCCCGCTCCCACAGTCAGTGGGTTCTATCAGCGTTGTGCAAGGTTCCGCGCATACGCCTCCAGCTCGTCGAGCAATCTGCGCTTCTCGCCGTCCGGATGCAACTCCCGCAGGCGCGCGGTCTCGCTGGCAAGCTCCTGCAGCGACACTCCCGCCCCACGCTCGTCCTGTGGTCTGTGCAGGCGCTGCTGACAGAACTGCACCCAGCGGGCGCGCTCCTCGGCACTCAGGAAATCAGGGAAATTGCGTGCCCGATAACGAAACAGCATCTCGCCAAGTCGGCGATCGGTGAAAGGTTGCTGCCATTGCGCCAGTTCTGCCGGCGTGGATGCACGAATCTGCAGCATGGCCTTCTTGTCGGCCGCACCGAAGAAACCCCCGTCGTAGATCATGAAGTCGGGGTCAGGTTGCTTCGCCTTGTCGGCGCTGGTGGCAAAATCGCGATCGAACGCGGAGGCCACTCTGGCCGTCACCTGCGGGTTGTCCACCAGCTGTTGCCAATATTGCCGCGCCTTCGCCAGGTCGATCTCGTAACGCTGTGCCGTCGGCTCATCAAGAAGATTGCTGCCCGCGATCACGGGGCAGCGATTGATGTGCAGCACCTTCAGTGGAATGCGCGTCTCGCCCTCCTCCAGCTCGTCCTGGCGGGTGAACAGTCGCCGCTGGATATCCTCGACACTCAAATTCATCCAGTCCGTCGGGTCCACACGCAGGTCATAGACGATGACACCGTTCTTGTCCGTCGGGTGGCGTGTCAGCGGCGCCACCAGCGCCAGACACCCACGACTGGCCGGATACATCGATGACACGTGCAGCACCGGCTTCTTCGTGATGATGTCGAGCTGCGCATCAACCTTGTGCTTGTCACGCAACTGATAGACGTAGTCGTAGAGTTTGGGCTGGCGCTCCTTGATCAGCTTCGCCAGCGCGATCGTCGCCAGCACATCGGAAAGTGCATCATGGGCATCGGCATGGCTGATGCCGTTCGCCGCCGTGAGCTCTTCCAGCCGGAATGAGGGCGACCCGTCCTCTTTCTGCGGCCAGACTATCCCCTCGGGGCGCAGGGCGCGGCACAACCGCACCATGTCGATGATGTCCCAGCGTGAGTTGCCGTTCTTCCATTCACGTTCATACGGATCGTGGAAGTTGCGGTACAGCAGCTGACGGGTCACCTCGTCGTCAAAACGCAGGCTGTTGTAGCCAGCCACACAGGTCTGCGGCCGCGAGAACTCGTCATGGATGCGGCGGATGAATTCGGCCTCGGGAATGCCTTCGGACAGCGCCTTCTGTGGCGTGATTCCGGTAATCAGGACGGATTCGGGATGGGGCACCATGTCCGGCGCGGGCTGGCAGTACATGACCAGCGGGTCGCCGATGATGTTGAGCTGCTCGTCAGTGCGCACGCCCGCGAACTGGGAGGCGCGGTCGCGCCGTGGGTCGACCCCGAAGGTCTCATAGTCGTGCCAATAAATGCTGTTGCTCAATGCCTGAACCCTGTGGGAGCGGGCCCTGCCCGCGATTGCTCTTGTGCTGTGCTTGATCGCGGGCAGGCCCGCTCCCACAGTCAATGGCAGGACGCTTTATAGCATATTTGGCCCTGCCGATTCCTTCAGCACACCCATTAGTAGTAGTATTTGCCCCGACTTCAACACTACACAGAATAGACCACGATGCATTTTCCCGGCGCCCATATCCTCAGTGTCAATCAGTTCGAACGTGCCGATGTCGAGCGTATCTTCCAGGTGGCCGACAGCATGGTGCCCTACGCCCATCGCGAGCGCATGACCAAGGTGCTCGACGGTGCCATCCTCGGCAACATGTTCTTCGAGCCCAGTACCCGCACAAGACTCAGCTTCGGCTGTGCCTTCAACCTGCTCGGCGGCGAGGTGCGCGAGACCACGGACGTGAAGACGTCTTCCATCTCCAAGGGTGAGTCACTCTACGATACGGCCCGCGTGATCAGTGGTTACAACGACATCATCGTCATGCGTCACCCCCAGGCAGAGTCCGTCAGCGAATTCGCGAAGGCCAGCCGCGTACCGGTCATCAATGCCGGTGACGGCCCCAACGAGCATCCGAGTCAGGCGCTGCTCGACCTGTACACCATCCGCAAGGAACTGGGCAGCAACGGTCAGCAGATCGAGGGCATGAAGATCGCCATGATCGGCGACCTCAAGCATGGCCGTACCGTGCACTCGCTCTCGCAACTGATACAGCTCTACCCGAACATCACGTTCACGCTGATCTCCCCGCCCGAGCTGGCGATGCCGGAAGAAATCGTTGCGGACCTGCGCAGCCATGGCCACAAGGTGATCGAGACCGAAGACATGGAACAGGGTCTGGTCGGCAACGACACGGTGTATCTCACTCGCATCCAGGAAGAGCGTTTCACCAGCAAGATGGAGGCCGACATCTATCGCGGACGGTTCCGTCTGAATGAGGCGATCTACACGCGCTACTGCCAGCCCAAGACTGTCATCATGCATCCACTGCCCCGCGACTCGCGTGCCGAGGCCAACGAGTTGGACAACGATCTGAATCAGCATCCCAATCTGGCCATCTTCCGCCAGACGGACAACGGTGTTCTGGTGCGCATGGCACTCTTTGCACTGACGCTGGACGTGTGCGAGCAGGTCGAGAAGAGCTCGCGCGAAGTGAACTGGTATACGGAAAGACGTTTCTAAATTCATCCGGTAACTGAGGGATTTCCAACATGGGATTCAAGGACCTGCTCAAGTTCATGATTCAGAAGGAAGGGTCTGACCTCTTTCTCACCACGGGCGCACCACCCAGCATGAAGGCCTTTGGCAAGCTCACACCAATGTCGAACCAGCCTCTGCCCCCCGGTGCGGTAAAGCAGATCGCCTACCAGATCATGACGCCGGAACAGATCAAGGAATTCGAAAAGAGTCCGGAGATGAACCTGGCTATCTCCGATCCCGAGATCGGCCGCTTTCGCGTCAACATCTTTCAGCAGCGCGGACAGATCGCGATCGTTGCGCGTAACATCAAGACCGAGATTCCCAGCTGGGAAAAGCTGGGCCTGCCCGAGATACTGACGAAGCTGATCATGCAGAAGCGTGGTCTCATCCTGTTCGTCGGCGGCACCGGTTCCGGTAAGTCCACGTCACTGGCTTCGCTGATCGACTACCGCAACACCAACAGCGACGGTCACATCATCACCATCGAAGATCCTGTGGAATTCGTGCATCAGCACAAAAAATCCATCATCAACCAGCGCGAAGTCGGCGTGGATACCAAGAGTTACGAAGACGCGCTGAAGAACACCTTGCGACAAGCGCCAGATGTCATTCTCATAGGTGAGATCCGCAGTCAGGAAACCATGGAGCACGCTCTTGCGTTTGCCGAAACCGGACACCTGTGTCTGTCCACACTGCACGCCAACAACGCCAACCAGGCGCTGGATCGCATCATCAACTTCTTCCCGGAAGAGCGCCACAAGCAACTCTTCATGGATCTGTCGTTGAACCTGCAGGGCTTTGTCTCACAGCGTCTGATTCCGACTGTGGACGGCAAGCGCGCCGCCGCGATCGAGATACTGCTCGGCACGCCGCGTGCGTGTGATCTGGTCAAGCAGGGCAAGGTGGATGAGATCAAGGAGTTGATGGAAAAATCCGAGAACCAGGGCATGAAGACGTTCGACTCCGCGCTTTTCGATCTGTACAAGGCCGGAAAGATTTCGCTGGAGGAGGCTCTCAAGAATGCCGACTCGAAGAACAACCTGCGCCTGAAGATTCAACTCTCCGAAGGCAAGAAACCCACGGGCGAGGAAGAGGACGAGGCGGGCGGGCTGTCGCTGCAGCCCAAGGACGAAAGCGCGCGCGGGCATTGAGTCGAGCTGCTCGTTCCCTGTGGGAGCGGGCCCTGCCCGCGATGCCTTTGAACGCTGGATACTATCGCGAGCAAGGCTCGCTCCCACAACAGCGTCGGGGTCCTTGCCCGCGATGACTTTCGGCGCTGCATTCTATCGCGAGCAGGGCTCGCTCCCACATATCTATCGGCATTTTCATGGCACTCCAGACCATCCTCACACTCATCGCCCTCTGGCTGATCGTTGTTGGCGCCGCGTGGTTCCTGTTCGTGTATCCACGCCATCGGCGGCGCAAACTGGACGCAACACCATTTCCTCCGGCATGGCTGGCGACCCTGCGCAGGAATCTCTCCGTATACAGAAGCATGTGGCCCGATCAGCAGGAGCAGTTACGCAAGCTGATCATGCGCTTTCTGCACAGCAAGGAATTCATCGGCTGCGCGGGACAGGAGATCAACGACGAGATTCGCGTCACCATCGCCGCTCATGCCTGTCTGTTGCTGCTCAATCGACCGAGCCATGAATATCAGGACCTGCGCACGATTCTGGTTTATCCTTCAGGTTTCATGGTCAACCATGATCATCACGACGAATTCGGACTCGTCACTGAGGAAGAAAACTTTCTCTCCGGCGAATCGTGGAGCAACGGCAAGGTGATCCTGGCATGGGACAGCGTAGAGCATGGCATCCGCAATTTTCGCGACGGCGAGAATGTGGTGCTGCATGAGTTTGCACATCAACTCGATCATGAGTCCGGTATCACCAATGGCGCGCCTCTTCTCTACAGCAAGGGTTCCTACGGCAACTGGGCGCGGGTGTTCTCGACGGAATTTTCGGCGCTGCAGCGTGCCAGTGATGAAGAGCGTGACACACTGATCGATCAATATGGGGCAACCGACCCTGCCGAATTCTTTGCGGTGGTGACAGAAACATTCTATGAACGGCCGCATGAGCTGTCACGACTACACCCCGAGTTGTTCGAAGAACTCAAGGCGTATTACAGGGTAGATCCTCGGGAGTGGCAGGGCGACCAGCAACACAAGTGACCGCACACCGAAAGTTCGGTATTCAAATCAATCGCGGGCGAGGCCCGCTCCCACAAGGTGGGATCAGAAACAGCAGCAGGAAATATGCGTCTCGACAAGTTCGTCAGTCATGCCACGGGGCTGCCCCGGGAAATCTCCAAGCGCGTCGTGCGCAAGAAGCAGGTACAGGTCAATGGCATCGTGGTGACCAATGCAGCCTATCAGGTCGCTGCTACGGATCAGGTGGTATTCGATGACGAACTGCTTGTCATTTCCGGCCCGCGCTACCTGATGCTGCACAAACCCGTGGGCTACGTGTGCGCCACGGAGGATGGCGATCATCCGATCGTGCTGGACCTGTTGAATGACATGGACCCGCAAGGACTGTCGATTGCAGGACGACTCGATATCGATACCACAGGACTCGTGCTGCTCAGTGACGACGGCCAATGGTTGCATCGCGTCACCTCTCCCCGCCACCTGTTCGCGAAAGTGTATCGCGCGCAATTGCACAGCCCTGTGGACGAGCAGACCATCGCTGCGTTTGCGAGTGGCATGCTGCTGCGCGGCGAAGACAAGCCAACGGCACCGGCACAGTGCGTGGCTCTCGCCGACAACGAAGCAGAAGTCACCCTCAACGAAGGGCGCTATCATCAGGTCAAGCGCATGTTCGCCGCCTGCGGTAATCACGTCCTGGCGCTGCACCGCTTGAAGATTGGCGCAGTGACTCTCGATGCCGATCTCGCCCCCGGCGAGTATCGCGCTCTGACGGCTGACGAAATCGCGAGTTTTCAACCATGAGCATGCATCTGGAACATGTGCTGATCGATCTCCTGAACCAATCCTCTAACGGGTCACCTGGCACCTTGTGGATCGTAGATGAGAATCTCGCGCCGGAACAGTTGCAGGCCGTGCACCCGCGCGCTGACCTTTGTGCACTTACCAATCGCTTCGAAGTCGGAGAGGCGCTGGCTGCCAGAGGACTGCAATGCACAGTCAGTGACTTTGTCTTTGACGCACTCCCGGCGCAGCAGTTTTCCCGCATCGTCTACCGGGTCTCCAAGGAACGCGCGATCGTACACCACTGCATCAACGAGAGTTTCAGGCGACTGATTCCAGGCGGCACCTTGCATCTGCTCGGACACAAGGACGACGGCATCAAGACCAATGGCAAGAATGCCGAACAAGTGTTTCGCACGACTGCACGCCTGAAGAAACACGGCACTGCCTACAGCGTTACGCTGTTGAAACCGACCACAGAGAATCCGCAATGGCTCGACAGCAAGGACTATCTGCAACTGCGCGAGTGCAGCGTCGGTGAATGGAGTTTCATCAGCAAACCCGGGGTGTTTGGCTGGAACAAGATCGATCACGGCAGTGAGTTGCTGGCACAGGAAGCGCGCAAATATCTGCAGGCAACCAGTGACGCAGGGGCGGTGCTTGATCTGGGATGTGGCTATGGCTACCTGTTGCTGGTGACCGCAGAGCTGCCGTTTTCACGGCGCGTTGCCACCGACAACAATGCCGCTGCAGTGCTCGCGGCCAACGCCAATTTCCAACAGAAGAATCTGCCTGTCACGGTCTCGCTGGATGATTGCGGAGCACATCTGCAGGAACGCTTCGATGTCATCCTCTGCAATCCGCCTTTTCATCAGGGCTTCTCCACGAGCAGCGCACTGGCGGAAAAATTCCTGCTGCAGATCAGGAAGCTGCTGAACACCAACGGCGTCGCACTGGTCGTCGTCAACCAGTTCATTCCCATCGAGCGCGTCGCTGCGGAGTATTTCTCGAACATCACGACGCTGTGCCACAGCGATGGGTTCAAGGTGGTGGCGCTGAGCTGACCCACTGACTGTGGGAGCGGGCCCTGCCCGCGATCGCCTTCAAGCTGTCATCAATAAGAAAGCAATCGCGGGCAAGGCCCGCTCCCACAGGCAGTGGTTTCAAAGGCTCTTTATTCCGGCACCGGAAGTTCGCGCACCGGGCGAATCTCGATGCTGCCGTAGCGTGCCGGAGGAATCTTGTTCGCGAGCTGGATGGCTTCGTTGAGATCCTTGGCCTCCAGCATGTAGAAGCCTGCCAGTTGTTCCTTGGTCTCGGCGAACGGCCCATCGGTCACCAGCGATTTACCGTCACGAACGCGGACCGTGGTTGCGGTGGCCACCGGGTGCAGCGGGGCACCGTCCAGGTAGTGGCCGCTCTCTTTCAGACTCTCGACACAGTGATAACACTCTGCGTTCAGCGCCTTCCACTCGGCTTCGGATCTGGAAACGGTGTCGTTCTCGTTCAGGTATACCAGTGCCAGGTATTTCATTTATCCCTCCTTTGATGGCGCACCGTGCAATGTGCTGCCTGTTGTCTCATTGTCGTTGCGGCACCTTCGCGTTCGACAGGTCTGCAAACATATTTTTCTGATCAGCCTCAGGCTCCCAGTTCGACCAGTCGCCGCTCCAGAAAGCGTCGTTCGGGCTCTTGCTTCACCCGCCGCAGCGCTTCACGATAATCGGCAATGGCGAGCTCGCGCCGATCAAGTCGGCGATGCAGGTCCGCCCGGGCAGACCACGCCAGATGATAGTCACCCAGCACGCCGCTGCGCAGCAACTGGTCCACGATGTCGAGTCCGGCCTGAGGGCCATCGCGCATGGCGACGGCAACGGCGCGGTTGAGTTCGACGACCGGCGAAGGGTGGATGCGCATCAGCAGATCGTAGAGCCCGACAATCTCGGCCCAGTCCGTGTCCTCGGGCGTAGCCGCATCCGCATGCACGGCGACGATGGCCGCCTGCAACGTATAGGCCCCAAACTGTTGTGAGCGCAGGGAGGTGCTGATGAGTGCGGAACCCTCGGCAATCAATTCACGATCCCAGAGCGTGCGATCCTGTTCATTCAGGAGGATCAGATCCCCGGCGTCCGAGCTGCGCGCCGCGCGGCGTGATTCGTGCAGCAGCATGAGCGCCAGCAAGCCCCGCACTTCGGCATCAGGCAACAGTTCCAGAAGCAGACGACACAGCCGGATCGCCTCGACACTCAGATC
>MGYS01000039.1:0-1446 GCA_001802565.1 Gammaproteobacteria bacterium RIFCSPLOWO2_02_FULL_57_10 | reverse complement strand
TGCGGAGTAACCTTCGTTGAACACCAGATAGATGACCTGCAGCACCGATTCCAGACGCTCGGGCAATTGCGCCTGACCAGGCACCTCGTAGGGAATCCCGGCATCGCGAATCTTGGCCTTGGCGCGCACGATGCGCTGGGCAATGGTGGTAGTGGAGGAGAGGAAGGCGTGGGCGATTTCCTCTGTGGTCAGGTCGCACACCTCACGCAGCGTGAGGGCAATGCGGGCTTCGGGTGACAAGCTCGGATGGCAACAGGTGAACACGAGGCGCAGGCGGTCATCCTCGATGTCCTCGCCCTCCTCATCCGTCACCGCACCCAGTCCGGCATCCAACTGGTCGGCGATGTCATCCAGTGAGACATCGAAACGTGCACGACGGCGCAGCTGATCAATCGCCTTGAAGCGACCGGTGGACACCAGCCAGGCACGGGGGTTGCCAGGGATACCCTCTTCCGGCCACTGCGAAAGAGCGGCCATGAATGCCTCGTGCAACGCCTCTTCGGCCAGGTCAAAATCGCCGAGCAGACGAATCAGGGTCGCCAGCACACGGCGCGACTCATCCCGGTAAACTGCATTTATCTTTGCAGTGACGTTCTCGTTGATTGTGTTGGTTTCCATGCCATTCATGCTCCTGTTGTTGCCTCGCAAGCCCTGTGGGAGCCAGCCCTGCTGGCGATTGAATTCCTGCAGGATATCGGGATGCCAACCGAGTTCGCCGTGCGTTTTCCGATTGCCCTGCTATAATGCGCGCCTTTTACACAATCTCCACACAATCCCGCCCGACTACAAGAACAACATTGGGTAACGACAGACACAAAAGAGATACCCGAATGAAGAAGTTTCCGCCCCCCTTTTACCGCTGGCGTCCGCACCCCTGGCACGGTCTTGAAGTCGGCCCTGATGCACCGCGCCTTGTGCATGCCTTCATCGAGATCTGCCCATTCGATCTCGTGAAATATGAAGTGGACAAGACGACCGGCTACCTGCGGGTCGATCGCCCACAGCGTTCCTCGTCACAACACCCCACGCTGTATGGTTTCATTCCCCGCACCTACTGTGGCGCGCGCGTGCGCGACCTGATGGAAGGCGCCGCGCGTGGTGACGGCGATCCACTGGACATCTGTGTGATCAGCGAACGCCCCATTTCCAAGACCGAGATCATTCTCAACGCCAAGGTGATCGGTGGACTGCCGATGCTGGATGGCGGAGAGGCGGACGACAAGATCATTGCGGTACTGCAGAATGATCCGCTGTTTGCCGATGTCGAAGACATCAGCGAACTGCCACCAGCGCTGATCGAGAGAATGCGTCACTACTTCCTGACCTACAAGTTGATCCCCGGTCAGGAAAACAAGGTATCCATCGGCGCCGCCTATGGTTACGAACACGCCAAGATCGTCATTCAGGCTGCGATGGACGATTACGAGACCGAGTACGGCTCCTCGA
>MGYS01000038.1:58500-62469 GCA_001802565.1 Gammaproteobacteria bacterium RIFCSPLOWO2_02_FULL_57_10 | reverse complement strand
CGAAGTCCAAGGACTTCGACTACATCATTCTGATTCGCTACGCCGAGCAGTTCGGTAACGGCGCCATCTTCAAGAGACTTGGCTACCTCGCCGAAACGCATCTTCGTAACGCGGAACTTGCCGACGCCTGCAGGGCACGGATGACGCAAGGCTACGCACAGCTCGATCCAGCTCAGCCGTCCAGCCAACTTCACACTGCGTGGCGGCTATGGATGTCGGAACGTTGGAGGAGGGTCACGGAATGATCGACAAGCGTGAGATTTTGGAATCTGCATCTGCGATGGGCCTGTTGCCAAGCGTCGTGGAGAAGGATTACGTGCTTGGCTGGTTGCTCGCTGGAATCAACGCGCATGCCGAGCTCAGGTCTTCATGGGTGTTCAAAGGTGGAACCTGCCTCAAGAAGTGCTACTTCGAGACCTACCGCTTCTCCGAAGATCTAGACTTCACGCTGAATGACGAAACCCAGCTGAATGCGGACTTTCTACACCGCGTGATGGGCGAAGTTCTGGAGTGGGTGGCCGATGAATCCGGCCTTGCATTGCCGTCCGATCAACTCAGTTTCGACATCTACGAGAACCCGCGTGGGCGCATTTCCTGTCAAGGCAAGGTTGGCTATCGCGGCCCAGTAACACCCGCGGTCAACGCTGGCCGGTGGCCAAGAATCAAGCTGGATCTGACAGCGGATGAATGCTTGGTGCTGCCCGCCACGCAGCGCGAGGTATTTCATCCCTACACTGATAGGCCGCAAGTCGGGATGCAAGTCAATTGTTACGCCTACGAAGAAGCATTCGGCGAGAAGGTTCGAGCACTGGCCGAACGGACACGACCGCGCGACCTGTACGACGTGGTGAACCTCTACCGCCACGGCGACACGCGGCCACCTGCTGCAGTGGTGCACAACGTGCTGGAGCAAAAATGTCTCTACAAGGGCATCGCGGTGCCCACACTTGAGGCGTTGGAGCCTCATCGCGCGGATCTCGAAGCGATGTGGAAAGACATGCTGGCTCATCAGCTTCCAGAGCTTCCACCCGTTGCGGACTTCTGGGCCGCGCTGCCCGAATTCTTCGCATGGCTGACGGGCCAGACGGAAGCCCCCCAACGCGCGATCATTATGCCCGGCTCCACTGAAACCCCGATCCGCAGTCGCGTGTTACCAGTGTCCATCCCGGCTCGCGCACGAACACCACTCGAAATCATTCGCTTCGCTGCGGCAAACCATCTTTGCGTGGACCTGACCTACGACGGGAGCATCCGCCGCATCGAGCCATACTCCCTGCGCCAGACGTCCGAAGGGAATTTCTTGCTGCACGCGATTCGCAGTGGCTCGGGCGAGCCCCGCTCTTATCGCGCCGACAGGATTCAGGGCGCTTCGGTGACACAGCAGACGTTCAGCCCACGCTACCTCGTCGAACTGTCGTCTGAAGGATCTCTTGCTATCGCACCGACGCTATCAAGACCAGTGCGGTTTGCACAGTCACGGACGCCACGCGTGCGCACTGTGGCACGACCCTTCAGTAGTGGTCCGACTTACGTCTACCGCTGCACGTTCTGCGGCAAGACCTTCAACAGGAAGACTATGGATGGCTCGTTGAAGCCGCACAAGAACAAGCAGGGTTACGACTGTTATGGGACCTACGGGGTGTACGTGCGGACGAAGTATTGACAGTCGCACTGCGACATCAATTGCGGCGCTTGTTTATAGCCTTTACCCAATTATCGAGAGCATCAATATCAGCCTTGAGCTCTTCGGGATTGGGAACGGGGGCGCGGGCAGCGGCGGCCTGATCGTGACCCGGAAGCCAGCGCGAACACTTGCTCATGCCCGCCTCGAGTTGCCGGCAGTCTTCGTCGGTCACGTCTGCGATCTTGGCGATCTGCTGAGTCTGAACACTTGGCCGGTATCGTTCGACGATCTTGCAAAGGAGAACTTCTTCGAGCGCGCGCTCCCAAGCCTCACGTAAGAGGCCGTAGAGGTAATGTGCGTCCTTCTCATAGGCAGCCTGTTCTCCGTCGCGATAATGCTTATCGGCATCCTGCAGCTCCTTCTTGAGATAACCGATCTTGCCTTTGATGGGCATGGCAACCCATGGCAGCTCATCAGACGTCACACCCGCCCCAGCTCTGAGTTGGCGGACATGTTGGTCAAGTTGCTCGACCTGCTGCTCCTGAGCAAAGCTTTTCAGAAACAAGAGAAAGACGATATCGTGTGTGAACACGATGACTTGTCGCTTTTTAGCTTCTTCGACAAGGCGGCGAGCGACGCCTTCCCTCCAACGATAGTCTAGCGACGAAACAGGGTCATCGAATACGATGCCAGATGCATCCTCGGCAGTACTCAACTCGGCAAAAAAAGCTGCAATTGACAAGCAGCGCTGCTCGCCCTCGCTGACGACTCTGGGCAGATCAACGCCAGGGGCCCGTCTCAGAGCAAGCTTGTGGTACAGAACGCCTTCACTGCCGCCGACCTCTTTTAATTCCACTTCAACGTGACGGAACGATAAGCTGTGCAACTCAGCTTGAAAACTTTCTTTCAGCCTCTTTGTGACAACCGCTCGGGTGACTTCACCGCTCTTCTTTGTAATAGCTGCCGTCTTGGTCTCTGCAATAGCCTGTTCGTATGCCGCTGCACGCTTCTTGCGGTCAATCTCGGCAAGCAGAAGGTGCTCGTTCTTCGCGAGTAGAGATCGGGCGCGAAATTCTTGGGCGTCCGCAGTGAGCTGCCTGCGCTTCTCCGCACTGGTATCGGCACCGAGCGCTGTTAGCCGCTCTTGTAGCTGGCCGACAAGCAATGCCACCTCCGATTGAGCGGGAGTGGGGGCAGGAAAGTCTTGCGGTAAGTCAGCATTGGCAGCAAGCACGTCTGTGATTTGTCTACGCCGATTTTCCAGTGCGGCAATCGTCGTCTCAACCTGATCAGCAAGTGACTCGTTCTCCATTTGCAACTCCCTGAGGGCATCCCGGACTGAGTCGGACTGAACAACGAGATCAGTAATAGCTTTCGCCAAAGTGTTGAAAGAGGTTTTGGCTTCTCGCAACTCCCGCTCTGTGGTTGATATGACAAATGCTTCAAATCGAGTCAGCCGCTGAGTAGCATCATGATCAAGACCCTGTTGGCACAGAACGCACTGCGCTTCATCTCCGACATGAGGGAAAGTCTGGCCTGTGTACGCTTGCTCTTGTGAGAACGTCCGGGCCGCCTCCCACAGCGTTTTCCAATCGGGCGAACCTGTGCCGGTGAGAAGGCCATCGGGAAATGTCGCGACGCGTAAGCGTTCCGCTTCCTGATGTTTACCACGCAATACTGTTCTCGCATCGAAGACGGCGGTCACCGCCGCCGGAGCAAGCGCCGTCTCGACTCGGCCCAAGTGCTGGGAAAACGCCAAGATACGTGCGGCGCGCAGCGTCAGTTGCTGGGCCAGCTTGACAGGATCGTTAGCCTGAAAATCGAGAAGCGACTTCTCGACCAACGCGTGCCTCGTCCTATCAGCATCGGAAAGCGTTGCAAGAGCTTTCACGGTTTCAATTTTTGTCAGCACTGTCAGGTTGGCGAGCAATCTTGCGACAGCTGTTCCTTGTGGCACTTCCAGCGCAAGGATCGAGGTCTTGCTCGCACCAAGACCTCGCTGCTCTTCCTCAAGTTGTGCACGAACGGCTTTGCACACTTGAACGAGTTTGTCGAACAGGTCAAGTCCCATGGGGCGAAACGCAACGTCGGTCTTATTGGTCAAGTAGACTGCAGCACCTTGAGTATCGAAGACACTCACGCGAGCGATATAGTCATCATCACTCTGTCCTGTCCACTCACGAAGCGCGGGCTCTCCTGATATTTGGTACTTGATTGCAACGGCAGTACGCGGAGGTGCTACACCAGAGATGACATTGCCAAGAATTGTTTCTCGACCACGGGCACGGCACGCAGTCTTGAGAATACGGGTGTAGCCTGTCTTCCCGGCCCCGTTGTCGCCGTAA
>MGYS01000038.1:48838-58429 GCA_001802565.1 Gammaproteobacteria bacterium RIFCSPLOWO2_02_FULL_57_10 | reverse complement strand
AGTTAGGTGCGGTCCGAACTTCAGCGTCTGACTCTCTGCAAGCGCATTGACGCCTTTGTCGTGGAAGATTGAGTCGAGAGACACACCTCCAAGGTCAGTACTCACGGTTGGTAAGTGGTGAGCTGCCAACGAATCCCCAGCATTCGGCTCTGTGAGACCAAATCCGCTTTTGCAGATTTCAGCCACGTCCGCGATGTCGTTTGCGTTGATTTCTCCCTTCTCAACAAGACGCCGAAGGGCGTCGCGCTGCCACGCCGGACGATCTGATGACCACGCCAAAACTTCCTTCAATACGTTCATGCTACGGCGCCCCCTCTGTCAGAGCGGTGGTTGTCAGGTCGTTGCTGAACGCGTCTACGTTATGCACTATTTTCCCAATGCAAATTGCAGTATCTAGTCACAACCGATCGGAATATTGCTTACAACCCCAACTGTTCACGTAACTTCAGCATGCGGGCATGATTTTCGTCCCCGCTCAAGGGCGTGCCGATGTGCTCGGGCAGAGCCTGCCTTTGAGGCTGTTCCAGCTTCTCGCCTCTCATGACGCGTTGGCACAAGTCTTCGTAGTAGTAGGTGAACAACGGCAGCACTTTGTCTTCCGGTTCAGTGGCAAGAACGTACCAATCAGTTGCCTTGCCTGCGAAATAGACCGCCTCGTGCGTCCACGGGAATTGCGCCTTGGGTGATTCCGCGCGACAGGCTTCGTAGTACGCCTCACGCGCGCTCGGCAGTCCAAACAGCGTATTCCCGTCCTCACAGGCACGAATCACAACCGAAACCGTGGGCAGAAAATCATTTTTCTTCACTACCTGCCGCGCCGCCGCCACGATCTGCCGCGGACTGAACTGGGACAGACAACTCAACCAGTATTTTTTCGCCAGCACCAGACGCTCTTCCGTGCCATACGCCTTGTAATACTGATTGTGATACGCGAGCTCGAACTCCGCGAACAACTGGTTGATCGCATCGATGCGATCCGGTCCGTTGTCGGCGTTCTCGTTAGCCTTCTCGGCGCTACTCTGCCCAGCTTCGGTCTGTGAAGCGCTGGTATGCCGCGCCAAGGCCTTGCTGGTTTTTTCCAGTAAAGGATTTATCTTGTGCATCGATCAGACTCGTTTCCTGCGACCCGTCGAGTCGCCTTGACCATTGATATTTGATGAACTGCAAAAACCGGGTGTTCCACGACGCGTGCACCTGATTGGTATCGCGCCAGTACAACACGAATTCACTGACCTTGTTGCGCGCGAATTCCTCATCGATCTCCGCCATGCGCAGAATGTCGAAACACTCCGGACTCGGCTGCCAGTCGTCGCTGATGCGACGCGGTTGTGTATCGTGATGAATCGACGCGGAGTACTTGCTCCACTGTCTGCGAATGTGTTCGATGAAGCGCGTATTCCACGCTCCGGTCGTCACACCGCGCTCGCGCCAGTAGAGCACGAACTCGGGAATTGCATCCTCGATGAAGGTGCCGCTTATGCCCGCATTTTCCAGAATGCTGATCGCTTCGGCACTCGGCCACCAGTCCGTGGACATCTCGGTGTCCAGTTCGCTGACGCCACGTCGCGTCTGCTCCTGTCGCCACTCACGCAACACATATTTGTAGAACGCATTGCCCCACGAGAAACGCGCCTGACGCCGCTCGCGCCAGTACATCACGAATCCCGGCACCAACTGATGAACGAATGCTTCAGGAATATTCTGCTGACGACACTGCTTGATCCAGTCTTCACCCGGCTGCCAGTTGGAAGGAATATAACTGGCACCTTGTGGGCTGCCACTGGACAGATTTTCCAGATGAGAGGATGAATTATCGTAGGTTGATGACACCGCATATTCTGCTTCGACTGTGCGTCTGGCAGACACCGGCGCTGTACTCGCAGCAGGCGTGACGCGATGCTGATCCTGCGCATCGTCACTCGGCTGATTGATCGCAAACCAGGACGTATCCTGCCGCCCGGTCTCCGGATCAATCAGGATCAGACCAAGGTCCTGCAGACTTTTCTGCACGCGCTTGATGTCGATGAGCGCCCAGAATGGAAAGACCCGGCAAAGATCCGGATGCCCCAGCTCGATCCAGCTCAGGCGGTCCTTCACCCGCACATTGCGATGCACCATCAGCTCGCTGAGCACGTGCAGCATGACCGCCTCCTCCAGACCGATGGTGGCGGCGAGTGTCGGTGAGATCACCAGAGGTCTTTCGGGTATGAGCGAGGACTGCATGGTCGGCCTGAGCTGCGTTCGGTGTTTTGATGTTGTGGCAATGCTACCACAGCATTCCTCTGTAGGAGCGAGCTTGCTCGCGAATTGGTCCGCGCCAAACCCCTTCGCGAGCAAGCTCGCTCCTACAAGGGAGGAGGCGCGCACTCAATTGGCAACCAGCTCCATCTCCTGGCTGATCAGACCGTCGCTCAACTCGTCCACCCCCACTGTGCCGGTCAGTTCGATGCGGTCTGCCAGCTCCGCACTGGCGGCCGCCAGATGCCGCGACACCGCGCCCGCGCGAACCGCTGCCAATCCTTCGAGATCGGCCTGGCCTACCGATTCCAGAGGCAGCAACTCCCGACGCAGCGCCTCGGAATAGGCCAGCTCATCAAAGGCCTCGGGCTCGGAGTCTGTCGCCGCGCGAGTGTGTTGCACACGCAGCGCCGCAAGAAACACCTCGGGATCACTGCCCGCCGCGGTCTGGGCCGCGCGATAGAGATTCTCGAGAATGGCGGTGCGACTGACTGGAGCGGACTCCTGATCCGGATTCTGTGCGGCGAGTGCCATCTCCATGGCGATACGACGCGCCAGGAACTGCTCCCGGAGGACGGCAGTGTCTTCCTCGGCAGCGTAAGCGCCGGTGATGCTCAGCTGCAGCTGCGGGCGTTCGGCCAGCGCATATGCCAGTTTGTTGAGTTTCTCGCGCTCCGGCGGCGCCAGGTCGGCACGGCCTGGCAGAAAGCCGATCACACCCAGGTCTTCGTCATCACCCGCACCGACCAACCCGGCCAGAAATCGGAATGGAGCCGTCACGATATTGGTGATGATGTTGGCGAGCGCTGTGCGTATGACCTGCCCGTAAGCAAACTGGGGATTGTTGAGGTCACCACTGACGGGCACCTCCAGATCGATGACGCCATTGCGATCCTTGAGCAGTGCCACGGCGAGACCCAGCGGCAGATCGAGAGCGTCGGGATGCGGAACACGCTCGCCCAGCACCAGATCCCGCATCACCATGGCGTTATCGCCACTGAGCTGACTGTCGTTGATGCGGTAGGACAGATCCACGTCGAGGGCACCTTCATCAATGCGACGCCCGGCGAACTTGATCACGTACGGGGACATCGAGGGAATGTCGAGATTGCGGAAGCGCATATCCACTTCGGTGAATTCCGCAGGCGCCAGCGGTCGCAACTGTCCTCCTATGGTCACTTGTCCAAACTCATCCACCTGGCCTTCCACAGAAATACGCGCCGGTTCCGACGAGCGGGTGGAGAGCGCCGTGACCTGTCCTCGCAGATCGGCCATGTGCACCTCGAAGGGCAGAGGCAGTGAACGGTCTGCGAAGTCCGCACTACCCCCTTCCATGCGAATGCTCTGGATGGTCACCGGCAGCAGTGGAGCTGCTGCCTCTGCTGCCTCTGCGGGCTCCGCTTCGACAGCTTCCTGCGCAGTCGGATCAACTTCCGCCACGATCAGCGTCCGACCGATATTGGTGCTGCCATCCGCTTCGATCTCCACTCGCGCATAGGGTTCTGCTATCGCGATGTCGGCAATCTCCACCTGCATTTGCTCGGCCATCTGCACCGACAGGGAATCGATCTGCACCCTGTTCACGCCAAGAAGAGATTCATTTTCCAGCGTATCGGTCACCGCGAGCTCCTGCAGCGTGACTGAACCCTGATAGCTCGCGGCTCCTGGCGCCACCAGCACATCCCCGGCCAGTGCGAAACGACCGGAATCAAGACTGACGTTGGCCAGCGGCGCGATATAGGGCTGCAGGATCGTCAGCACGAGATCATCCACTGCGACATTGCCATCGAAGCGTACCTCCGGCAGCACGGTCAGGGCGCCATCGGCGCGGACGTCGCCACCACTGTCGAGATTGACCGCTGCACTCAGCGTGATCGGAGACTCCGGTGTGTTGCTGATCTGCTCGAGCGTGGCATTGACTCCCACCGCCAGTGTCACCGGCTGCGTCGGCACACTGTCGACCATATTGATCAACCAGTCAGTCAGTGCCAGTTGGCCCACATTGATCTGCCAGGCGGATGCGGGATCTGCGGTGGCGCCGCTTGCGGGTGCAGCAGTTGAGGGAGCACCAGTTGCTGGAGCGCTGGCAACGGGGGTGGCAGAAGGAGTGCCTGAAGGAGGAACGGGGGTTACCGCCACATCCGTTTCAGTCTGTGGCAGCAGCGTCAGGAAGTTGATGCTGCCATCGCTCGCTCTCTCCGGTCGCAGATCGAAATATTCCAGTCTGATGCCATCCAGACTGAATGTGCGCTGCGGCCACTGCAACGAGCCACCATCGAGCGCGATCAACGGCAGACTGGCGAGCAATTCACCACTCTCCGCTGCCGAGATTTTCAACTCACTCAAGTTCGCATCGAGGTCCGTGAGCGCCGCTTCCACCTCTCCCTGCTCCGACAACCCCAGCGTGTAGTGGAAACCGGTCTCCAGCCAGCCATCGGCAATACGCACCGGCAACTGCCCGCGGAAATATTGATAGAGCAGATCGGGATATGGACCGAACAGCGTGATGTCGCCTTCCGAGCGCAGTGGACTGATCGACGCGGAGCCTGACCAGCGCAGTTGCGAGCCATTCCCCAACGTGAGACTGAGTGTCTGATCGGCAGTGGCATCGGGCAGTGTCGTCAGATTCGCCACGACAATATCGAGAGAGTCGATGGTATTGAAGAACGGCGGCGACGGCACATCGTCGGCAAGCGCAAGGCTGGTGTCTTCGATACGCAGATCGGCGATCAGCAGGCGCGGCATGGCAGCGGGTTCTTCCGGCACCGCGGGCTCCGGCGCGGGAGCTGCACTTGCACTCCACTTGGCCGCAACACGCGCAATGTTGCTGTCGGTCTCGTCATAGCGTCGCAGCGAGACGTGCAAACCCTGCAGATGCAATTCCTGCAGACTGAGGGCGCGTTGCGTGATGCTGTTCAATTGCAGATTGGCGAAGGCCCTTTCGAGTGACATCAGGCGCCTGCCATCCGCGTCGATGGTATCGAGCCCTTCGATGCTGAGTGTCAACGTGAACGGGTTGAGGCGAATATCTTCAACCACAACATCAACTGCGGCGCGCTCCTGCATCAGCCCCGTCAACTGTCGCTCGATAATCCAGGGTACCAGGACAAATCCAGCCAGAGAGTAAGTGCCCAGTATCCCTGCAATCCAGAGCCAGAAACGGCGGCCACGCAACATCTTGCTCATGCGGTTCAGCATATCTCTCCCAGTATTCCTGCCTGCTTGTTCTCGTGACACACGCTGGAGTGATGTCAGGTCACCCCGCTGTCATGCCATCCATTCGCGCCAGCCGTTCGATCAATTCCTCAACACGCGTGCTGTATCCCCATTCATTGTCGTACCACGCCACCACTTTCACCATACGCTTCTGCATGACCTGCGTCAGCTCCGCGTCGAAAATGCTCGAGTGGGAGTTGCCGATGATATCACTCGAGACAATCGGGTCTGTGCAGTACGACAAGATTCCGCGCAATGCCCCATTGGCCGCAGTCTGCATGGCGGCGTTGACCTCTTCTACAGTGACATCGCGCTGCACCTCCACAGTGAGATCGACAAGGCTGCCGTCAGCCACAGGAACCCGCATCGCGACGCCATCGAGTTTACCGGCCAGCTCGGGCAGCACCACGCCTATGGTGCGAGCCGCGCCCGTCGAGGTCGGCACGATATTCGTTGCGGCATTGCGCGAACGGCGTTTGTCGTCATGAGGCGCATCGATCAAGCGTTGGTCTGAAGTATAAGCATGCACTGTCGTCAACAGCCCGTGACGAATCCCGAAGGCCTCGTGCAACACCTTCACGAGCGGCGCTGCACAGTTCGTCGTGCAACTCGCATTGCTGATGATGCGACTGTCGCGAGTCACCACATGATCATTGATACCTGCGACCAGAGTCGCGTCCAGTGGTTCTTTCGTCGGCACTGTCACGATGACGCGGCGTGCGCCTGCCTCGAGATGCTTGTTGAGGTCGGATATCTTGCGGAACTGACCACTGCTCTCGACCACATAATCCACGCCCAATTCCTTCCATGGCAGCTTTGCAGGATCGCGCTCGGCGAGCACATCGAATGGATCGCGGTCGATCTGCATCCTGTTGCCGTCGACACTGACTTCACCGGGATAGATGCCGTGAATACTGTCGTACTTGAACGCGTAGGCGAGCTGATCAGCGCTGGCAAGATCATTCACTGCCACGACATTGTAGTGACCACGCAGCTTGGCAATCCGCATCACGGTTCTGCCAATCCGCCCAAAGCCGTTGATCGCAATTCTAGGTACTGTCATGAGCTTCTCCTGGTGCGATGAATTGATAACGACTCTTGATCGATAACCACTCTTTTGGACATCCCGGGAGCATTGCGTGCTGCGGATGCAACTCCTCTTTCGATAGTCCTCGAATTT
This sequence comes from Gammaproteobacteria bacterium RIFCSPLOWO2_02_FULL_57_10, assembly GCA_001802565.1. Taxonomy (GTDB): domain Bacteria; phylum Pseudomonadota; class Gammaproteobacteria; order Pseudomonadales; family Pseudohongiellaceae; genus UBA5078. The sequence continues at coordinate 51,795 of MGYS01000038.1, read as the reverse complement.
CAGTGTGGGGGCAAGCAGTCTATCGCGGGCATGGCCCGCTCCCACAAACTACGGAGTTGCACTTTGTGTCAGCAACAGAATCTGCATATTTGCAGGCATGCCACTTCACAAGGTGGCGGGAGGCAGGGCCCGGTTCGGCGGCATAAAAGACCAAGCCGAACGCAGCAAAAAGACATGGGCGCCTGCAAGGTGCCCCCGGCTTTTTGCGGAGAGAGGGCACCGCGGAGCGGCGCAGGTCAGCCGCAGAACCGGGCCCTGCCTCCCGCCGCCGATCGAAGCTACAAACACACAAATATGCAGACATAAAAAAAGCCCGGCTACCTTGCGGCGGCCGGGCCTTTGCTATCGCGTCAGCAGAGCTCTTAGTGAGCTGCGCCTGTTGCACGTGGACCGTGCAGAGACATCGCTGTCAGCGTGCCGCCGGTTTGCAGAATGATGTACTGCTCGCCTTCGTGCACGTAGGTCATCATGCCGTAACGACTGTTGTTCGGAACAGGCACTTTGCCAATCTGCTCGCCAGTCATCTTGTCCACGGCGAACAGGTGCGGAGTACCGTCGCTGGACTGCGATGCGTAGATCAGCATGGTCTTGGTCACAGTCATCGGAGCGTGTGCGCCAGTGCCTGTGTTGCCGACATCAATGCCAGCCAGAGCCGGGTTGTTCTTGATGCGGTCAGGTGTTTCACCAACCGGGATCATCCACAGGTGCTCGCCGGTGTTCAGATCGATCGCAGTGATGCGGCTGTAGGGTGGCTTGAACAGCGGCAGACCCTGAGGACCACGTGGGCCGCCACCGCCAGTGCCAACAGCGTACTGGGCAATGGTGGTACCAGTTGTGGTGGTGCCTTCGTCAGTCATGTAACGCAGGTCAGCTTCCGCGCCAGGGACAACCTGACGAGTCGTGCAACCAGACAGTGAAGTCACGTACAGGATACCGGTCTCGGGATCACCAGCAGCCGGGCCGCTGATGTTCACACCACCAACGTCACCCGGACACCACAGTGAACCGCGCTTGCCAAGGGCATTGTCGCGGTGCAGCGGAGGAGTGAACAATGGGCCGATTTCCCACTCGGACAGAATCTCGATGGCCTGCGCGCGCAGCTCTGGCGTGAAGTCGATCAGATCGTCTTCGGTCAGGCCCTGCAGGTCATAAGGAGCCGGCTTGGTCGGGAAAGGTTGGGTAGAGGACAGACGCTCGCCTGGAATGTGTGACTGTGGCACAGGACGGTCTTCGATCGGCCACAGCGGCTCGCCTGTTTCACGGTTGAACACGTAGGTGAACGCTTGCTTGGTTACCTGAGCAACGGCAGGAATCGTGCGGCCGTTCTGCTGTACATCGAGCAGTACTGGTGCAGTCGGGGTGTCGTAGTTCCAGACATCGTGCTTCACCATCTGGAAGTGCCACTTGCGCTCACCAGTCTTCACGTCCAGCGCAATCAGGCTGGTGCCGAAGAGGTTGTCACCAGGACGCGCGCCACCGTAGAAGTCGATCGTGCCACCGTTGGTGGGGATGTAGACCAGACCCAGTTCCGGGTCGGCTGACATCGGCGCCCAGGAAGACACGTCGCCGGTAAACTCGGCAGAGCCGTTCTCCCAGGTCTCGTAACCAAACTCGCCTTCACGTGGGATCACGTTGAATTTCCAGAGGAAATCACCGGTCTTCGCGTCATAGGCAAGGATGTCGCCAGGAATGTTTTCAATACGGGACTGGTTGTAACCCTGTTCTGCAGAGTTACCCACCACGACCACGTCGTTCACGACGATGGGTGGCGAAGAGGCAGTGATGTAACCGACTTCCTTCGGAATGCCGTAGTAGGGATCGAACTCGTGACCCAGATCGGCCAGCATGTCGACGATACCGTGCTCGGGGAAGCCTTCAACCGGAACCTGCTCGCCAAAACCTTCCAGAGGAGCGCCAGTGTCTGCATCAAGAGCGACGAGGAAGAACGCTGGAGTAGAGATGTAGATGACGCCTTTGCCATCGACTTCAGCATAGGCAACGCCCTTGCCGTAGTCGGCGCGCATGGAGTACTCGTAGCGGTAGGTGTTCGGCTCGCGGTAGGACCAGAGGGTCTCGCCGGTCGCTGGGTCCATTGCCACGACGTGACGACGTGGACCGGCGACAGTGAAGAGCTTGCCATCGACATAACTCGGAGTGGAGCGGCCGCTGGAAGCGTCGTAGCTCGCGCCATTCCAGACCCACGCTTCCTTCAATTCCCCGAAGTTCTCGGCAGTGATGTTGGCTGCCGGGGAGTAACGGGTATGGTCAGCGTCGCCACCAAGGTGTACCCACTCTACCGTGTCCTGTGCGTTTACCGATGCCGCTGCGGTCAAAAGCAGGCCGACCGCCAGCGTGCTCTTGAGCGATCGCCAGCGATTTCCTGCTGGCTGCCGGGAAGCTCCCGACTCAACATGCGCGTTTATCATTGTGTTTTCCTCGTTGAGTAAAATACTGACTAATCTGAAGCAGTTCGGATCATCCTTTGCCCTTTGGCCTCAGCAGATCCCTCTACCAGCACTGGAACAAAAAAGAGCGGGCAGAATACCCCAGCTGGCCATTCAAGTCCACGCACGGTGCCACCCATGGGATAGCGAGCAGCGGCGGTGCTCTCCATTGCTCTCAAGACCGGGAAAGGCCATTCCCTCGTTCGTGCTACCAGGCCATGTCTGAGTGGGAGCGGGCCCTGCCCGCGATTTTTGTCTGACGAGCATGACAAGAACAGGAAAGAGGCACGAGCAGGGGGGGCGCGAGCAGGGATCGCTCCCACAAATGAAAAAGCCCGGATACTTTTCAGCATCCGGGCCTTTCTCAAGCGGTCACCGGCAGGGCCGGTGATTCAATCAGTGTGCAGCACCCTGAGCAACCGGGCCGTGCAGTGACATTGCTGTCAGCTTGCTGCCAGTCTGCAGCACGATGTACTGCTCGCCTTCATGCACATAGCTCATCATGCCGTAACG
>MGYS01000038.1:45697-48830 GCA_001802565.1 Gammaproteobacteria bacterium RIFCSPLOWO2_02_FULL_57_10 | reverse complement strand
TCACATCACCGGCGTAAACCAGCATGGACGGTGTGACCATCATCGGTGCCTGAGCGCCGGTACCGGTGTTGCCGATATCGATGCCAGCCAGCGCGGGGTTGTTCTTGATGCGGTCAGGCGTCTCACCGATCGGGATCATCCACAGGTGTTCACCCGTGTTCAGATCGATTGCAGTGATGCGGCTGTAGGGCGGCTTCATCAGCGGCAGGCCGCTTGGATGACGTGGAGCACCGCCACCGGCGCCGTTGGCGTACTGGGCAGGCGTCACACCAGTGGTGGTCGTGCCAGCGTCAGTCATGTAGCGCAGATCCGCTTCATCGCCCGGTACCAGGGTGTGTGCACTGCACGCGCTCTGGGAGGTCAGGTAGATGATGCCTGTTTCAGGATCGGCTGCCGCAGGACCAGTGATGTTGGAGCCACCACCGTCACCCGGACACCAGTAGGAACCGCGCTTGCCCAAGGGGTTGTCGCGGTGCAGTGGCGGGTTGTAGAGCGGGCCGATCTGCCAGTCTTCCAGCGCAGCAATCGCCTGTGCGCGCAGCTCAGGCGTGAAGTCGATCAGGTCGTCTTCAGTCAGGCCAGCCAGATCATACGGAGCCGGTTTGGTCGGGAAAGGCTGGGTCTCGGAGAGCTTTTCACCCGGCACCAGAGATTGGGGCACAGGACGTTCTTCGATCGGCCACAGCGGCTCACCGGTTTCACGATTGAATGCGAAAAGCAGGGTCTGCTTGGTGGCCTGGGCCACTGCAGGAATACGCTCGCCATCGACCGTGACATCTATCAGCACAGGAGCTGTCGGAATGTCATAGTTCCAGACATCGTGGTGTACCAACTGGAAGTGCCAGGCACGCTCGCCGGTTTCCACGTCGAGGGCGATCAGGCTGGTACCGAACAGCGTGTCACCGGGACGGAAACCGCCGTAGTAATCCACTGTCGGTGGGTTGGTCGCGACGTACACGAGACCCAGTTCCGGGTCAGCAGACAGCGGCGCCCAGGGGGACACGTCACCGGTGTACTGCCAGGCATCGTTTTCCCATGTGTCATGACCGAACTCGCCAGGCTGTGGGATCACATTGAACTTCCACTTGAAGTCACCGGTCTTGGCATCATACGCCAGGATGTCGCCAGGGATGTTCTCGATACGGCTCTGGTTGTAACCCTGCTCGGCAGAGTTACCCACCACCACTACGCCATTGACGACGATGGGTGGCGCAGAGGAAGTCACATAACCGATTTCCTTTGGAATGCCGTAGTAGGGATCGAACTCATGGCCAAGGTCAGCAAGCATGTCGACCACGCCGGTCTGGGCAAAACCTTCGATGGGTACCGGGTTGCCGAAACCTTCCAGCGGGGCGCCAGTATCAGCGTCGAGCGCAGTCAGGAAGAAGGCCGGGCTGATGATGTAGATCACGCCCTTGCCATCGACTTCTGCGTAGGCAACACCCTTGCCGTAATCCTGACGCATGGAGTATTCCCAGCGGAAGGTGTTTGGCTCGCGGTAGGACCACAGCGTCTCACCGGTCATCGGATCCATTGCCACGACGTGACGACGCGGGCCTGCAACAGTGAACAGTTTGCCATCGACATAGCTGGGCGTTGAACGTCCGCTTGCCGCAGCAAAACTGGAGCCATCCCACACCCAGGCCTCTTTTAGCTCACCGAAATTCTCGGGAGTGATGTTGTTGGCGGGGGTGTAGCGGGTGTGATGAGCGTCGCCACCAAGGTGGGTCCACTCGACGGTGTCCTGGGCACTGGCGGGAGATGTCGCGGCAACCAGCAGGCCGAGCGGCAGGGCTCTCATCAGAGACCGGGTGATTGAAGTCCAATGCTTGCGCACCGGTTGTCGGGAAACTCCCGACCCTGCATGCTCTCTTGTCATTCTTGTTTTCCTCATTGAGCAGGTTTTAGAAATGGATATCGTTGTAAACAAATCCGGACAGACGGGCGCCGAGCATAGCGTATCGCCGCCCGCCAAGTCCATCGACTCGAGGGGCTGGAAACGTGCCCAATCGTGACAATTGGTGACAGCGGGGTGGATTGAAAAACCTGGTCTCTTTTTAGGCATCCCGGAAGCCGCAGAACTGGACGCTGCCTTCCGCCGCCGATCGAAGCTGCGTGCGAGATCAAAAAATCGCGAGCAAGGCTCGCTCCCACAAATGAAAGGCCCGGCTACCAAAAGGTGGCCGGGCCTTTGTTATCACCGGTTCAGCGCTCTTAGTGAGCAGCGCCCTGAGCGATGGGGCCATGCAGTGACATCGCGGTGAGTGTGCTGCCGGTCTGCAGCACAATGTACTGCTCGCCTTGATGCACATAACTCATCATGCCGTAACCGCTGTCAGCCGGCACCGGCACGCGGGCCAGCTCTCGGCCCGTTGCCTTGTCGATCGCGAACAGGTGGGGAGTGCCATCACTGATCGCATCCGCATACACCAGCATGGATGGCGTCACCAGCATAGGCGCGTGAGAACCGCTGCCGGTGTTGCCGACGTCGATACCTGCCAGAGCCGGGTTGTTCTTGATGCGGTCAGGTGTCTCTCCCACCGGAATCATCCACAGATGTTCACCCGTGTTCAGATCGATCGCGGTGATACGGCTGTAAGGCGGCTTCCACAATGGCAGACCGGTGGGATGACGCGGAGCGCCTGCACCAGGGCCGTTGGCATAGCGCGCCACGGTCACCCCTGTGGTAGTTGTCCCGTTGTCGGTCATGTAGCGCAGATCAGCCTCCTCGCCGGGCAGCATCTGGTTGGCGCTGCAGCCCATGCGTGAGGTGACGAAAATGACTCCCGTCTCTGGATCGGCCACCGCCGGCCCTGTGATGTTGGAGCCGCCACTTGGACACCAGAACGCACCGCGCTTGCCCAGTGGGTTATCGCGATGCAGAGGTGGATTGTAAAGCGGGCCAATCTGCCAGTCCTCAAGCGCGGCGATCGCCTGCTGACGCATCTCGGGAGTGAAGTCGATCAGGTCGTCCTCGGTCAGACCGCTGGGCTCGTAAGGCAACGGCTTGGTCGGGAACGGCTGAGTCGGAGAAAGCTTTTCGCCGGGGATGAGCGACTGCGGTACCGGGCGCTCCTCGATTGGCCAGAGCGGCTCGCCAGTCTCACGGTTGAACGCGAACAAGAGCGCCTGT
>MGYS01000038.1:38388-45689 GCA_001802565.1 Gammaproteobacteria bacterium RIFCSPLOWO2_02_FULL_57_10 | reverse complement strand
ACCAGTTGGAAGTGCCAACGACGCTCGCCAGTTTCCACATCCAGCGCAATGACGCTGGTGCCGAACAGGTTATCGCCGGGGCTGAAACCACCGTAGTAGTCTACTGTCGGAGGATTGGTGACGGCGTAGACCAGCCCCAGCTCCGGATCAGCAGACAGTGGTGCCCAGGGAGACACGTCGCCAGTGTACTGCCACGCATCGTTCTCCCAGGTCTCGTGCCCGAACTCGCCCGGACGAGGGATCACGTTGAACTTCCACTTGAAGTCACCGGTCTTCGCGTCGAAGGCCAGAATGTCGCCGGGGATGTTCTCGATGCGGCTCTGGTTGTAGCCCTGCTCGGCAGAGTTACCCACCACCACGACGCCATTGACGACGATGGGCGGTGAGGAGGAAGTCACATAGCCAACCTCTTTGGGAATGCCGTAGTAGGGATCGTAATCGTGGCCGAGGTGGGCCAGCAGATCCACGACACCCGTCTGCGCAAAGCCCTCGATGGGCACTGGCTCACCGAAACCCTCGAGTGGTGCACCGGTATCGGCATCCAACGCGGTCAGGAAGAAGGCCGGGCTGATGATGTAGATCACACCCTTGCCATCGACCTCAGCATAGGCCACGCCCTTGCCGTAGTCGGCACGCATGGAGTATTCCCAGCGGAAGGTGTTCGGTTCGCGATAGGACCACAGAGTCTCACCGGTCATCGGGTCCATCGCCACCACATGGCGACGCGGACCGGCAACGGTAAACAGCTTGCCATCGACATAGCTGGGCGTGGAGCGCCCACTGGCTGCGTCGAAGCTGGCGCCATTCCACACCCAGGCTTCCTTCAGCTCTGCGAAATTTTCCGGGGTAATGTTGTTGGCGGGGGTGGAGCGGGTGTGATGAGCGTTGCCACCAAGGTGGGTCCACTCAACGGTGTCCTGGGCAAGGACGGAAGAACCAGCCGTGGCCAGCAGGCCAAGCGGCAGTGCTCTCATCAATGTCCGGGTAATGGATGTCCAGCGACTTCGTTCCGACTGTCGGGAATCTCCCGACCCAAGGTGCGTTCTTGTCATTATTATTTTCCTCGTTGAGTACTCGATTGGTCCTCAGATACTTCACTCAGCAAGGATACTCTCTGCCAGGGACAATCTCTGCGGGGCAGCGCAAGCCGGGTGATGCGCCGAGCATAGCTCACGGCAGAACGGCAAGTCCATCAGCAAACCCCGCCGCAAACTCGCACTGCCGATACTGCGACAACCCTGTGGGAGCGAGCCCTGCTCGCGATTCTCAGATGCAGCACTCAATCGCGAGCAGAGCTCGCTCCCACAAATGAAGAAAGCCCGGCAACCTGGTGGTCGTCGGGCTTTCCTGATACAGCAGAACTGCAGCTACAACTTAGTGCGCAGCATCCTGAGCGATAGGTCCGTGCAGTGACATCGCTGTCAGCTTGCTGCCTGTTTGCAGCACGATGTACTGCTCACCTTCATGCACGTAACTCATCATGCCGTAACGGCTGGACGCTGGTACCTGCACGCGGGCAAGCTCACGACCGGTAGCCTTGTCCACAGCGAACAGATGAGGAGTCCCATCACCCGCTTCTGCGGCATACAGCAGCATGGAAGGTGTTGCCATCATGATCGCCATCGCGCCGGTGCCGGTGTTGCCGACATCGATGCCAGCCAGCGCGGGGTTGTCACGGATACGCGCAGGTGTTTCGCCCACGGGGATGTACCACAGGTGCTCACCGGTGTTCAGATCGATCGCGGTGATGCGGCTGTAGGGCGGCTTCCACAGGGGCAGACCACTCGGATGACGAGGCGCACCGGCACCAGGACCATTCGCGTATTGTGCAGGTGTGACACCGGTAGTCGTCGTGCCGTTGTCCGTCATGTAACGCAGGTCAGCCTCGGCTCCGGGGAGCAGCTGAATGGCGCTGCACGCAGCAATGGAGGTCACGAAGATCACGCCGGTTTCGGGGTCACCCACGGCCGGACCAGTGATGTTGGAACCACCGCCACCACCCGGACACCAGAACGCGCCGCGCTTGCCCAGGGGGTTGTCGCGATGCAGTGGCGGGTTGTAGAGCGGGCCGATCTGCCAGTCGTCCAGCGCAGCAATCGCCTGCGCACGCAACTCGGGTGTGAAGTCGATCAGATCGTCTTCCGTCAGACCATTGAGGTCATACGCCACAGGCTTGGTCGGGAATGGCTGAGTCGGTGATGCATGCTCACCAGGGACCAGTGATGGTGGAACGGGACGCTCTTCGATCGGGAACAGCGGCTCGCCGGTTTCACGATTGAATGCAAACAGCAGTGTCTGCTTGGTGGCCTGGGCTACCGCAGGAATGCGCTCGCCGTCGATGGTCACGTCCAGCAATACCGGGGCTGTCGGAATGTCATAGTTCCAGATGTCATGGTGCACCAGCTGGAAGTGCCAGCGGCGCTCACCTGTCTCCACATCCAGCGCAATCAGACTGGTGCCGAAGAGGTTGTCACCGGGACTGAAACCACCGTAGTAATCCACTGTGGGCGGGTTGGTCGGAATGTAGACCAGACCCAGCTCCGGGTCAGCGGACAGTGGCGCCCAAGGAGACACGTCACCGGTGTACTGCCAGGCATCGTTTTCCCAGGTGTCATGACCGAACTCGCCCGGACGGGGAATCACGTTGAACTTCCACTTGAAGTCACCGGTCTTCGCGTCGAAGGCCAGAACGTCGCCCGGAATGTTCTCGATACGGCTCTGGTTGTAACCCTGCTCGGCAGAGTTACCCACCACCACCACGCCATTGACGACGATGGGTGGCGAAGAAGAGGTCACATAACCGACTTCCTTGGGAATACCGTAGTAGGGGTCATATTCATGGCCAAGGTGGGCCAGCAGATCGACCACACCGGTCTGGGCAAACCCTTCGATGGGCACCGGCTCACCGAAGCCTTCGAGCGGAGCACCGGTATCGGCGTCAAGCGCAGTCAGGAAGAACGCGGGGCTGATGATGTAAATCACACCCTTGCCATCGACCTCAGCATAGGCCACGCCCTTGCCGTAGTCGGCTCGCATGGAGTATTCCCAGCGGAAGGTGTTCGGTTCGCGATAGGACCACAGAGTCTCACCGGTCATCGGATCCATGGCCACGACGTGACGACGCGGACCGGCAACGGTAAACAGCTTGCCATCGACGTAGCTGGGCGTTGAACGTCCGCTTGAGGCCGCAAAGCTGGCGCCATCCCATACCCAGGCTTCTTTCAGCTCGCTGAGATTCTCAGGGGTGATGTTGTTGGCAGGGGTGTAGCGGGTGTGATGAGCGTTACCACCAAGATGGGTCCACTCAACGGTGTCCTGGGCACTGACGGGGGATGTCGCAGCAATCAGTAAACCCAACGGCAGCGCTCTCATCAGAGACCGGGTTAACGATGACCAACGCTCGCGCGCAGGTTGCCGGGAGACTCCCGACCCAACATGCTCTCTTATCATTGTTTTTTCCTCACTGAGCAAAAATTGAACTGCAAACTGACTCAACGAACTCGCTTTATGGGCATTCCTGACGAACTCACGATTCATTTATGCGGAAGGACAGCAGTGGAGGGGAGCTGAAAATAGCAGACAGGGTCAGAATTCCGAACTTCTAAAACTGGATCTGTTCTTGTTATTTTCGATTCCCGCTACGCATCCAGCAGTAGCTGCGGTCTTCCCCCAGTGACGAAGAGTAGCGCAGCACATGGGGCAAGTCCATCCGTCAATCGGCACTCCCGGGGCATTTGCCGCCCCTGTCATCTCAGGCGTGCAATTCCTCAACACGAAATCGCGCACCCTCGCCCAGCACTGACACCACCTCTGTGAACGTGGCCTGCATCTGTTCACGAAACTGCCACGGCGTGTTAACCAATAACATGCCGGAGCCATGCATGCCGAACTCCTCGTCCTGCTCCTGTACGGTCAGCTCGACAGTCAGCACGTCAGGGAGGTTTTCCCTTGCTATGGCGGCTTTCAGCCAGGCACTGCGATCGCGCTGTCGCGCCAGCAACGGATACCAGACCGCGATGATCCCCACTGGCCAGCGACGCTGCAATTTCAGCACCGCGCTGAGCACGCGCTTGTAGTCCTCTTTCTCCTCGTAGGCAGGATCTATCAGTACCATTCCCCGCCTCGGCTCCGGCGGCGTCAGGGCCAGCAACCCCTCAAAGGCATCGCGGTAGTGGATGCTCACCCGGGTGTCCCTGCCCATATTGATGCGTAGCGCCTCCACTTCGGCGGGGTGCAATTCAAGCAGGTGCATGCGGTCGTCGGGTCGCAGGCACCCGAGAGCAAGTGAAGGGGAGCCAGGATAGTGGTGCAGTGCGCGGGTGCTGTTGAATTCGCTGACCTTGTCCAGATACAGATTGAGCAAGGGATCAGTGCCACGCTTCTGCCAGAGAGGAACGACGCCGGAGAGGTGCTCGGAGTTCACTCGTGCGGCATCGCTGTCCAGGTCATACAGGCCAGCCCCACTGTGAGAGTCGATGTAGGTAAAGGGCTTGTCCTTGCCCTGCAGCTTTTGCAGCAGCCCCAGCAGAACCAGATGCTTGACCACGTCGGCGTGATTGCCGGCGTGGAACCCGTGACGATAACTGAGCATGAGTTTCCTGTGTGGGGGCGAGGGGGTGGGAGCGAGCCTTGCTCGCGATTGTGTCACGCTTCATCGCGGGCAGGGCCCGCTCCCACAAGGAAAGCTCTCTGCAGGAGCGGGCCTGCCCGCGACAATTGTCAGACCGGGCGCACTTCGGCCAATCCGCGATGATTGTCGATATGAGGATTAGGGGAAATCAGCGACCCCGCCACCATACCGATGAAGCTGAAGAGCAGCCCCACAAGCTGCGGCTCGAATGCCACATCCGGCACGAAGATCTCCAGAAACAGCCAGCTGCCGAGACCCAGCCCCATGGACCACGCCGCCCCCGTGTTACTCGCACGCCGCCAGAACAGGCCCGCCGTCAACGGCACGAACACACCCGCCAGGGTAATGCGGTAGGCATTCTCCACCATCGCATGAATGTCCGAGCTGGAAAGGACGGCATTGGCCACCACCAGAAGCGTGAAAGCGAACACCGTATACCGCGTGTAGGTCAGCAGTTGCTTGTCGGTCATGTCCGGAATGAAGTTCTTCAGGACGTTCTCGGTGAAGGTCACGGAAGGTGCCAGCAATGTGCCGGATGCCGTGCTCATGATGACGGACAGGAGGGCGCCAAAGAACACAGCCTGCAGCCAGAATGGCATGTAGTTGGCGACAAATGTGGGCAGAACCAATTGCGAGTCCTCAGCCATGAGTTCTGCAGTCATCGCCGGATCGACCAGGCTGGCGCTGTAGGCAAGAAACAGCGGCACGGCGGCAAAGAAGAAATAGGCGACGCCACCGAGCGTGGTCGCCCACACCGCGACGAACTCACTCTTGGACGTATTCACCCGCTGGAATACATCCTGCTGCGGAATGGAACCCAGCGCCATGGTGAACAGGGCCGCCATCCACCCGAGCATGTCCAGCAAGTCCAGCGAAGGCAACCATTCGAATTTGCCCTCCGCAGCGGCCTGCTCGATGACCACTCCGATCCCTCCCGCCATGGTGCCAGCCTCGTTGGTGACCAGCAGCAGACCAATGACGATGATGATCATCTGCACGAATGTCGTGACCGCCACCGACCACATCCCACCGAAAAGGGTATAGGCCAGCACCACGGCGGCACCGATCATCATGCCCTGTGTCATGGTGACCGTGCCTTCGGACAACACATTGAAGACCAGGCCCAGCGCAGTCACCTGAGCGGATACCCACCCCAGATAGGAGAGCACGATGCAGGTAGACAGGATCATCTCGGTCTTCTTGTTGTAACGGATATGGAAGAAGTCGCCGAGCGTCATGAGCTTGAGGCGATACAGCGGAAGCGCAAAGACCAGACCAAACAGAATCAGACAGACCGAGGCACCCAGCGGATCGGAGATCAGGCCGCGAAAGCCCTCGTCCAGGAAGGTGGCGGATATCCCCAGCACGGTCTCGGCACCGAACCAGGTGGCAAACACCATGGCCATGACCATGGGCATGGGGAGACTGCGGCCCGCAGTGATGTAATCACTGGCCGAATGCACGCGGCGCGAGGCAACCAGACCGATGGCAATGGACACAACGAGGTAGGCTGTAACAAGAGCAAGCAGCATAATTAATCCCTGAGTTGGTGGTCACTAGGCAGACGAGCGCATGATATAGAAAAAATTCCTGCAAAAGAATAATGCCCCGGCCGCGATGTTCGAAAACGCATTCTGTGCTAGTGTAGCCGCTCTTTATAACGGTCGTTTCGGGTGCACACGTGCCCACTGAGCCGACCTGCGCATCTGAATTTCGCGCCCGTACTTATTTACCCGCATTTGGCAAGAGCGTGTTGTGGCAATCAATATTTACAGAAAAATCAAACGCAACATCACTGAAGATGGCCTCATCGTCAGCAGCTCCGGCTTTCTGGTCAACACCATGGTGGGCAAGATCGATTTCTCGCGCCCCCTGCGAATTCTCGAGATAGGCAGCGGCAAGGGTCCATTCACCCGGGAAATCATCCGCAGAATGTCGACCGAATCCGTCCTCGATGTGTGCGAGATCAAGAGCGAATACAACCCCTGGATCGAGCGCTTGATGATCGCCAACCCTCACAAGCAGGTCACACTTCATAACGGTTGTGTGACGGAGTTGTTGAACACACCCGAGACCTACGACGTCATCGTCTCATCGTTACCGCTGAAGAATTTCGAACGGATGAAGGATCAGAACGCGTTCCTCAACCGTCTCATCGAGGGTTTCAAATTCGCACTCAAGGAAGGCGGCATCTACCTGCAGTATCAGTATTTCAGAAGCAACAAGGCCGACATCGAGAGAGTCTTCGGCAAGGAGATGGACGAGATCGATTTCGTGCCTCTCAACATCCTCCCCGCATTCGTCTACAGCATGACCAAGTGATAGTGCGACCGTGAGCAAAAAAGAAATGCAATCCTCATCGACAGGGCAGCAGTTGTCCCTGTTTGTTACCTGCTCCAAGGGCCTCGAAGCACTGGTGGAGCAGGAACTGCTCGCCTGCGGCGCCGACAGTGTAAAGCAGAGCGTGGCAGGCGTGTTCTGCTCCGCACCCATCGAAACCGCTTACCGCGCCATCATGTTCTCGCGGCTGTGCAATCGCGTCATCCTGCTGCTCGCAGAAGGCCCGGTACTCACGGCGGAAGACCTCTACAACTGCGCCAGCGTCGTGGACTGGAGCGATCATCTGCTGCCCGGTCAGACTCTCGCCATCAGCGCTGCTGGGGGCACTGAA
>MGYS01000038.1:21735-38359 GCA_001802565.1 Gammaproteobacteria bacterium RIFCSPLOWO2_02_FULL_57_10 | reverse complement strand
GAAGATCAAGGACGCCATCGTCGATCAGTTTCGCAGCAAGGGCCTCGAGCGCCCCAGCGTGTCGAAAGAGGCGCCAGATCTCCTCATACACGCTGTCATCAAGAAGGATCGCCTGAGCCTGGGCATCGATCTGTCAGGCGAGAGCCTGCATCGTCGTCACTATCGCACGGAACAGGGCGAGGCACCGCTCAAGGAAACACTGGCTGCCGCGCTGCTGATGCGTGCAGGCTGGCCGCAGCACGACGTGACGGAGCCGCGCTTGTACGATCCGATGTGTGGCTCCGGCACGCTGCTGATCGAGGGCGTCCTGATGGCACTGGATATCGCGCCGGGACTCGTGCGTGGCAGTGGTCTGACCCCGTGGCCGCATCATGATCCTGCCGCGATGGAGCGCGTGCGCGCCGAAGCGCAGACGCGCAGAGACTCAGGAGCCAACTGGCAGGGTCGTGCTTTCGGCAGCGACGTGGATGCCCGCGCCATTGCCATCGCACGCCGCAACGCCCAGCGTGCCGGTGTCGCTGACTACATCGAGTTCGCGGAAGCCAGTGTGGCTGAGGCCGTACCATCAGTCGCCCCTACCTTGGTGATCTGCAACCCCCCGTACGCGGAACGCCTTGGCGAACAGACGGAAGTGGAATTGCTCTACGGTGAACTGGGCGCGTGGCTGCGACGTCATGCCGTTGGCGCAAAGGCAGCGATCTTCACCGCGAAGCCGGAGTGGGGAAAACTGCTCGGCATTCACAGTCACAAACAATACTCGCTGTTCAATGGCGCGCTGCCCGCCAAGTTGTTGCTGATGAACATCAGCGCCGACGCGATCTACCAGAAGCATGCGCGCACTTCGGCGCCAGACGGGCAAACGTCCAACTCTGCAGCGCAAGCGCGTGAAAATTCGCCCACGATCTCTTCCGTCGCCACCTCTATGGAAAACGCTGCAAGACCAGCCCCTGAACCGGTCGTGCTGGATGCAGGCGCACAGATGTTTGCCAATCGGCTGCGCAAGAATCTGAAGACTCTTGGCAAGTGGGCTCGCCAGCAGGGCAATGAATGCTATCGATTGTATGACGCCGACATGCCCGAATATGCCTTCGCCATCGACTGCTACGGCGACCACATTCACATGCAGGAATACAAGGCGCCTGCCTCGGTGAGCGAGGAGGACGCGGCACTGCGGCGTCGCCAGGCCTATCAGGCGCTTTGCGTGGTGATGGAGCAGGAGCTGCAGATCCCCGCCCGCCAGATCGTGCTGAAGGTACGCGAGCGCCAGCGCGGCAACGAACAGTACAAGCCTCTGCAGAAGGAGGGCGAAGACTTTGTCGTCAGCGAGGGGCCGGCGCAGTTCATCGTCAATCTGGAGCGCTATCTGGACACCGGCCTGTTTCTGGATCATCGCCCGATACGCCACTGGATTCGCGAGCATGCTGCAGGCTGCCGCTTCCTGAACCTGTTCTGCTACACCGCGTCGGCCACCGTGCATGCGGCACTGGGTGAGGCACACTCCTCTACCAGCGTGGACATGTCTCGCACTTATCTGAGTTGGGCGGCCCGCAATTTCGAGCTCAATGGTATCGATCCTCGGGCACACGAACTGGTACAGATGGATTGCCTGAAGTATCTGGCCCAGTGTTCAGAGCAGTTCGATCTGATCTTCCTCGACCCGCCCACGTTCTCCAACTCGAAGAGCACGGAGAATGTCCTCGACGTGCAGCGCGATCATGCCCTGCTGATCGAACAGTGCATGGCTCTGCTGCCACCGGACGGGCTGCTGATCTTCTCCAACAACAATCGGCGCTTCAAACTGGACGAGGCCCTGCAGCAGAAGTACCGCATCGAGGACTGCTCGGACGCCAGCATCGACCGGGATTTTGCCCGCAATCAAAAAATCCACCGCACCTGGTTCATCCGTCACTGACGCAGGCCACGACAGCCCTGATGTTCCGACTGCCAAACTCGCGCTTCCATCGATTTGCGCTGCAATTTGCACAACAAGACGATTGCGTCCGGCGCGGCGCCTGTTTACTCTTGTGCCCAGCGCTTGAAGGCGCACAGATTTACGGCAAAAGGTTTTACAAAAGCAGATTCACAACTATTGCTCACAACAACAGCCGCTCATAACAACAATAACCAAAGCACGAGGACCATCCCGATGCGTATTCCAAGTCTGTCCGTTCCAGGCAGTTCCGCCGCCCTCTCTCTCATCATCGCTCTTGCCGCACCGCTGGGCATCAGCAGCTCGCAGGCTCAGGAAGCGACCATCGGCGACCCGAACCGCGTCGTCAACATTCTGCAGGAGCCCCGTCATCGCCTGATGCATCAGGATGGCGACATCAGAGTGCTCGATGTGCAGATCAACCCGGGCGACATGACACTGCAGCACACTCATGATGCGGCGATCATGTATACCTTCATCAGCTCCGGGACCGGCCCCTCAGGCGGGCGCCTCTCCAGCAATACCGATTACGTGACGGAGAACTTCACCCACCAGGTCAGCAACGAAGGCCCGGGCCTGTTCCGTATCATCGCGCTGACCAACTACGGCCCACCCATGGCCGAACTGACTACCGACCGCCCAACCGGCCTGAGTGGCGAACCCGAGATCGAGAATCTGTGGTTCCGCGCCTATCGCGTAACCTTGCAGCCAGGTGAAAGCACGGAAATGCAGATGCACCACAACCCCAGCATGGTCGTCCAGGTTGGTGAGGGCAAGACCCACGTCACCCGCGAAGACGGCATCACCGCAGAACTGGACAAGATGGGCAGCTGGGCCTGGCGTAATGCCCACAGCACCTACCAGGTACGCAACGTCGGGACCACGCCGGTGGAAGTGGTCATCAACGAAGCTCGTCGCGCCATGTAATTGCTACTCTCCTGGCGAGGTTGGTCTGCCGGACTCCGGCAGACCTGTAGTGCTGACAAGACTGTTGATTTGGAGAGTGTATGCAGACGTTTACCAAGGTAGTACTGTTCACGGATGATGATGGACGTGCGAAGTTCCGTACGGTAGAAGTTCCTCTGACAGAAGGCACACCCGAAGCACGACTCTCGCGACTGTTCGCCGCACAGGCACTGCAGTTGCGCGAGAGTCCGGTTGGGTTTCGCAGCGAGATGCATTGCACGGGTTCGCCGCAGTGGCTGTTCGTTTTGAGTGGCGCGATGGAGATCGGTCTTGCTGACGGCACCTCTCGCGTCTTCAAGGCAGGAGAGCATTTCTATTCGGCAGACCTGCTGCCGCCGGGTGCCACGTTCGACCCCGCTGTACACGGGCACTGGAGCAGACAACTCGGAGACGTGCCGCTCGTCACTCTTTTCGTGAAGGATTGAACCTGTGGGAGCCTGCCCTGCAGGCGATTGCAACAGATCGCCTGCAGGGCAGGCTCCCACAATCATTTTATCTCGATCACCAGCGCTGCCACGATCCGCTCATGCAACGCCAGCCGCTCCTGCGCCGTGGCGCTGGCATGCACCACAAATCCCGCGTCCTGTCCGAGCCCGCTGCGCCCATCCATGACATCACCCGGTTTCACCTTGATGCGAAACTCTCTGACCCCCTGCTCATCCAGCACTGTCGATTTGCCGCGCACTGAAACGATAGTACCAGCCCCTGGATGCAATACCTCCGACGCCGCGTAACAGACTGGTTCGCTCGGAAAACTGAACGCTTCGCCCAGTTCCATGGCAAGAAACGCCTCCCAGGGATTGAAGTCCCATGCATGCTGGATCGCATTCATGATGTAGCCACCGGGCGGACGCAGCGCGATCTCGCCGAACAGCGGGCCCCTTTCTGTGAGATACACTTCGAGGTGTGTCATGCCCCAGCCGATATTGAGAGCTTCGATGACGCGCTCGTTCAACGCTCGCAGCGTGCGCTGCTGCTCTGCGTCGAGCACGGCGGGAATGAAATTGGTGTGGCCCTTGACCTGGTAATGAGTGATGTTGGTGAAACGAATACGCCCGTTGTCGATGAAGGACTCGATGCTTGCTTCAGGCGCATCGATATAGCGCTCGAGCAACGATAACCCGTGATCGCCCGGCACATAATCTTCCGGACGATGAATGTACTGCAGCCCCTTGCCGCCGGAAGACTTGCGAAACTTGCGCACGATCGGAGTTCCGAGCGCTGCGAATACTTCCTGTGGATCGAGCTCTGCACTGTCCGCCATGTAACGCGTCATGGGAATGCCGAACTCACCGAGATATTGCTTCATGACGAGCTTGTCGCGACAGCGAGTGCCGGTGGCAGCACTCGACAAACGAGCGCCAAGTTGACGCCGGGCGATGGCTGCAGGAAGAACAGCCGCCTCTGTTCCGGCGATGATGTGGGTGTACTGATTTCCGGGGAATGACTTGCGAACCTGTTCGCGAATTTTTTCTGCGGAGTTCCAGAAGGGGGCGGTTACATTCTTTTGCAACCGTGAAGGTTTGAAGACGTCTTTTTCCTGCCAGAGTGAAAAGGGAATGCTGCGAGCCCGCAGCACATCGATGAGCCCCCGTCTTGGTCCGATCACCAATACCTGATAGTCAGTCATCACTAAAACGCACGCAGCGGGCCCGCCCAACGATACAGAAGACTTGCATCTCACTGTGCCCGCATCAATCCGGGCACAGGAGCATCATCAGAGGAGATCAGTCGCTTCTGCTTTCCTTCTTGGTCTTCTTCGCGACCTTCTTTTCCTTCATGGTCAGGGCTGGTTTCTTCTTCACTTCCTTCTTGGCGTTGCGCTCTTTCGACATGATGGTGCTTCCTTGGAATGTTGAGTGTGAACACCGCCGGAGCATCCCCCGGCGAAGCTACTCTACTCCTTGTTTCGAGGCACTTTCAACAAGATCAATGCTGCAACACCATCAACGCTTGATGCGTGACTTGTATTCACCAGTACGGGTGTCGATCTCGACAAAATCACCAATCTCGCAGAACGCAGAAACCTGCATCTCGTAGCCGCTCTTCAGACGGGCAGTCTTCATCACCTTGCCGGAGGTATCGCCACGAGCAGACGGCTCGGTGTAGGCAATCTCACGAACGATGGTGGTGGGCAGATCGATGGAGATCACCTTGCCGTTGTAGAACACTGCGTTGCAGACGTCGTCCATGCCGTCTTCGATGTAATCGATCACTGCATCCAGATCATCCTTCTCGATTTCGATCTGCTCGTAGTCCGTGTCCACAAACACGTACATCGGATCTGCGAAATAGGAGTAGGTCACTTCCTTTTGTTCAAGCACTACCATCTCGAACTTGTCATCGGCCTTGTACACGGTCTCGGTCTGCATGCCGTTGAGCAGGTTCTTCAGCTTCATCTTGCAGATGGCGGAGTTACGGCCTGACTTGGTGAACTCGCTCTTCTGCACTTTCCAGGGAGAACCGCCGATCATGATGACCTGGCCGGCACGAACTTCTTGCGCTGTTTTCATGAATGAATACTCGATATTGAACGGGCCGGGCCCGACATTGGGGTTAACACTGCTGCTGACGGTGATAATTCACCAGATTTGCAGCCAGATCAGGCAGTTGCGCCAACTCTAGTTGCCAGTTCCTGGCCCGCTCGCGCAAGCCCGGAAGTTGTGGGCGCAGATGATGCCACAATTCCCGGCAATCTTCACCCAGATTCCAGAACTCCCAGAACCGCCGCAGCGCCTCCATTTCCGGTAACGCAGCGCGCCCTGTGGGAGCGGGCCGAGCCCGCGATTGCCCTCCCACTGCACTCACCGTCTGCCCACAATACAACCCCAGAAACGCCCCCAACTTCTCCATGTGCACGCCCTCCTCCTGCGGATAAATGTGCCACACCAGAGGCCGCGCCGCCCACTGCGCGCGCACGAAGGAATCCTCCCCGCGGACCAGATTCAGATCACAAAGACTCAATAGCCTGTCGTAGTCGTCCTGGGAGAGGAAGGGGATCACGACAATCGACAGCGCGCCGACACGCACACTCTCACCCGGAACCAGCGACGTGTGACGATCCAGATACTCCGCCACACTGGACAACACCCTGCCTTCCGGCACCAGGCAGAGAACGGGCTCGTCGCTCTCTGCCATGGCGTCGAACCAGCTGGCGAGGGATGCGCTCTCGTAGGTAAACACGGAAATCCACAAAGTTGCCGAGGCGGCCTCGGGAGTAAGCGCCAAACCCAGGTCGACAAGCAGCTGTTGGCGGCTCGACTGCTCGTCAGTCTGCCAGTGCTCATGTCGCTCCAGCAGTCCACCTTCGCGCAGCAGCCCCCCGGTGCCCGGAACAAAGCCCGGAAAGAAGAAGGTCTTGGACAGGGTCCGAGGGCTTTGCTCGACGCCCCTGCTCACGCTGTGCAATGAGTGCAACCCGTGGCACTGAGTTACCCATGACTCGGCACTCAGGTACTCCAGATTGATCCACAGAGGAGGAGTGTCGCGCTGCGCAAAGGCGTCGATCACAGACTCCGGCAGCTCACAGGCGAAGGCCTCGATGACAACAGCCGACTCTGCAATCAGTGCATCGGTCGCAACCGACGAAGGCCAGGGCGACGTCCAGTGCCGCACCTGCACTCCCGCCACGCACTCGTCAACGCAGTCCAGCCCGAGAAAATCTGCAAAGGCCGGCAGGTCATCAATCCACAGTACAACCTCGATTCCGTGCTCATTCACCAGTTGCCGTGCCAACCGCCAGCACACACCCATATCACCGTGATTATCGATGACGGCACAGAAAATCGTCCATGTCCGCGCAGTCGACGAGGGCGATTCAGACATATTCTGCGTGGTAGGAAGAGACACAAAACGCTCGGCTGGAATGGGTGAGGCGCAAGAATACCCCACTGACAGATATAAGGAAATTTCCGGTTAAAACCCTGCTCAGACGCTGATTTTTAGGCCTGTTCCGGCCCTTCTCAAGGGTGCGCCGCTCTGGATTTTAAAGGGCAGTTGATTTATCCTGCCGCTCCACTTCTCATGAGCAGACCTGGGACTATGAAACAAAGCACAAAAGCCAAGACCCCCAAGACCAAGACCACGGTGACAACCCCCGCGAAACCGGCCAAGACTTCCCAATACGTATACAACTTCGGTCGTCAGACTGACGGTAATGCGAGCATGCGCGAGCTGCTCGGCGGCAAGGGAGCCAACCTGGCAGAGATGGCCGCCATCGGTTTGCCCGTGCCTCCAGGCTTTACCATCAGCACGGAAGTCTGTACCTATTTCTACGCTCATGATCGCAGCTACCCTCGTTCACTCACCTCCGACGTGAAGACCGCGGTGGGTTTGATCGAATCCCAGATGAAGAAAGTGTTCGGCGGCAAGGACAACCCCCTGCTCGTCTCCGTGCGTTCCGGCGCACGCGACTCCATGCCTGGCATGATGGACACCATCCTCAACCTCGGTCTCAACGATACGACTGTTGAAGGCCTTGCGAAGATTTCCGGCAATCCGCGCTTTGCGTGGGACTGCTACCGCCGCTTCATCCAGATGTACGGCGACGTGGTGATGGGTGTGCAGGCACCCGATGAAGAGTCACACGACCCCTTCCATGAATTGCTCGACGCACTGAAGAA
This sequence comes from Gammaproteobacteria bacterium RIFCSPLOWO2_02_FULL_57_10, assembly GCA_001802565.1. Lineage (GTDB taxonomy): Bacteria > Pseudomonadota > Gammaproteobacteria > Pseudomonadales > Pseudohongiellaceae > UBA5078. The sequence goes on along the minus strand of MGYS01000038.1, from coordinate 30,841 downwards.
GCAATTGGGCAAGCCCCAGGACAACGATCTCAATGTCGATGACCTGCGCACACTGGTTGGCCAGTACAAGGAACTGATACGCAAGCACACCGGCACAGCCTTCCCTCAGGATGTCTACGAACAGCTTTGGGGAGCCACTGGCGCCGTGTTCGGCTCGTGGAGAAACGAGCGCGCCATCCTGTACCGTCAGCAGTACGGCATTCCTGCCGAGTGGGGCACAGCGGTCAACATTCAGGCCATGGTGTTCGGCAACGCCGGTGACGACAGCGCCACTGGTGTGGCATTTACCCGCGACCCCGCCAATGGCGAGAAAGCGTTCTATGGTGAGTACCTTATCAACGCCCAGGGCGAGGATGTAGTGGCCGGTGTTCGCACACCGAAGCCTATTGCTGCCATGGAAAAGGAATTGCCCGAGAGTTTCGCAGCACTGGAAAAAGTGCGCACCAAACTCGAAAAGCACTTCAAGGACATGCAGGACTTCGAGTTCACGATCGAGAAGGGTCGGCTGTTCATGCTGCAGACCCGCAATGGCAAGCGCACCGGCCTCGCCGCGATTCGCATCGCCGTTGAGATGGTGAAAGAGAAGCTGATGGATCAACGCACTGCGCTGCTGAAGATTCCTGCTGAGTCAGTAGACTCGTTGCTGGTGCCTATCTTCGATACCAAGTCGCAGAAAGAAGCGCAGATGATCGGCAAGGGTCTGCCTGCAGGTCCGGGTGCCGCCACAGGTCGCATCGCGTTCACTGCCGCCGCTGCCGAGATCGAATCGCGCAAGGGCAACAAGGTTGTACTGTGCCGTACTGAAACATCACCAGACGATCTCAAGGGCATGCTGTATTCACAGGGCATCCTCACCACGCGCGGCGGTGTGTCTTCACACGCGGCACTGGTGGCGCGTCAACTCGGCAAGGTCTGCGTGTGTGGTGCTGGCGAAGTCACGATCAACTACGAGAAGCGCACACTGACTGCCGGTGGCGTGGTTCTGCAGGAAGGCGACTACATCTCCATCAACGGGACCACTGGCGCCATCTACAAGGGCCTGATCGAAAGCGCGGACTCAGAAGTGAAGCGTGTGCTCGAAGGTGCCATGAAGCCCGAGAAGAGTTATACCTACGAGCTGTTCCAGACCGTGATGGAATGGTCAGACAAATTCCGTCGTCTGCGCATCCGCACCAATGCGGATACTCCCGCGATGGCGGAAACGGCAGTGGCCTATGGCGCGGAAGGCATCGGTCTTTGCCGCACTGAACATATGTTCTTCGAAGGCGATCGCATCGACTACATGCGTCAGATGATTCTGGCCGTCGACCAGGTGCAGCGCAAGGAAGCACTCAAGAAACTCCTGCCGTTCCAGCGCAAGGATTTCGTGGGTCTGTTCAAGGCGATGGCCGGGCGTCCCGTGACGATTCGTCTGCTCGACCCGCCACTGCACGAATTCCTGCCACAGGATGATGCCGTACGTCGTCAGCTCGCGGACAAGCTGGGCCTCCCACTGGAATTCGTGATCGAGCGCATCAAGGCATTGCACGAAGAGAACCCGATGCTGGGTTGTCGTGGCTGCCGTCTCGGCATTCTCTATCCGGAAATCACCGAGATGCAGGTCCGTGCCGTGTTCGAAGCTGCCGCGCTGGTGATGACAGCGAAGAACGCAGTGGAAGTGAATCCCGAGATCATGATTCCGCTCGTCGGCTTCAAGGCGGAGCTTGCGGATCAGCTGGCCATCGTGCATCGCGTCGCCCGCGAAGTGATGGACAAGAACAAGATCGACATCAAGTACATCGTCGGAACGATGGTAGAGGTGCCACGTGCCGCCATTACTGCCGAAGAGATCGCCGTGCAGGCGGAATTCTTCAGTTTCGGCACCAACGATCTGACACAGACAACACTAGGCTTGAGCCGCGACGACATGGGCCTGTTCTACGACGAGTACCAGCGCAAGGAGATCTACAACAAGAACCCCTTCGCGAGTCTCGATCAGACCGGTGTCGGCAAGTTGATGCAGTTTGCAGTGGAGAATGGTCGCAAGTCGCGTCCGGATCTGAAGCTGGGCATCTGCGGCGAGCACGCGGGTGATCCCGATTCGATCGATTTCTGTCATCGACTCGGTCTGCACTACGTAAGCTGTTCACCACCCCGCGTGCCAATCGCCCGATTGGCGGCTGCTCAGGCAGCACTGCGCGAAAAGAAGTAATCCTGCCGCTCCCACAGTTCTGAACTGAACTGTGGGAGCGAGCCCTGCTCGGGACAAATCTTCCAATCAATTTTGTTCGTGCATCCTGGCGGCGGTGGAAGGTGGCAGAGGGGCGCGGTCAGCCGCAGAACCCTTCTGCACCCTTCCGCTCACGTTCGAAGGGATCTGCAAATCGCGGGCAGGGCCCGCTCCCACAGGGCGGTGTGTTTATCGAGTGATGGTGTCCCAGTTGTCGGCAAGATGCTGGGCAGTTCGCCACGCGAGCGCCTGCGCCGTCAGTGTGGGATTCCTGGCACCACTGGTGCCCATCACTGACGCACCGAGCACCCCCAGGTTCTTCACCTCATGCGCGAAACCGAAACGATCCGTGACGTTGGTCGCCGGATTGTCGCCCATGCGTGTGCCACCGTAGGCATGCGTCGAGGCACCCATCGCACTACCGAGTCCGGCACGCACGATCTGCACCGCACCTGCGGCCCTGTACCACTCTTCCATCTTGTCCTGTGTGAAAGCCGCGATGCGCAGCTCGTTCTGCCTGTGCTCGGCGGTAATGCGGATGACGGGGAAGCCGAGCTTGTCCTTGACCAGCGGGTCCAGATCGAGTTTGTTACCGCGATAGGGCAGCGTGGTCTTCTGGATGTAGGAGCCATTGGTGCGGTCGGCATTCTCGCTGATGAAGGCTTTCCATTTCGGCCCCCAGTTCGGCACCTGATCGAAGGTGGACATTTTCGCGGCAGAGATCGGCTTGCGATCGGTGTGTACCCACAGGTTGCCACCCCCGATGAAGTCCAGATCGCTGTGATCGAAGTTGTCGTCGGCCCACTCGTCGATGGCGACACCCTGCGCGGGCAGTCCGTACCAGTTGTTGAGATCTTTCGGGAACAGCGCGATCACCGGCGCACCCTGATGGTGACTCAGATAGTGCTCGCCGACCTGGCCGCTGTTGTTGGCAAGTCCCTCTGGAAACTCGCGCGACTTCGACAGCAGCAAAAGTCGTGTATTTTCGTAGGTGTGGCTGGCCAGCAGCACCGCATCGGCGGGCTGAAACATCACCTGATTGCCGCTCAGATATTCGACACCAGTCGCGCGACCATCCGCATCATTGACGATCCTCAGCACGCGAGCATGAGTGACCACTTTCAACAGACCTGACTTCAGTGCCTCGGGAATGGTTGTGACGGCCGTGGAGCTCTTGGCAGAGACATGGCACCCACCGCGATCGCAGAAGCCGTGGTAGAAGCAACCGGGACGATCTCCATAGACCTCGGAGTTGATCGCGGCAGGCCCTTGGAAGGGCTGCCAGCCCAGCTGACGCGCAGCCTCGCTCATCATGTCGGTGAAGCCTGAACTGCGCAGACCCGGCATGGGGTAGGCGCGCGAGCGCGGACCTTCGAACGGATTGCCGTTGGGCTGACGCGAGCCATTGATGTTGCCTGCATTGCCGGAGACGCCCAGCGCATATTCCACGCGATCATAGAAAGGTTCGAGATCCTCGTAGCTGATCGGCCAGTCCTCAATCGTGGAGTCCTGTGGAATGCGATGGGCGCCGTAGCGCTCGGTGGTCATGCTGACCGTCTTGAAGTCCCAGGGATTCAGGCGCCAGCTCTGTGCCCAGTAATGCAGTGACGTGCCACCTACCCCATTCATCATCGGATGACCGCCGCCCTGGACCGCCTCGAAGTTGATGTTGGCGCGGGACGTCGGGATCTCATTCTTGGCCTTGGGCACAGCCTGAGGCCAGTCACGCAGGTTGTTGCGCACCTCATCCGGCGCGAAGTCGCGGCCGCTCATCCAGCCACCGGCTTCGAGTCCGATCACATTCAGCCCGGCGTTGACGAGCGGCAGTACGGCCACTCCGCCCACGGCACCGAGGCCGATCACTACCACGTCTGTTCTGGCGAGTTCAGTGGCCATGGGCTGCACCTCCTGTCTGCGATGTTGAATCAACCGGGTCCTTCGTGTGAGTCGGCATGTCGTAGGCTGACTGGCGACTCGGTGCCAGATCGCGCCCCTGGCGGATCTCTTCCGGCGTCGAGATGGCTCGCACACCTGGATAGCCGATCATGTCCCAGCCCACGAAGTCGCGGTTGCCGCCGTAATAGGGATCGCTGAAAGTGCCGTCGATGGTATGCGTCCTGACGGTATTGAAGAAGCCTGCGTTCAACGCGGGGTAACTCGGGATGGCACTGCGGGTGATGGCGTCGATGATGGCGTCCTGATCGGACGTGGGCAGCATGTAGAAGGGGCTGCCACCGACCTCCATGGCATGAGCATCCAGTGCTGCCAGCCCTGCCGCGTACTGCTCGCGCGACGCCGCAAGGGCGCTCATGAGGGCGCGATCGATGTAGTGAACCGCGCGGGCTTCGTGAGCACCGGGCGTCCCATCATCGCTGGGCAGGATACGCGATGCCATCGCATCAAGCGCGGCACTCTCTGCGGCAGTGAGTGTCTCGAAGGCCTCGGTAACGCGAATACGCGCCGGAGCGGCCTGGGCCGTTGCGGCCGTCTGCGCGACGACGGAGCTACTGCCCGCTGTCATCAGCGCCGCCCCCGTCAAGCCAACTCCCTTCAACAAATTGCGGCGGGAGAGTGAGGTCGCTGCCCCACCTGCTGTCTCTTCTGCCCCACTTTTATTCTTGTTATTCATGAGCGATGCTCCTCGCAAGCGACTGACACCATAGTGTTCCAGGGGAACTTTTCTTTACCGCGCTACCTTACCAGCAATAGGGCAAAATGGAACGCCTGCCACCTTGATTAGTCGCTGACAAGCACGAATGTGAGACGATCCGGGTGGAGGAGCGTTTCCGAAACGGACATACTAGCGACCAACCTGCTATCACAACGGAGATATAACAATGAAAAGAATCCGCAATGCGCTCGGCACCGTGCTCGGCCTGACACTGACGCTGCTGTGCAGTATCCCCGCCTGGTCTGCCGAGCCCCCCGAGTCCATTCTCGTGAGCAGCCGCGCCTTCGAGCACAACACTGATATTCCACTACGCTATTCGGCCTATGGCGAAGGCATCTCTCCCGATATCTCGTGGCTCAATCTGCCCGAAGGCACCCGCCAGCTTGCGCTGATCCTTGATGATCCCGTATTCGGCTTCCAGCCCTTCGTGCACTGGGTCGCCTACAACATTCCCGCTACGGCTACCGGTCTGCCGGAAGGACTCTCCCCGGATGCCATCGTGACTCACCCCGGTCTGGAGGGCATGATCAATGGCGCCAATGGCACGCGCCGCACAGGTTACTTCGGCCCGCGTCCGCCCGCCGACGGCAAGGTGCACACCTACAATTTCCGCATCTACGCACTGGACTATGAACTGAATCTTCCCGATGGCTACAACAAGCAGAATCTGCTGCAGGCGATGGAAGGACACATCCTCGCCACTGGGGTGTTGACAGGAAATTATCAATTCTCTGAGTAGAGAAACACAGAAATCAGAATCGCGCAGTCTGCCGACGGAGTGAATCGAGCTACAGAGTGATACAAAAAAAAAGGACTCGTGAGAGTCCTTTTTTTATTTCGCATACCGGTGTTATTCAACTGGTTCCAATCGAACCACAGCAGTCGGCGCACCCGCACGATCTTCAATCGCGGCATAGATATAGCCATCCGGGCCCTGACGGACATCACGGATACGGCCCATGTCGTAAGCCAGCTCTTCTTCACGGATCACCGCACGGCCATCTTCGGCCATTTCGAGACGGGAGATGCGCTCGCCAACGAGGGCACCGACGAAGATGCTGCCTTGCCACATCGGGAACTTGTCACCGTCGTAGATCATGAGGCCGGAGACGGCGATGGACGGAACCCAGAAGCGTGTGGGCGATTCCATGCCGGCAACTGTCTGACGCTCATGGATAGGCGCACTGGAGCCGTAGTTCACACCGTAGCCAACAACAGGCCAGCCATAGTTGGAACCGGGAGTGATGAGGTTGAGTTCGTCACCACCCTGGGGGCCGTGTTCGGTCATCCACAGGTCACCGGTTTCCGGGTGAACAGCAAGGCCTTGCGGGCTGCGGTGTCCGTAGCTCCAGATTTCCGGCATCGCTCCTGCCTGTCCGACCAGGGGGTTGTCATCGGGCACTCGGCCATCATCATGCAGGCGCACAATCACGCCGTGGTGGTTGCTCACGTCCTGGGCGGGGTGCGCGGCCAGGTCGCCAGAAGGAGGCACCTGACGGTCACCGGCTGTCAGGTACAGGTAGCCTTCGCTGTCGAAGGCCATCTTGCCGCCGTAGTGGCTGCGGCCATTGGCCTCGGCAGCGAAAATCTCGGTCACGTCGGTCAGACGATCATTCTCGAGACGCGCGCGGATGATGGCAGTGGTTGAATTGTCACCAACCGGTTTGGCAAAGCTCAGGTAAACCCACTGATTTTCTTCGAAATCCGGGTGCGGCAGAATCTCGAACAGCCCACCCTGACCCTCGTAGAACACTGGGGGAACGCCGGGAACGGCTTCGGGGAGAAGCTGACCGTCGCGGATGATACGCAGGCGACCCGGTTTCTCGGTGACGAGCATGTCGCCGTTCGGCAGCCAGGCCATGGACCAGGGATGTACCAGTCCATCAGCAACCGTCGTGACACGATAGTTGTGATGGGCCGCATAGTAAGTTTTGTCCTGCGCGCTGGCTGAGGTGGCTACACCCACCAGCAGCAAACTGGTGCTGACAAGCTTGAACACGTTACGAAGCATGATTTCCTTCCTCTTCTCTTAGTTATCCAGGTCTACCATTGTTTATAGAATTCGAGTTGACCACCAGGTGATCCACCGGATGCCGGGCGAGCACTTTGCTAATACTACGTTGAGTTTGGGAATTGAGCAAAGAGACGTGTATAGACCGCCAGGACACCTCTAATGTTTCCAATGCTCAACGTGACAAGTGACTCGGTTCATCGCGGATTGTAAAAGTGACTCGAAGTCTCCGGACAAACACACTAAAATGCCGAAATATTGCGGTTATCTTCACCCAGCCTTGAATCAGGAGTTGTTTTATCATGCGAACTTTGTTTTCCCGTGCAGCGCTGTTGCCACTTGCCTTGGTCACTGGCGTCACAGCGCAGGCCGCCGTCTGGAAACTCGAACCGAGCGAGTCACGTGTCATTTTCAATTATTCCTACGAAGGCGCGCCTTCCAAGGGTGAGTTCAGAAATATCGACGCTACCTTCGACATTGATGTCGCAAACCCCGCGGCCTGCAATATCAACGTGACGATCCCCATCGCCGATATGGCCGTCGACACCGAGGAAGTCCTTGAATACCTGCTGGATGTCGAGTTGTTCAATGCCGCGGAATTCCCGACAGCGAGCTTCCAGGCCACACAGTGCCGTCTGGAATCGATGAATTCCTTCGTGGCCGACGGCAGCCTGACCATCCGCGACCAGACTCACCCCATCAGCTTCCCGTTCACGCTGGAGACAGAGATATACGACGGTCAGCCACGTTTCCATCTGACCAGTGAAGTCACCGTTCTGCGTCTGGACTATGGCGTGGGCACCGGGTACTGGGAAGACACCATTGCCCTGCCGAACGAGATTCTCATCCAGGTCGATGTCTACTCCGGTCAGTAAGAACTGACAGAGTGAGGTTGCAGCCAATCGATGTCACCAAGATTGCTGTTGCTGCCGGGACTGGAAGGGACCGGCAGACTGTTCGCGCCGCTGCAGGCGGCGCTGGCAGATGACATCGAGATTGTCGTCATTGCATATCGTGATGAGCAAACGCTTGAGGAGTACGTGCAGTCAGTCGCGAACCGGATGGCAGACACCAACAATGTCCTGATCGCGGAATCCTTCTCTGGCCCCATCGCACTCGCACTGCTGTCCCGATATCCATCGCGCATACGTTGTGCTGTGTTGTGCGCAACATTTGCCGTCAGTCCCTTGCGCACATTCTGCAGGGCAGCGCGATTCATGCCGACCTGGGGCTTTCGCACCAGCCCGTTGCGCCGCGCTCTCATCCGTCTGTTTGCATTGAATGGGGAAACTCATCAACCGATTGTGCAGGAGATCATGGCTGTTACCGGCAGTGTTCCGGCAGCCGTGACAAAATCCCGCCTCGCGGTGTTGTCGCAAATCGACCTGCGACCGGTGCTCGCCAGTATCCACCTTCCGGTGCTGTATCTGCAGGCAAGCAGAGATCGCGTTGTCAGCAGACGCTTGAGTCGTCAAGTGATCGAGGGCCTGCCGAGAGTGGAGGCCAGAGTCATTGACGGACCTCACATGCTGGCACAGACAAGAGCGCGCGAATGCGCGAACGCTATCAAAGAGTTTCTGCTCACGATTCAGTGAACCTGTTGGACTTCCTCCACGATTTCCTTCTGCCTCTGCAACTCATACATGTGCCGATAGAGGCCATCGATCCGCAGCAGATGCTGATGATTGCCCTGCTGCACGATACGGCCCTGATGCAGCACAACAATGGAGTCGGCGCTCGTGATGGTGCTCAGGCGATGAGCGATCGCCAGAATCGTGGTTGTGCCGCGCAGCAGCGTCAGCGCCTGTTGAATCACTGCCTCCGTATGGCTGTCGATATTCGCGGTGGCCTCATCGAGAATCAGGATGCGCGGCTCGCGCGCCAGCGTGCGGGCGAGTGAGAGAAGTTGCCGCTGCCCGGTGGAAAGATTGCCACCACGCTCACCGAGCATCGTGTCGTATCCGTTCGGCAGGCTCATCACGAAATCGTGCAGCTGAGCCTTGCGCGCCGCCGCGATCACTTTTTCTTCGGCAATGTCGAGACCCAGCGTGATGTTCTGCCGCACTGTGCCCACGGTGATGAAAGGATCCTGCAGCACGACGCCGACCTGCGCGCGCAGACTTGCCTGGTCGATGTCCGCCAGCGGCGTGTCGTCGAGAAGGATGCGCCCGTGCTGTGGATCGTAGAAGCGCAGCAACAGACTCATCAGCGTACT
>MGYS01000038.1:16350-21727 GCA_001802565.1 Gammaproteobacteria bacterium RIFCSPLOWO2_02_FULL_57_10 | reverse complement strand
CAGACTCATCAGCGTACTCTTGCCGCTGCCCGTGTGTCCGACAATCGCGAAGAACTGTCCTGGTGCAACAGTGAAATCAATATTCTCCAACACCGGATGCTCACCGTCATAACTGAAACCGACGTGCTCGAAACGCACAGCGCCCTCAGTGATGTGATGAGAGGTGGCCGGTTGCTTCTCGCCAGGCTCGTCGATGATGCCGAAGACGCGCTCACCCGCCACGACTGCCTGTTGCAGCAGACTGAGACGCTGTGTCATCTCCACAATAGGCTGCGTGATGCGCGAGAGATAATTGACGAACGCATAGATCACTCCCACCTCGACGACAGTGGTGAACGATTGCGTACCAAAGTAGAACAGCAGCGCAGCCAACGTCATGGTGCGCAACAGATCGGGCAGAGGTCGCAACATCAAGGCATCAAGTCGCAGGTTGCTCATGCGCGCGTTGAACAGCTCCTGACTGACACCGCGAAACTGTCCTGCGAAGCGCTTCTGCTGATTAAGTACCTGAATGATGCGCATGCCCTGAATGGATTCGCTCAGCGTGGCATTGATCCGACTCAGCACGCTGCGTGCGCGGTGATAACGTGGTGAGCTCATGCGCTGATAGAAGAACATCACGATGACAACCACCGGCAGAATCACACTGCACACCAGCATCAGGCGCACATCCAGCCAGGCCATGGCGATGAAGATGGCGATGATGAGCGTGACGTTCTGCACGAAGGTGGACATCACCTGCACGAACAATTCCTTGATGGCTTCCGTGTCATTGGTAATGCGTGACACCAGGCTCCCGGTAGGACGATGGTCAAAATAGCTCAACGGTTTGCGCATGACTGCCGCGAACACCTGCGAACGCACGGTTCTCACGACAGAGAACGCGACCTGATTGAAGCGCATGGCATTCTGATAGCCCGCCCATGCAGAAAGTGCGTAGAGAAACGCATACGCGAGTGCGAGAGCCGTCAGCTCCCAGACCGGGTATCGGCCGGGCGTGATGTAGTCATCGATGAAGATTTTCACCAGCACCGGCGCCAGCACCTGACCCAGTGTGGCAAGCAGCAGAAGTATCGCGCCCTCTTTCAGCAGGCGTGGATACGACAGCGCATAGCGCAGCAATCGCCAGAGCGACGCAAGGTTGATGCTCTTGACTATGTCATCGTCCTGATTCAACAGTCTGCTCCAGTTTCTGATAATCGATCATCTGTGCATACCAACCCTGGCGAGCCAGCAGTTCCCTGTGCGTCCCGCGCTCGATGATCTCGCCGTGGTTGAGCACGATGATCTGCTGAGCGTATTCCACTGCCGAGAGTCGGTGACACAGCACGAGTGTCGTACGGTCCGCACGGACTTCGCGCAGATGCGACAGAATGCTGCGCTCGGTCGCGACATCCACCGCGGAGAGTGCGTCATCGAGAATGAGTATGGGCGCATCTAGCAGCAGTGCGCGAGCGATGGCGATGCGTTGCTTCTGACCGCCAGAAAGGGTGATACCACGCTCTCCTACCAGCGTGTCGTAACCAGCCGGAAAGCGCAGGATATCCTTGTCGATCGCAGCCAGTTGCGCGACCGCGCGGATCTGCTCCATGGAAGCATCCGGCTTTCCCATCGCAATATTTTCCGCGATCGTCGCCGTGAACAGAAAAGGGTCCTGAGGCACCAATGCGATCGCACTGCGCAGCGTCTGCAGACTCAATTGTTGTACCGGCGTGCCACCGATCCTCACATTGCAATGCGGCGCATCGAAGTAACGCTGCAAGACATTGATCAGTGTGGTCTTGCCCGCGCCAGTGGGCCCGACGATACCGAGCGTGTCACCTGCTTTTACCTCTGCGTGAATATTCCGCAGCACTGGCTTGTGACCATCGTGATGTGTGAAGGATTCTATCTCGAAGGAAATGTCCGCACTGTTGATCTGCGTGATCGTGCCGGTGTCGGCGACTGGCGACTCCGTCTGCAACAACTGCTCGATGCGTTTGTACGCGGCAGAACCTCGCTCGACGATATTGAGCAACCAGCCATAGGCGAACATCGGCCATATGAGGAAGCCAAGGTACATGGTGAAACTGGTGAGTTGTCCCAGCGTCAATCTGTCATGCTCGACAAGCCACGCTCCCATGCCAACACACAACAGGAACGACGAGCCCACCGTGATGAAGATGGCAGGATCGTAGAGCGAATCCGTGGCCGCGACGCGAATGTTCGCCTCGGCCGCACGATCCGCAATGCGCAGGAACTCCTCGTCCTCACGCGCCTCACGTCCGAAGGCACGAATCATGCGGATGCCGGACACGCTTTCCTGAACGCGATCATTCAGATCAGAGAAACGTTCCTGTGCATCACGAAAGCCCTTGTGCAGACGATCACCGAGCACAGCGAAGTACCAGGCCATGAACGGAAATGGCAACAGTGCGACCAGTGTCAGCTCCCAACTGATGAAGATCGTCATGATCGAAATGACGAGGATGCCGGTCACGAGTCCGTCGATGCCCGAGAGCACGCCCTCACCGGCCGTCATCTCCACGGCGGAAATATCGTTGGTGGCGCGGGCCATCAGATCACCAGTGCGGTGCTGCTGGAAAAACTGCGGCGCCATCAGAGTCATGTGAGCAAAGATGCGTTGGCGCATCGTCTCGGCAAGATTGAATGACGAGTGAAAGAGAAAGACGCGCCAGAAGAATCGCATGACATACACTGCCAGGGCGATGGCAATCACGATCGCTACGTAGCGCAGCAGCAGTGCCTGGGTGAGTGTCTGGCCCAACACATGGTCGATGACCCGACCGGTTATCCAGGGAATCGACATCTCCAGAACATCGACGCCGACGAACATCAGGATGGCAGCGGCATAGCGCCGCCACTGCGCCTTGAAGTACCACCCCAATTTGAAGAACAGTGTCATGGAGAGTCCAGCGGTGGCACCTCCGCTCCCTGCACGCTCCGGCCGGGAGAATTGCCACCTGTTTTTCGCGAAGGCGAGAAGTCTAGCAGGGTTTTACCGGGAATGATTCGACTGCTGAAAAATTGTAGCTTTCTAATATTTATCAACAGGTTGCTCTGATACCCCTGACCCGGAAGACTGTCACAAACCGGAAATCGCGGGCGAGGCCCGCTCCCACAGGGGGATGCATCGGAAGTAATTTTTCCGTTTCTGAAATTGTGCATTTACCTGACGATTGTGTTTGTTACAATAGCGCACCCGCTCACCCACCCCCCCTATCAGTAAAGCACCACCCGGAGGAGATCACTTCACCAATGAATACAGAACACACGCTAGTGGAAGACTACTACGACAAGGAAACCTTCGCTCGCATGAAGGCCCTGGCAGACACCAAGGAGACCCCTTTCGTAGTAATTGATATCGCCACCGTGGAGCGTCATTACGATGTCCTCCAGGAGCTCTTCCCTTACGCGAGTGTCTACTATGCGGTGAAGGCAAACCCCGCTCCCGAGATCATCACGGCACTGCGGGACAAGGGCTCGAACTTCGATGTCGCCTCCATCTACGAGCTGGACAAGCTGCTCTCCCTGGGAGTGACAGCGGACCGCTGCAGCTACGGCAACACCATCAAGAAGAGCCGCGACATCCGTTACTTCTACGACAAGGGTGTGCGCATGTATGCCACCGACTCCGAGGCTGATGTGCGCAACATTGCCAAGGCGGCGCCTGGCTCGAAGGTTTACGTGAGAATTCTGACTGAAGGTAGCGGCACCGCCGACTGGCCTCTGTCTCGCAAGTTCGGCTGCCAGAGTGACATGGCGATGGACCTGATGGTGCTGGCCCGCGATCTCGGCCTGGTCCCCTACGGGGTGTCTTTCCACGTGGGTTCACAGCAGCGCGACATCGGCGCCTGGGACGCCGCCATCGGCAAGGTCAAGGTGATCTTCGAGCGCCTGCAGGAAGAGGACGGCATTACGCTGAAGATGGTCAATCTCGGCGGCGGCTTCCCCGCCAACTACATCACTCGCGCCAACGCCCTTGAAACCTACGCGGAAGAAATCACGCGCTTCATCGAGGAAGACTTCGGTGACGAGTTTCCCGAGATCATTCTGGAGCCAGGTCGCTCACTGATTTCCAACGCCGGCATTCTGGTGTCGGAAGTGGTGCTGATCTCCCGCAAATCCCACACGGCACTGCAGCGCTGGGTGTTCACCGATGTCGGCAAGTTCTCCGGCCTCATCGAGACCATGGACGAGTGCATCAAGTATCCGATCTATGTGGAAAAGCACGGCGAACTGGAAGAAGTGGTGATTGCAGGCCCGACCTGCGACAGCGCCGACATCATGTACGAGAACTACAAATATGGTCTGCCGCTGAACCTGGCTGTTGAAGACCGCATGTACTGGTTCTCTGCCGGTGCCTACACAACCAGCTACAGCGCCATCGAATTCAACGGCTTCCCGCCGCTGAAGTCCTACTACGTCTGATCCCCGCTCCCACCTGCTTTAATGCCTGTGGGAGCGAGCCCTGCTCGCGATGACCCAACGCTCTATCAATCGCGGGCAGGGTCCGCTCCCACATCGGGCAGCAGACGTGTGGTCACCACCCCGGTGGTGATCGCGCCGTTCACGTTCAATGCCGTCCTGCCCATATCGATCAACGGCTCGATCGAGATCAGAAGAGCCACGAGCGTCACCGGCAACCCCATCGCAGGCAGCACGACCAGGGCCGCGAAAGTCGCTCCCCCGCCAACGCCCGCAATCCCGAATGAACTGATGGCAATGATGCCAAGCAGGCTGAGAATGAATCCAATTGAAGTCGGATCCACGCCAACAGTCGGTGCCACCATGACAGCCAGCATCGCAGGGTAGATTCCCGCGCACCCGTTCTGCCCGATGGTCGCTCCAAAGGTGGCCGACAGGTTGGCTATCGGCGTGGGGACCTTCAACTCTTCAACCTGGGTCTTGATGGTCAGCGGTATTGTCGCTGCGGAGCTGCGTGTGGCAAACGCAAAACTGAGCACCGGCCAGACCTTCTTGAAATACTCGCGAGGATTGCCGCCTGCCAGCACGACCATCATCCCGTGAATCGCGAACATGATGGCGATCGCAACATAGGAGGCCAGCACGAAGCTGATGAGATTGAGAATGTCGGAGCCGTTGGAGCTGGCCACCACATAGGTCATCAGCGCGAGAATCCCGTAAGGGGTCAGGGACATCACTATCTTCACCAACTGCATCACCACCAGCTGTGTTGCCTCGATGAATTTCTTGATGGCCTGACCTTGTTCAGGCTTGTCACGCGCCACCAGAAGGGCTGCGATGCCACTCATGATGCCGAAGATCACGACGGCGATGATCGAGCTGTCACGAGATCCGGTGAGATCCGAGAAGATATTGGTGGGCACGAAGCTGACGATCACATCCGCAATAC
>MGYS01000038.1:15022-16339 GCA_001802565.1 Gammaproteobacteria bacterium RIFCSPLOWO2_02_FULL_57_10 | reverse complement strand
AGCCAGTTCACGTGCACCGGCCGTCATCCCTTCAGCACTCAGCCCCGCCACCAGGGTGACGACGATGCCCACCAGCGCCGCGATGACTGCCGTCCCTACCAGCAGCCCCACCACAGAGACACCGATCTTGCCGACGGAGGCGATGGCATCCATGCGTAGCACTGCGGCAATCATGGTGATCAGGATCAGCGGCATGACGATCATCCGCAGCAGGTTGACATAGATGTCACCGACTACGTTTGTCCACAACAGCGTCTCTGTCATGACAGGCGTGCCAACGCCATAGACAAACTGCAGGAAGAAACCGAATGCGACGCCCAGCAGAAGACCCATGAACACCTGACGGGAGAGACTGAGGGATTTCTTTCGGGAGAGCAGCAGGAGGAAGAGCAGGCCGGAAAAGAGTGCCAGGTTGACGATACTGTAGAGGCTCAGCATGGGGTTGTACTCTCGGTGTTGTTATTACGATGTTGTTATTGCGAATTATTATTGCCACCGAAAGTAAACCACATCAGGCGCGGACACAAGCGCAAAATCGGCCCGCGCCAAGAGCTCCTTAGCCGTTCAGTCAGGCAAGTCCGCCATCATGATCGCCAGGGTGTCGGAACGGAACTCCCGTCGATACAGCACACCGACCACGAGCACCGAGAGAATCATGAATACCCAGAAGTTCACGAACCAGCCAAGCACCGCCATGCTGAAGTAATAGGTGCGCAGCCCGTTGTTGAAATTGCCTGCCGCCTTGGACGCCATGGTGGAGATGCTTTCCACATGACGCTGGGTTTCTTCGTCAGAGGGATTCTCGTGTTTCTCCGGCACGCCGCCGAGCATCACCGACACCTGACCGAACTGACGCAGCCCCCAGGTGAACTTGAAGAACGCGTAGACGAACAGACAGATCAGCAGCAACACCTTCAGCTCCCACTCGCCGCGCGTATTCTGATCAGAGAAGGGAATCTCGCTGAGCATCATGATCACGGTTTCGGACGAGGTCCCGAGCACGGTCATGAGACCGGCGAGGATGAACAAGGTCGTGGAGGCGAAGAACGAAACGTTGCGTTCCAGATTGGCAATGATGTTGGTGTCGGCGATGCGATTCTCGCGGCGCAGCGCCTTGCGAATCCACTGCTTGCGAAAGCGATGCATGGCGTAGGCCAGCGTCGGCGTGTCGAGGCTGCGCAGCGCGGTATAGCGAAAGTAACCGCGAAAGCAGATCATGAACCACACGACTGCAATGATGTTGCCGATGTTGGCCTGTACGAAGGCGCTGAAATTCATTCTTCACCAATCCTCAATTAATGCCTTTCTCTGTAGGAG
>MGYS01000038.1:12147-14995 GCA_001802565.1 Gammaproteobacteria bacterium RIFCSPLOWO2_02_FULL_57_10 | reverse complement strand
TGCACTGCTTCGATAGCTTCCGACAATTTCACCACCCCGATCACCTGCATGCCATCGACACCGCCGCGCGGCACGTTGGCCTTGGGAACGATGGCGCGCTTGAAACCGTGTTTGGCAGCTTCCAACAACCTCTCGTGACCGCTCGGAACCGGGCGAATCTCGCCAGACAACCCCACTTCGCCAAATACGACCAGATCGTGTGGCAACGCCTTGTCACGAAAACTGGACACAATCGCAAGAATGAGCGCCAGATCGGCACTGGTCTCCGTGACCTTCACGCCACCGACCACATTGACGAAGACATCCTGATCCGCCATGTACACACCACCATGGCGGTGCAACACGGCAAGCAGCATCGCCAGACGATTCTGATCGAGCCCGACAGCAAGACGGCGCGGATTGCCCATCTGCGTGCCATCCACCAGCGCCTGGATTTCCACCAGCAGTGGGCGTGTGCCCTCCCACAACACCATGACAAGGGAGCCGGGACTTTCTTCTTCGGCACGCGCGAGAAAGATCGCCGAAGGATTCTTCACTTCCTTCAAGCCCTTCTCTGTCATCGCGAACACGCCCAGTTCGTTGACGGCGCCAAAACGATTCTTCTGTCCACGCAACGTGCGGTACTTGCTGTCGCTGCCACCATCCAGCATCAGGAAGCAGTCGATCATGTGCTCAAGGACTTTCGGCCCGGCAAGACTGCCGTCCTTGGTCACGTGGCCGACAAGAAACAGAATGGTATTGGTCTGCTTGGCGTACTGGATCAGGTATGCCGCACATTCGCGCACCTGCGAAACACTGCCAGGTGCCGACGGGATGTCACTGCTGTGCATGACCTGAATCGAATCCACCACCAGAAGCTGCGGCTGATGTTGTTGCGCAATCTGACAGATTTTTTCGACATTGGTCTCGGCCAGCATCTTGAGATTCTTTTCCGGCAATCCGAGACGTCGCGCCCGCATGCCGATCTGTTGCAACGATTCCTCGCCCGACACGTAGAGTGCATTCATGGATTGCGCGAGCAGACACATCACCTGCAGCAACAGCGTACTCTTGCCCGCGCCGGGATTGCCGCCAATCAGGATCGCCGATCCTGGCACGAGACCACCGCCAAGCACACGATCGAGTTCACCGATACTGGTGGAGACACGTGGCACCGATTCCAGATCAATCTCCGAAAGATCCTGTACGCCGGAAGTGGTGCCAGCGTAACCCTGTTTGCGAAAGTCAGGCTTGGCCGCAGGCGACGCAGCACTGCCCAGGCTGATCTTCGACAGCGTGTTCCATTCCTTGCAGGCCACGCACTGCCCCTGCCACTGACCATGCTCGGCGCCGCACTCCGTGCAGACGAAAGCAGATTTCACTTTAGCCATTCGAAATTCCCTCTCTCCCTGCTATCAATGGTCTGTCAGACATACTGAAAATGCACACGCGGAGTGACCTGACAGAAGAGCTCATAGGCCAGCGTGCCGCAACGTCTGGCAATCTCATCGGCAGGCAGACCTTCACCCCAAAGAATCACTTCATCTCCCACGGCGGCATGTTCGCACTCGCTGAGATCGACGATGATCATATCCATCGAGACGCGTCCGGCCAGGCCCGTGCGTTGTTGAACGATCCTGCCGTCGTGACGCGAATTGATGAGCACCGGAGTCCCACTGGGGGCACGGCGTGGGTAGCCATCGCCATAACCGATCGACACGATGCCGATGCGCTGCTCGCGCTCGCAGATATAGCTTGCTCCATAGCCGACTGCCTCGCCTGCCGCGACGGTCTTGATCGCCATCAGGCGTGAGCGCAGTGTCATCACCGGGCGCAGACCACGATCGATGCCGTTCTCCCCCATGATGGGCGCACCGCCATACAGCATGATACCCGGACGAAACCATTGGTAGTGCGTCTGTGGCCAGATCAGGATCGCGGCGGACGCAGCAAGACTCAACTCCGTCGTCGCCAATGGCACGTTCGCTGCGGCGAGAGTTTCATGAAGAAGCGCGACCTGGCGCTCTGTTGCAGGACTCTGCGGATCATCCGCGCATGCGAAGTGCGACATCACGATGAGCTTGCGAATGCCACTGTGACTTTTCAACGCATTCCAGGCAGTGACGAATTCTGCAGGACTCAGACCAAGACGGTGCATACCCGTATCGATCTTCAACCAGACTGTAAGAGGTTCGATGCTTTTTCCGGAGGCAAACAACGCGAGCATCGCATCAAGCTGATAAGGAGAGTGCAGCACACATTGAAAACCCTGCTGCGCCACTTCCGCCAGCTCTCCCGACGTAACGAAGCCTTCGAGGAGCAGAACAGGTTCTGTGATGCCGGCGCTGCGCAATGTCTGTGCCTCTTCAATCGAAGCAACACCAAAGCAATCGCCAGCGCGCAGCTGGTCTTGCAGTGCCTTGGCCACCGGCACGATACCATGCCCATAGCCATTGGCCTTCACGACAGCAACAACGGAACAATCAGGATTCTGTGCGCGAGCCAGCGCGAGATTGGCGCGCAGCGCCTGCAGATCAATTGTGGCCCAGGCACGAAACTCAGCCGCCATGCATGTAGCTGTCATCGTAGTCCTGTCGTGCGAGATTCTCGAAGCGGGTGTACTGTCCCATGAAGCTCAGTCTGACTGTGCCAATTGGCCCGTTTCGCTGTTTGCCGATGATGATTTCGGCAACACCCTTGTCCGGTGTGTCTTCGTTATAGACTTCGTCGCGGTATACGAACGCGATGATGTCCGCGTCCTGCTCGATCGCGCCGGATTCACGCAGATCCGACATCACGGGTCGCTTGTTCGGGCGCTGCTCAAGACTACGGTTGAGCTGTGACAGGGCGATGACCGGGCATTCGAATT
>MGYS01000038.1:8625-12119 GCA_001802565.1 Gammaproteobacteria bacterium RIFCSPLOWO2_02_FULL_57_10 | reverse complement strand
GATCTCGGAAATTTCGCCGACGCGATTGTCGCCGAAGCCCTTGATCTGCATCAGCTGCAAATAGTCCACCACTACCAGCCCGAGCTGACCGTACTCACGCACCACGCGGCGCGCACGCGAACGCATTTCCATCGGGCTGAGGCCCACGCTGTCATCGATCAGCAACGGCTTGTCCTTGAGCTTGCTCACTGCCGCTGTCAGCTTCGGCCAATCTTCATCTTCCAGTTTGCCTGTCCGCAGCCGCTTCTGATCGATGCGACCGATCGAACTGAGCATACGGAAGATGAGACTCTCCGCAGGCATCTCGAGACTGAACACCAGCACCGGCTTGTTGCTGAGCAGTAGTGCATTCTCGGCGAGGTTCATGGCGAAGGACGTCTTGCCCATGGAGGGACGACCCGCGACGATGATCAGGTCGGATTTCTGCAGACCCGAGGTCTTCTCATCCAGATCCTTGTAGCCGGTGGGCAGCCCCGTGAGCGCACCATCGGAGCGGAACAGTTCGTCAATGCGTCCGACCGCCGCCTGCAACAACGGATTGATGGCCTGAGGGCCACCATCCTTCGGACGGTCATCGGCGATCTGGAAGACTTTCTGCTCGGCAACATCCAGCACGTCGTCGGCGCGCTGCCCAGCAGGGTTGTAACCACTGTCCGCGATCTCGTAGGCCACGCGGATCAATTTGCGTAGCTTGGCGCGCTCGGCAATGATGTCGGCATAGGCGGAGATGTTGGCGGAGCCGCGCGCGTTACTGGCGAGGTCGCTGAGATAGTCGAGACCACCGGCACTGTCGAGTTCGCCGAGGCTGTCGAGTGCCTCCACCAGAGTCACGACATCGAGCGGCTTGTTGGATTCAGTCTGCGCGAACATGACGCGGAAGATCAGCTGATGTTCGTGGCGATAGAAGTCTTCTTCGATGAGCCTTTCAGCGACGTTGTCCCACACGGTGTTGTCGAGCATGAGCCCGCCCAGCACGGCCTGCTCGGCTTCTACCGAGTGCGGCGGAACCTTCAACGACGTCAGATTACCCGCGTCGATCGGTCTTTTGTTCTTCTCGAAAATCTCGGACATATCACACTCTGATACTGTGGGAGCTTGCCCTGCAAGCGATTGTTTTGAAAAGCATCGCTTGCAGGGCAAGCTCCCACAGATGAAAAAGGCGCCGCCACTCCGGTGAGCGACAGCGCCTCATTGTCTACTATTGACCTGCCCCTGCCAACTGCAACGACAGTCTTGCAGGGCCGGTCAAAGTGCTGACTTAAGCGGGGACAACCGCCAGAGTGATAGTCTCTTCGACTTCGTATCCGAGGTCGATGGTGATCACGTACTCGCCGACTTCGCGCAGTGCACCGTTGGGCAGACGCACTTCGGATTTCGTCAGGTCTGAACCGACAGCCGCATTGATTGCGTCAGCGATGTCACGCGTACCGATGGAACCGAACAGCTTGCCTTCTTCGCCGGCATTCACGGCGATGGCAACGCGCAGTTCCTTCAGTTTCGCAGCACGGCCCTGGGCAGCAGCGACTTTCTCGTTGTGCGCAGCCAGCAGTACAGCACGACGCGCTTCGAAGTTTTCCAGGTTCGTTCTGGTGGCAGGAATCGCCTTGCCAGTGGGGAACAGGAAGTTACGAGCGTAACCTGCCTTTACCGCAGCAGTGTCGCCCACGGAACCCAGCTTGCCTATTTTTTCCAACAGAATTACGTTCATCTTTGTTTCCTCATCAAATCTTGCTTGAATTCTTCGGTCTGTCGATTCGTGTATCTACTTTTGTAAACCGTCCTGCGAGCCATCTGGCGGTCCACTCCTTGGCCGCAGCCGCGACCTGAAGTCGTACCAGCTGTCGGCAATCGCGGCGAACACCACAATCTGCGTCACTATCGGGCTCAGAAGTGACGCGTAGAAAATCACCAGCACCGCGCCAGGCCACTTCTTCAGTCCCACCATACCGTGGACCAGAGCCACACCGGCAAACAACAACGGCAGTACGAAGAACAGTGACGCCTGCTGAAGTATGGGTGTACCGAGACCCGCCAGTACAAACATCAACAGCAACCCTGCTGAGCTTTTCCAGCTCAATCGCAGCTGGTGAAACTCGTCCCGAAAACCTCCGGGGTTATACAATTTGGCCTGCCAGCTTCTCGCCATCATCAGCAGCACCAGTGACAGGAACATCAGCATGGTGCCGAAGAACATGCGCAGCATCTGCTGCAACTGCTCCGGCGTGAGCGGCGTCACCTGACCCTGCATCTCGGGACTACTCATGACCAGCTCGATCTGCTGCTGCAACACCTGCAGGAGCTCGGGTCGCAGCGTCATGCCAAGCTGAGCGCCGATACCGACACCAATACCGGACAGAACTGTCACTTCCCAGGAACCGGTACTGCGCAACACCGTCGCCAGTATCGATATCCCGATGAGCAGCAGAAAGGGGATCATGTCCCCGGCTACCGCCCAACCTAGTGCGGGCAACACGGCCCACGCCAGGACAATCAATCCTTCTTTCCTTCCATAGCGCAGGAAGACCAGCGCCACCACAGGAGCACTCAGAAAGTTGATCACCGGCAGAACTCCGAGGAGCATCGCCGCCTGGACAGCCTGTCGGCGTCCTGCCATTGCGAACTCAGCCAGAGCTCTCATGAAAAATCTCCGTACCGCGGCTGACGCACGAGGCCATCAGCCGGCATTTGACGGAATCAGGCAGTGTGACTGTCTGTGTAAGGAATCAGCGCAAGGTGACGCGCACGCTTCACGGCAGTCGCCAGTTGACGCTGGTAGCGCGCCTTGGTTCCTGTGATGCGGCTTGGCACAATCTTGCCGGTTTCTGACACATAGGCCTTCAGAGTTTCGATATCTTTGTAATCGATCTCAATGGTGCCTTCAGCGGTAAATTTGCAGAATTTACGCCTTCTGAAAAATCGAGCCATGGTAACTATCCTTTCAACTAATTTTGCTGTGACTGTTTGTTATGCGTGATCATGAAGCGACACGAATTCCGGATATCAATCCTTGGAATCGTCTGCGTCCAGGTCGTCTGCATCGTCGAAGCCTTCGAACTCTTCTGCGGCTTCTTCGCCTTCAGCAGATTCCGCTTCGCGGGCAGCCTGATCTTCTTCAAGCTTGCGCTTCTGTTCGGCGCGCTGACGACGCTCACGGCTCTCGCGCTCGCCCTTCAGAATCAGTGACTCTTCAGTGACGGGGCCAGTCATCTTCATGACGAGGTTGCGCAGAATCGCATCGTTGTAGCGGAACAGGGTCACGATCTCTTCCAGCACTGCACTGCCACACTCGATGTTCATGAGGATGTAGTGAGCCTTGTGGATCTTGTTGATCGGGTAGGCGAGTTGACGTCGGCCCCAGTCTTCAAGACGGTGGATGGCTCCGCCGCTGTCCTTGATCATCTGGGTGTAACGCTCAACCATGACAGGCACTTGGTCTGTCTGGTCCGGATGTACCAAAAATACTACTTCGTAGTGTCTCATAGAGACTCCTCTCG
>MGYS01000038.1:2731-8619 GCA_001802565.1 Gammaproteobacteria bacterium RIFCSPLOWO2_02_FULL_57_10 | reverse complement strand
AACCACCGGGGAACTTGCAAACTGTTTTTCCTTCAACGCTGTGGGAGCGAGCCGTGCTCGCGATTGGGGTTAGCGCAGGATCAATCGCGAGCAGGGCTCGCTCCCACACGTTGACGGACTGCTTCGAACAGGCACAGGCCTGTCGCGACAGAGACGTTGAGGCTGCTCAGCGCCCCGGCCATGGGGATCGACATCAGATAGTCACAATGCTCCCGGGTCAGGCGCCGCAGTCCCTTGCCCTCGGAACCCATGACGATGGCAATGGGCACCTTGAAGTCGATGGCATACAGGCTGTCCTGCGCCTCTCCTGCGGCACCGGCAATCCAGATGCCCCGTTCCTTCAGCTCCTTGAGCGTGCGGCTGAGATTGGTCACTTCCGCAAACGCGATGGTATCGGCAGCACCGCAGGCCACCTTGCGGGCAGTCATATTAAGTGGGGCCGAGCGATCCTTGGGCACGATCACGACATCGACGCCCGCAGCGTCGGCCGTGCGCAGGCAGGCGCCGAGATTGTGAGGGTCTGTGACCTCATCCAGAATCAGGATCAATGGCGGATGAGTGAGGCCATCGAGAAGAGCTTCCAGCCCGCGCTCATCGAGCACGGTCCCGCCAAGGCGGCAGAGGGCAATGACGCCCTGATGCACCGCACCGGGCTGCAGGTTGCGCAGGCGCTTGTCCAGATCCTTGCGGTCCAGACCCTGCCATGTCACCCCGGCAGCGGACGCCAGACCCTTGAGTTCATTGATGCGCTTGTCTTCACGGTCCTGCTGGATCAACAGCTCCAGCACATCCTCGGGATGCTGCCGCAGCAGTTCACTGACCGTGTGAATGCCGTATACCCACTCTTTATTGCTCAATTCCTGATCCTGCTGAATACCCTGTGGGAGCGGGCCTTGCCCGCGATTGTCCGAGTCTGCGCAGAGTGCCAGAGCACGCTGCCAGCAACCCGCCAATCTTGTGCGGCGTCTATCGCGGGCAAGGCCCGCTCCCACATGGCGTGTAGACTACGGTTTCGGTTTCTTCGCCGAGCGACGGCGGCCGGAGACTCGCACTTCTTTCGGCTGTTTGCCCGTTGTCGGCGCAGTGACCAGGCCTGAAGCGACCTGCTGACGCAGACTCATCTCCTTGGCTGGCTTAGCAGGTGCGGCCTTGCCGGGCTTTTTGCCAGACCCGGCAGACTTGCCGGGTTTTGCGGATTTACCGGATGGCTTGCCTGCATCGTCAGACTTGCCCGCCTTCTGTCCACCGCCCTTCTGATTCTGCCCCTTCTTGCCTCCACGCTTGGCATCGTGGGACTCCGACGGTCCACGCCCACCCTCGGGCTTGTCCGCTGAACCGTCCATCATCACCAGATCGATCTTGCGATCGTCCAGATCCACGCGCACGACCTTCACGCGCACCGGGTCGCCCAAGTGATAGCTCACGCCGCTGCGCTCGCCGCGCAGCAGATGTCGCACCGGGTCGAACTGGTAGTAATCATTCTTCAGCGCGGTGATGTGCACGAGTCCTTCTACATATATATCGCGCAATTCAACGAACAGGCCAAAGGCCGTCACGCTGCTGACGGTGCCGGGGAATTCATCGCCAACGCGATCTTTGATGTACTCGCACTTGAGCCAGTCGATCACGTCGTAGCTGGCCGCATCGGCACGGCGCTCCATCATCGAACAGGCTTCGCCGAAGCTCTGCATGTGGCTGAGCTCATAGGGATAGATTTCCTTGCGCGTCAGCGGCTTCACGCCTGACACCTTGCGCACGTGCTGCGTCTGATCCTTGCTGCGGATCAGGAAACGCAATGCGCGGTGCACCAGCAGATCGGGGTAGCGACGGATCGGCGAGGTGAAGTGGGTGTAGGCGGCGAAGCCCAGCCCGAAGTGGCCGAGGTTCTCTGGTTGATACACCGCCTGCAGCAACGAACGGATCAATACCGTCTGAATCAGGTGCGCATCCGGGCGATCTGCGATCTTGAGCAGCACGCGCTGGTAATCCTTCGGTTCCGGCTTGGCAGAGCGGGTCAACACGATATCCAGCTCTTTCAGGAAGGCCTTGAGGTTGTCGAGCTTGTCCATGTTCGGGCCATCGTGCACGCGATACAGCACGGGCAGCGACGACTTGGCGAGGAACTGTGCCGTACAGACGTTGGCGGCCAGCATGCATTCCTCGATCAGGCGGTGAGCGTCATTGCGCACCACGGGCACGATCTCGGCAATCTTGCGCGTCTCGCCGAACACGATGCGGGTCTCGGTGCTGATGAAGTCCAGCGCACCAGCCTGCTGCCGCAGCTTCGACAGCTTCCTGTAGATCACATAGAGGGATTCGAGTGCGGGAATCAGTGCCGCGTATTTCTTGCGCAGGCGCGTGCGGGATTTCTCCTGAATCGCCGTCTGCGGCTCTTCGAGAATCTCCGACACCTCTGTGTAGGTCATGCGAGCGTGGGAGTGAATGACGCCTTCATAGAAGGTGTAATCCACGACCTGCCCCGCCTTGCTCATCTGCATTTCGCAGACCATCACCAGACGATCCACCTGGGGCTTGAGCGAGCAAAGCCCATTGGACAGCATCTCGGGCAACATCGGAATCACGTGCCCGGGGAAGTACACCGAGTTGCCTCGGTTCTGCGCTTCCTCATCCAGCGCGGATTTCACCGACACATAATGCGAGACGTCCGCGATCGCCACATACAGGCGGCAGGCACCGCCCGCCTCCTGCTCGCAGTACACGGCATCGTCAAAGTCTTTCGCATCCTCGCCATCGATGGTGACGAAGGGCAGATCGCGCAGATCCACGCGCTGGGCTGAATCGGACTCGGGCACCTCGGCACTGAAACGCTTGACCTCGTCGAGCACCTCCCTCGGCCACTTGTAGGGAATGTCGTGGCTGCGCACGGCCACATCGATCTCCATGCCGGGTTTCATGTGATCGCCCAGAATCTCGACCACCGAACCCACGGCCTTGCGGCGCTGGGTCGGATAAGAGGTAATCTCGGCCACCACGAACTGACCGTCCTGCGCGCCGCGATTCTCCTTCTCGGGAATCATGATCTCGTGGCTGTTGCGCTTGTTGTCCGGCACCACCACGCCGAAGCCCTGCTCCCAGTAGTAACGACCCACGACCTGCTTGCAGCGGCGCTCCAGCACTTCGACGATCATGCCTTCCTTGCGGCCTCGGCGATCAACGCCTGACACCCGTGCGAGCACGATGTCGCCATCGAAAACCTTCTGCATCTCCGTGTTCGGCAGCACCAGATCCCCGGAACCGTCCACGGGGATGAAGAAACCATAGCCATCCTTGTTGCCCTGCACACGACCCTTGGTCAACTCCATGCGGTTGACCAATCCGTACACGCCGCGGCGATTGCTGATGAGTTGCCCGTCCCGCGCCATCGCGATCAGACGGCGACGCAGCGCCTCGGTCTGCTCATAGGACTCGAGCCCGAGATGCTCACAAAGCGTCGGGTAACTGACCGGCTCACCGGACTTTTCCATGTATTCGAGGATGTATTCCCGACTCGGGATGGGATTCTCGTAGTTCTCCGCCTCGCGGCCTGCGAAGGGATCTGCGATCGCTGATGGGTCCTGCTTTTTCTTGGTCATAACCTGCCAGAATTGATAGAAATTTGTGCGGCCAGTATACACAGGACGGCAGGGTTTTACCCAAAGAAATGCCATTCCGGGAATTGACAGACGCGGCGCCAATGGCTAAAGTGCGCGCCTGCGTTATCCCCTCCTGCCCAGGTGGTGGAATTGGTAGACACGCCAGCTTCAGGTGCTGGTGATCGAAAGGTCGTGGAGGTTCAAGTCCTCTCCTGGGCACCAAATCCGGTTTTTCCTCTACCCCCCACAAACAGATATTCACTTGTTAATCGGTGACGTCCCTGCTGTATCTCAATGGTCGCTCACCAAGTCACTGGCTTATGAATACTCGATCCAGGAATCACATCCGGAAGCTGGCTCGACCTCAGCATCCAGGTACGTATCGGCTTCAGAAAGTCTGCATGCTGGCGTAACTGAGCCGATGTCTTACGCTTGGGCGCACCAGGAGTCACCATACCTATCAATTTCTTGTGCTGTTTCTTTACAAGCCGCAATGATTCGGCCAGATCAGAGTCATTCGACACGACAACTGCACAATCATAAGCATCCAACCAGGCGTCGTTAAGAAGATGGAGAGCCAGATTGACGTCTGACCCTTTTTCTTCGTTCTTCCAGATTTCAACTCTTGAAGGAGGAGGATTTGCATGTTCGGCAGGTATCTTATGTCTGAGAAAATGACCGAAGTGCAACTCGGTAAGAGGGCAATGTGCCTGCAACGCGCGCAGATAAACGTCCTGGCGGTGGTGGGTATCGGGATCTTGCGAGGAAGGTTGCACGCGCGCAGTAAAATACTTCACCTTGATCAAAGCGTTCTGCGGACCAAGTAGCTTCTGGAACAGCAACTCCGGGTTGAGCCACTTGTAAGGTGTGTGGCGAACTTCTCCGTAGTAGAAATTGAATCCATCTACATAGACGATAGTTCGGTAAGGTCCTTTTACCATCATTTTTCTATCCCCTAAAAAGCTGGGGCCTCCGAAGAGGCCCCGCGCCCGTCAGCGGAGCTGGCGGGGTAGTAGGACGGGATCGTAACAAACATCAATGCGAAATGCCAAGCCTATGGATAGCGCTCAGTTTCGAGCGGAGAGTTGGTGCCAACATTCACAGTTCGGTTGATCTTTGCTCGAATCCTGTCCTGATTTTCTGCCACTTCAATCTGTGTGGCATGGTCATGCTCGCCGAAATATCGCGCAAAACTGACCGGGACATTGAAAAAACCTTGTCGGTAACAGGGCGCCCCGATCTTGCGTGTGAAATGCTGTCGGTTCATTTGAGTGGATAACACGGCTCTCCCCAGTGCTGCCGAGAAGAGCATCCTCGGCTCGACGCCACCTTCGCTGTGGCACTCTTCTTTGTGCCATTCCAAAAATATTTCGGCAAATCGTCAGAACAAACCTCTACCGCCTTGCATCACTGAATGCCGAACAGTTGTGCGTCTTTTTCAAGCCCCCAGTTTCAACATGAACTTTACTCACGTTCTATGGTTTTTCTGCGGACAGTGCTTGCTCGAAGTGATTGATCACAGGCAAAAGCAGAGGCTGCTCGCGGATTCATAAAGATGAAAAATCAAGCACAATTGACCCGTCAGCATGGTTACCACAGCTATAAAACGTGACCCTTTCATTCATGATGCTGCCGGAAGCGTCGGTTGAACGTTCACTGGGTGCGAACGAAAGCGATAACCCACGCCGGTAACAGTTTCTATGTGCCTGGCGTGGCGACCCAGTTTGCGCCGCAGGCTGCGCACCACAGTATCCACCACGTTACTGCCACCGCAGTAGTGGGTGTCCCATACATGGCGTAGCAGATCGGTACGGGAGACTGCCTTGCCCTCATGCGTGCTCAGGTATCTGATGACTCCGAATTCCAACGGGGTCAGGGCCATGCGGGCGCCATCCACCACAAGCTCCCGGGCGTCGCTGTCCAGCAGCGACAATTGCTCAATACCCAGTTCTGCGGCCGCCAATGAAGCCAGCCAACCATCCACCGAAGCGGGGCCAAAATCCAGAACGGCGCTGTGATAGGTGGCGCCGTCCAACTGTACAGACTGATCCTCGAGAACCTGAAAGCCAAGGCGGCTGGCCACCGGGCCATAGCTGGCAAGATCCTGCACGGTCAGGTAGACACGCCGCAGTCTGGGGCGCAATTCCATGTAGGATCGTTTAAGGTCGAGCCAGATCGCTGCTTGCACGTCCGAAGGCGCTTCGCCGCCCTCAAGGCTCAACCAACGCCGACAGAACAGCACTTGTTCCATGCCCTCCAGCGGGTTTTGTTCAAGGTGTTTCAGCCACTGCGCGG
>MGYS01000038.1:2417-2711 GCA_001802565.1 Gammaproteobacteria bacterium RIFCSPLOWO2_02_FULL_57_10 | reverse complement strand
GTCCGGTCGACGGCGCCACCAATGCAGCAGATGCTGCATCGCCGCACGGCCCTCCCCGGCCGCCACAATGCCGCGAATGGATTCATCGTCCCCGGCTCTTGCAGGTTCCACGGCAAGGCTTTGGGTGCCACGGGGGAAAAATGCCTCTCGTATCACGGGGTTCTGGATCAGATACAACATATCTGCTGTGTAACGCCAAAGCTCGCCTCGTCCGGCGCCTTGGGTTTCATCCAGAAGCTGTTGCCAGGCAACCTTCTGGTGGCCAAGAAATTCACAAGGATCTCTGGCGTGCAA
>MGYS01000038.1:0-2405 GCA_001802565.1 Gammaproteobacteria bacterium RIFCSPLOWO2_02_FULL_57_10 | reverse complement strand
AGCCTCGCGCACCGTGTCATGGATCAGCAAGCCATCGCCGGCGGTGTCAACAAACGGCAGTGTCTGCAGCCGGTCATAGGCGTCTCTCGGGGCCAGATCCGGCAGCAAGGCACGCAGCAGGGAAACGGTGACCCGGCGAATAACCGCGCAGGCCTCCAGGGCGCGACGGGTAACCGGATCTTTCACGTCGGTCAGAAACATCACGGTCAATTCTTCCAACGCCTGCTGCAGGCTGAGTTGCTCAAAGGCGAGGTTGGGCCGCTCTGCATAGGCAGAGGCTGCCAGGCGCAAAGCCAGGGGATGACCATGCGTGGCATGGGCGATGCGGGCCGCCGCATTGGCCGGCACACCTGAACCGGCAAGAAGAGCCACGGCGTCAGTATCTTCCAACGGCCCCAGGGCTATGGCCCGAGAGTGTCCGTGCCAACCGGGCATGGTGCGCCAGGCGGGAAGGGGACGCTCGCGGCCCACACAAAGCAAACAGATTCGCTCGGGCAGTGCGGGAACCAGCACCTGGCGCAACCAGGTATCCACAAGGCGGTAAACTTCATAATTGTCGAGCACTACTACCACCTGACAGCTCAGGTCCGTCATGCGTGTAAGCGCTTCCTGAAGATCTTCGGTCGGGGTGCCGATCGCACTGCTCAGTTCCCGAAAGAACCCGGCGGGGGTGGGCTCCATGGCCCGGCAGTCCAGTTTCAGCAAGGTGGCGCCTTTTGCCCGAGCTTGCCTGGCGAACACGTCCAGCAGAGAGCTTTTGCCAATCCCGGCGATACCATACAGATGGGTGACTTTGGGACCGTCCGGAGTGAGCAAAGTACCAAGCGCTGCCAACTCCTCACTACGCGCTACAAACCCGTGCATCACCGAATGTCGCCTTGTGTGTTGCTGCATGATCGATCAGTCCTTTCGCTTGCCGCCATCATACGCTTGCACAACAGCCAGTGCAGCACGTACGCCAATTCTCATAATATCCTCATGAGCTCATCACTCCGAAGACCCCTAACTCCTTTATAGTGGCGCTTGTACGATAACAAATGAGTAGTCAAATACAGAGGACAAACAACCATGAACGCAGGCAAGTGGAAACTGGATGGTCATTACCTCGAGAGCTGCACCTGCAAGGATGCCTGTCCGTGTTTACATCTGGGCAATCCCACTGAAGGCTCGTGCACTGGACTGGTGGCTTGGCACATCAAAAAAGGTGTGTATGAAAATACGGCTCTGGACGGGCTGAATGTGGTAGTGGCTCTGCACACACCCGGCGCCATGGCAGATGGAAACTGGAAAGTGGTGCTCTACCTTGACGAATCCGGCAGCCAACCCCAGAGGGACGCCCTGGCGAAAATATTCGGTGGCGAGGCTGGAGGGCATCCGGCGGTGCTGGCCTCGTTCATTTCAGAGGTCCTGGGAGTGGAGCATGTCCCGATTCACTATCAAGCCAGCGACGGCGAAGTGCGATTGCGTGTCGGCCAGACTGCCAGCACCGTGGTTCATGCCAATCTAGGTCAGGACGGCAAACCGGTGACACTGCACAATCACCCCCTCGCGGTCGCTCCCGGATTTCCAGCCACCCTGGCCACCTCGGAGTCCTTGCGGCATCAGGCCTACGGCATTGAATTGGACACAGGCCGACGCACAGCAGCCTATTCGGATTTCAGTTACACCGGTCCGTGAGACAGCCACCATGAGGACATGGCCATGATCGAGACAAGCACCCAGGCCTATCAGCGGGACCGGCGAGTGGTCATTGCAGGAATCGTCCTGATCAGCCTGCTGAGTTGGGTCTATCTGTTTGTCATTGCTGCGCCCGGCCCCGTCGATCACACATCGGCGCACGCCGGGATGCACCCTGCAATGGCTGCCTGGGACGGCGGCCTTCTGGCACTCAGCATCGTCATGTGGAGCGTGATGATGATCGCCATGATGCTACCCACCGCCACACCCATGGTCCTGAGCTTCACGCGCCTCCAGCACCAACGCGAGGCAAGGTCAAAAGCCATTCGGCTGACCGGCTGGTTCAGCGCAGGATATCTGGGAACCTGGATCGTCTTCAGTCTGATGGCAGCTTTCGCCCAGTGGGCACTTTACAGTAGCAACCTGATGACTTCAGTGATGGGCAGTGCTACCCCCCTGCTGGCCGGCACACTTCTAGTAACGGCGGGCCTGTTTCAATGGAGCGACATGAAGGAAGCATGTTTGAGCAAATGCCGCTCGCCGCTTAACTTCCTGCTCAATGAATGGCGTCCCGGGAGCAGCGGCGCCCTGATCATGGGACTGCGCCATGGGATCTTCTGTGTCGGCTGCTGCTGGGTGTTGATGCTCCTGATGTTTGTGGGTGGCGTCATGAACCTGGCTTGGATGGCGGCCATCACCATTTACGTACTACTGGAAAAAATCCTGCC
>MGYS01000037.1 GCA_001802565.1 Gammaproteobacteria bacterium RIFCSPLOWO2_02_FULL_57_10 | reverse complement strand
CAGTTTCAGGACGGAGACAGCGCCGAGACATTGACCGCACGGGCCGACGCGGCGATGTATGCGGCCAAGCAGGGCGGCAGAAACCGGGTGGTTCGGTATGAAGCGGCGACCGACCAGCCATCGTGAACTGAACAGGGAGGAATTGCTGCGCATGATGACGGCGATATCGGCGCCAATGCCTACATTGTGAAAAGCAGCTTCGATCAGAGTAATCTGTTGGAAGTGATCGGCAGGCTCATTTGAGTGGCAGACAAGTTTGCCGAAAATACGTGAACAAGGATTATTATTCATGATGCCATACAAAACATGCTTGTCCCTAGCTCTTTGCGGATTATTTCTGCTCAGTGCATGCGACAAGAAAGAGGCGCTGCCAGGCACCGTTTCACCCATGGTGCAGGGTGCTTCAGTCCGCGTCGGTGTCGTCCCCGCGCTTACCGTGACCGCGACCATCCGGCAATATCAACCTGTCGTGGATTATCTGAATAAGAAACTGAATATCAACAGCCAGCTCATGCCGCAGAAAGACTACCTTACGGTGCTGGAGAAAATGCGGCGCGGCGAGCTCGACGCGGGCATTTTCGGCAGCCTCCTCGGTTACCGTGCGATCAGGGAGATTGGCGCGCTGCCCCTGGCCCGGCCGGAGATCGGCGGCGACTCCACCTACGAAGGCCTGGTCTTCGCGCGCAAGGACAGCGGCATCAAGGACATCGACGGGCTCAAGGGCAAGATCTTCGCTTACGTGGACATGAATACCTCCGCCGGCTATGTTTATCCCCGGGCGCTGCTCAAGGAAAAAGGCTACGACGCCGACAAGTTCTTCAAAGAAACGGTCTTCGCCGGCAAGCACGACGCGGCGGTGCTGATGGTGCTGAATAGAAAGGCCGACGGCGGCGCGGCCAAGGACGACGTTTATTACAGGCTGGCGAAAGACGACCCGCGGATCGAGCGCGAACTGCGCATCCTGCATCTCTCCGCCGCCGGGTTCCCGGACCGCACCATTGCCGTGAGAAAGGACTTCGACCCGGCGCTGGCGGAGCAACTCAAACAGGCCCTGACCAGTATGGATAAAAACAAGGAAGGCCGTAGCGCGCTTAAGACAGCCGGTCTCGACCGATACATCGCCACCGGAGCGGAGAATTTCCAGCAACTGGAGAATATGCTGCGATGAAACTGCGCGTCAAGCTGCCGCTCGTCTATACACTACTGATCGCCATCCTGGGCGCGGTGTTCGTCGTGTTCACCTCGCGTCTGGTGGAAGAGCGCATGGTCGAAGAAGGGCGCGAGCATTTCGGCAACCTCGCCAAGACCCTGGCCCTGAATACCGCCAACGCGATTACGCTCAGGGATTACGCTGCACTGCGGGATTTTGTGGACAACGTGGCGCATGGCGAACAGGTGCGCTACGCGATCATCCTGGACGAGGGCGGTGCTGTTCTCGCCCACTCCCGGCATGAATTGGAGGGAAACCCCCTAGCCGACCCCGTGAGCCGTGCCGCAGCCGCAGCCGATCGCCTGCTGATACAGTCCAACGGCGCCGATACTCTGGACGTCACGGCGCCGCTCCACATCGCCGGCAGAAAATGGGGTGCAGTGCGGTCATTCCCTGACTGAAATGCAGCAGAAGGTGGCACAGGTCCGCAACTTCGTGCTGCTCGCTGGGCTGCTCGCCACGCTGGCGGGCGCGGCGGTGGCGATTTTTATCGCCGGAAGAATCACCGGCCGCCTGCATGCGCTGCACCGCGGCGCCGAGATTATCGGCGCCGGTGATCTGGATTACCGGCTCACCGATTCCGCGGACGACGAGATCGGGCAATTGGCCAGCGCGTTCAACGCTATGACCGGGCATCTGCGGACAAATTACCAGGCGATCGAGCAGGCGAAGCGCGAGTGGCAGACGAGCCTTGACGCCGTTTCCGATCCGTTGTTCATCCATGACCGGGAGTTCAAGGTGCTGCGCTGCAATCGCGCCTACGCCGAGGCCGCCGGCTTGCCGTTTAAGGAGATTGTCGGCAGGCCCTATTACGAGATGTTTCCGAAGGCGGATGGGCCGATGGAAGGCTGCCGCAAGGCACTGGAGCGGCAGGAGGATGGAGAAGAAGAGATCTCCGTGCCAGCCATGGACAGGATATTCAATGCGAAATTCTTTCCCATCCGTGACGCCGGCGGTACCTACCTTTACTCCCTGCATATCCTGCAGGATGTCACGGAGCACAAACGGGCAACAGAGAGGCTTAAGAAGAGCGAGGCCAGCCTTGCCAGGGCGCAACGGATCGCGCATCTGGGCAATTGGGATTGGAACATAGCAACGGGTGAGTTGCTCTGGTCTGATGAGGTCTATCGCTTGTTTGATTTGGACCCCGGGCAATCGGGCGTCACCTATGAGACGTTCCTGAATTCCGTCCATCCCGAGGACAGGGGACTTGTAACCCAATCTGTCAACGCCGCATTGGTCGAGCAAAAACCCTACAGCATCGATCACCGGATTGTCCTGCCCGACAGCTCTGTACGTATTGTGCATGAAGAAGCGGAGGTCACTCGTGACAGGGAAGGCAGACCGGTCCAGATGTCTGGAACAGTCCACGATATCACCGAACGCAAGAAAGCGGAGAAGGATCTCCATGAGTTGTTCACGGCGGCCCTGGAAAGCCTGGCCTCCGCCATCGAGGCGAAATCACCGTGGACCCGCGGACATTCCGAGCGGGTCGCAGACTACGCTGTAGAAATTGGACAGGCGCTGGGGCTGACAAACGGCGAGTTGGATAAGTTGCGCATTGCCGCGCTACTGCACGACATCGGCAAGATCGGTACCTATGACGGACTGCTTGAAAAGCAGGGGAAATTGACCGCCGCCGAATACGAGACGATCAAGCAACATTCGGCCAAGGGCGCGGAGATGCTCGCGCCGATCAGGCAGTTGCACGATATCATCCCCTGGGTTCGCGGACATCACGAGCGCTTCGATGGTGCGGGTTACCCTGACGGTCTCAGGGGTGAAGGTATCCCGCTTCAGGCGCGCATCCTGGCGGTAGCGGATACCTTCGATTCCATGACCGCGGAACGCCCTTACCGGACAACGCCAGGCAAGGCGCAGGCGCTGGAAGAGATCCGTCGGCACACCGGAACCCAATTCGACCCTAGGGTAGTAGAGGCGTTTCTGCGGGTGAGGCCGCTGTCTGCCATGCCTCGCGGAGAGAATGTTGTCACCGGATAAGTTATGATAGGATATGCCATGAAACTGTTTCGAGCACCAAAACGTTCGCTGCGCGTCAACCTCGTCATGGGCGTGGTGGCCATGCTGCTGCCGTGGATTATGTTCGTGCTGCTGGGAGGGAAGCTCCTGTACCCGCAGGTTATTGGCGCATTTGAAAATGTGGTGCAGAAAACCGGCACGGACATGCACGCCGTGATGAGTCTGCAGGCGCTGGTCCTGAAGGCGGCGATGCCGCCTAACGATTATCTGATTCACGGCGACCCGGCGGAACGCCAGAACTTCGCCCGCCTCAGTCGCGAGACGGAGCAGGCGTTCGAAGCGGTTCTGGGCAATTACTCAGGCATGCCTGAGCAACAGAATACAGTTCGCTCGGCGCAGGAAGCGTGGCAGCAGGCAAGTCTCATCGCCGAGGCGCTGCTGGCGCTGCCCCGTCCGGTGGGCGATGCAGCGGCCGCGCGCGACATGCAACGGATGGACGCACACATCGAAAACGCGCATGAACTCCTCAACCGTATTCATGGCCTGGCCCAGCGGCGGTCGACGGAACAGTTGGTTCAAGCCAGCGCCGTTATGCAGCAGGTCATGTTCCTCATCGCCGCCATTTTCAGTGTGTCGCTGGCGATGGCCGCCGCAAGCGGCTTCGGGCTGGCGCGCGCCATCCTCGTCCCCCTGCGCGCACTGGAAGAGGGCGCAAGCCGCCTCGGGGCAGGCGATCTTTCCCACCGCGTGTCGGTGGACGGCCAGGACGAACTGAGGCAGTTGGCGGGGACGTTTAACGCGATGGCGGAACGGCTGCAAAAGAGCCAGGCGGCGCTCGAAGAGCTGTCTGCGCACGATGGGCTCACGGGGCTATACAACCATCGTGAGTTTCAGCGGCGCCTGGCCGAGGAGGTGGAGCGCCATCACCGTTACGAGCGGCCATTCTCCCTTTTGATGCTGGATCTGGATCATTTCAAGAAAGTGAACGATACCCACGGCCACCAGGCCGGCGATGAGGTGTTGCGTGCGGTGGCGAACCGCATTCGGGCAGAAGTCCGTCCCGCCGATCATGTGGCGCGTTACGGCGGCGAGGAATTCGCGGTCATCCTATCGGAAACACTGGGTCCCGGGGCGCTGGCGGTGGCGGAGCGCATCTGCGCGGCGATAGCCGCGCGGCCAGTTGCGCTTGCCGAGGGAGCTGTCCCGATCACCGTGAGCATCGGTGTGGCTGCCATTCCCGAGGACGCGGAGTCCGGGGAGCAGGTCATTGCGGCGGCTGATCAGTCCCTCTATGCCGCCAAGAACGCGGGACGCAACCGGGCGATTCGCCATAAACCGGTGTTCGGTCAACCGGCTTCATACCTTGGCAATCCGTAGACAGTAGATGCCATGAAACCGACTCAAGTAGCAGACGCCATGCCCCGCAGGATCACAAAGTGGTTGAAGAAGGTCCTTGGGTTACGCACAGTTGCGCGCTCGATCGAACAGGCGCAGCGCGAATGGGAGACTGCGCTCGACGTGGTGCAGGAGTTGATTTTTATCCATGACGCGGATCTGCGCATCGTCCGCGCCAATCGCGCCTACGCCGCACGCGCCGGTAAGGACATCCGCGATATCATCGGCAAACCCTATTGGACGCTGTTCCCGAAACTGGACGGTCCGCTGCCCGGCTGCCTGCACTCGCTGGAAGAGCATCAAGACGGGGAAGAAGAGTTCCACCTCGATTCCGGCGAGGAATATGTCTCCCGCACCTACCCCATTTATGACGCGGAAGGGAAATATCTCTATTCCCTGCATGTTATGCAGGATGTTACCGAGAAGCGCAAGGCCGAGGCCGAGCAGCGCATTCTGAGCCAAGCGTTGCGCCAGGCAGCAGAAGCCGTGCTGGTGCTTGATGCCGACATGCGTATCACCTACCTCAACCCAGCGTTCTATCGCCTGTTCGGCTATGTGCCCGATGACATTATCGGTCAGCCGATTGCTGTCTTGTCGGTTCCGGAGCGGGAAGACAACCTTCAACCGTCGGAGGTTATCCGGCGACTCAATAAAAACGGGACATGCCGCGGCGAAGTGTGGCGCCGGGCCGGGGACGGCACGGCCATTCCGGTGCTGCTGAGTACCGCCGCGATCCGCGACGCCAGGGGAGACATCGCTGGCTATGTCGGCACCTACCTTGATCTGCGCGAGACCATGCAAGCCGAGCAGGCGCTGCGCGAAAGTGAGGAGAAATTCCGCCAGATTGCCACCGCCGCGCAAGATGCTATCATCATGATGGACAATGATGGGTGCATCGCCTATTGGAATCCGGCAGCGGAGCGTATTTTCGGCCATACCCGCGAAGAGGCGCTGGGCAAGGATCTCCATGCGTTTATCGGGGCCGCACGTTATTACGAGGCCTACGGCAAGGCGTCTCAGCAATTCCGCTTCACCGGTGAAGGCGCGGCCATCGGCAAAACCCGTGAGCTTGCGGCGGTACGCAAGGATGGCACGGAGTTCCCCATTGAACTGTCCATATCCGCCGTCAGGCTTGGTGACAAATGGAGCGCTGTTGGCATCTTGCGCGACATCACAGAGCGCAAGCGGATGGAAGAGCAGCTCAATGCGTCTCTCGCAGAGAAAGAGATGCTCGTGCAGAGTTTGAACGAGCTCGCCACCCGTGACGGTCTCACCGGGCTTTATAACCACCGCGCGTTCTACAAGTTGCTTGAGGACGAACTCGGGCGCGCGCAGCGCTTCAACCGGCCGGTTTCGCTGCTGCTGCTTGACATCGACCACTTTAAGCGCGTTAATGATACATACGGACATCTGGCGGGGGATGCCGTTATCAAGGGACTGGGCGAACTGCTGATCCGCGAGGCGCGCGCCATAGACCGCGTATGCCGTTACGGCGGCGAGGAAATCACTGTCATTCTGCCGGAGACCGATCTCGACGCCGCAGCCAATTTCGCCGAGCGCCTGCGCGCGGCGGTGGAGGCGCAGCTGTTTGATGTCAATGGTGTGCCGCTGCGCATTACCGTCAGCATCGGGGTCGCGTCCTGGCTGGCGCATGTGGATAGTGCCGAGACGCTAGTCGCGGCTGCTGACACGGCGCTGTACGCGGCAAAGCGGAGCGGAAGAAACCTTGCCATATGCTATGAACCGGCGCTCGGCCAGCCGGCGACCGGGAAGTGAACAAGTGAGCATGGTCATAAAATTGCGCAGATCACCGTTTCGTAAAAATACAATGAGGCAATGTTTATGATCAAAGTCCTGGTGGTGGAAGATTCGCCTGTGGTGCGTGAACTCCTCATTCATATTCTCAGCGCGGATCCCGATATCCGGGTGATCAGTACGGCGCACGACGGCGAGGAAGCGCTTGAGGCCGTGCGCCGCTATCGGCCCGATGTCATTACAATGGACATCCATATGCCGAAAATGGACGGCTTGGAAGCTACGCGCCGGATCATGGAAACCGATCCGACTCCTATCGTTATCGTCAGCGGCAGCGAGGATCCACAGGAGGTTGTGACGACATTCGATGCAATCGAAGCTGGCGCGCTGGCGATGTTGCGCCGTCCAGCCGGTATCGGTCATCCAGACCACAAGGCTACTGCCAGTGAGCTGGTTCAGACGGTGAAGCTGATGTCGGAAGTGAAGGTGGTGCGCCGCTGGACGCGGACGCGGGATACGGCACCGGCACCACGCTCCGCAAAAATGGGGCTGGCGCGCGAGTCGGCGCAGGTCCAGATTGTCGCCATCGGTGCCTCGACCGGCGGGCCGCCGGTACTGCACACCATCCTCTCGGGATTACCGAAGGATTTTTCGGTCCCGATATTGATCGTGCAGCACATGGCGACCGGTTTTATTCATGGATTCGTCGAGTGGCTGGCGCACTCAACCAGCCTGCCGATCCATGTCGCCATGCACGGCGAGCCCCTGTTTCCCGGGCACGTTTACATGGCGCCGGATGCGTTTCAGATGAAGGTGGAGCGCGGCGGGAGAATTACCCTGACTCGGGACAAACCCGAGAAGGGGTTGTGCCCCTCGGTATCTTGTTTGTTCCGTTCAGTCGCCGAAGTTTACGGTTGCAATGCCGTCGCCGGTCTGCTCAGCGGCATGGGACGCGACGGTGCCGAGGAGTTGCGGCTATTGAAAGAAAAAGGTGCCGTCACCTTTGCACAGGATAAGGATAGTTCGGTCGTGTACGGTATGCCGGGCGAGGCAATCAAGCTCAATGCGGCAACGTTTGTCCTTTCCCCGGACAAGATTCCCGCAGTGCTGGTGAATCTGGCGAACCACCGAGGCAAAAACATCGATGGAGTGTGATCTATGAAACCCAGAAAAAACAAGAACAACGGTATTGAAATTCTCATCGCCGAGGACAGCCCGACCCAAGCGGAACAGTTGCGGTACCTGCTCGAAGGGCACGACTACAAAGTGGCGGTTGCCGAAAATGGCAGGAAGGCACTTGAATCGATCCGGCGGCACAGGCCGTCGCTGCTTATCAGCGATATTGTGATGCCCGAGATGAACGGCTATGAACTGTGCAAGGCGGTCAAGTCCGACGAGGCGTTGAAGGACATTCCGGTCATTCTGGTCACCACGCTGTCCGACGTGCTGGATATCATGAAGGGGCTGGAATGCGGCGCCGACAATTTCATCCGTAAACCGTACGATGAGAAATATCTGCTCGCCCGCGTCGATTACCTGCTGATGAATCAGGAAATGCGCAAGAGCCAGAAGATGCAGATGGGGATGGAAATCCATCTCGGCGGACAAAGGCATTTCATCACCGCCGAGCGGCAGCAGATCGTGGACCTGCTGATTTCGGTCTACGAGGAGGCGATCCACCTCAACGAGGAACTCAAGGTGAGGCAGAGCGA
The DNA here is from genome assembly GCA_001802565.1 of Gammaproteobacteria bacterium RIFCSPLOWO2_02_FULL_57_10. Lineage (GTDB taxonomy): Bacteria > Pseudomonadota > Gammaproteobacteria > Pseudomonadales > Pseudohongiellaceae > UBA5078. Next base: position 393 of record MGYS01000037.1, on the reverse strand, counting down.
GCTGGCTGACTCGAACCGCGCGCTGACCGGCCTCTACCACGTCGCCGAGGGGCTGAATCACGCGGTGAACGAGCGCGAGGTATGCGAGAAGGCGCTCGAACATGTGCTGGAAATACCGGGAGTGCGGGCGGGCTGGATTTCCCTGCGGGAAGGCGAGTCCGGCTTCCGGCTCGGCGCCGCGCGCAATCTGCCGCCGGCATTGCAGCTCCCAGGTGCGATGGAGGGTTTGTGCGAATGCCGTCGCCGCCTGCTTGCGGGAGAACTGGACCATGTCACCAACATCCTGGAGTGCGAGCGGCTCGGTAATGCGAAGGAGGATACTCAAGGGTTGCGCTATCACGCCAGTGTGCCGTTGTGGAACGGCGACCTGACCTTGGGCGTCATGAACCTGGT
>MGYS01000036.1:25752-35074 GCA_001802565.1 Gammaproteobacteria bacterium RIFCSPLOWO2_02_FULL_57_10 | reverse complement strand
TCAATCGCGGGCAGGGCCCGCTCCCACATACTTACTTGTTCAGTGCGCGCAACATCCAGGCAGTCTTCTCGTGTACGCGCATGCGGTCAGAGGTCAGCGCTGCTGTGGATTCATCACCAGCATCCTGCGCAAGTTTCAATACCTTGCGACACACCTTCACAACCTTCTCATGGCCTTGCGTGAGGATATCCACCATCTCGCGGCCTTCGGGCACACCGTCCACTTCCTTGATGGAACTGAGTTTCACGAATTCCTTGTAGGTGCCGGGTGCGGGCACGTCCAGCGTGCGAATACGCTCGGCCACTTCGTCCACGGCCAGTGCCAGTTCGGTGTACTGCTCCTCGAACATCAGATGGAGATCGCGAAACTGCGGACCTGTCACATTCCAGTGAAAGTTGTGTGTCTGCAGATAGAGCGTGTAGGAATCTGCCAGGAGGTGCTTCAGGCCCTCTGCGATCTTCAGACGATCTGCTTCTTTGATGCCGATGTCGATCTTGCTCATCTATCTACTCCTTGTTTACGTGAATTCTTCTGCGTGAATTGTCGCGATTCCGAGAACTGTTTCAGAATCCCCTGAATACCATCTGCGGGCAGAGAACTCACATATCAAGGGGCGGCATATCAAGGGGTCAGGTTGCTCCTACTCCGCCGCAAGCCCTACATAGACCGTCTGAACATCGTCGTCGGCATCAATCGCATCGAGAAACGCTTCGACTTCTTCGCGTTCGGTGGCGCCAAGACTCACGGGATTCTTCGCGCGATAGCCGAGCTTCGCCGACTCCACGGTGAAACCGAAATTGGGCAGTGCCTTGCATACAGCGTCAAGATCAGTAGGTTCGGTAAGAAACAGTGTGGCACCATCGTCACTCGGCTCAAGATCCTGCGCACCTGCCTCGATGGCGGCCTCTTCCGGATCCGCGCCCGGTTTCGTCGGCACCGCCTCGATCATGCCGAGATAGTCGAAGTCCCACGATACAGAACCGGAGTTACCCAACTGACCCTTGCGAAACAGCACACGCATGCTTGAGTAAGTGCGATTGGTGTTGTCGGTAAGGCACTCGACAATCACCGGCACCTGATGAGGGGCAAAACCTTCGTAGATTGCCTTCTCGTAATGCACCGCATCATCGAGCAGTCCGGCACCTTTCTTGATCGCGCGCTCCAGCGTCTCGCGGGTCATCGAGGCTTTCTTGGCCGCCTCCACTGCGAGGCGCAGGCGAGGATTCATGTCGGGGTCGGCGCCGTTGCGTGCCGCCACCATGATTTCCTTGGTGAGTTTGGTGAAAATACGGCCCTTCGCATTGGCCGCGAGCTCTTTGTGTTTGACTTTCCACTGTGCGCCCATCTGTGCTCTCGTCTCGACTCTGTTCCGCCCCGGCCAGGGGCGTTATTGTGGCTGAAGGTGGCTGATAATACGGGGAAAATCAGACGACCACAAACTGTCCCATCATGCCGTGATCCTCGTGTTCCAGGATGTGGCAATGGTACATGTAAGGAGTCTCCGGATCGGGGAACCCGTCAAAGCGGGCAATGATGCGCACCGTCTCCGATACGTGCACTCTCACCACATCCTTGAAGCCCTGCTCTTCGGGTCCCGGTGGGACGCCGTTGCGGTCCAGTATCTGGAAATGCACCTTGTGCACGTGGAATGGATGGATCATGGGCGAGGCGTTGACCAGCTCCCAGATCTCTGTGGCGCCCTCCTGCACTTCGAAGTCGATGCGCGACATGTTCATCATGAGACCATTGAGCTTGAATGTGCCCCCACCGTAGCCTCCACCATTGCCACCCCCATTGCCTCCGCCACCGGCTCCACCCCCTTCGCGACCGCCACCGGCCCCCGTGCCGTTGCCCATGCCAAGTTCGAAGTGCCGAGTCACGGTGGCATCTTCCTCACGCAAGCGCACGATCTGCGTCAACAAGGCTGGCAAGGTGGCAGAAGCGGTGAGCGTGGCGGGGGCACGAATGAGCAGTACATCGAAGCCGTCCTTGTCGAGATTGCGCATCATGCCGTTCATCTGCCCGTTGTAGAGCAGTGGAGCGGAGGGGACAGGCAGGTTCACCAGATGCAGGGACTCTCCCGCACTGACGGTAATCACGAGTTCTGCGCGCTCTCCTGGTGCCAGAGTGATGTGCGTCAGTTCAAGAGGACGCTCAAGAAAGGCATTGTCGCTGGCGATCATGTGAAAGGACCGACCGTCACCGCAGGCAATGGTGAAGGTGCGGGCATTCGCGGCATTGAGGATGCGGAAGCGGATTTTCTCGGTGGTGGCATCGAAGTACGGCGCTACGGTGCCATTGAGCACCAACGTATCGCCACGCACCCCTCGCATGAGCGTGCTGACATCCGTGGGATACACCAATGCGCCAGACTCATCGAAGGAGCGATCCTGCAGGATCAGCGGAATGTCATCCACCCCGTATTGCGATGGCAAGCCCAGCGTCAAACTCTCGTCATCCTCGACCAGCAGCATGCCGGCGAGCCCGCGATAGACCTGTGAACCGGTGCGATGTGGAATGTGCGAGTGATACCAGCAGGTGGAAGCCTTCTGGTTCACACTGAAGGCAGAGCGCCAGGTCTCTCCCTGAGGAATCAACTGATGAGGCCCACCATCCTGCTTCGCCGGAACGTGCAGGCCGTGCCAGTGCACGGTGGTGTCTTCGTTCATGGCATTGTTGACGTGGATGACAACATTTTCGCCGCTACGCAGACGCAGGGTTGGGCCAAGGTAGTTGCCATTGACCCCTATGGTCGGGGTGTCCATGCCGGGAAGAAACCGGGTAGTGCCGTTCTGCACCTGCAGGGAGAATTCACGCACTGGAGCGGCCTGATCACCACTGAGCGTCCCTTCAAGCAGCTCCGGAATTCGCAGCGGATTGATGCCCACCGGGCGCGGGGCAATGCCGATTTCCTTGAACTGCACCGGTCCGGAACCAGAGTCTGCAGTATCCACTGGCACAACCTCATCGCGCCTGCGTGACACAAGCACCATGCCACCCGCAGCGGCGAGACCCACCCCGGCAATCCACTTCAATACTCGACGACGGCCCGACACTTTCATCACAACGGCAACCGACTCCCTCTTCCGCCAACAAGAAGTCCTGTGGCACCAGATTCGCTCAACAACGCGTCAAGCATTCCCCTCATCCTCCATCAGATACGCGTGCAACATCGTGTCGCTCTCCACAGACCATATCTGCGCGAGTTCAAGCAGGGCGATCGCCTCTTCGCTCTCGATTTCGCGCACGTCTCGAGCTCCGAACTCGTCAATGTAGAAGCCTATGCGCTCCGCACGGGCCGCCGCGATCAGTTCTGCCTTCAGCCAGTTCTGCAATGCCGCAGGATCTTCGTCGCCGATGCGACGCAACAATTGATTGTATATTTCCAGGACCGATGCTTCCTCTTCGAGGTTGGACGCGAAGATCTCTTCTTTCGTGATGCCTGCCACCTGCTCTCTCCTTTCTCTGGTATTGCCTCGGTCGTGAGCCGAGAATCGGTTCAGCGCTGTCGTTGCAACGCATGAATGAAAACCACCGCCACTATGATGAGCGCACCTGCATAAAAACCAACGCCGAGTTCACGCTGCTCGCCCAGTATGACAATGGCGAGCATGATGGCATAAATCGGCTCAAGATTGACCGCCAGGGCACTCGCGTACGCGGACAACCGTCGCAAGGCGTGCAGGGAGAGCGCAAACGGCAACAGTGTGCAGCCGAATGCAAGCAGCAGCAGATAACCGACATCCTCTGCAGGTGGCAGAGCAAACAAGGCAGAGGGTACGGGGAAGAACGCCCCCGCCTCCGCAGACAGGGGCAGCACACTCAACAGCGCAGAGACCAGCGCCAGGAAGACGCCACCGGCCAGCATCTCCAGCGCTGTCACGCTCAGGGCGTCCGTGCGGGTGACCAGGCGCTTGTTGTATGCGCTGAACAGGGCCACGAGAAAGGCAGACAATACCCCCACCAGGATGCCGGTGTTCATTGACTCTGGTGTCCCGCCCACCACCAGAGCAATACCGGGCAAAACCAGCAGTCCCAGCACGAGTTCTGCGCGGCGAAAACGGCTGCCAGTCACCAGGGGCTCGATGACACACAGAAACACCGGGACCAGCGCCATGCAAGTGGCTGCAACCGATGCGTTGGCCAACTTGATCGAGCCATAGAACGTCAACCAGTGCAGCGCCACCAGCACACCGACACCGCTGAACGCCAGAAGATGACGTCCCGACAGCCTGGCAAGTCCACGCCAGACTCTGGGAAGCAGAAACAGCACGACTGCCACCATGAGCATGCGCCAGAGCACCAGCGGCAACGCTGGCAGGCTGATCAACCGTCCGAGAATGGCGGTAAAACCCCACAGAAAGACACAGAAATGAATCTGCAGCCAGGGATTGTTCCAGACTTTGTCAGGTGCGGACATGGGAGCCATTCAGCAATGATTGATGCGGCAGGAGCATACTGGAACGCAGAGAGGGAATGAAGCATCGGCATTTGTCTGCAAGAAGGCGACCAGATAGACTTCGAGGGCGATTTTTATCCCTCTTGCAGGATTGATCAGATCAATGCGCGGATTCCGGCAGTCGAAGAGCGCCACCGAAGTCACGCATCTGCTCGCCGCCGGTGCGGACAAACTCGAGCCCGCCAAGGTAAACCTCACTTGCCCGAACATCACTGCCGAGAACAACAATGGAAAAATCACGGATTCAGTCGCGCCTGCGCACCATGGGACCAGGTCTGGTCATGTCATCAGCCGCTGTGGGCGGGTCGCACCTCGTGGCCTCCACACAGGCAGGAGCGCTGTTCGGCTGGCAACTGCTGTGGGTCATCCTGCTGGTCAATCTGCTCAAGTATCCCTTCTTCCGCTTCGGGGTGCAGTACACCCTCGAAAACTACGAAAATCTCATACGTGGCTATGAGCGCAAGAGCCGCAACACTCTCATTGCCTTCACGGCCCTGAACATTGTCGCCGCTGTCGTCAACACTGCGGGCGTGTTGATTCTCACCGCCAGTCTGTTGCAGTACTTCATTCCCTGGAGTCTCTCCCTCACCATCTTGTGCTGGTTGCTGCTGGCGATCAGCCTGACGATCCTGCTGGCTGGTCACTACAAACTGCTCGATCGGCTCTCCAAGGTCATCATGCTGCTGCTGACAATCACGACTATTATCGCCGTGCTGATTGCCTGGCAGAACGGACCGACTGCGCCAGCAGATTTTGTCAGCCCCTCGCCCTGGCAGCTATCCGCCATCGCTTTCATGGTGGCCCTGATGGGATGGATGCCGGTGCCGATCGAAATCTCTGCCATCAGCTCTCTGTGGACACAGTCCAAACAGAAACTGACCAAGGTCACATTGTCCGATGCCATCTTCGATTTCAATGTCGGCTATGCCGTTGCCATCGTCCTCGCACTCGTATTTGTGGCACTTGGCGCTCTTGTGCAACACGGGTCGGATCAGGAGATCGCCCTGGCCAGTGCGGCGTTTGCACAGCAGCTGGTGGCGATGTACACCGCCACCATCGGTGATTGGGCTCGACTGCTTGTCGCAGGCATAGCGTTCCTGTGCATGTTCGGCACCACACTGGCCGTGATGGATGGTTATGCCAGAACGCTCGATGAGTCCCTGCAGTTGTTGCGCAGGAGTGACAAACCGCGCAGCGACAAATCTCTGGCGGCATGGATTGTCGGTCAGGCTCTTGCTGGCATGGCCATCATTCTGTTCTTTCAGAGTGCGCTTGCGCCAATGCTCAGTTTCGCGATGACCCTCGCCTTCGTCACAACCCCCTTCTTCGCGTGGTTGAACTTCGATCTCGTGCGCGGAAAACTGTCCAGTCGCATGAATTTATTCGCCTGGATTGGCATGATTTACCTGAGCACTTTCAGCCTCGGCTATGTGATCTGGTGGCTGTTTTTCTGATTCCTTTCACGTGACAAAACTGGAAGCAAAAAAAAGGGTCGCCAGAGGCGACCCTTGAAAAACCCGTTTTACCGAGTCAAAACCTTTTCCTTCCTGCAGATGAAACCAATCAGGTGCCGCGTATGTACAGCTTGCGCTTGATACCACCACCCAGCAGACGCGCCGGCCAGCGGAACGAACTGATGAACGACACCAGTACAGCGGCAGCATAGGGAATCGCCTGAATCATCAGCACGACACTCCAGACATTGAGGTCCGGGCTGCCATATTCCCGTGGCACGAGACTCAGCATCAATACCACCAGGCACAGACTGATGAGCATCAACAATTCTTCGCGCACTGCTGTCAGCGCCTGCAGCACGGCCGAGGGCCGCGCACACTTCGGCGTGCGAACGAACGGCATGTTGTCGGTGAACAGGCCCTTCAACGTCGCCAGACCGACAGTGTGAGACAACGCCAGGCCTGCCACTGCTGCCGCGAAAGTCTGTCGCAGATTGGCCTTCACTCGCGAACGATACAGATAGACCATCTTCGACAATTTGAACGCAAACAGGGACAGTGGCAGCACCGAGAACATCACCAGCGGTGCATCAATCTGTGTAGGCGACATGATCATCGCAATCGACCAGGCAATGGCCGCCAGGTTGAAAATCAAGTTGAACCCATCTGCCACCCATGGCAACCAACCCGCCAGGAAGTGATAACGCTGGCCGTTGGTCAGCGACGAACCCTTCGCTCTGAACAACTCGGCAGTATGTCTGCGCAGGATCTGCATGGCGCCATAAGCCCAACGGAAACGCTGCTTCTTGTAGTCGATGAAGGTATCGGGCATCAGACCACGGCCGTAGCTGTAAGACAGGTACATCGCCTCGTAGCCAGCCTCGAAAATACGCAGCCCCAGCTCCGCATCTTCGGTGATGCACCACTCGCCCCAGCCACCCAGCTCATCAAGTACCGAGCGACGCACCAGCGTCATGGTGCCGTGTTGAATGATGGCGTTACGCTCGTTGCGTGTGATCATTCCGATCTCGAAGAAACCACGATACTCGGCGAAACACATCGACTTGAACGCGCTGTCATCGTGATCGCGGTAGTCCTGCGGTGACTGGACGATGGCAATCTTCGGATTCTCGAAAGCGCCAACCAGATCGCTCAGCCAGTTCGGCTCCACCTGATAGTCGCTGTCGATGGCGGCAATCACAGCGGCGTCCTTGTGCGTACGCTCCAGCGCAAAGTTGAGTGCACCTGCCTTGAATCCTGACAGCGGTGCCACGTGGAAGAAGCGGAAGCGTTCACCCAGTTTTGCACAGTGCTCTTCGACAGGACGCCACACGGCCTCGTCACGCGTGTTGTTGTCGATGACCAGCACTTCGAAGTCCGGGTAGTCCAGACGCGCGAGCGCATTCAGCGTCTCGATCATCATGTCGGAGGGCTCGTTGTAGGCCGGCACATGGATCGAAACCTTGGGCACACTCGACATGTTCAGCTGTGTCGGTTTGATCTGACGACGGCGCATGGTGAACCAGTGCGCCTCTGCCCACTCGTGAGCCTCGGTCAGCAGAATCGTAACGACACCCAGCATTCCAATAATCAACAACACGCCGACAATGACGGAGGTAACCGTCATGTATTGCTGTGAATAGTCATAGATGATCCAGACCAGAACCGTCGCAGTACCGGACGCCACCAGCGCAATCAGGCCGTGCCCTTTGGTCTTGAGGGTATGGCTGTTCACGAAGAAGAACCCGAGCATGATGATCGAGCTGAGAATCGAAATGACTGCAAGCACATGCCAGTCCGGCACTCGAACAATTGGCTCTGCGAAAGAGAATTTCGGATTACGCTCCACGTCGTAAACACCCCAATAGGCACCCACGCCACCTTCGCTCTGGGCTTTCCAGGGCTGGTCAAATGCTTCCATCAGGAAGTACTGGTAATTTTCTTTCTCGGCACGGTCAAGAAAGCGACGCAGGAATAAGGCTTCGTTGGCCTCGCCAGCCACAGCCGACTCGCGGGTACGGCCATCGGACGGCCAGCCCACTTCACCAATCAGAATTGGTTTGTCGGGAAAGGCTTCTTCAAGCTGATTCATCTTGTCGACGATGTAGTCAACGGCCACATCAACGTGCACACCTTCCCAATACGGCAGCATATGCACGGTCAGGAAGTCGACGTTGTCAGCCAGCTCCGGGTAACGCAGCCAGACATGCCATGGCTCGGCAGTGCTGACCGGTTGACTGACCTGACTCTTCACGCGTTCGAGCAGGACGCTCATCTCTTCCGCTGTGAACTCGCCACGCAACACAGTCTCGTTGCCGACCATCACACTGGTGACGTTGTCATAGGTGTTCGCCAGTGCCACACCCGCAACCATCTCATCCTGGTTGATCTGAGGATCAAGACCCAACCAGATGCCAAGTGTCACATCCATGCCGTACTGGTCGGCAATGGCTGGTACATCAGCGAGACTGCGCAGACTGGAATAGGTTCGGAGTGCCCGGGCTTCATCTGCCAGCAGCGCGACGTCTTCACGGATTTCTTCCGTGGAAGGCATCACGTTGATCAGAGCATCCTGTCCCTGCCGAAATGGTGAGAATGCATACCCACTGATTTCTTCAGGCCAGGCCACAACTTCGGTCGGACGGTTAATCAGCGCCCACAGTGAAAAGGTGACCGCTGCGAACAACAGGGCTACGAACAGACTCGAAATACGCATATTTGGGTATCTGAATTGATTGGGAAGGGTGGACAAACGGCGCGCATCATAGGGTTACACCTTGGTGGCGTCAAGAGCGCCAGAAAGAAAAATAAAGTTTGTGAAAATGTCTGATTTGGCACGACTTTTTTCGGAGGCTGGAAATTTTTTCTGCGCACCACAAATGCACATAACCGGCTCTCCTCGCACTGTCATTGCGCTCTCGCAACACTGTCACCTTTCTGTAATTTTCAGTCAGTTTTGACCACCATAGGCGCTCACAGTTCACTGGATCACATGGACTCCAGTACCTATACTGCAGACTAACTCACACTACGTGAATGCAACCTGAATGCCAAGGAACCCGCGTCAAGCGAAATGACCGGAATTCATGAGCACTGCATTCATCCCGAGCAAGATCCGTCATACTGCAGAACGCAAGTTGCGCGCCAAGTCGCATCAGGAGAAGGTAATGCTGCCACTCATCAAGAAACTGGTTTTGCTTGGCCTGTGCGTATTCGCTTCTTTCGCCAGTGCCGAGCGCGTCGAACTGACGCTGTCGGATCATTCGACGCTGGACGTCTATCTGTTGTTCCCCCAGGAGACAGGCCCAGCCAAGGCCCCGTTGGTGATCCTCATGTCCGGTGGCTCCGGGGAGGAAGCCATCGCCAGGGATGTGCAATCCTGGCTTGGTGAGGACCTCGCCGAGCGCGG
>MGYS01000036.1:19171-25732 GCA_001802565.1 Gammaproteobacteria bacterium RIFCSPLOWO2_02_FULL_57_10 | reverse complement strand
TGATCGCCGTTCCCGTTTCCCCCAACAACCGCTCGTTTCGGGGTGAGAACAACAGGTTGATTCCTCTGCTGATTGCCAGATTGCAGGAGGACGACCGGATCGCCTCCGGTAAAGTGCTGTTGGCAGGCATATCGAACGGGGGAATGTCTGCGCTGGAGATTGCCACACTGGCGCCGCACAACTACCTCGGTGTGATGGCAGTACCAGCGCTGATACCGCGCGGGCTGGATCTGAGCCCGCTGGCGGGTATGCCGGTCTATCTGCGCATAGGAGATCAGGATGAAATGGGCTGGCAGGATCGTCTTGAGGAGACGGCAGCAGCGCTGACCGCTGCTGGAGCCCTGGTCGACGCCGATCTGGTGTTCATGTCACCGCACATGTTTTTCATGGAGTGGGAGACGCTGGAGCCGTGGTTGGAGGAGATCAGGACAACCGAAGAAGCTGAGTGAGAGGAGGCAGGCGCAAAGTGATCCGGGCGCATTATCGCGGGCAGGGCCCGCTCCCACAGGCATAATCTCAAGCTCTGTGGGAGCGAGCCCTGCTCGCGATGGGGTTATTGCTACTGTCAGAAGTTGGTCTTGACCAGAGGACTGGTCTCAGCCTCGTAATCCACACCTGCCACCCCGAAGCCAAACAGCTTCAGGAAGTCACTGTTGTAACCCTTGAAGTCAGTCAACTCGAACAGATTTTCCTCATTGACCAGTGGCCAGATGGCCTCAACCTTGGCCTGAATCTCCGGATTCAACTCCTTGTCATCCACGCGATAACGCCCGGCCGCATCAAGACGCGGCTGCGCGCTGTAGAGGCACTCTGTGAACAGTCGCTGTATCTGCTCGATACAGCCCTCATTGCTGCCATCTTCCTTCATGACCTTGATCAGGATGGACAGATAAAGAGGCATGACCGGAATAGCCGAGCTGGCCTGAGTGACCAGTGCCTTCAGCACGGCTACCCGCGCCTTGCCGCCTACCCCTTGCAACGAGGCACTGATGGCGTCAGCGGCGCGGTCCAGATCCTCTTTCGCCTTGCCGATGGTGGCATGACCGTAGATCGGCCAGGTCAGCTTGTCGCCAAGATACGTGTAGGCCACGGTCTGGCAGCCCTCAGACAGCAGATCGGCTTCTCGCAACGCCTTGATCCACAGCTCCCAGTCCTCGCCCCCCATGACTTTCACAGTGGCGGCAATTTCCGCATCCGTCGCAGGCTCGACCGTGATGTCGGAGATTTTCAGGGTATCGGTATTGAGGTTCTTCGCGGTATAGGCAGCGCCAATCGGTTTGAGCACGGAGGAATGCAACTCGCCTGTGACAGGGTCTGTCCGGCGTGGCGCGGCCAGGCTGTAGACCACGAGGTCCACCTTGCCGATGCCGTTCCTGAGCAGATCGATGACCTGTGTCTTGCACTCGCCGGAGAATGCATCGCCGTTGATGGTATGAGCGTAAAGGCCGGCCGCAGCGGCAGCATCGTGAAAGGCAGAGGTATTGTAGTAGCCCGCCGACGCAGTCTTGGTATCTGTAGGCGGTTTCTCGAAGCACACACCCAGAGTCTTTGCCCCACTGCCAAATGCGGCGGTAATGCGTGAGGCCAACCCATAACCCGTGGAGCATCCCAGCACCAGCACGTTCCTGGGACCACCAGCGACGGCACCCTGCGCCTTGGTGTAGGCAATCTGCTCCTGCACGTTACCCGCACACCCCTGCGGATGCGCATTGATACAAATGAAACCACGAACTTTCGGCTTGATAATCATGAATCGTCCTGTAGATGCGAGCAAAGGCCGCTATTATAGAGGGGCACCCATGAGAAAACAGCGTTTTTTTCCCCACGCGACAGTCCCCGACACGTTCATTTCAGCCTTGACAACATGCGTTCGAGGCGGCATAGTACCGGGCCTTAAATTCGGCTGGCGGGGAGTGTGTTTCTTCGTCGTTCGCCCGGTTAGCACCAGGCCAACCTGCCGCAATCCGTATTCACATTGATCGTTTTACATTGAATTGCAACAGCATCAAAGGAGCACCAGTTGGCTAACTCTGCACAAGCTCGAAAGCGCGCCCGTCAAGGCGAGGTTCGTCGTCGTCACAACGCGAGCTTTCGCTCAATGGTTCGTACCTATCTGAAGAAAGTCATTGCCGCGATCGACACAGGCGACTACGACAAGGCCACTACCGCCTACAACTCTGCAGTGCCTGTCATCGACAGAATGGCGGACAAGGGCATCATTCACAAGAACAAGGCCGCTCGCCACAAGAGCCGTCTGAATACTGCGATTCTGGCCCTCAAGGCCGCCTGATCTTCAGGGTTGCAGCTCGAAGGCATTCCTCAACGGGATGCCTGAAAGAAAAAAACCGGCAAAAGCCGGTTTTTTCATGCCTGCAAAAAAGCACTGTCTGCGCTATTCCACAATCACCATGTTGTCACGGTGTATGACTTCTTCCTCGCCCGAATAGCCAAGCAGCTCCTCGATCCTGTCGCTGGAGCAGCGCAACAGACGCGTCACTTCCTTGCTGTCATAGTTCACAAGACCGCGAGCGATCTCCTGGCCCTGCTCGTCCAGACAGGTGACGACATCACCACGTTCGAAGCTGCCCTTGCTGGAAATCACTCCAACAGGTAACAGACTGCGACCCGAATTGCGCAGCACCTTCACGGCACCGGCGTCAATCAAGAGCTGCCCCTTGGCCTTGAGCTGACCTGCAAGCCACTGCTTGCGAGCTGCGACGGGTTGCTTCTCGGGGAGCAGCATCGTGCCTATCTCTTCGCCCTGCGCCAAACGCACCAGCACATCCACTTCCCGACCGTTGGCGATGATCGTGCAGGCGCCGGAACGGGCCGCAAGCTTGGCAGCCGAGACCTTGGTGATCATGCCACCGCGACCCACGTTGTTGCTGGTGCCCGCCATCGCCGCGAGGCTTGGATCACCAGCCATCGCAGTGCTGATGACAGGCGCATTCGGGTTCTGGCGGGGATCGGATTCATGCAATCCTTTCTGATCCGTCAGAATGATGAGCGCATCGGCGTTGACCAGATTGGCGACAAGTGCACCGAGGGTATCGTTATCGCCGAAGCACAGCTCGGCCGTTGCAACGGTGTCATTCTCGTTGATGACAGGGATGACATTCATCTTGACCAGAGTGGTCAAGGTACTGCGCGCATTCAGATAGCGGGTGCGATTGGAAAGATCATCGTGAGTCAGCAGTATCTGCGCCGTGTGCACGCCATGTTCCATGAAATAGCTTTCGTACGTCTGAATCAGCCCCATTTGCCCGACGGCCGCTGCCGCCTGTTGCAGGTGGATCTCCTTGGGACGCTTCTTCAGACCCAGCCTGGCAACGCCTTCGGCAACAGCACCCGAAGAGACAAGCACGACTTGAATCCCCTGCTTCTGCAGCGTCACCAACTGATTGACCCATGCCGCAATGGCCGTCTTGTCCAAGCCCAGCCCATTATTGGTAATCAGAGAACTGCCTATCTTGACGACCCAGCAGCGTGTTTTCAGCAGATCTTTGCGCATTGCGTGTTGGACTCTTTTCCAGGTGTTAACAAGTGGCCGCGTGCGGCCCCCAACTCAGAAATCTTCGTCATCCAGATCGTCGAACTCTTCCTCGTCGGCCAGTTGCTTCCTGAGTGCTCTGCTGTGTTCGATGCTCTTGCGGATCTCATACTCCATCTCGCGATCCAGCTCAGCCTGGCGCTCCTGATAGTCGGGGTCTTCCAACAGGCGGCGCCTGTGTTCTTCCACGGATACCATGATGGCCTGACACATATCGGGGCAACCTTCACCCTTGATAGCCGTCACCGTGAACACGGTGCCATCCCAATCCAACTCGCGCACTATCCTTTCAACCAGAGCGTCACGCTCCTCTTCGGGAACAAGGTCAAACTTGTTCAACACCAGCCAGCGCTCTTTCTTGGCGAGAGTCGGACTGAACTTTTCCAGCTCCTCGGCAATCTTGCGTGCATGATGGACAGGATCAGAGCCATCGAGGGGCGCTACATCGACCAGATGCAACAACAGGCGGGTGCGCGAAAGATGCTTGAGGAAGCGGAAACCCAGCCCCGCGCCTTCGGACGCCCCTTCGATCACGCCAGGGATATCGGCCATGACGAAGCTGCGCTCACTGCTGACTCGCACGACGCCCAGATTGGGAACCAATGTGGTAAACGGATAATCAGCAACCTTCGGTCTGGCGGAGGAGACAGCGCGAATCAGTGTGGATTTGCCCGCATTGGGCATACCCAGCAGACCCACATCGGCGAGCACCTTCAGTTGCAACTGCAGTACCCGATGCTCGCCCGGCGTGCCATTGGTAGTCTTGGTCGGCGTACGATTGGTGCTGGACTTGAATCGGGTGTTGCCCAAACCATGATGGCCGCCTTTGGCGACAAGCACTTTCTGCCCTTCCACAGAGATATCGGCGATAAGCTCCTCGGTATTGGCATCGACAACACTCGTGCCCATGGGCACCCGCACGACCAGATCGGCACCGCTGTGGCCGGTGCAGTTCTTGCTCATGCCACTGTGCCCGGATTGCGCCTTGTACTGGGGCTGGAAACGGAAGTCCACGAGCGTATTCAGCGAGCTGTCGCCCACCAGATAGATACTGCCTCCGTCGCCACCATCGCCACCGCTAGGGCCGCCCTTGGCGATGAATTTCTCTCTGCGGAAGGCCATGCAGCCATTGCCGCCCTTACCTGCTTCCACAGTGATCTCAGCTTCATCTACGAACTTCATTGCATACCTGCCAGGGAGAAAGTCATGTGACTTCCGGAACTAGAACGTGTCATGGGGCGAATCGACTTGCAAGAACCGCCCATATAAAAAAGCCCCGTCACATGACGAGGCTCTTGATGCTCCTGCGCAGGACTGCTGTCGTGACGCAGGAGAACTAACGTGAAGGCGTCTTATACAGCAGGAATGATGCTGACAAACTTCCTGCGATCAGGACCCTTCACTTCAAACTTGACCGTGCCATGTACAGTCGCGAACAGCGTGTGATCCTTGCCCAGACCACAATTGACACCGGGGTGGAAGTGCGTGCCACGCTGACGAACAATGATGTTGCCAGCCAGAACATTCTCGCCACCGAAACGCTTCACACCAAGTCGTTTCGACTGGGAATCGCGGCCGTTACTGGTACTACCACCTGCTTTTTTATGAGCCATTTGTTTACTCCTGCCAGTTTATGCCGGGTTTGATTATGCGGAAATGCTGGTGATTTTGACTTCGGTGAACCACTGTCTGTGGCCCTGGTGCTTCAGGTGGTGCTTGCGGCGACGGAACTTGATGATCGTCACTTTCTTCGCACGGCCCTCACGGAGAACCTCTGCAGTCACCTTGCTGCCAGTCACGTAGGGAGTACCGATCTTCACAGACTCGCCTTCGCCAACCATCAGAACCTTGTCAAAACTGACTTCTTCACCTGCAGCGGCTTCCAGTTTCTCCAGTTTGAGGATTTCACCCTCTACAACTCGATGCTGCTTGCCACCACTTTCTATTACCGCGTACATAAATCACTCCACATTGGGGATAGCTTTTGAATTCTGTGGCAGCTCGGGGTTGCAATTCGGAGTCGCCAACGCTGCGTCAGCACATCCGTACCACACCTTGACCCGGCAGTACCTATAGGGGCGGGCATTTTACGGGATCATCCACTGAGAGGCAAGCCTGAAAAGCACAATTTATCAGGCTCTGGACAATCGTTCCGCTGACCAGGAACGTCCGGGTTGCCGCCTTGACAGTCCCCGCCTTCACCCCTAGCATGCAGGCTCAAAATTGTAACGCAACTCACATTCCCGGCAGCTCCATTCCTTCAGCAACGGAAGTTTCGGACAGCAGGACCTTTCACGGTAGTTTCAATGTACAACAATATCCGCGCAGCGGTAGCGGCAGACTTCGATGCCGTGAACCGGTTCATCGTCGACCAGCTGCACTCTGATGTCGCTCTGGTCGAAAGCATCGGCCATTACATTGTCGACGCAGGCGGCAAGCGCATGCGTCCTGTTCTGGTACTGCTGAGCGCCAGGAGCTGCGGCTTCATGGGAGAGGCGCACATCCATCTGGCTGCCGTCATCGAATTCATTCATACCGCAACACTGTTGCACGACGATGTGGTGGATATGTCGTCCATGCGTCGCGGCCGCCCTACCGCCAACGAGCAGTGGAACAATCCCTCCAGCGTACTGGTTGGCGACTTCATCTACTCCAGGGCTTTCCAGATTCTGGTGAGTCTCGGCAGCATGGAGATCATGCGGATCATTGCCGACACGACCAACAAGATTGCCGAAGGCGAAGTTCTGCAATTGATCAACAAGCACAACAGCGCGGCGACCGAAGCCAGCTACATGAATGTGATGCGCAACAAGACCGCCATTCTGTTTCAGGCCGCCGCCGAATGTGGCGCGATCCTGGCTGGTGCATCGAATACGCAGAGAGAAATTTTGCGCGAAGCCGGCATGCGCATCGGCATGGCGTTCCAGTTGGTTGATGACGTGCTCGACTACGATGGTGATGCCGCAACCATGGGCAAGAACATCGGGGACGATCTGGCAGCGGGCAAGCCC
>MGYS01000036.1:0-19158 GCA_001802565.1 Gammaproteobacteria bacterium RIFCSPLOWO2_02_FULL_57_10 | reverse complement strand
TTCATGCCATGCGTACTGCGGCACCTGCCGAGATAGCCTTGTTGCGCAGCAGCATCGAAAACGGCAATCAGGAGCAGTTGCAGGAAGTGATTGCCATCGTGAAGAAGTCGGGTGGCCTTGAGTACACGCGCCAGCTTGCCCAGAACGAGATCAGCAACGCGAGAGCACTTCTGGCCCAACTGGATGCCAGCGTGTATCGCACGGCGCTTGAAGACATGGCCGACCTCGCCATCAATCGTTCAAGCTGAGCTTCCAGCAATCCTTGCATCCAATCCGAACGCGGTTGCCAACAGCGCATAAGAGCGTTTGCGTGCCGCAAAATCGTGGCAGTTGCTGATCACCACCAACTCATCTGACCCGTGGCTCTCTGCCAACGCCTGCAGGCGAACGCGCACCTGTTCCGGCGTTCCGCAAATCGCGTGCTGACGTCGATATTGAATCAACTCGCGCTCTCCATCGCTCAAGGCGTAGGCCCGGGCTTCTTCCACGGATGGAATGGGCCCCGGTTCACCACGCTCCAGTCCAAGCCTCCAGATGTCCCTGGTCAGAGCCAGATCTTCGGCTTCTTCCGACGTGGGGGCACAAAGCACGAACACTCCGACATTGACGCAAGGCGCGGGGTTCTCCTCCGATGGTTGGAAGTTGTCACGGTAAATCGCGGCGAGATGATGACTCTCTGTCGGATTGAGAAAATGCGCGACTGAATAGCACATGCCCAGCTCGGCGGCATAAAGGGCACTCTGTTCACTCGATCCAAGCAACCAGAACTGAGGCAGTTCATTCACACGGGGCGTCGCCCTCACTCTGGAAAACGAGCTGGTTTCGGGGCGCTCCCCTCTGACAAAGGCCCGCAGATCAAGCAACTTGTTGCGAAAGTATTCGACACCGATAGGTGAGCCGTACGCCAGCGCCTGCGCGGTGATGCCGTCGCTGCCGGGCGCTCTGCCGACACCGAGATCGAGTCGGCCTGGATACAGAGTCTGCAGGAGAAGAAAGTTTTCCGCGACTTTATAGGGGCTGTAATGCATCAGCATCACACCGCCGGAACCTACACGGATGCGTTTGGTCTCGGCCGCTATGCGTGCGATCAGGATTTCGGGAGAGCATCCGGCGAAACTGGAGGAACCGTGGTGTTCCGCCACCCAGTAGCGTTCATAGCCGAGCGACTCGACATGGCGGGCAAGTTCGATGCTCTCGGCCAGCGCCTGCGCAGCGGTCCCGCCGCTGCGAATGGGCGACTGATCGAGAGCACTGAGCCTGATGGCAGTCATTACTCACGAACAGTGATGGTGATCTGCTCGGAAACAACCGGCGGATTGTGCGGAATGTGCAGATGATCACCCAGGATCAGCTGCAATGTGTGCTGTCCTGGCGCAAGTGTCAGCGTGGTCTCGGTCTGGCCGGCACCAAAATGCGTAACCGCAGTGCCAAGTGGCGCATTCAGATCAGGCAGGGCAGCGCCATCCACCAGCAGGTGATGATGGCCCGTGTTACCAACCTGTGTACCAGCCGGAGCCACGCCCATGCCCTTCAGACCGAAGACCACCGGAAACGTTGGTGGCACAACAGCACCGTTCTGTGGAGAGATGATATACAGCTGAGCACCTTCAGGTGCGGGTGTCTTTTCTATCTGCTGCGCTATCAGTAAAGAGGAGACCGCCAGTGCCGCGGTTGTACCGAGAATTCTGGTCCAGAGTTTGTTCATGTTGTACTCCTGTGTTGAGAATGCGGCCAAGATGCCGTCAATGGTTACAGCTGAGTGCAGAGACCGGAATTCACGCCACAACTTTCGTCCAGGGGCAACTCCGCATCGCTTGCAGAAACAGGCGCCAATTCTGCTTGAAAGTATCTGTCAATGCCAGTGCAGCATGCCTCCACAGTTGCGCGAGCAGAGAGCACACGACAATCGCGAGCAGGGCTCGCTCCCACACTTCTGTCGGCCCGGTCGCGGAGGCTGGCATCACGGCGCGGGAACATGATATAAGCAGTTGATGCTGTGCACAGGAGGTGCCCGGCACACCTGCACCAGGCTGACGGTGACTACAACAAGAAAATATCAGGGGGAGTCGGAATGGCGATCAATCTTGGCAGCACGCCCGTGGCAGAGCCACTGCTGGATACTCTGTCCAGCATAGAAGAATTTGAAAAGACGCCACTCCTCACACAATTCCCTCACACCAACAGTTACGATCTCTTCATGCAGAGCGGTGAGCGTTTCGCGAACGAACCCGCCATAGAATTCCTGCTGACCGGTCAGCGCGACGAAACCGCTCAAACCATCACGTTCCGCGCACTGGCGCAGCAGATCACGCAGACTGCCAATCTGTTGCATGTACTCGGGCTGCAGCAAAGTGATTCGGTATCCATTCTTCTGCCTATCCTGCCGCAGAGCCATCCTGCAATATGGGGCAGTCAGGCGGCCGGCATTGCCAATCCGATCAATCCAATGCTGGAACCGGAACACATCGCGGAAATCGTTGACGCCGCGCAATCGAAGAGCATCATCTGCCTTGCTCCGTCCCTGCACTCCGATCTATGGGAAAAACTGCAGAAGGTGGTGCAACTGACAAACACGGTGAAAGTGGTGCTGGCGGTTCAACAACCAGGACTTACCAGTAACGAACCTGCCGTTCTTAAAAATTCATCTCTTCGCGTGATGGATTTCAACTCATCGATTGCGGCGCAACCAACGGACCGACTCCTTTCCCAGCGGCGCTTTTCGCCGGAACAGATTGCCGCTTACTTTCATACCGGAGGCACCACAGGACGCCCCAAGATTGCGCAGCTAACTCATGGCAACATGGCTTTCCTGGGACAGCTCATGCAGGTCTATACCGCACATCTGCCACGCCACACCATTCTGTGCGGTCTGCCTTTGTTTCACATCTATGGCGTCATCATTCAGGGAGTTTCGGCGTTCAGTGTGGGTTACCGCGTCGTGCTGATGACACCGGCGGGTTTTCGCAGCGCCGAGGGTATGAAGAACTTCTGGCATCACATCGCCCGCTTCAAAGTCAGAGGGTTTTCCACCGTCCCCACTGTATTGATGGCGTTGTCCCAGATCCCCGTCGGGGACGCTGACATCAGCTGCCTCACCAATATCAATTCCGGTGCAGCTCCACTGCCGCATGCGTTCGAACAAAGTTTCGAAAGAAAATTCTCGGTGGAGGTGGCCAATGGCTACGGCATGACGGAGACGACCGCGTTGATCTCCCGCGCACCGGCATGGCAGCCACCAGGCAGCGTGGGAATGCGCCTGCCCTACTCCCGCGTACGTATTGCTCATGTCAATGAAGGCAAAGTCACCAAGGACTGTGCTCTGGGAGAAAGTGGTGTCATTCTCGTGAAGGGGCCACAGGTATTCTGCGGCTACAAGGCAGCGAGCGACAACGCAAACGCCTGGGTGGAGGATGGCTGGTTCAACACGGGTGATCTGGGCTATCTGGATGCCGACGGTTTTGTCTATCTATCCGGGCGCGCCAAGGACCTGATCATCCGCGGTGGTCACAATATCGATCCGGCATTGATAGAAGAAGCCTTGAGTGCTCACCCTGCAGTGGCGAGTGCGGTTGCCGTCGGTCTGCCAGACGCCTATGCGGGAGAGCTCCCCATGGCGTTCGTGGTGCTGCACAATGGCGCTCAATCCAACGCCCGGGAGCTGCTGGATTTCTGCGAACAACGCATCTCGGAACGTGCAGCGATTCCAAGACGCATCGAAATCATTCCCGCGATGCCACTGACAGCTGTCGGCAAGATCTACAAGCCGACTCTGCGGCAGAAAATCAGTGAAATGGTACTGCGAGAGGTACTGGAAGAACAGCAAATAGACGCCAGCATCACAGGCTGCATCGACAAGCAGCGAGGCCTTGTCCTCACCATCAGGATCGAGGATGCCGCACAGAAATCCAGAGCCCTTGAACTGCTGCAACCATATGCATTGACCATGGATTTCGTGTGAGGTGGGAGTCGACTAACGCGCCTCGCCTGTGTTGATACTGAATCCGGCACTCGTTTCCCGCAATATGCTCTTCTCATTGACGATGCGTACCTTGTCCTGACTTGGCAAATAGATCTCATCGCTGGCCAGGACCATCAGTCGTGCCATCTGGTACATACGTTGGGATTGCAGCTCATCACCCAACTGCTCATAGGTCTTGCTCAAGGCATAGTAGAAATCCGGCTCCGCTTCCTTGCGACGAATGGCGCGAGTGAAGTGCTCGCGCGCCATCTCGAAATCCGCTTCGGCATAGGCCATGTTACCCATGTTGTAGTGATAATAGGGATTGCTGTTGTTGAATCGCTCGATCGCTCTGGCGTAGCGTTCAGATGTCTCCAGGTCTCCCTGATTATGGTAATACTTCGCGAGGTTGTTGATCGCAGTCGCATTGGTTTTATCCGTTGCGTAGGCCTTGCGGTAGGCATACTCCGCCAGAGTCTTGTCGCCGTTGCGATTGTAGGCGGTGCCGATATTGTTCCACGCAATGGAGAGTGCCGGATCTATCCACAATGCATTCTTGAAGAACTGCAGTGACTTTTCGTATTCACCAGCAATCAGTCTCTCCACACCAAGGTTGTTGAAGTACAGAGCCCTCGCATGAGTGTCGGTGACAGTGGACGCAGTCAGTTGCTGCACGGAGATCTCGGGGGTGAAATCGACGACGTAGTAGGTGCTTTGTCCAAAGCGCCCCACCGCGTTGATGTGCTGACTGATGACCAGCAGCTCGCCCCTGCGATCCCAGCGCGGTCGCACCTTGACAGTCTGAAAGCGTGCATCCACGCCGAGATGACGCGCCATGGCAATATAGAGACTGACGACGGACAGACAATTACCCTGGCGATCCTGGAACGTCTCAATGGCAGTGCGGGTCTTCAGATCATCGTACTGAATGTTGAGATAGTCTTCTTCAAACAACAGTTCACGCAAACGATCCACGACCTCGCGGTCACTTGCTGTACTACGGACGTTTGCCTCCAGGTAGTCGATGATCTCCTGGTTCAGCGCCATCGTTTCGATCTCGGGAAACGCGTCCGCGCTCTGTCCCAGAATGATGGAGTCCATGTCGTTGTCATCAGCGAAACTGAAATCGAGCTGAATCATGGAGCAGGCCGACGTGCACAAGCACATCAGCCATAACATCAGACATCTGTACAATCTGGAACCCGTCAACATGTTATCTCTCACTCGCTCATATACGGGACGGTGTCGAACGTCCGGCCTTGTCAATCTTCATGAAGTCATAGCGGCCGTGAGAAAAATCCAGCGAATTGTCCACAACCGCGCGAAACAGGGCGATCCATGCCGCATGTCGCGCCGCGTTCGCGGTGCTTTCCCCCAACCCTGCAAAATCTGTTCGCCCCTCAAGTCGAAAGGCATCCGGCCCCCAGGAATCACTGAGCTGTGACTGACCCGTCGCCGACGTATATTGATACACAACAGCCGCCTGCGTGGTGGCAATCCGCATGCGATCCGACTGCAGGAAGCGTACCTCGTACTCTGTCGCGAACTCCGCCATATTCACAGCGTCGGTCTCCATCATCTCCCCGGCGACCGAGAATCGCACGGAGGTATCGATGATCACGCTTTTTCTGACATCAAGCCGCTGCACATATTTGGGTGGCTCGGCATCGATCCTGACCATTTCAACGCCGACATCGGTGTCCTGCAGGGTCGAGGAAATCCTGACCCGGCCGCGCTCGTCGATGTCGACGATGGCATCTGACGAAATGGCCTCCGAACGGACTGCAAAATCGAAATGCGCTTTCCACGCTTGCACATCCTCGTCCGGAAGGCGGAAGCGCTGCCCATCGTTGTCCTCCAGCCACAACCTGTCGTTCTCGAACACAACCTTGTTGAACTCATTGGCAAAGACCGCATTCTCGCCAAATGCTATTCCTCCCGGCACGATAATTTCAGGAATCGTGGAGGCTTCGAATTCATCGCCAAGACTCTCCTTGAGAAAGACGGCAGGCTCTCCGGACGCGATCCGGCGCAGCGCCCGGCTCTCGCTATCGACCACAGAGCTGCTGTTGCGACGCAGCTCCTCCCCCAAGTAGGCAAACTCCGCTATCTCCGACTCATAGTCCCTGGCAGCTACGGAGTCGATGATCCAGCGCTGCCCTGTGGTTGCATAGAGCCGGCCGGCAGATTCCGCCACGTCGACCGGGCTGGCGGCAGACAGAGCTGGCAGATGCCACAACCCGTGAGCCTGTTGCAACGCTGAGACAACGGCCAGCGCTGACTCCTGGTCGTCCGCATGATATGTCAGGAAGTAGCGCTCTTCCGCGTCTGCACCCAGCCAGGCATCGTGGAACTGCTGATAGGAAGAGGCTGCGCCAGCGGCAGGCAGACGATGCGCCGGCATGAATGCCACGGCACCAATGTCAGCGGCGTTGAAGGCCTGCTCCCACTGCAGCAACTCGGAGGTCATGGGGAAGCGCAACGGCGGCAGATCCGCCAGCGCTCCGACGCGAGGACGGCGCGGGACAGTGTTGGCCACATTGCGCACATTGAGATTGAATGCAGTGTCGATGCCCAGGTCATCCAGCGCTTTGCTCCACCGCTCCAGAAAGGGATGTCCGGCGCTATCAGGGTCGAGCAATTCCGCATTGGCACCAAGTGCGAATAGCAGCAAGCAACCCAGAAGTGTGCAACGCGCCGCAATCATGATGACCTCGTCATGGTGTTGAGGCTGCACAGACGTCATACGCCTGTCCGCGTTCAGCGGCTTGCAGCCTGTTGCTCAAGTCGGCAATCCATGGCTGTGTACCCCAGAAATGCAGGGGGCGCGCGAGGCGGGTAATCAGCGTTCTCGCCTCGTCGTACTGTGCTGCTGCAAGCGCATATTCAATCGCCTGCTCCATGATGAAACCGTCGGCAGGCATCGCGGCAAAGGCCTTGCGATGATATTCCAGCCCCTGCCGCCAGTCCTGCCCTTCCATGAGGAATATCCTGGCATAGGAGAGGTTTACCTCCGGGGACTCTGGCGCGAGCTCGAGCGCCCTGGCGAAGTAGGTCTGCATATCGTCCTGCATGGACTGTCTTTCCTGCGCAGAGTAGCCCTTCTCACAGTCATGCAGTTCCGTATCCAGATACTGCCCGTAATCAAGATAGAGCTGTGGATCGCTGTCCTCCATGGCGACCGCCTGGAGATAGAGGGGAACAACATCCGGCATGGTCTCTTCCGGGCCTCGCACGCGCATGCGTCGGGCATCGGCGAGGCCGGAGAAGGCTCTGCCGACCTGCGACTGGCGGGTCACCAGATCACCAAACAGCACCTCGGCTCCGTTGAACTTTCCACTGTGCAACGACAGTTCGGCAAGCGCCAGCGTGATCGCATCGGCAGTGGGTTCGACAGCTTCCCGCTCCGGCTGGTCGGGGAGCGTCATGAGAGGGCGATGGACATCGCCGCTTTCCAGAAACACCGGCAGGAAACGATCGAAATCCCGCTCGAGGGTCGCCACGGGATCAGCGAACCCCTGATCATACGCAAACCTTGCCGTACGCCCCTGCTGCAGGAATTCCAGATAGGCCTGCAACTGGGCTCGACGATCAGGAAACCCCTCCCACTCGTGTCCGTGCAGGAGAAAATGCAGAAACATCGCCGATTTCAAATTGGCAATCTGGATGAGTCGCGGGGAAGCCAGTGCCGAATCGTCGTACAGGAGAGCCTCGAGAGACAGAGCTTCATTCAGGCGGGTGGCAAACTCGATCTGCTCGTCGCGAAAGGCCCGCAGTTCGAGCTCACCGGAGCTGGCGCGCACGCGACTGAGATAAGCGGCCATGCCCTCCTCATACCAGCGCGGAACGCCGATCGGACGATTGTTGATGAGGAAGTGACTGTAGTGGTGCTGGGCAAGATCAAGAGAGGCGTCGGAATCGGTCAGGATCAGAAACCCGGCGCGCGGGGAAGAATAGAGATATGAAGATTCCTCGCCCTCGGCAAAGAGCCGCAGAGCATCTTCGTCATCAAAGAGATAAACGTAAGTCTGGATCGGGTCACGGCCAGCGGCCACAGAAGGCCCGAGAACAGCGACAGCAGCCTCTCTCCACTGCTCCAGTTCGACCGCCGCGCGCTCGGTCTGTCCTCTGGAAAGCTGGCTGAAGACGCGGAAATTGCCAGTATCAAGCTCGAACCAGCGCTCCCTCGCTATCGCCTCCTGAGCTTTGACCTCCTGGAGAAATGACAGCAGGAAAATCGGGAGAACGAGTAAGCGCAACATGACCTGCTCCTTGACCGGGAATAGCCCAAGCGTACTCCCGAGGCTTGGAGCTTGGCAAGGTCAGAAGGGCGTGAGAGCGGGCACGCCCGCTCCAGCAGATCACTTACATGTTGGGATAGTTGGGCCCACCACCGCCTTCCGGTGCAACCCACTGGATATTCTGTGCCGGGTCCTTGATGTCGCAGGTCTTGCAGTGCACACAATTCTGGGCGTTGATCTGGAACCGCTTGCCACCGTCAGCCTCCTGCACGACTTCGTACACCCCCGCCGGACAGTAGCGCTGAGCGGGCTCATCAAACATGGGCAGATTACGACCGATGGGAATGGCAGGATCAATCAGCCGCAAATGGCAGGGCTGATCTTCTTCGTGATTCGTATTCGACAGGAATACTGAAGAGAGCTTGTCGAAGCTGATCTTGCCGTCCGCTTTCGGATACTCGATCTTCCGGCACTGTGCCGCCGGTTTCAGCTGCGCGTGATCCGGAGTCCTGTCACGGAACGTGAACGGGAACCGGCCACCAAAGATGTTGTGTTCGATGAACACCAGCGCACTGCCCAGCCAGAAGCCCAGTGCATGAAACCCGGCGCTGAAATTGCGCGTTCTATGCAGCTCGGTATACAAACCGGAGGCCTTGAAACGTGCCGCGTAACCCGTGAGTTCACGATTGCCCGCAGTGGCATCCGCCGGTGTGCGCAAGGCAACAATCAGCTCCTCGGCAGCCAGCATTCCCGACTTCATGGCTGTATGGCTGCCCTTGATCTTCGCCGCGTTCAGCGTGCCCGCATCGCAACCGACCAGCAGACCACCGGGAAAGGTCATCTTTGGCAGGGAGTTCAGCCCGCCCTTGTTCAGCGCGCGAGCTCCATAGCTCAGACGTTTGCCGCCCTCGATGTATTGACGGATCACCGGATGCTGCTTGAATTTCTGAAACTCGTCGTAGGGACTGATATGTGGATTGCTGTATCCCAGATCGACGATGAGACCGAGCGATACCTGATTGTTCTCGCTGTGATAGAGGAAGCCACCACTGGAACCGGCATAGCTCGCACCGATCATGGGGTAACCGGCCGTATGGACCACCAGCCCTTCCTTGTGCTTCTCGGCGGGAATCTCCCAGACTTCCTTGAGTCCGATACCGTAGTGCTGCGGATCAGAGTCCTTGTCGAGACCGAATTTGCGGATCAGCTCCTTGCCCAGATGCCCGCGGCAACCCTCGGCGAAGACGGTGTAACGCGCATGGAACTCGAAACCCGGCTCGAAAGTGTCCTTGTGCTCACCATTGGCAGCAACACCCATATCACCCGTGGCCACCCCTTTGACGCTGCCATCCTCGTTGTAGAGAATCTCGGCGGCAGCGAATCCGGGGAATACCTCTGCTCCCAGCTCCTGCGCCTGCTCGCCCAGCCAGCGACACAGATTGCCCAGAGAGATGATGTAGTTGCCATCATTGTGCATGGGCGTCGGCACCAGCAGCCCAGGGAACCTGAAACCCTTCTGTGGACCGGACAGGTAGTAGACATCATCACCGGTAACGGCGGTGTTCAATGGTGCGCCCCTGTCCTTCCAATCCGGAAACAACTCGTCCAGCGCCGTGGTTTCGAAGACAGCTCCCGAGAGAATGTGAGCGCCAATCTCGGAGCCTTTTTCCAGCACGCAGACGCTGATCTCGACGTTGGCGTCCTTTGCCAGTTGCAGCAACCGGCATGCCGTCGAGAGGCCTGCGGGCCCCGCCCCTACGATGACAACATCTACTTCCATGGACTCGCGCTGCATACTTTTCTCTCTCTCCGGAAGGCCAAAATCAGGACGGCATTATGCTCAATCGACTGTTAAAGCGCAAAGCAGAGCCTGCTCACCTTCATCCGTAAAGAGTCAGCACGATGGCGAAAATTGCCTGCAGGATTGGCCCGAGTGCGAGCAATTGCTCACCAATCCTTGCAATTTGTCACTGTTTCCACGGCCTGTCGTCCTGTACCATTGCGGTTTTTTTGATTCGATCAGGGCCAAGTCAGGCGTTGAACGGAACCCGTAGCGGCCAAGCATGCGGCAGCTATTAAGTCTAAATTCCGGAGCTTACATGACCATCAGGCAATTCGTTAGACAGACAATCGGCACCAGGCAACTGCGTATCACAGCACTGACTCTCGCGATCTGCAGCGCCAATCTTCTCCAGACTCAGGTCCAAGCCCAGGTCCAAGCCCAGGAAGCCATGCCGGGCGAAGTGGCTGGCGACGACTCCACAGTCATTTATCCCGCTTCCTTTTTTGATCAATACACTCCCGTATCCGCCAACGACATGATCACCCGCATTCCCGGGGTCTCGCTCAACAATAACAACGGTGGTGGCGGCCGAGGCCTTGGCTCCGGCGGCGACCTGCTGATCGACGGCAAGCGCATTGCGGGCAAGGACAATTCTGCCAGCAGCCAGCTGACCCGGATTGCAGCCAACCAGGTCGAGCGTATCGAGATCATTCGCGGCTCTTCCGGCACCATGGATGTACGCGGGGCGAGTCAGGTCGTCAACATCGTGCTCAAGGAGTCCAGCAATCGCTCCAGCATTTCTGCCGAGGTCAATACCGACCTGCATCGCGACGGCCAGCTCGATCCGGGTGCGTCACTGTCGTATGGCGGTCAGTCAGGCGACTTCAATTACCTTTTCAATATCCAGGCTGACCCTCAGTACAGTCACAGCGAACGCACCGAGTACAGCTATCAGCCGGACTTCACGCTTGATGAGATCCTCGAGGACGACAGTATCCGCGACAAGACGGCTTTCGAAACCAGCATGAACCTGGGCTATGACTTCGAGCGCGATCGCATCCAATTGAATGCCCTTTTTGCCGATGAGAGTCATCCCCTCGCAGTGCGCAGGAATTTCTTCAGCCTTCCCGCCACGACCCAGAATCCGCGTCGTGAGTTTGAAGAGACCGATTACGAATCCAGCAACTGGGAAATCGGCGGCAATCACGAGCACAACTTCGCCAATGGCCACCGCCTCCAGTTCCTCTTTGTCGTGAACGAAGAAGTGCGTGACAGCGTGCGCGAGCGCTTTGCCGTGACGGATGCCAACAGCAGCAAGAACCTGTATCTGGAATCCAATCGCCGGACTCGCGAACGCATTGGCCAGGGCACCTACAGTTGGCGTCTCAGCGAGACTCAGGATATGCAGCTTGGTCTCGAGCGTGCCCAGACCATTCTCGATTCCAGCCTTTTCTACGGCTCGGGAACTGCGTCAGGAACTCCATCGCCTGCCTACGGCAATCTCGTGCCCGTGCTCAGCGCCTCCAACCCCGGATCAACCGTGGAGGAAATGCGGTACGAAGGTTTTGCGGTCCACAACTGGATGCTCAACGACAAGATGACGCTGGAGAGCACGCTGCTTTACGAAACCTCCACCATCACCCAGAGCGGTGCCGCGAGCCGCAGCCGCGACTTCGACTTCGTGCGACCGAAGCTGGATTATCGCTACGACATGACCAGCTCCGTGCAGCTGCGCGCCACGGTCGAGCGCGCCGTGTCGCAACTGAGTTTCGAGAGTTTCACCGCAACAGCCAACAATTCGGATCTGGACAAGGAAACCGATGCCGGCAATCCGGATCTGGTGCAGGAAAAGGAGATCCGCTACGAATTCGCGGTGGAGTATCGATTGCCGAACGACGGCGGCGTGCTCAGCTCACGAGCCTTCTATCGTGACATCGACGACGTGATCGGCAAGATCGATATCTCCACCAGCCCGGACAAACTGAACTCTGCCACGGGCAATCTTGGCAACGGCAAACGCTACGGCATCTACATGGATGCCAGCGCCAGACTCGGTTTTCTGGGATTGCCGGACGCGGTGCTGACAACCAGCGTCAACCTCTTCGACTCCTATGTGTTCGATCCGATTCTGGGAGAGGACCGACGCTTCAACGGTCGAGGCAACACCTCGCTCGGTTTCCGTCATGACATTCCCGCGCTCGGCCTGAACTACGGCTTCAACTACAACATGGAACTCAGTGGCGGTACCAAGGACGTCGACATCAGCAGCATCGAACGACACCAGCCGGGCCCGATGCTCAGTCTGTTCATCTCCAAGGTGGCGTTCGAGAGCGTGACCTTCCGTCTGGAGTCCATGAACACGCTGAGTTCCGAGTTCTGCCGCGAGCGCCTGCGCTTTGCGGGGGTGAGCGGTGCGGGCGTGCTTGACGAGATCGAGGACTCATGCAACGGTAATGGTCAGAAACTGGCGCTGAAAGTCCGCACCACATTCTGATCACGGACGCTGTCTTCCCGTGATCCAGATCACGGGTTTGCTCGTACTGAAGTTTGGGAGCATTATCGGCAAGGTTTTGCTGATTCGGGCATGATGCCGCACAGACGGGAGTCATGCCCGACCGCCACACTCACACGCTTCGAGACTATCTTGTGCCTACTTTCTTGACCTCAATTTGCCGCGCAATCATCTTCGTGACGCTGGGATTCACCAGCGCGACACAGGCCGCCGACTTCACTGTCAGGGTAGTCGATCAGAACGGTAATCCGGTCAGCAATGCGGTAGTCGAAAGCCCCCTCAATCCCGTCGTCACGGCACCCACCAACGTGGCGATCATTGATCAGATCGACAAGCGATTCGTGCCCATGGTGATCGCGGTGCAGCAGGGTCAGCACGTCAATTTCCCGAACAACGACAACATCCGCCATCACGTCTACTCGTTTTCACCCATCCGACAGTTCTCGACCGAACTCTACGCCGATATACCGGGTGATCCGGTCCTGTTCGACAAGGCCGGAGTAGCGGTGCTTGGCTGCAATATCCACGACAGCATGGTGGGTTACATCTACGTCAGCGCCTCACAGGATGTCGCAGTCACCGATCTCAGCGGCACCGTCAGTTTCTCGCAGACCAGCGTTCCCGCAGAATTGACGATCTGGCACCCATGGTCTGCCGATGCGGACAACCGCAGACAGGTCAGCACCTCGACCATTGCCAATGGCGGCCAACTCGATGTGACTCTGACCATCAACGAACCCGCCCAGGTCTTCGGCTTCCGCGCCCTGAATGACAATTGAACACAAGGACTCGTGAGAATCTCCCCACCATGACGAAGACAAATCTGACGTTGTTCGGCAGCGCCCTGCTTCTCCTCTGTATGCCTCTGGCTGCACACGCCGATGGCCGCATCAAGGGCACCGGCGGGGTCAGCTCCATCAGTGGCGCAGGCGGTGGCGGCCTGACTCCGTGGGCGGTATTGACGAGTCACAGCACACGCGAGGAATGGGGCGGCAGTGTCTTTCTCACTACAGCCAATGTCGATGATTTCACACTCGATGTGGCAGGAGCCGGATTCAATTACAAGGATCGCATCGAGGTGTCGTATGCGCGTCAGAATTTCACGATCAAGGCCAATGACGCCCGCATCAGCCAGGATATCGTCGGTCTGAAATACAGACTGGCTGGCGATCTGCTTTATGGAACCGTGCCACAGATCGTGATCGGCGCCGAACATCATTCCCTGCGCGATCCCGCTACAGCGCGCGCAGTCGGCGCAAGAAAGACACATGGCACCGATGTGTATGTCAGCACCGCCCGCGCCTGGATAGATGGCATTGCCAATCGCACCACCATGCTGAATGTGAACCTCCGTTACTCAACAGCCAATCAATTTGGACTGCTCGGTCATGGTGGCGATGACATGGGTTCACGTCTGCATCTCGAGGCAGCTGCGGGAGTCTTCCTGACCCGCAGCCTGGTCGTCGGAGCTGAATATCGTCACAAGAGTGACAACCTTTCGGCACTGAATGAGGAGTCCGCCACGGACGTCTTCGTGGCCTGGTTACCGAGCAAGCGTTTCTCGGTCACTGCGGCATGGGTGGATCTCGGGGAAATCGCAGGGGCAGCGGATCAGACAGGATTCTATCTTTCCATTCAGGGGACTCTGTAACGTCATGAGAAAAGCCGGATTCGTTTGCAGAGTGGCAGTGCTCACACTGTCAGGGGTATTCCTCACAGCCTGCGTCACTGCTCCCAGGGAGGAAAATCTTTTCCAGGCTCTGGGTGGTCAGGAAGGCATCAATGTCATCGTCGAGAACTTCATCATGGCCATCGCTCGCGACGAGCGTGTCATCGATCACTTCGCCGTGTCCAATGTCGAGCGCTTTCGCAGCATGATGCGCGAACACCTGTGCTTCATCGCAGACGGTCCGTGTGAATACACCGGCGACAGCATGATCGATACGCATGTCGGCATGGGAGTGACCGAGGGGGATTTCAACGCCATCGTCGAAGACATGATGGCGGCCATGAATCAGGCAGAGGTGCCAATTGGCACTCAGAACAGACTGCTGTCCCGCCTCGCTGAGCTGCGAGGCGAGATCATCTACCGATGAGCAGTTCTTGATAAGCAGGGTGTTTCTGGAACGTTGAATTACTGCTTCGAGAAAATCATCATGTGTTGCCAGGGCAGGAAGTCCAGCGTCTCTTCGAACTGCAGATCAAAGACACTCATCTCCAGCTTCACCTGATCCTGCGTCATCTTGTGCAGAGGTCTGATGGGAACCGAGTCATCTTCTGCTCGATACTCCACCAGAATCAGACGCCCGCCTGGCTTCAGGGCATTGAAGATACTCTCCAGCATCTCGCGCGGGTGTGAAAACTCGTGATAGGCGTCCACCAGAAGCGCCACGTCTACCGAATTCGGTGGCAGGTTGGTGTTGTCGATCTCACCGAGGATGCCCTCTACATTCACAACGTCTTCCGCGCTCTTGCGCTCTTCGATCATCGCCAGCATTTCCGGCTGTATATCCACTGCCAGCACCTTGCCTTCCGGCACCTGTGCCGCCATGCGGAACGTGAAGTACCCGGAACCTGCTCCGATGTCCGCGACCACATCAGTGGGGCGCAGATTCATGTTGGCAACAACCTCATCCGGCATTTCCTCATGAGTGCGCTGAGGACGCTCCAGCCAGTCGGCCGCCTGATGCCCCATCACGCCGGAAGTCTCACGTCCCATGTAGAACCTGCCAGTGCCGCCCGTGCTGCGCTCGGGAGCATAGGTATACACAGCATCAGCCGCACCCTGGGCGTGTGAAAGACCGGTGAAGAACAGCAGAACAAGCAGGATGTATGACGGGTTTCGCATCGATCGCATGGGGTTTCTCCCTCTGATAGCCCTGGGTGGTATGGGCGACTCATTGTAGAGGAAGCTCTCGGCGATTGACAGGCAACAGTCAGACCCAGGAGTCGCGCAAAAAAAGACCCGGAGTCAGGATAATGACTGCGGGTCTGTGTCAGGAAACCACAAAGCTTGCGGCTGAAAATTCTGTGGTACGGATCAGATCAATCGAAGCCAGCGATGACCGCTGCCCTTGCAGGTCTGACAGACTTGTTGCGGAGACGCCCTGCCAGTGCCTTCACACACCATGCAAACATCCTGATAAGGTTTGCGCAATATGGCTACCAGCTCGCGGTAAGCCTGCATGTTGGTGGTATGCTGGATGTCTGCACTCATCATCTTGCTGCTCCTTTCTCAACGTCTACTGCCAGGCCCGCAGAGGTGAACCTCGGGGCGAACTTCTGTATACGCTGTAATTATGTCCCGACACCGCATTGCGTGTTGTTAACATGCTCACAAATCAAAAAGAGTCCATGAAAAAGCTTCGACCAGAAGGCCTTCGTCCGCGCCAGCCCGGCCCATGGAATCCGCTCCCCCTGTGCTAGAATGCCGCCCGTCGTCGCACATTCAAAATGGGGGAAATGAGCGCATGAACATGGTTCTGGAAGGCATCAGGGTATTGGATTTCGGTCGCTATATTGCCGGTCCGTTCTGCGCGAGCCTGCTCGCAGATCTGGGCGCTGAGGTTATCCGCATCGAGAAGGTGCAGGGCAGCGAGGATCGCTTCCTCTCCCCCATTACCCCGCAGGGGGATGGCGCCCTGTTCATGCAGATGGGACGCAACAAACTCGGCATGACGCTGAACCCGATGAAACCGCAGGGTCAGGAAATAGTCCGTCGACTGGTGGCCACTGCAGACGTAGTGGTCGCCAATCTGCCGCCCGACACGTTGCAGGCCATGGGGCTGGACTACGACAGCCTGAAGGCCATCAAGCCTGACATCATTCTCACACTGATTTCAGCCTTCGGCAGCGGCGGGCCTTACAGCAATCGCGTCGGCTTTGACGGTCTGGGTCAGGCGATGTCCGGCTCCATGTACCTTTCCGGCACACCCGAACAACCGGCCAAATCCTATGCCCCCTTCATCGACTACGGTACCGCCAGTCTGAGCGCCTTCGGGACCATGGCCGCACTGCTGGAGCGCCAGAAGACCGGACGCGGCCAGGTTGTCGAAGGCTCGCTGTTCAGCACCGCACTGACACTGACCAATGGCACTGTCATCGAACAGGATGCGCTCGCCATCAATCGTACTGCCACTCTGAATCGTTCCCAGACTTCGGCACCAGCCGACACATTCAAGACTCAGGATGGCTGGGTGCTGGTGCAGAGCGTGGGTGGTCCACTGTTCGAGCGCTGGGTGGCGCTGATGGGTGAACCACACTGGCTGGAGGATCCGCGCTTCCGCGATGACATCAGCCGTGGCGACAACGGCGCTGTCATCAGTGAACGGTTGGCGCGCTGGTGTGCCGAACGCACCTCTGCACAGGTATTGAGTGCGATGGAAGAGGCCCGCCTGCCCGCAGGTCCGGTCATGTCGCCACAGAACGTTCTCGATGATCCGCATGTCGCGGCAACAGGGATGCTGCAGCGCATCGACTATCCAGGTCTTGCGAAGCCTGCGCCGGTCATGCGTCCGCCCGTGCGACTGTCACTGACACCTCCAACGATACGCCACCGCGCGCCGACACTGGGGGAACACACTGACCGGATACTCGGGGACCTGGGATATTCGAGCGAGGAGATTCAGGCCCTGCGCAGCGCCCGAGTCATCTAGTTCAGACTAATCGCCCTACTTCATCGTGAAACCCTGATCCGCGAGAAACTGCCGCATGTGCGGACGGGACTTCTCGCTGAGCAGGCTGGCGACCTGTTCGCTCCAGCAGATTCCATGACCGCCGCCCGTGCGAGTGGCATAGTACTCACGCACTCTCTGGTCATACTCCGCAACACGCTGGGCATCACCATCCTCGTTGTAGATCTCCTCCTTGAGGATGACCTCCAGCGGCAGACGCGGTTTTACCTCCGGGTTCTGGTCGGGGTAGCCCAGACACAAACCGAACACGGGGTAGACGCCAGCAGGCAGCGCGAGCAACTCTGCCAGTTCCGCAGGCTTGTTGCGAATGCCCCCGATGTAGCAGATACCAAGTCCCGCCGACTCCGCCGCCACCACCACATTCTGTGCCATCAGTGCCACATCCACCGTCGCAATGATGAAGTGTTCGGTGTAATCCCCCGCAAAGGGTTTGCCGTATTCCCGGCAGGCGTTGCCCGGTCGCTTCAGGTCGGCACAGAAGACCAGGAACTCGGCGGCCTTCTCGACGTGAACCTGATTACCTGACCAGGCCGCGATCTTGCTCCGGCTCTCCGGCTTGCGTACGCGTATGATCGTGGCACCCTGCAGAAAACTCGATGTTGCCGCCGCCTGCCCCGCACGCAGTATTTCCTGGAGCAGCGCATCCGCTATCGGCTGTTCGGTGAAGCGGCGAATACTGCGATGGGAGAAAAGCAAATCAATAACCGGGTTCACTGGGAACCTCCTCAATTCAGAATGGCATCCAGGAACATCGGCACGACATCGTTGGCCACTGGTGTCTCGGCGTTGAACATCACCACCATGGCGATATCCAGCGCTGGCACCAGCACCATCTCCGAACGGAAACCCCGCACACCACCGCCGTGATGCACGATGCGCGTGCCCGCATAGTCGAACACACGCCAGCCAAGGCCGTACCACGCCTTCTCGAGTCTCGGCCAGCGATTGAAGTAGTTGCCACTGGGAGTTTCCACGACCGGAGCATGCTGCTGGGCCAGCAGGTCATGCGGCAGCACCTGCGGGAACGCCCCCAGATTCGCCTGCGCCCACAGGATCATGTCCTCGATGCTCGCATTCACTCCGGCAGCGGGACCCACGGTGTAATAGGCGGGGTTCAGACTGGCAACGCGCCAGCTGCCACGCGTCGGTTGATGTGCAGAGCTGACATTGGGATTGGCGGTATACCCCTCGAGTCCCACCGACGCCGTACGCATGCCGAGTGGTTCGAAGAGTTCCTGCTGCAGATATTCTTCATAGCTCTTGTGAGCACTGACCTGCACAACGTCGGATACCAGCGAGAACACAACGTTCTGATAACCATAACAGCGGCCGGGCGGACATACCGTCGGAATTTCCTGAAATTTTTCCTGAATCTTTTCGTAGGCGACACCCGCGTCCAGCATGTTGGAATAGGCATGCGGCATGAGGCCGGTCGTGTGACTCAGCACATGACGCAGCGTGATCTCGCGGGTCTCGGGGCCGGTGCCGATAACGTACTGGGGTAAAACTGTGACAAGTGGCGTATCCCAACTCTGCTGCTGATGTTGCACGAGTTTGGCGGCCACCGTTCCTGCGAAGGTCTTTGAGACAGACGCGATACGAAACACCGTTTCGCTGTCAATCGGTTCCGCTCCATCGAGCGTGCGAACACCCCAGGTCTGGATATCGAGAACGCTGCCCGACCTGACGATCGCCATCGCGACACCCGGGATGGATTTTTCACGAATCTGAGCATCTAGCCATTCTGTGTAACTGGAGAAATCCCGCACGGCCGCTGGGCCGGGCAGGAACTCGACAGCCGCAGCGTCAGCTTCGGGAATCGCGGGAACGATCTGCACATCGAGTGGCTGGGCAGACACGGGAGTCGCACACAACATCGCCAGCAGCAGAAGCATGATTCTACGATGGTGCTGACTTGTGGATCGAAGCAACTGTGTGATTTCTCGGAGGTTGGCGAGCTCGATCTGAGC
>MGYS01000035.1:6810-10719 GCA_001802565.1 Gammaproteobacteria bacterium RIFCSPLOWO2_02_FULL_57_10 | reverse complement strand
TCCGGCGACCATACCAGAGACCAGTCCGCCCGCGTGGGCGGCAGTCGCAATCCAGGACGACGCGAAGACTTCCATCAGCACCAGCGCCACCAGCATGAAGCCGATCATCGCTGGCGGCAGGCGCAGTCTGCTGAACGGAATCACCGTCTGCCACATCCAGATATACCCCAGCAGGCCGTATACGACACCGGAGAGTCCGCCGAAATTGGACGACAGGCTCCACATATACTGCGTGGTGTTGGACACAAACGCGATGAAGAGCACAACGAAGAGATACAGCACGCTCGACTGTGTCGACTCGATCATGCGTCCGAAGTGCCAGAGCCACAGTGTGTTGAACACGAGATGAATGGCGCCGAAGTGCAACAGTGCTGGCGTCAGTGTGCGCAGGAAATCGCTCATCCCCTGCATGTCACCGAGTATCGACAACAACGTTGACAGTCCGGCAACAGCACCGGGGTTAAGTGCCGGGTAGAACATGAAGTCGACAGGTCGCAGATCGGCACCCAGCTGACTGACAGCCGCGACGATCAGTGCGGCGACAATCAACACGATGGTGACCGGAGCAGTCAGCGTGGCACGCAACAGATCACCGACGTAGTTGCCGACAGGAAAGTAACCCGCCAGCCCTCTGCCGCTCGCTGCACTCTGCTGCACGAATGCGCCCTGCGCCTGCAGCTTCTGCCATTCCTCGAGTAGCTGAGCTGTGCGCGCCACCTCGAGCTCACTGCTGACCCAGATCACCTGCGAGCCCGACTCTTCATTGACACGAAAACGTATTCCCGACCGGGCCATGGCGCCCAGCAACGGGCGCAGGTCGAGGCCCGCATCCACTGCCGCCGCTCTAATCATCCGAGCGCACCAGGCGATTGCCCCAGCCGAGTTTGCTGCGACAGGTCTGATAGAAATTATGATCCAGCGGATGGATGAGACGCAGCGCAGCGGCCTTCTTGCGCACGATGACAACATCACCGGGACTGGTGGGAAAACCGATCGCACCATCACAGCTGATCTGCGGCAGAATCGAGCGCTGCTTGCCGATCACGATGCGTACGGTGCTGTTGGCATCGATGACCAGTGGACGGCTGCTCAGTGAGTGCGGATACATCGGCACCAGTACGAGGGCATTCAGACTAGGGTGCATGATGGGGCCACCCGCGGAGAGCGAATACGCAGTAGAGCCAGTGGGCGTGGCGACAATCAGGCCGTCCGACTGCTGACTGTTGACGAACTGGTCGTTGATGAAAAGTTCGAATTCGATCATGCGTGCTGCGGTACCGGGGTGCAGCACCACGTCGTTCAGAGCGCTGCCCGTGCTGACGATCTGCCCGGCGCGAATCAGTTCGCACTCGATCAGGAAGCGGGCCTCCTCGGTGTAGTTGCCCGCCAGAATCTCGGCCAGGCGAGCATCGATCTCTTCGGGAAGGATGTCCGTGAGGAACCCCAGACGCCCTCGGTTGATGCCGAGCACCGGCACATTGTGCGCGGCCAGAGTCTGCGCGGCGCCGAGCATGCTACCGTCGCCGCCGACGACGATCACGAGATCACAATGGGCAGCCAGTTCATCACGGGGGACGACCTGAAAGCGGCTCTTCGGCAACAGCGCGGTGCTGGTCTCGTCGATGACGACCTGCACGCCCAACTTTTGCAGAACTTTCTCCAGACGCTGCAGAGATTCCACGACACCCGCGTGACCCGGACGGCCGACAAGCCCGATGCGATTGAATGCTGACATTGATTTCTGCCCCAAAAGGAAGTGCGGGGCAGTATACCAGATGTGGGAGCGAGCCTTGCTCGCGATGATTGCGGCAGTGCCCTGGCGATAGGGCGCTAATCGCGGGCAGGGCCCGCTCCCACAGCTGTCAGGGCATGATGTTGAGGGTGAGGGGTTCGGCTGTGTAGATCAACTCACCCGTGGCGGGAACGCTGTAGGCCACGAAGATCTGCAGGCGCTGGTTCACGAACTCGGCGCCCAGTCTGGCCGCGTTGATCACCCGCACATATTCCACAGCCTTGAGGGCTGCAGGTGGATTGAACGGCACCAGGCCCGCCACGGAGATATCCTTCAGCGGATGGATGCCACCCTGGCTGTCGAGCTGGAAGAAGGTCGCCCCATCCAGTGTCGCCAGCACGTGCATGCTGCCCTGACGACCGACATGGGTACTGTCGACAAACAGACTGACGTTGACATCGATGTTGTCCCTCGTGGACACCGCCGAGACGTACTCAAAGCCTTTGTTCACACTGGCCGCCAGTGCAATGCGGGCATCGGTGCTGGAACCGGTGATGCTGCGCACACTGCGGGTGGGCAGCAACGGCACCTGCATGGGCTGATAGCTGGCTATCTGGAAGCGCACCAGATTCAGCGCGCGCACCGCATCGGCACCGCTTGCATGGTCGCTGCCATCGACGCCGCACGGTACGCCGAAGCAGTTCTGACGCGGATTGGAGAAGCGCGCGACGCGCACATCCGTATTGAATGCTCCCGGGTAAGCCATGACTGTACTGAACAGACCGTCGACCCCGTAGCCGGTCGCAAAGTCGAAGGTGCCGCCGAAACCGTCTTCGCGACGGGAGTGTGTCAGCCCCATGTTGTGCCCCAGTTCATGCGCGACGACCGAGCTGACGGGACAGTCGATGGCGATCGTGGAATAGGCAAAGTCCTTCTCGTTGGAGGACAGGAAGTCACCCTGGGTATTGAAGCCACCGAGATTGGCCAGCCCGCAGCGCGCGGTTTCCTGACCCTGGGGTCGGAACAGCATGACAAGGTCCGCACCATACGCCGAGCGCAACGCGTTGACGTCGCCGAACGCGGGATGCTTCTTGTAGGTCAAGTCTTCCAACGCTTTATCCATGCCAACGGCGTCATCGTAACTGACCAATCCGTGATAGACAGGGCGTAGCGTGATGCCCACCCCGCTGTCGGCGTAGATCTGGTTGGCGACTGCGATCAATTGGTTGATGCGTGTGTCCGCCTGCCCACCATACTGGCTGGCGGCGCCCTGGGTGTAGAGCGCCATGACATCGATCACCACATTGCTACCGTCCAGCGTCAGAGCATTGGGCGAACCGGCGGCGAGCAGTCCTTCGTTGAAGTCGCTGATGCCATCGCCATCGCTGTCGGTCTGTACGTCGGAGACTACCTTGAGGATGGCATCGTGGCGTAGATCACCAATCATGGCGGTGCTGACGACATTCGGTTTGGAGGCAACGCCGGTCGCCACGGAATAGGTCAGAGTCCTGGCCTCACCCGGCGCGAAATTTCCCAGCGGACAATTCAGCACCAACTGTCCAGCCAGTGTTCCCTGCCTGCAACCATTCGATGCGGTCAGAAGACTGGTGTTTTCCAGCACGAAGTAGAAGTTGATCGTGAGGTCCTGATGTCCCTCATTGCTGATATTGCGCAGATTCACCGTCACGTCGACGCTGCCACCCGCCACCACGCTGGCGCTGCTGAACTTTTGATCGATGGCGAAGTTGCCGCTATTGATGCCGGAGGTGCGGGCCGGATAAACGCCCTGCCCGGTTGTCTGACTCGTGGTCTGGCCCGTGGCAGAAGATTCCAGAGCGAGTGGCAATGCGACGGGAGCGACTGGTTGCGGACGCGCCACAGGTCGGTTGTCGCGCAAGGGAATGACGTAATCGTGATCGAGCCGCTCATGAGGCAGCGCGGATGACTGGTAGATCCATCCTTTATAAGTAGAAGCACCCTCCTCCCGGTTGGCATAGAGCTGCCAGGTCAGGTCGCCGATCTCCACATAGGCGAAGACGCCGTGAACGCCCACAGTCAGGACGAATGGACCGGTCTGCGCATCTCCGGGCAATCTGCCCTGGAATACTCTGTCACCATTTATATAGGGAGTTTCATGCGTCAGCAGAACGATGTGGCCTGCATCATCACCTGCCGAT
>MGYS01000035.1:0-6782 GCA_001802565.1 Gammaproteobacteria bacterium RIFCSPLOWO2_02_FULL_57_10 | reverse complement strand
AGTATCGGCCTCGACGATGAACCACAAGGGATTGGCCGCCGTCTGCGCCTGCAGCGACAGTGCTGGCAAGAGCAATAACGCGGCAAGGAACAGGGAGGCTATTCCTCTGCTCGCCACAGTATTGGATCGACGTTGGTGGTGGAACAACTGTCGCATGCCTTGGTTCATCCTGGTCGGTGCGCCAGTATACGGGAATGATTTGGCGGACGCTACGTGGGAATAATTACCACGAGGCGATTTTCCGTGGGAGCGAGCCCTGCTCGCGAAGGCCGACCTGATTGGAGTTATCAGTCAGCCCAATCGCGAGCAAGGCTCGCTCGCACATGGATTCCTCCGGTATGTATGGCAATGATCTCGCTGCCCCGCGCAATCTCTCCCGCAGCAAGCATCGCGTACAGGCCATACATCATCTTGCCGGTGTAGACGGGCTCGAGCGGAATGCCGGTTCGTTCGGTGAAGTCGTGGATGAAGGCCAGCAATTCCGGTGTAGAGCGGGCATACCCACCAAAGTGCCATTGTGTGTTGATGTGCCAGCTGCCGGGGTCTGGCGCCTCGACCGTGCGGAGAAAATCCAGCACTTGCTGCTGCAGAAACTCCCCGCCTTTCAGGACCGAGAACCCCGTAGTCTGACAAGGCACTGTCAATCCGGCGATAATGCCTGCCATCGTGGCTCCCGTTCCGCAGGCCAAGGTGACTAACCGGTCCTTCGCCTCCGCAGACCACTCCAGAGAA
Source organism: Gammaproteobacteria bacterium RIFCSPLOWO2_02_FULL_57_10 (assembly GCA_001802565.1). Lineage (GTDB taxonomy): Bacteria > Pseudomonadota > Gammaproteobacteria > Pseudomonadales > Pseudohongiellaceae > UBA5078. Next base: position 6,050 of record MGYS01000035.1, on the reverse strand, counting down.
CTCGCGATCTCGGTACAGCCCAGCACTCCGGCCTCGTTGCCCCCGCCTTCGGGGATCACATGACACGCGCCGAAGCGTTCGGTGAGTTCCGCGAGGAACTCCGGAGAGGTCTTGTCACGATAGTCAGTTCTGGAGACCGCATGCAGTTCCATCCCCTGCTCTTGCGCAAATGCCAGGGTTGGGTTGAGTGGCTGCAGGATCTCCCCCCTGATCACCCCGATGGTGCGAAATCCAAACAACTTCCCGGCAGCAGCCAACGCATACAGATGATTGGAATAGGCGCCACCGAAACTGAGCACAGTGGGATACCCACACTCCCGGGCAGCCTGCAGATTGAGATGCAGCTTGTACCATTTATTGCCGGACAGCAGTGGATGCACCTGATCGAGGCGCAGCATGCGCAATGAAACTCCCGCCGAACGAGTGACAACATCGTCGATGACGTGCAGCAATGGCGTGGCAATCTGCGGACCAGGCGATGAACTGATCTGCGGACTAATCGGGAGAATTCGGGATGACATGATGATGTGTGAAGCGAAGGACTGAGAAGCTGACAAAGGAAAATTAGTGGCGGACCGGACGGGACTCGAACCCGCGACCTCCGGCGTGACAGGCCGGCATTCTAACCGGCTGAACTACCGGTCCACACAAACTTCCAACTCTTGCTTACAACTTCTTGCAGAAACCACCAGATTTTGGTGGGTGTTGAGGGATTTGAACCCCCGACATTCGCCTTGTAAGGGCGACGCTCTACCAACTGAGCTAAACACCCGTTCTCTGAGGTGACGCGCATTTTACCGACTTGAGGAGGCATGTCAATAAATTTTCTCAGCAGTTTCAATGCGTGCAAGAACAGCAATTTGAGTGCTTGACTCGCTCACTTTCATGCTGCGACGACGTGTTACTTGCTGGTGTGCTGGAAGGCTCCATCCCAATCATCGGGCAGAGTTTCATGACGTAATGCCGCGATTCTCTCCAGGTAAATTTCATGAATGAGTGCGTGGGGATCGGAGGCGTGCAACGCTGCAAAACGCTGCTGGGCCGAGTCCCAATCCTTGTTGAAATAGCAATCAAGCGCCGCGTGATAATCCGCAAGATCCTGCAGCAACTTTGGTGTTGCCTGCGCGATGCGACACAACGGCTCATAAGCTTTGACGGCGTTGTCCTTGCCCTTCACTTTCACCTTGTCGATGAGGCGGCACACGAAACCATCGAGACTCTTGTAAGTCTTTTCACCGATCAACAGCTTTACACCATAGAATTTCGTCAATCCCTCGAGACGCGATCCGAGATTCACCGCATCGCCAAGCACCGTGTATGAACGACGATACACTGATCCCATGTCTCCCACGTTCATCATGCCCGTGTTGATGCCTACACCAATGTTGACAGCGGGTAATCCCTTGGCGGCTAATTCCGTACGCAGCTCTTCGACTTTTGCAAGGATATCCAACGCCGCAGCGACCGCATTGCTGCGGTGGTTCTTGTCTTCCAACGGGGCACCCCAGAACGCCATCACCATGTCACCCACATACTTGTCGATGGTGCCGTTGTAGTCGAAGATGATGCTGGTCACTGGTGTGAAGAACTCGTTGAGAAGTTGTTTGAGTTCTGTCGCTGTCAATGATTCGGACACACTGGTGAAATCGCGAATATCGGAAAACAGTACCGTCATCTCGCGACTTTCGCCTTCGAAACTGTAGGCTTCCGGGTTCTCCAGCATCGCATCAATGTGGGCGGGTGGCACATATTGATCGAACATGCCCTTGATGGTCTTTCTGGACAGTCTTTCGCTGAGGAAACCATAGGCCATGTTGATTACGCTGAGGAGCACAATCAACAATAGAATCAAGGTGAGTGCGATATCCATCCGGTAGATGGACCAGAGCATGAAGTTGCCCCAGATCGCGAGCGCAACGAGCGCGAGAGACACGAGGCCCAGCATGGCTGGCCCCAGTACCGGCAACAGGAAACTCAGCAGAAACCCCGCAACAACGAGCACCACAACGAGAGCGCCGCTTTCCCATACAGGCTTGTAGGGAAACGACGGTGCGACGCTGGAACCGATTCCCGACATCGCCTGCTGCAGGTTTGTCTGCTCACCAGCCGCGACCTCCTGCACGATGAAGGAATCGAGTATGCCGTTGAGTATATTTGCGTGCACCTCCACCCCGGGGTACACAGCTTCCAATGGAGTGGAGCGCAGATCGAACAGTCCCGTCGCGGTAGTGCCTACCAGCACCAAGGCATTCTCGAGAATGGCCGGGTCCACACGATCGTTGAGAACGTCGGTCGCCGATACATAAGGGTACTGCCCTTCCCCGCTCAGATACGATCTGCCGACATAGGGCACCAGCACCTGCGCTCTGGCATCAGTGGCCAATTCATACTGCCCGGCATTGCGCCCGATGCGTATACCTTCCACCTGCAGCACGTTACCCAGGGGCTGCGTCACCAGCTCGAAACTCTCTTCGAAAAAATACACGCGCGCCATCTCCAGCGCGAGTGTCGGATAGAGGCGATTCTGATAACGCACCACAAGAGGAACGCGGCGAATGATGCCATCGATATCCGGCAGCTGATTCATGATACCCGCGCCGGAGGCCAGTTCCTGCAGCACCGGGATATTACCGGTATAACCCGCCATTTCCTGCAGACTGACACTGTCAACGGTTGCTTCATCCATGGCGAAGATGGAATTCGGCAGAGCGCCATATTGCACTTCTTCCACCGGATTGAACGAGAGTGCCAGCACCACATCCATCGCGGCATTGCCAATGGCGCGCGCGAAATAACTGTCAGCATCCAGATCATCCGCCAGCAGCGACAGATTCTCTGCTACACCATCCTGCAGTTGACCTTCCTCGACGCGACTCAGCAGATCCTGCACAAGATTGCGTTGGGGTTCGGGAAACGTGATGTCGAAACCGGTTACCAGGACACCGTACTGATCAAGTTTTTCAACCAGTTGTCCCACTTTGACGCGATCCCAGGGAAACCGACCTTCTGCCTGCAGACTGCGCTCGTCGATATCCACTACAACAATCTTGTGGTCGGGATTACGCAAGGGCTTGGGCATGAGGTTGAAGCGCTGGTCATAGACCAGACTGTCGAGGCGATCGATCAACGAAGCAAGCCCGCGTGATGGTGCGATCTGCATCCACGTCACGAGTAGAGTCACGAAAATGCCAAGGGCAATGGGAAGGCGCCTCCCCTTCATGAGGAAGCGCGCGAAAGAGGTCAAGAAATGTCGCGACTCTGTATTGTTTTCGGGCATGATTTTCCTGGTCGGCGGGCCCTGCTGCAGGCGATTATATGCCATTCAAGCTGTACTTGAAACGCAAGTCCCGGTACCATTGCCGCCGTTTCAATTCAGGTCAGCAGCCCGCTCAGAAGCCGATACGCCATGGAAATATTCAAGGAATTCACATTCGAGGCAGCCCATCGCCTGCCCCACGTTCCCGAGGGGCACAAGTGCGCACGTCTGCACGGTCACTCCTTCATGGTGCGCATCACTGTCGCGGGTGAGGTCGGTGAACAATCCGGCTGGATCATGGATTTCGGCGACATCAAGACCGCGTTCCAGCCAATCTGGAAGCAACTCGATCACTACTACCTGAACGACATTCCTGGCCTGGAAAATCCCACCAGCGAAAACCTGGCCATCTGGATCTGGGGAAAACTCAAACCTGTGTTACCTGAACTGAGCAGAATCGAGATTCGCGAGACCTGCACCAGTGGTTGTGTATACACCGGCTGACCCGGCAAGCCTTTTCAGCCTGCGGCAAACGTATCCGGCGCACCGCTTTCATCCACGAGTGCCGCGATGTTGACTGCGATCTTCTCCGCGATCAGACGCTTGCAGGCAATGAACTCCTTCGCACGATTGACGCAGTCTGCCGCCACCATCCTGTCGCCCTGCAGATAGAACACCGAGAAACCCTTGCCGTCCGCGTTGCGTCTGTCGCCACGAATCATCAGCTGATCGTACTCCGCCACCAATCCCGCACTCTGCAACTTGATTTCATACTGATCCGACCAGAACCATGGCAGCGCATCGTAGGTTGTTGTGTTGCCCGCAATATTCGCCGCCGCCACGCGTGATTGATCGAGCGCGTTCTGTACGCATTCGAGGCGCAACCGACGATCGTAGATCGCGCTGGGGTGCCAGGTGCAATCTCCTGCGGCGTAGATATGCGGATCGCTGGTTCTTGCATACTCATCGACAACAATGCCATTGGCCACTTCCAGTCCTGCTGCCTCGGCGAGGCCCGTTTCGGGAATCACCCCTACTCCGATGATGACGATGTCGGCAGGGTACTCTGTCCCGTCTTCGCAGATCACGCCGTCGACATGACCCTCGCCGCGAATACTCGTCACGCTGGTACGCGTGACAACTTTCACGCCATGACTCTCGTGTAATGCCTGAAAGTATTCGGAAATCTGTGGACTGGTGACACGCTGCAAAATTCGGTCGGCCATCTCCAGCACGGTGACATCGAGTTGCATTGCAGCAAACACAGCGGCCACTTCCAACCCGATGTAACCACCACCGACAATCACGGCCTTCCTGCCGGGAGTCAGTGCCTGACGAATGGCCAGCACGTCGTCTGCGGTGCGCAGGTAGTGCACACCTTCAAGGCCTTCGCCCAATGCAATACGTCGAACGCGAGCGCCAGTGCACAGCGCCAACTTGTCGTATGCAATCTCTTCGCCATCGGCGAGCACAACGCGCTTCTCGTTCGGCAGAATCTGTTCCACGCATTGACCAAGTCGCAACTCGATGGCGTTGGTCTCGTACATGGCCACGGGACGCAGTGCCACAGATTCGACTGACTTTTCCCCTGCAAGCACGGATTTTGAGAGTGGAGGACGATGGTAGGGAATGTGCGACTCGGCACCGATGAGAACAATGCGTCCCGCCCAGCCTTCCTTGCGCAGTTGAATGGCGAGCTGGGAACCGGCGTGGCTGGCGCCGACAACAACGCAAACCTGATCCCGACTTGTGGGAGCGGGCCCTGCCCGCGATGAATCTCCCACTTCAGTTACGATGGATTGAGAATCGCGAGCAGGGCTCGCTCCCACAGGAACGTTCATGATTTGACTCCCGGTTCGGGGACTCGCCAATCGATCACCGCCTGGCCATGCTCACGCAGGTAGTTGTTCGCGCGCGAGAAATGATGATTACCGAAGAAGCCACGACTCGCCGACAACGGCGACGGATGCACAGACTCCAGAACGAGATGACGCGAGCGATCGATGATCTCGCCCTTGCGCTGCGCGTAACTTCCCCACAGCAGAAACACCAGATGTTCGCGCTTCTCGTTGAGCAGCGCGACGATGCGATCGGTGAACTTTTCCCAGCCCTTGCCCTGGTGCGATGCGGCACGACCCGACTCGACGGTCAACACGGCATTGAGCAACAGCACGCCCTGCTCCGCCCACGATTGCAGACAACCCGTGCGTGCTGGTGCAATACCCAGATCGCCGGCGATTTCCTTGTAGATATTTCTGAGAGAGGGGGGCAGATCCACACCGGGTTTCACGGAGAAACACAATCCATGGGCCTGCCCCGGACCGTGGTAGGGGTCCTGCCCCAGGATCACGACCTTCACCTTGTCGAAAGGTGTCGAATTCAGTGCGTTGAAAATCTCGCCACCGGAAGGATGGATCACCTTGCCCTTCTGCTTCTCTGACAGCAGAAAGTCCCGCAAGGATGTCATATGGGGCTTCTGAAACTCTGGATGCAGCAACTGCTTCCACGAGTCCTCAAGTTTCAGTCGATCCATTGACATCCCTCCACCGTGTCGGCGACACCATCACTTGTCGTGGTGAGGACGCATGTGCGGGAACAGCAGCACATCCTTGATCGAAGGCGCGTCAGTGAACAGCATCACCAGTCGATCGACGCCAATGCCCTCGCCTGCGGTGGGTGGCAGACCGTATTCCAGCGCCGTCACGAAGTCTGCATCGTAATGCATGGCCTCGTCGTCACCGGATTCCTTCTGCGCAACCTGTTCGTGGAAGCGACGCGCCTGATCTTCGGCGTC
>MGYS01000034.1:36217-36860 GCA_001802565.1 Gammaproteobacteria bacterium RIFCSPLOWO2_02_FULL_57_10 | reverse complement strand
GCAGGCCCGCTCCCACAGGTTTGCAGCACAGGTGTGAGTCGCGGGTGACTTACGCTAGAATAGCCCCCGACTTGGACAAAGCAACCTGCATAGCGGGCCGAATGGGGACACATTTTGAATAACAGCAGGATCGCCTTCATCGGCGCAGGGAACATGGCGAACAGCCTGATACGCGGATTAATCGCCAAGGGAGTTCCGGCTGGCAACATCTCGGCCTGCGACATCGACAGCACCAAGCTCGCGGAATTGCAGAGCGAATGCGGTATCCGTACCGGCAGCATGGACGATGTGGCACGCAACGCCGATGTCTTGTTGCTCGCAGTCAAACCCCAGGTGATGGCCCAGGTGTGCGCGACGCTGCAAGCCCTGTTGCCTGCCAGTGGCACACTGATCATCTCCATCGCGGCGGGCATTCCCCTGAAGAGCATGGAACAGTGGTTGGGCGCTGAACAGGCCATCGTGCGCTGCATGCCCAATACACCGGCGCTGGTACTGGAAGGTGCCACGGGTCTTTTCGCCAATGCGAATACCACGACAGCGCAGCGCGCCCTGGCCGAAGCCATTCTGTCCGCTGTCGGCATCAGCCGCTGGCTGGCAACAGAGAACGATATCAATGCGGTCACCGCTCTCTCCGGCAGTGGTC
>MGYS01000034.1:34416-36205 GCA_001802565.1 Gammaproteobacteria bacterium RIFCSPLOWO2_02_FULL_57_10 | reverse complement strand
ATGGCGCGTGCGCTGACCATACAGACGGCGTTGGGCGCCGCGAAGCTGGCAGCCAGCAGCGATGTCGCTCCCGATGAACTGCGCCGCCGGGTGACATCTCCGAATGGCACCACGCAGGCGGCCATCGAGCAGTTCGAGCGCGAGGATTTGCGGGGACTGGTAGAGCGCGCCATCAGCGCGGCACAGAAACGTTCTGTGGAGCTGGCCGGTTGACCGGCAGCGCAACACATCATCAGAAAAGTAGTCAGGAGAGAGTAGACAATGGGTGCAATCGGTAACGTCGGTGTTCTGCTCGTCCAAACGCTGGGCGGTCTGTACCTGCTCGCCATCCTGTTGCGTTTCCTGCTGCAGATTGCGCGTGCCGACTTCTACAACCCCTTCACGCAGGCCATCGTCAAGGTGACAGATCCTGCTGTACGCATTTTTCGCCGTTTCGTCCCGGGCTATCGCGGAGTCGACTTCGCGTCTCTGGTGCTTGCGTTCATCGTACAGTGCATCGCCACCGCACTGCTGATCACATTCAGCGGCTTCACCATACCGGGCGTGGCACTGCTCGTTACCTGGTCGGCTCTTGGCCTGCTGTCCTTTGTGCTCAACATCTATTTCTGGAGCATGATCGTTTCCATCATCGCGAGCTTCATCGCTCCCTACAGTGCGCACCCGGCGCTGTCACTGATACGCCAGCTGACCGAACCGCTGATGGCTCCGTTCCGGCGCCTGCTGCCGTCGATGGGCGGGCTCGATCTGTCCCCCATCTTCGTGTTCCTCGCGCTGCAGATCATTCGCACCGTGTTGATCATGCCCGCAGGTGTGAACCCGACTGTGGTGCTGGGTATCTAGTCGCCGCCTTCAGCACGGAATCCCGGTGTCCAACAACGAAGAAAATTACTACACGTGGCACGCTCGGAACCTGATCCTGAATTGCCGCCTGCAACCCAAAGCATCAGAAGACGGGTTTGCGGAAATTTCCGCAGGCAGGATCAAGATTCGCATCACGGCGCCACCGATTGACGGCAAGGCCAACAAACACCTGATCAGATTTCTGGCCAGACAATTCAAAGTACCTCAGGACAATGTGACCATCATGAGTGGAGACAACAGCAGACAGAAGCGCATCCAGATCACGGATCCGCAATGCCTGCCTGTCGATCTGAAGATCACTTTCCCTGTTACAGTCGAGCATCCAAGACGCTGATATGCCAAAGATCATCCCCGAAAATTCCGTAGGAATCGTCACACCGCAGTGCCTGCACTTTGACGAACCTCTCACGCTGCGCAGCGGCAAGAGCATCAACAGTTACGACTTGATGGTGGAGACCTACGGCACGCTCAATGCGAAGAAATCGAATGCCATCCTGATCTGCCACGCCCTCAGTGGTGATCATCACGCTGCCGGGTATCACAAGGAATCCGACAGCAAGCCGGGCTGGTGGGACAGCAGCATCGGCCCGGGCAAGCCCATCGACACTAACAAGTTTTTCGTGGTCTGCCTGAACAATCTCGGCGGTTGCGCTGGCAGCACAGGCCCCACGTCCATCAATCCGGAGACCGGCAAATTCTATGGCCCGGATTTTCCCGTGGTCACGGTGCGCGACTGGGTCAACAGTCAAAAGCGCCTGATGGAACGCCTTGGGATAGACCAGTGGGCGGCGATCATCGGTGGCAGCCTCGGTGGCATGCAGGTCATGCGCTGGGCGATCAGTTATCCGGACAAATTGCGCAACGCCATCATGATTGCCGTCGCGCCGAAACTGTCTGCCCAGAACATCGCGTTCAATGAAGTGGCGCG
>MGYS01000034.1:25120-34406 GCA_001802565.1 Gammaproteobacteria bacterium RIFCSPLOWO2_02_FULL_57_10 | reverse complement strand
ACGGCCGATCCGCATTTTCATGAGGGCCGCTATCTGGAACACGGCACGTATCCGAAGAAGGGCGTGATGCTGGCGCGCATGGTCGGACACATTACCTATCTGTCCGACAGCGCGATGCGCGAGAAATTCGGCAAGGCTGCAGAGGCCATGACGACTGATGCCATCAAGAGCAACTTCGGCCGCGATCTGAGCACCGGCAAGCTGAGTTTCGGCCTGGACACCGATTTCCAGGTGGAACGCTACCTGCATTATCAGGGCGAGCGGTTCTCCGAGCGTTTCGATGCCAACACCTACCTGTTGATGACCAAGGCACTCGACTATTTCGATCCGACGGTGGATTACGACGGCAGTCTCAGCAAGGCATTTGCCAACAGCACATGCCGATTTCTGCTGATGTCATTCAGTTCGGATTGGCGCTTTCCGCCGGAGCGCTCGCGCGAGATCGTCGATGCACTTCTGGAGTCGCGCAAGCAGGTGACCTATCTGGAGATCGAGGCCGATCAGGGTCACGATGCGTTTCTGTTGCCCGTGCCACGCTACATGGAAGCGTTTGCCACTTATCTGCAGCGCGTGAGCGACGAGGTGAACTCATGATGCGTCCCGATCTCGACATCATTCAACACTGGATAGCACCCGGCAGCCGTGTGCTCGACCTCGGCTGTGGCGATGGCAGCCTGCTGGAGTATCTCAAGAAGAACAAGCAGATTTCCGAGACCGGACTGGAGATTGACGAACGCAATATCCAGGGTTGCCTGAGCCGCGGCGTGAATGTGATTCAGCAGGATCTGAACAAGAGCCTGAAGAATTTCAGCGACAAGAGTTTCGATACCGTGCTGCTGACGCAAACGCTGCAGGCCGTGAACTACCCTGACGTGCTGATCGACGAGATCCTGCGCATCGGTCACAACTGCATCGTCACATTCCCGAACTTCGGCAACTGGCGCAGCCGCTGGTACCTGTTCTGGAAAGGCAGAATGCCGGTCTCGAACTTCATGCCATATCAGTGGTACAACACGCCGAACATCCATTTCTGCACCGTGCGGGATTTCGATGAGCTGTGCCGCGAACGCAACATCAAGGTCATCACTCGCACGGTTGTCGATCATAAGCACCAGGGCAACTGGTACATCAAGCTATGGCCGAATCTGTTGGGCGAGACAGCCATCTACCATATCAGTCGCTGAGTCGCGCGCAATGAAAGCGTACTGATAGAGAATGCTATAGAGAGTGCCATGAAAAAAATTGTGCTGGCCAGCGGCAACGCAGGCAAACTCAGAGAGTTTCAACAGATGCTCGGCGGCGCCGACATCGAGTTCGTGACACAGCGTTCGCTTGGCGTCACGGATGCGGATGAGACCGGTCTGAGCTTTGTGGAGAACGCCATCATCAAGGCGCGTCACGCCTGCGCGGCTACCGGCCTGCCCGCCATGGCAGATGACTCCGGCATCGAAGTGGATGCCTTGAATGGTCAGCCCGGCATCTACTCGGCGCGCTATGCGGGTGTGGGCGCAACGGATCAGATGAACAACGACAAACTGCTCGCGGCGCTCGCCGATGTTGCCATCGAGAAACGCAACGCGCGCTTCCAGTGTGTGATCGTGTTCATGCGTCATGCGGAGGACCCGATGCCATTCATCAGCCAGGGTACCTGGGAAGGCCGCATTCTGTTCTCACCCTCCGGCACCAATGGGTTCGGCTACGACCCGCTTTTTTACGTGCCCACTCACGGCTGCGCGTCCGCTGAACTGGAACCAGCCATCAAGAACAGCATCAGCCATCGTGGGCAGGCGCTGCGACAGTTGCTGGCGAGCTGGGACGGACTGCGCAACCGGTCTTCATTGTGAGCGCCGTGGCGCCGTTGCAACTCCCCTCTCTAAGTCTCTACGTGCACATCCCCTGGTGTGTGCGAAAGTGTCCTTACTGCGATTTCAATTCCCATCAGAAAAATGGCGAGCTGCCAGAGGCTGAGTACATCAACGCATTGCTTGAGGATTTCGCGCACGATCTGCCTTACGTGCAGGGTCGGGAGATCAGCACGATCTTCTTTGGCGGAGGCACGCCAAGCCTGTTCTCCGCAGCAGCCTACGAAAAATTGTTCGCTGGATTGCAGCGGCATGTGAAATTCTCGCCAGACATCGAGATCACTCTGGAAGCCAATCCAGGCACCGCGGAGCGCGAAAAATTTGCGGATTATCGACGCGCTGGAATCAATCGCCTCTCCATCGGCATTCAGAGTTTTGCCGATGCACAGTTGCAGAATCTGGGGCGCATTCATGGCAGTACCGATGGTCGCAAGGCCATCGAATTTGCACGCATGGCTGGCTTCGACAATCTGAATATCGACATCATGTATGGGTTGAGGGAACAGTCTCTCGATTCGGCCTTGCAGGACCTGCGCTTCGCCATCGAGTATCAACCTGAACATCTGTCGTGGTATCAACTCACCATCGAGCCCAATACCGAGTTCTTCAAGCGACCGCCAGTTCTGCCACCAGAGGATGAGCTGATCGCGATTCAGGACAGCGGTCTTGCACTGTTCTCTCATCATGGCTATGCACGCTACGAAGTTTCCGCATTCGCACGCGACGGGCGTCGTGCAGCACACAACCTGAATTACTGGCGCTTCGGAGATTATCTCGGCATCGGCGCTGGCGCGCACGGCAAGATCACGCTCGCATCGGAGCGGCGCATCATCCGCACACGCAAGAAGAAGCAGCCGGGGCATTATCTGGAAGCCAGGCACTCCCTCCTGGAAAATGGCTTCAGTGCAGAGACCGCAGCAATTGCACGCGACGATCTCGCTCTGGAGTTCATGCTCAATGCCCTGCGCCTGACAGAAGGGTTCACATCCGCGCAGTTCGAGGCCGCCACGGGCCTGGGTTTCGACACGGTGCAAAAGCAGGTAGAATCCCTGCTCAACAAGAAATTGCTGATGACCACGGGCGGTGTCATTCGCCCTACCGACAAGGGACAGCAGTTTCTCAACAGCGTGCTCGAAGAGTTTGTCTGAGATCGTCAAGGAGGCCGCACATCATGTCCCGTTCGCTCTACGAACAACATTGCCAGCCCTGCATCATCGGCACTCGCGCCATGCTGCCGGAAGACTCCAACAAGATGCTGGCCTCGATTCCCCGTTGGAAGAAGATCAACGTCGATGCGATGGAACAGATTCGTCGCGAATTCCACTTTCGCGATTTCAAGGAGGCGGCTGCGTTCGTCAACAAGATCGGCATGGTGGCCGAGCGCGAGAATCATCACCCCAGCATGCTTCTCGAATGGGGAAAAGTCACTGTCACGTGGTGGACGCACAAGGCCAATGGCCTGCACCCTAACGATTTCATTATGGCTGCCAAGACTGACCTGGTTGCCAGCAGCGCAGCAGGTAACTGACATGAATCTCTCTGCGGATCTGCTGATTCATCTCGACGCACTGATCCGCCTGCCGAGTGTCAGCTCGGCAAATCCCGCACTCGATACCAGCAACGCCCCTGTCATCGAATATCTCGCCCAGTGTTTTACAGATCTCGGTTTCACGACGGAAATAATCGCGAGCCCCGGCACATCCCCCGAGACTGCGGGCAACAGGAAGTTGAATCTGATCGCCACACTCGGCAGTGGGCCCGGCGGCCTCGTGCTTGCCGGTCACACAGACACCGTGCCATTGAACGAAGAACTGTGGAGCGTGAACCCGTTTCGTCTGACTGAAAAGGATGGACGTCTCTACGGTCTTGGCAGCACGGACATGAAAAGCTTCTTTCCACTCGTGATGGAAGCCGTGAAAGCGTTCAAGGGCGAAACTCTGAAACAACCCTTGATCGTACTCGCCACTGCCGACGAGGAAACGTCGATGCAGGGCGCACGCACCATCGCCGAACTCGGCAGACCGAAAGCGCGCTGCGCGATCATTGGTGAGCCCACCGGCATGCGCCCCATCAACGCCCACAAGGGCATCATGATGGAATCCATCGACCTCCTCGGTCAGAGCGGCCACTCATCCGATCCCGATCTCGGCAGAAACGCACTCGATGCAATGCACGCCGTCATCAGTGAACTGATCGTCTTCCGTGGCGATTTGCAGAAGCGTTACAACAATCCAATCTTCACCATCCCGAGACCAACCTTGAACCTCGGCTGCATCCACGGCGGCGACAACCCCAACCGCATCTGCGGTCAGTGCTGTCTCGAATACGACATCCGCCTGCTGCCAGGCATGGAGATCGCCGCGATGCGCGACGAGATCCGCACCCGCGTCCTTCCCATCGCCGAACGCTTCGGTGTGCAGGCCACTCTCAAACCCTTGTTCGCTGGCCTCCCCGCCTTCATGACCGCACCAGACAACGAACTCGTCCGCACCGCCGAGCGCCTCACAGGCAACAGCGCCGCCACAGTAGCCTTCGGCACCGAAGGCCCGCTGCTGCAAAAACTCGGCATGAGCACAATCATCCTGGGCCCAGGTGACATCGATCAAGCCCATCAGCCGGACGAATACTTGAGCCTGGATCGCATCCAGCCCTGCATTGATGTCCTGAAAAAGTTGATCGCTCATTACTGTCTCTGATTCATGAATGACTTACTTCGGCAGAGCGGGTGCACATGGCATGACTACAGCGATGACACGCCGTGAACCCATCCATGGGGGCTCGGCAGCCGCTGTCCCTGCGGCTGACGGTCATCGCCGCAGCCATGCCATGCGCCCCCTTTCCAGTCAGCAGAAATCGATTCATAACAGCGATCAAATAGACTATATTTCACGGCATGAAAAACTTGCCCGAATACATCGACTGGTTCAGACACTCTTCCAGCTACATCAACGCGCATCGCAAGAAGGTGTTCGTTGTTCTGTTGCCCGGGGAAGCAATCGCGCACGATAATTTCTACAACATCGTGCATGACATAACCCTTCTCCATAGCCTGGGCGTCAAACTCGTACTGGTTCATGGCGCACGTCCTCAGATCAATGCCGCGCTGGAGTCGGCTGGGATCGAGTCTACCTATCACAAGGGACTGCGCATCACCGACGCCATCAGCCTGCAGCTCATCAAGCAGATCATTGGCGCGCTGAGCGTCGACATTGAGGCGCTGTTTTCCATGGGCTTGGCCAATTCGCCGATGCACGGCGCAGACATCAAGCTGTCACGTGGCAATTTCATCACGGCCAGACCACTGGGCGTGCTGGATGGAATTGATCACGCGCTCACCGGCATGGTGAGAAAGGTGAATGCCACGGCCATTCAGCAGCATCTCGACAGGAACAATATTGTTCTCGTGTCCAACCTGGGTTACTCGCCTACGGGTGAAGTGTTCAATCTGTCACCGGAAGAAGTCGCCACTGAAACCGCGATTGCCCTGCAGGCGGAGAAACTGATCCTGTTCATTCCTCAATCTGGCGTCATGGACAGCAACGGTCACATGGTCAGCACATTGAGCCCTGCATCAGCTCAGGAAGTTCTCACCGCCGTCGAGTCGAACGACGACAACAAGGCCAACGGCGTTGCCCAGGCACTCGCTGCGGCAATCAAGGCCTGTCGACACAATGTACACAGAAGTCATCTGATCAGCTTCGCGCAGAACGGTGCGCTGATAGAGGAATTGTTCACGCGTGACGGTTGCGGCACGCTCGTGTCCAAGGACACCTTCGAGCATCTACGCCCTGCCACCATCGACGATGTGGGCGGCATTCTCGAACTGATCGAGCCACTGGAAGAAGCGGGCGTGCTGGTGCATCGCTCGCGCGAGTTGCTGGAAGCGGAGATCAGTTTCTTCTACGTCATCGAGCGCGAAGGCATGATCATCGCTTGCGCCGCCCTGTATCCGCTCGATTCGCAATGCGGTGAGATCGCCTGCATCGCCATCCACAAGGATTATCAGGACAGCGGCCGCGGGGAGCATCTGCTCAGCGCGCTGGAAGCGCAGGCGAAGAAGAATGGTCTGTCGCAAGTCATCGTGCTCACCACGCAGACGACGCACTGGTTCATGGAGAAAGGCTTCGTGCCCATCGCCATTGCAGAACTGCCGGAGAAGAAGCAGAAGATGTACAACTACCAGCGCAATTCCAAGGCGCTGAAAAAGCCGCTGAACTAGAGAACCGATTATTCGGGTCTCTTGCCAACATTGCCTGTTCACGCACAGTGCTCAGTAAAAGACATCAGTTTTCGATCACACCCCTAACTACACAACAAGGAGATCCACTCATGAAGAAACTTATCATCACCGGGATGCTGACACTGGCGGCAAGCACGGCCGCTGTCGCACAACAGCCTGCCGCATCCAACGCACCTTTCGCCGCTGGCGGCCCGCTCGGCACCATCAACGAAGCGGGCGTTGCCACCCCGATGTCCAGCAACGTGAAAGTGTATGGCAGCTTCCGTACTGCCGAGAGCTGCACGTTCGATCCCGAGCGCAATCTGATTCTCGCGATGAACAACGGCATTCCCCAGAACCTGCAGGAAAATGATGGTTTCGTTTCATTGATCAATCCTGATGGCAGCGTGCACACCTCCAAGTGGATCGGAGCGACTCGCGACGGCCTGACCCTGAATCAGCCACTGGGCAGCGCCATCAACAACGGCGTTCTCTACGCCGTGGATATCAACACTGTGCGCATGTTCGATCTGGCCACTGGTGAACCTCTGGGCGCTGTTGAAGTCCCCGAAGCCACCGGCCTGAACGGCGTTGGCGTTGCTCCGGATGGCACCGTGTACGCTTCCAACACTGGCGGCACACAGCGTATCTACAAGGTGACTCCGGATGGTCAGACTTCCGTGTTCGCGGAAGGTGCGCCCCTCGCGGCACCGAATGGCGTCGCAATCGATAACGACGGCAACATTGTGGTGGTGAACGTTGGCGACAACGCAGTGATCACGTTCAATCCGGCCGGCGAAGTCATCATGACCGAGCGCGCCGCAGAGGGCGGCAATGATGGTGTTGTCATCATGGCGGACGGTACCAAGTATGTGAGCAGCGTGCGCTACGGCAGTGTGTCGCGCATTCGTCCGGGTCAGGCTGCGGAAGTGATCGCGTCAGGGATCCCGTCAGCGGCTTCCATGTGCTACGACTCTGTGCAGAACCAGCTGGTCATCCCGATGAACCAGAACAACGCTTTGGCATTCATCCCACTGAATTGATTTAAAGTTTGAACGTCAAATTGTATTGATGTACTTCGCATGTCGGCCTGCAGTGCGGGGGTGGGGGTGTCAGGACACGCCGTGAACCCATCCGTGGGGGCTCGGCGGCCGCAGTCCGACCGCCATGGATGGCGGGAGTGCAGAAAATGCAGGAGCATTTTTCTGCCCTGGCGGCCGACGGTCATGCCCGCTGATACTGGACGCCCGGCCTTGCTCTACGCTGCGGCATCGGTGAAGCAATTCGCCTACTTTCGTCAACTGAGGTGGCACATATCACCACGAACCTGACAGAATGTTCCGCAAATCCGGTCAATCTGTTCGACAACAAATGGGAGTAACACCATGTCCTCGAAAGAAAGCTCCAATAAAGAAAGACGTACAGTGCCAGTGGAAGCGATCGAACTCTACAACCAGTATGTTCACGGGGAGATCAGCCGGCGAACATTCCTGAACCGGGCGAAGCAGTTTGTGGTCGCAGGCTTGACGGCGGGCGCTCTCGTTGAGGCGTTGATGCCGAACTATGCGATGGGGCAGCAGATTGCCCGGGACGACGAAAGGATCAGGGCCAGCTACGTCACTGTGCCTTCGCCACAGGGGCACGGCTACATCAGGGGATACCTGGTACGTCCTTACAGTGCTGACAGCCGATCGGAAACGCCAACAAAGTTGCCCGGCATCATCGTGGTTCACGAGAATCGCGGGCTCAACCCGCATACCGAGGACGTGGCCCGTCGCCTCGCTCTGGCCAACTTCATGACCTTCGCTCCCGATGTGCTGACCTCGGTGGGTGGTTATCCCGGCGATGACTATCAGGGCGGACAACTGTTCAGCAGTCTGGATGCCGGGAAGCGCTTCGAGGACATCGTCGCAGCCGCGCTCTGGTTGAAAGGACGCGATGATTGCAACGGCAAGATCGGTGCAACAGGTTTCTGCTACGGCGGTGGAGTATCGAATCAGCTGGCGGTGCGACTGGGCGCCGATCTGGCCGCTGCCGTGCCGTTTTACGGAGGCGCGGCGCCGGAGGCTGATGTCCCGAATATCAAGGCAGCGATTCTCGTGCAGCACGGCGAGCTGGATACGCGACTGGTCGAAGCCTGGCCAGCCTACGAGGCCGCTCTCAAGGCAGCAGGTGTCACCTATGACGCCGACATTCACCCTGGCGCCCTGCACGGCTTCTTCAACGATGCCACACCCGAGCGCTACAACGAAGCCGCAGCGACACTGGCGTGGACTCGCATGGTGGACTGGTTCAACACTTATACAAGAACCTGATGGGCACTGTAAGGCAACCTTCACTACGGAGACTTCGTCATGGCTGTCGTGACTCTCAGCATCAATGGCACACCCCATGAAGTGGACGTCGAGGCATCGACGCCTCTGCTTTATGTCCTGCGCAATGACCTCGATCTCAAGGGACCGCGCTTTGGTTGTGGTCTTGCCCAATGCGGCGCCTGCACGGTGCTTGTCGACGGCGTGGCCACGCGCTCATGCGTGACACCGGTGTCGACAGTGCGGGGAGCGATAACGACCTTGGAAGGACTCTCTGCCGGCGGGCAACTCGATCCGCTGCAACAGGCCTGGATCGACGAGCAGGTGCCGCAGTGCGGGTATTGTCAGAATGGGCAGATCCTCACCGCCCGTGCGCTGCTCAACGCCAACCCCAATCCCACCGACAGTGAGATTCGCGCGGGTATGGAAGGCGTTCTGTGCCGCTGCATGAGCTATTACCGGATTCAGGCAGCGATCAAGCGCACTGTGCAGCAGTCGACAGCAACCTGATTTGACGCATCATCTGCTGCGAAGACGGGGGCGACATCATGAGTGACAAGAAATCAGAACTGACTCTTCCACGCACGATCGCCAAGGCCGTTCGCAGCGTCAACCCTGCCACCTCGCGCCGCGGCTTTCTGAAGGCATCTGGCGCCTTGTTCATCAGCGTCTATCTCGGTGCGAATCCGACGGGCCGCGCTCTGGCCCAGTCAGTGTCAAACAGCGCGGGCCCCTACCCCATTCCAGACTATCGGCAACTCGATACCTGGATCGTCATCCATCCAGACAACACCGCGACCTTCCATGTCGGCAAGACGGACGGCGGCCAGGGTACCGGCACGGCCTATCGCCAGATGATGTGTGATGAACTGGACATTGCGTACGACATGGCA
>MGYS01000034.1:0-25097 GCA_001802565.1 Gammaproteobacteria bacterium RIFCSPLOWO2_02_FULL_57_10 | reverse complement strand
GGCTGGCCGATGCGGCGCACGGCTGCCGAAGCCCGGCGAGTGCTCTTGGAACTGGCATCTGACGCGCTGAACACGCCTGTAACAGAATTGACGGTCAGCAACGGCACGGTCTCCGTTGCCAGCAATCCATCACGATCAGTGACCTATGCCGAATTGATCGGTGGCCGGCGTTTCGACGTGACTCTCACCGGCGACAACATCAACCAGACCCGTGGCCTCGCCGAAGTGAAGCCGGCGCAGGATCTGCGGGTCATCGGCCAGTCGATCCCGCGCTACGACATCCCGGCGAAGGTGGACGGTTCGTTGACCTGGGCCGTGGACGTCAAGCTGCCCGGCATGGTGCACGCGCGCAATGTGCGTCCACCGGTGGCAGGTGCCACACTCGAGAGTGTCGATGAAGCCTCGGTGTCGGGAATGCCGGGCTTCGTCGCCGTCGTGCGCCGTCGCAACTATCTGGCGGTGGTGTTTGAACGCGAGGAACAGGCCATCAATGGCGCCCGGGCACTGAGAACAGAATGGACTCCTCCAGCGGAAGCCCCCTTTCCTCCCTCGGAAGAACTGTTCGACTACATGCGCTCACAGACTCCCACTTCCAGCAGCCGTGAGGTCGTCACCGGCGATCCCGACGCAGCGTTCGCGCCCGCCACGCGGGTTCTGGAAGCGGACTACGAGGTACCGTTTCAGGGCCACACGGCCATCGGCCCGGCCCATGCGCTGGCCGATCCCTCCGATGGTCTGATGACCATTTACTCGAACGACATGAAGATCTACGGACTCCGACTCGGAGTCGCCAGATTTCTCGACATGCCGGAGGACCGGGTGCGGGCGATCTACATGGATGGTCCCCAGGTGTACGGACGCACAGCTGCGGATGATGTCGGTTTCGAAGCGGCGTTTCTGGCGAAGGAGTTGGGCAGACCCGTGCGCGTGCAATGGATGCGTGACGAAGAAACGGCGTGGGACACCAAGGGCCCGGCCTATACCTTCAAGATGCGAGGAGGATTGGACGCTGCGGGGAGGCCGGTGGTCATCGAGTATGAGGCAAGATCTCTGGACTACAACCACGTCGGCTACAACGAACCGAACACTGTGCTGATCGCGCAGCTCATGGGTATCCGGCCCGAACAGCCAGCCCAGGGCGGGGCCGCGCTGCCATCGAACCAGTACGGCATCGCGCATCAGCGCATGATCGGCCATGTGGTGAGTCTGCCGATGATCTGGGAGACACCACTGCGCTGCGGCAATCTGCGTGACCCCAACGGGCCGCAGGTCACTTTCGCCTTCGAGGCCTTCATCGATGAGATGGCGGCCGCCGCCAATGCCGACCCCGTCGAGTTCCGACTCAGCATGATTGAAGACAGCAACGAAGATGCCCAGTTTCGCAAAGCCAGATCGCTCGCCATCGTGCGGGCGGCGGCAGAAGCGTATGGCTGGGATTCCCGGCCATCACCGAATCCCCTCATGGCGGCAGCATCCGGCCCCATCGTCAGCGGACGCGGCATTGCCTACACCTTCCGCAGTGGCACCGTCGTCGCGATCATTGCCAATGTGGAAGTGAACCGGGAAACCGGGCGCGTCTTCGTCAGGCGACTCGTCTGTGCCCACGACTGCGGTCTGGTGATCAATCCGACAGGCATGAAGTACACGGTCGAGTGCGGCATGCTGCACGGCCTCAGCCGCGCACTCTGGGAAGAGGTGCGATTCGACAGCGAGAAGGTCACCAGCGTGGACTGGGCGTCACACCCTACGCTTCGTCATTCGGATACACCGGAATCGATTGAGGTGGTGATCGTGAATGGCGACCCGAATCCTGACCGGCCTGATATGCCGCATTACGGCGCGGGTGAGGCGTGTCACAAGCCCCTGATCGCGGCGGTGGCGAATGCGGTTTTTGATGCGACCGGGGTAAGGCTGCGGCGTGTGCCGTTTCGGGCGGAGAGTGTGTTGGAGGCGTTGCGGGGTGTGGCCACATAGGGTAGCCGCATAGGGTGGTCATATAGGGTGAACACATAGAGCGGCCATATTGTTTGGCCAATCGCGGGCAGGCCCGCTCCCACAGTCAGGGGTGTACGCCAAACTGTGGTGATATCCGCCAGCGGGCTGCGCCCATTTTTCGTCTACAGCTTTGCAACCTCATGAAATAAAAGATTAATTTCCTTTGGCACAGGACTTGCTGAAACAGCAACAGTACTCACTGCAAAGGACCTGAATCATGAAGAGCCCCATCCTGAAGACCAACACCATCGTCCTGCTGGTAGGCGCGGCCACATTGCTGGCCGGTACCAGCTTCGCCGCCAGCAGCATCACCCGCAATCACAACGTCGACGTTGAAGGCATTGAGGAAATCGTGCTCGAAGGTGGCGTTGGGTCAATGAAGATCGAGACCGCAACCGGCTCGGAAATGCAGATCGAGCTGGACATCGAGGCCGATCGCAACTGGTGGGGCCGTCGTCGGGATGTCGATGACATCGATGTCGAGATTTCACGCAGCGGCGATCGCCTGACCATCGAAGTCAATGAACATGATCTCGACAATCTGGAACTGCACTGGCGCGTCGCCCTGCCCGAGGTGGAGCGCACCTCGATTCATCTGGGTGTCGGTCAGATCATTGCCGAAGTCGGCAACACTGAGTTGAACGTTGATCTGGGCGTGGGCGAGGCCCGCATCAGCGCGCCTCTGCAACACGCAGGCCGCGTCGAGACCTCTGCCGGAGTTGGCGATGCCTCCATCGAAGGCGGCTCGGACACCGTCAACGATCGCGCGTTCGTATCAGCCAACTCCCGAGCACACGGCGACGGCAGTCGTGATGTCGATGTGCAGGTGGGTGTTGGCGATGTGTCGGTGTCGTTGAGCAGCAATTGATCCCCTTGTGGGAGCGCCTCGGTCCCGCTTGACGGGAAGCCCCGCTCGCGATCGAACTTGCGCGATACTCAATCGCGAGCAGGGCTCGCTCCCACAGCGCATTTGTTCCATAATCCACCGCACTGAAATGCTACGGAGAAGAGCATGTTCGCGTGGATCGAGACTACCGATGTGGCCATGTGGGTCGCGCTGTCGTTATGGGCCTACCCTGCTCTGCTCGGCGCTCACATCATCGGGCTGGCGATTGTCGTTGGCATCTTTGTGGTGCGCGATCTGCGCCTGCTGAATTTCTTCTCTGTATTGCACCCTGCAGCGTTCCTCCCGCTGGGAAAATTCGCCTGGGTCGGCTTCATCATCAATGCCATCTCCGGCGTATTGCTGTTCACCTCGCAGGCGGTGACCTTTGCAGGCAACGTTGCGTTCCTCGTGAAGATCTCACTGATCATCACCGGCATGGTGCTCGCAGGCGTCATTCAATCGCGACTGCGCAATGAGCTCTCTGTAAACATCGACACCCACATCAGCAAGTCCACGCGGACTATCGCGCTGATTTCCCTGTTGACCTGGATCGGTGCCATCGTCGCCGGGCGCCTTGTCGCGTATATCGTCTGAGGAGAACTGACATGCTGCAATCGCTGGTTCCCTTGGTCGTCGACAGTGCGCTGAATCAATGGATCGTGAGTGCCTGGTGGGTATGGCCCGTGCTGGAGATATTTCACTTCATCGGGCTGTCACTGCTGCTGGGGGGATTGCTCGTGATCGATCTGCGTCTGGCGGGGTATTTCCGGATACTGAGCCCAACGTCGACACACGAGTTGTTGCCACTGGTGTTGATCGGCTTCGCGCTGAACATGATCACCGGAATACTGTTCTTCTATGGCGATCCCGTGACTTATGCCAACAGCGCGGCGTTCCAACTGAAGATGGTGCTGATTGGCGTGGCCGGGCTCAACGCCCTGCTCTATTACTGGAAGCTGCACAAACTCGTGCATCACTGGACCGCCGATACCGATTCAACGGCGTTGGCGAAAGTGGTGGCGTGGACATCACTGGGCGTATGGACAGCAGTGCTGCTGTGCGGCCGTCTGATTCCCTACATCGGCACCTACTCCGGTGCGGGCAACTGATTCAGCTGTTCTCTTCTGACTGTGGCTTCGCCACGGTCTTGCGCGGCACAAAAATGCGCGCGATGGTTTCATCATCATCAAACATCAGATGCTTCAGCGCTCCTGCCACGTGCAGAACAATCAATACGAACAACACGTTGGCAGCATTGCCATGAATGGCCAATGCAAAGTTGCTCAGTGCCGTGCGCTCTGGCAACGACCACGCCATGACGGGACCGGACAGAATCATTAGGCTCAGCACAACCAGCATCAATGCGTGTGCGACACGTGCCACCTTGTGCTCGCGTTCACTCTGTCCTTCGGCGCGGGGATGCTTCACACGCAAGCGCCACACAATGCGCACCGCCAGTGGCAGCCATGCGATGAGACCGATGGTGATGTGCAGCGAGCGACGTTGATCCATCTCTTCAGCAGGCAACCAGACGATGCTCTTGCCGATGAACCATAGCGCGATGACTGCAACGGCAGTGGTCCAGTGCAACGCGATGGAAATCCAGCCGAACGAATTCGGCTGGTCGTGAAGGGAATGGTGTCGGGTCACTCGTGCTTACTTGTACTTCGAGGGGAAGAAGCGCACGGAAGCGCGTGCCGATTCCGGATCGCAATCGAATGCCCCCAGCACATAACCTTCGCGTGCAGGCACCCAGCGGGTTGTATAGGACGCAGGTTCGCGCAGGAACATCGGGTCTTCCACTGTCAGCGTGACGTGCAGATCCTCACCTTCCATCCAGTAACGCTCCGTCACGACTTTCTGTGATGACGAAGGGATGCCGTTGTAATCGTCGAAGCCGGTGATGTCGAACAGGAAATGTGTCGTGGTGACGTGCAGTGCACCGTCTTCATAGTAGCCGACGGAGAAGCCCTGGTTGCTGAAATCCACAGCCTTGGGCTGACGACCATCGAGCCACACGGTGCGCAACTGATCGTCCTTCTCGTAGCGGAACATCACACGATCGGGCCACTGGGTGACCTGCATGTGATAGGGGTCATACTGCACGGCAGGAGACGATGAAGGCTGGCAGTCGTATTTGGGCGCAATGATTTCCTCGAAGACCTGCTGATAGGCGATCGCGCGCTCATTGAGCACGGGGAAATTTTCGCTGGTCCACGGCACATCGGCGCTGTTGACCGGACGGGCGCGACCGCCGCCGTCCCAGAGGCCCGAGAGGTCGGGGATGGCGGCTTCTTCTGACTGTGCGTTCAGAGTCGGTGCTGACTGGAGGGCAAGCAGAGCGATGACTGCTGCACTCAGAAATGTTCTTGTGCTTGGACGGGATGAGAGGTTCATGTTGTCTCCGGCGCGATGTTTTATTTTGATTGTTCTTTTATCGCGGGCAGGGCCCGCTCCCACAGGCATGGACTTATCTGGGCGGTTGTACCGCTTCTTCAACGCGACCGCCGGAAAGAACGGGGCTGCCATCCTGACGCGTCATGCGCACGCAGCAAATACCCTGTGATCCTTCGGCGCGAGAGGGTTGCCCGGAGACTTTCACGATCATGCCCAGCGGCAGGGTTTCAGGAGTCCAGCCGGTGCGACCAAGACTCACGGGAGCGCCCAGCTCGATCTGCCACTCGGAGACTGCGCCGGCGGCATCGGTGACATTGACGTACAGGAAAGCGTGGGGGTTTCGGAATACGAAGCGGGTAACGGAACCTTCGATCTCGACCCGACGATCAGGATCATAGAACGGGCCGCTGGCGTGGTGGGCGATGACAGGAGCCACCACCAATGTGAATCCTGCAACGGTCGCGGCGATGGCCGCAGCAATCCAGCGGTTGAGTCTCATATCTCTCTCCTGTTCTTGTTGTTATTGGGGCTAAAGGATTGAGGCAGCGTAATGACTCCAGCGAACAGAGTCAACGCCGTCCATCCTGTGGGAGCGGGCCTTGCCCGCGATGGCTTTTCATGCCCTGTGGGAGCGCCTCGGTCCCGCTCGACGGGAAGCCTGCTCGCGAATGAATCTGGCGCAAAGCTTTCGCGGGCAGGCCCGCTCCCACAGGGACAGCATCAACGAGGAAGTTGAAGGGAAACAGTCAGAATGACTCCAGGCGGGTGACATCGAAAGCAGGTTCTTCGTAGGGATGGGACTCGCGCAGCGCGGCGACAGCGGCGGCAATCAGCGCATCGTCACACACCATCTCCACACGATATTCATCCACCGTTTCGAGCTGGTCCTGCGCGCCGAGGAAGGGATTGCTGCCCGCGAGCGGTCGAAACTGTCCCTGACCCAGCACCTGCCAGGAGCAGTGTTCATAATCGCCAATGCGCCCCGCTCCGGCCGCAAACACGGCCGCCTTCACCTGTTCAAGATGAGTCGCGGGAACATAGAAGCACAGTTTGAACATGGCGTGCTCCGCTGCGTGTCAGCCCAACCAGGTTCTGGCATTGCGGAACAGGCGCATCGTCGGCGCATCCTCGTTCCAGTCGTCCGGACGCCAGGAATTCTGTACCGCGCGGAACACACGCTCCGGGTGCGGCATCATCACTGTCGCGCGACCATCGCTGCTGCATACACTGGCGATTCCCATCGGAGATGTGTTGGGATTCTGCGGATAGTGCTCGGTGACGTTGCCGTAGTTGTCGACATAGGCGAGCGCGATTCCGCCGCTCTTCTGCAATGACAACAGATCGGCTGTGTTGCGGAATTCGGCCTGCCCTTCGCCGTGTGCTACAGCGATCGGAAACACCGAACCCGCCATGCCAGCGAAGAACGCTGAGTTGGACTCACCCGCCTTCACCAGCGTGGTGCGCGCCTCGAACTGCTCGGAGCGATTGCGTACAAAGCGCGGCCAGTTGCCCGCTCCAGGAATCAAATCCTTGAGCAGCGATACCATCTGGCAACCGTTGCACACGCCGAGAGTCAGTGTCGTCTGTCTCTCGAAGAAGCGGATGAACTCCGCGCGCAATTTTTCATTGTGCAGAATCGATTTCGCCCAGCCGCCACCGGCACCGAGCACATCGCCAAACGAGAAACCACCGCACGCCACCAACACGTTGAACTGATCGAGTGACACTCTGCCGGAAAGCAGATCCGTCATGTGCACGTCGACAGCCTGGAAGCGCGCACGATCGAATGCGCCAGCCATTTCCACCTGACCGTTCACACCCTGCTCACGCAGCACGGCCACCACAGGCTTCGCACCGACGTTGATGCCGATGTTGATGAAAGGTGCCGTGGTGTCTTCATTGACATCGTAGCTGAGCGACGCGTGCAGACCTGGGTCCTTCGCATCGAGCAGCGTGTCGTATTCCTGCTGCGCGCACTCGGAGTTGTCACGCAGGGATTGAATCTGGTAACTCGTCTGCGCCCACAGTCTCTGCAGATTCACACGCGAATCTTCGAACAACAGTTTGCCGCCGTTGAGAATACGCACGTCATCGCGCTTGTTCGGCGCACCGATGATCGTCGTGCAGTCTGACAGGCCATGCTGCTCGATCAGACTCAGCACTGCAGTCTGCTGCGCGCGACGAATCTGGATCACCGCGCCCACTTCCTCGTTGAAGAGCACACGCAAGGGGTCATGCTCGTCATCACCCAGCATTTCGGCCAATTGAATGTCGATACCACAGTGCCCGGCGAAAGCCATCTCTGCGAGTGTCGCAAACACGCCACCGTCAGAGCGGTCGTGATAGGCCAGCAGCAGTCCACTGCTGTTGAGCTGCTGAATCAGCGCAAAGAAATTTTTCAGATCGGCGGCGTTGTCGAGATCGGGTGGCGTCGCGCCAGTCTCACGATACACCTGTGCCAATGCGGAACCGCCCATGCGGTTGCGAGCGTGGCCGAGATCGATCAGCAGCAGATCACTGTCGCCCTGATCGGTATGCAGCTGCGGCGTCACCGTGCGACGAATATCCGTCACAGGTGCGAACGCGGAAATAATGAGTGACATCGGCGCCGTATTGCTCTTGCGCTCACTGCCATCCTGCCACACCGTGCGCATGGACATCGAATCCTTGCCCACCGGTACGCAGATGCCGAGTGCCGGGCACAGCTCCATGCCCACGGCCTGCACGGCAGCGTAGAGGCGTGCGTCCTCACCCGGGTGGCCTGCTGCCACCATCCAGTTCGCAGAGAGTTTGATGTCGCTGATCGCACCAATCGCGGCGCTCGCAATATTCGTGACCGCCTCGGCAATCGCCATGCGTGCAGAGGCCGGTGAATCGAGCAGCGCAATCGGCGTGCGCTCACCCATCGCCATCGCTTCGCCAGCATAAGAACCGAACGACGAGGCCGTCACTGCCGCATCGGCAACCGGCACCTGCCACGGGCCGACCATCTGATCGCGGCTCACGAGTCCGGTAATGGATCTGTCGCCAATCGTGATCAGGAAGCTCTTGCTCGCCACTGTCGGCAGACTCAGCACACGCTGAATCGCCTCTTCAAGTTCGATCTCGCTCGTATCGATCTCGTTGGGCTTGCCAATCACAGAGCGCACGTCGCGATGCATGCGCGGCGGCTTGCCGAACAATACACTCATCGGGAGATCGATGGGCTTGTTGTTGAAGTGCGTGTCAGTCAGTTCGATCACGTCTTCTTTCGTGGTCTCGCCCACAACGGCGAACGGACAACGCTCGCGAGCACATAGGCTCTTGAACAGCGGCAGATCCTTGAAGCTCACGGCCAGCACGTAGCGCTCCTGCGCCTCGTTGCACCAGATCTCCAGCGGAGACATCTGCGGCTCGACATTGAGAATGTCGCGCAGCGAGAAGCGTCCACCACGACCACCGTCCTTCACCAGCTCCGGCAGTGCATTCGAAAGACCTCCGGCACCTACGTCGTGAATGAAGATGATCGGATTGCGCTCTCCGAGCTGCCAGCACTGGTCGATCACTTCCTGACAGCGACGCTCCATCTCGGGGTTATCGCGTTGCACGGATGCGAAATCCAGATCACTGCTGCTGGTGCCCGAGGTCATGGACGACGCGGCACCTCCGCCCAGACCGATCAGCATTGCGGGACCGCCGAGCACGATCAGTTTCGCGCCGACGGGAATCTCGCCCTTCTCGATGTGCTGTTCGCGGATGTTGCCGATGCCGCCTGCAATCATGATGGGCTTGTGATAGCCGCGCACTTCCGGACCGTTGCCACTGTCGACACGCTCTTCATACGTGCGGAAATAGCCGCACAGATTCGGGCGGCCGAATTCGTTGTTGAACGCCGCTGCACCAATCGGCCCTTCGATCATGATGTCGAGTGCGGACGCGATGTGCGCAGGTTTGCCGAAGTCCTCTTCCCAGGGCTGGGGCAACGCAGGTATCTGCAAATTGGAAACGCTGAAGCCGCACAGACCCGCCTTGGGTTTGGAGCCACGACCGGTCGCGCCCTCGTCGCGAATCTCACCACCGCTGCCTGTTGCCGCGCCGGGGAATGGCGCGATGGCCGTAGGGTGGTTGTGAGTCTCCACCTTCATCAGAATCGCGATCGGTTCTTCGGTGTATCCATAGGTTTTCGTCGCGGCATCGGGGAAGAAACGCCCGGCGACACTGCCACTCATCACCGCCGCGTTGTCCTTGTACGCAGACAACACATTGGCTGGCGACTTCGCGTGGGTGTTGCGGATCATGCCGAACAGCGAGATGTCCTTGTCCTGACCATCCACCGTCCAGCTCGCATTGAAGATCTTGTGGCGGCAGTGCTCGGAGTTGGCCTGTGCGAACATCATCAGTTCGATGTCATTCGGATTGCGGTTGAGGTGATTGAAACTGTCGTAGAGGTAGTCGATCTCATCAGCGGCCAGCGCCAGACCCATGCTCTGGTTGGCCTCGGTGAGCGCGACTTTGCCACGACCGAGAATATCCACCGATTGCATCTGGCGCGGCTCGGCACGTTGAAACAGACTCACGGCAGAATCGAGATCGGAGAGCACGGCCTGTGTCATACGGTCATGCAGCAGACTGTCCAGAATGGCGATCTCGGCGGCGCCCAGCGGCTGTGTCGATTCGATACGAAACGCGATACCACGCTCGATCCTCTTGATTCTGCCCAGACCACAGTTCTGCAGGATGTCAGTGGCCTTGCTCGACCAGGGAGAAATGGTGCCGGGGCGCGGCACGACCAGCCGCAACAGGGCATCCAGGGAGCTGGTATCCACCGTCGACTGCGCCGCAGTGCCGTAATCGAGCAGTGCGTTCAACACCTCGTGCTCATCAGCAGACAACGCGCCTTCACAATCAGCGAAGTGAGTGAAGCGGGCGTTCAGGGCGCGGACAGCAGGAAGTCGGGACTGGATAGTGGAAAGAAGCTTGGCATTCTTGAAGGCGGAAAGAGCCGACACACCGGGCAGAACTAGCATCGTTAGCAAGGGCCTTGAGTAGGAGTGGGAGCGGGTTCAGAGGCTGACAATGATACGCGATGCAGGGCTTATAGTCAGGGCATAGTCAGGAAGAAAGTCAGATTTTATTGCCCTGAGGGTGTCAGCGGGCGGGGCGAAAGCGCCCTTCTTCCTTGCTCAGGACCACTCGCCCGTCGCTGTCTTCGACCCAGAAATCCACATGGGCGAGCGAGCCGATGTCGCCGGGATCGCCATTGAACACGGGTTCGGCCTTCACCGAGTAGGTCTTGCCGGCTTCCGCGCGAATGCGCAGCTTGCGGCTCATGGATTCGCGATTGGAAGCGTAGCTGACCAGGGCTGGTGCCAGCCCGATACGCGCGCCCATATCCCAGGAATAGTAGACTTCCAGCTCACGCTCGCCAGGGGCCAGGAGTATGTGCTCCCAGTCGCGACTGTTCTCGATCTCGTGACCATCTATCCGCATGAAGCGCACCGCGTCCACATAGCTGTTCAGCCAGTCCTTGCGGTAGTAGACGTCGCCACTGACCATCGCCAGTTCGGCGGCCGGACGCGGCTCTCCTGCGTAGGCCTTGTAGGGCACCTCGACGACGGTGCATTGGGTCAGCAGCATTGTGCCAAGCAACAGGAGCACTACGCGCAAACGCGCAGGATTTACAGCGGAGGCCAGCAGGGCTGGCAGTTGGCGAAGGAGCGTCAGCATGTATCGTTTTTCTTGTGTTGTACTTGTAATGTTGAAAGCGGTCTCAAAGGTACTGTCATTGGAGAGCAAACTCAACCTAAAGTTCCATGTGGGAGCGGGCCCTGCCCGCGATGAATGCATCGCGAAACCATCAAGAATCCCATCGCGGGCAGGGCCCGCTCCCACAGACTCAGCGTCTTGCCTTGAAGAAACCTTTCATGAGCTCACTGCACGGCTCGGCCAGCACACCACCTTCCCAGCTCATGCGGTGATTGAACTCCCCCTCATCCAGCAGACACCGTCCACTCACCACCGCGCCAAAGCGTGGTTCCGGCGCCCCGAAGACAAGATGGGCAATGCGCGCGTGCACCATTGCCCCAACACACATGGTGCAGGGCTCGATCGTCACATAGAGGGTACAGCCGGGCAGACGGTAATTGCCGACACTCAGCGCGGCGGCACGCAGGGCCATGACTTCGGCATGTGCAGTCGGGTCGTGACTGAGGATGGGCTGGTTGAATCCGGAGCCGAGTAGCTCTCCTTCGGCAGACACCACGACAGCACCCACTGGCACCTCGCCCTCGGCGGCAGCGTGAGCTGCCAAGTCGAGAGCTTGTTGCATCCAGTGTTCGTGGGGGAGGATCACTGCGTGCTCAGGCTGGTCTTGATCCTGAGCGTCTGGCCTATCTGGAGGAAATCGCTGGCGAGTCCATTCTGGGAGCTGATGACATCGGTGGTGATGCCATAACGTCGGGCTATGCGCCAGAGCGTCTCACCTTTCTTGACCTGGTGAGTCACTTCGGTCATCGCTGCCACCTCGTTCACTCGGGGCGCTGATGCGGGAGTGCTGGAAGAAGCCAATGCAGTACCCGTGGGCACCTGCAGCTTCAGACCGGGATGAATCAGATCGTTACGCAGGTTGTTGGCGGCACGCAGTTGCTGAATCGTGCTGCCGGTAATGGAGGCTATGCGGGAAAGTGTGTCGCCACGACGCACCACGTACTCCGTGCTGCTGCCCGACACCAACTGTGGCTGCGGTCGCGACTGCGATGCCAGATAAGTCTCGTAGGACTGCGGGAATACGGCGACGTGATAGTGCGGCGGGTTGCGCTCACGGGTCACATCCAGGACATCAGAGCCCTCCAGCGCCAACAGCGTGTTCTCCAGCCAGGTGCGGCAACTTCCCTTGGAAGGAATACGCAGGTCCACGGCCATGCCGGTCGGGTGCACAGAGTCACTGGCGGCGTTCGCAGGCTGCTTGTCGATCGGGCGGGTCAGGCTGGTGATCGTCATCTTCTCGCCGCAGGCTGCCTGATACTGGGCACCCAGACGTTCCACGAAGGTCTTGACGGAGGGACGCACGTACGGATAGGAAACGTTGTGAAGCTCCACGCTTCGGCTCGGAGATACACGAACCAGATAGCCGGATTCCACGAAATCGGTCACTGCTTTGGAGGTCTTGATGAAGGTATAACCGAGGTTGACCGCTTCCTGATGCTGCCGTTGCATCGAGCTGCGGGAGCCCTTGAGCGTCTGCGCGTCAGCCACGTTCCCCAGAGTCAAAAGGACGGTTGCCGCCAATGCTATAGTCAGGTTTTGCATGTCGCCTGCCCTACAAGAAGTTTTTGGTATTGTTAACTAGCAAGGACACGGTTCTTGTTGCACTGCTTTCCCCATGCTTCCGTGTTTGCTGCACGGCCGGAGTATAACCTTGATTTCCATGAGGAAAACAGCCCTTTTTTTAATTATTTGCAAGAAATAACCACGGCAACTCCTTATTTCTGAAGCAAATGCTGAATCAGCTCTGGGTTTCCGTCGTTACTGGCGGGGGTCAGGCCCAATATCCGGGCCATGACGTTGTAGATGTCCACGATGGCAAAAGGTTCTACCACCTCCCCTGATTGGAAGGCTGGCCCGCTGGCGATGAACCCGGCGTGCATGTCTCTTTCATGAGGACTGAAACCGTGAGAGGCACGCGGACCATTGTAGGGAATACCGCGTTTGGAGAGCATCCAGCCGTTGTCCGGCACGATGATCAGATCGGGCGCGCGCTGCGGATGGGTCTGGTGGAACCACTCGGGAAAGCCGCTCTTGCGGTAGACCGACATGTGCGGATGGGCCAGCGCCAGGGCACGATAGACACGCTCCACGTCATCCGACTCCCCGTGAAAGGCCGCAAACACGGCATTGCCCTGCCGCTCACCACTGAGCTGGGGGCTGTAGAGATCGGAAAAATCGACAAAATCATCAAGGTAGATGATGCGCTCGGGAGACAGGTCAGTCATGCCGTGGTCGCCGACGACAATCACATTGGTGGAGGACAACACTCCCTGCGCTTCAAGTCGGTTCAGGAGATCACCAAGCGCTGTGTCGACCGCGAGAACTGCCGCCCTTTCTTCCGGGCTATTCACGCCGAAGCTGTGACTTGCCGAATCGATCGCCTCGAAATACACGCTGAGAAAGTGTGGCCGTTGCGATTCATCCAGCGCAAACCACTCCAGCACCTGTTCGACACGTTTTTCGTTCGGGACCGAGCCGTCGAATGGATGCCAGTAGGTTGGTCGCAGGCCACCGATCTCGGCACCAGAGCCCACCCAGAACATGGTCGCAGCGCGCAGACCCTGCCGCTCTGCCGTGACCCAGATCGGCTCACCCTGAAACCAACGAGCATCATCCTGCAGGCTCATGCGAAAGGTCATGTCGAGTGTGGCGTCGTAGCTGGCGTTGTCCAGCACACCGTTGCGATCCGGATACAGGCCAGTCGCAATCGCGTAGAAATTCGGGAACGTCTTGGAAGGCATGACCGGCACCACCCCCTGCGCCCTCACTCCCTGCGAGGCGAGCCTGCGCAGGGTTGGAGCCGGGTGCCGGTCAATGATGTCCCAGCGCAGACCATCGATGCCTATCAGAAGGAGATGGGTCGGCGCTTCCTGCTGGGCCTGCGCTGTCGATGACAGCCACAGAAGCAACAGCAGGAACAGCAGGAACAGGCGACAATGTAAACGACGGAGATCAGAACTCAAACTGCACACCCAGACGCACCTGCCACAAGGACTGTGCTTCCTGCAGATCGCTCACGCTCTTCGGTGTGAAGCGCTCGTACACATACTGGCCTTGTGCATTGACACTCGAGGTCACGACATCCGGAGAGAAGAATTCGGCGTCGTACTGGACGCCCCAATCGTCGTGCAGCAGGTTCATCAGGTTGTAGACCTTCAGATAGACGCGAGCACGGCTGTCGCTGAAGAACGTCGGCAACTCCTGATCGATGCGCAAATCCATGCGCGATGACCACTTTGAGTTGTGCGAGTTGCGATCCACGAAGCCCTGGCTCAGATCGCGAGACTCGATGAAGGCGGCAAACGCCGCCACATCAAAGTTGGGGCCAACCACAACATTCGGATCGTTCGGCCCTGGTACATACAACAGATGGCGACGGTTATTGGAGTTGCTGCCCTCAAGACCGCGGCTGCTCATCACGAAGCTCCCTGGCTGGCCTTGGCGGCGGAACCATTGCAGTGTGGTGCGAGTTTCGTAGCCTGGGAAGAACTCGTGGCCATAACTGACGCGCGCGGTAAAGCGGTGCGGCGTTTCGTAGTTCGAGGTGCCTGCATCCGGATCATTCGGATCGATAAGTGCCAGGTTGCTGAAATTGGATCCAGCTGTTGAGGACGTCATTGGACTCAGATCCTCTGCATCCGTAAAGGCATAGCCGAAGAGCCAGTCCAGACCCCAGTCATAGCTGTCACTCGCCACCAGCGACAGCGAATGGCTGACGGGAGACTCGCCGGAGTTGGTCAGCATGAAGTTGCTCTGTCCGCGTACATTGGCGTAGATCGGCTGTCCGGCACTTGTGAAACGCACCAGATCCTGCGCCACGTCCACGTAGTATGCCGGGTCATTCTGCACCGAGTAGAGATAGTCTGTTTCGAGAGTAATGCCGTTTGGCATTTCCCAGGTAGCACCCAAAGCCAGCTTCCACTCGGAAGGCTGCTCATAATCAGGATCTATCAGTACCAGGAAACTGTTGGAAGCGTTCGCTGCGGTAGTCGCTGCGACCTGATCGATCAAGGCCTGAGGGACGTCATAGCCGGGGCGTCCCTGTCCGCTCAGCGCATAGTCGCCGAACAAGGAAGCGTTCGAGTTGTTGCGGTCGCGCAGTTGCACATTGGACAGACCGTCGTTGCTCCAGGCATTGGATAGCCACACGTTTGGGTTGCCGCCGGAGTAGAGTCCGAGTCCGCCGCGCACGGTGACTGCATCCATCCCCTCCCATGTGAAACCGATGCGGGGCATCAACAGATCCAATCCATCGATATTGGTGTCATTGCGCAGACCACCATTGAGGCTGGTGAAGGCCTGGTTGAACTTTGGCTGATCATCACTCGCGAACCAGTCGTAGCGCAGACCTGCAACCAGGCTCAGAGCATGATCGGGCAGCTGGAACTCATCCTGAAGGTACACCGTGTGAAGCTCGTTCTCGAAACTGGCTGCCGCGTCTGCTGCATTGTTCGTGCCGCCACCGCTGCCATAGAAAATGTCGTCTGGAATGCCAAGCTCGTAATGGTCCAGACCCGAGAGTTCGCATTGAGCGTCGGACTGTCGACCCGCAGCAGTCAATGCGGCACAGCGCGTCGGGTTGCTGCCGGAAAGATCCGCGAAGAAATACTCGCCACCACGAGCATGCTGTACAAATTGATTGAAGACCTGCAGCGTTTCCCGCTCGTATCCAAGAGTAATCACATGATCGTTGTACAGATACTGACCTGCTAACTTGAGGAAGTCCGACTCTGTGTTCAACGCATTCGCCTGCCGAGAGTCATCAGCTCCCAGGAACACGGTATTGCTGCCCATCGCAATGCGAAACTCCGGGAAATCCTTCGGACCTACGGTGACCTGGGAGTCGTCCATGGTATTACGGCTGACGAACATCTCCGTGGAGAACTGACTGCTCCACTGCGAATTCAATTTCAGTGTCATCGTCTCGGACACCGCGCCTTTCTCATAAAAATGATTCGCGAAAGCGAACTGATTGCTGTCCGAATCCGACGCACGATTCTCGACACCATCGTAGTAGTTGTAGATCAGTGCCGCATCGTGACGATCACTGATGTTCCAGTCCACGCGCAGCATATATTTCTCGTCGGTCTGCAGACCATCTGCGGCCTGACCACCTGTGTCATAGTTGTAGAGGCGGCTGGCGATGTCCTGAATGCGATTGTAATCGGCGGAGCTCAACCACGAGCGCTCCACTCCGTTGCCGGACCCCGCAAATCCCTGCGCTATGAACTCGGGCTCCTCGGATTCTTCATAGGCACCATATACGAAGAGCCTGTCCTCGATCAGCGGCCCACCAAGACTGAAGCCACGCTTGGTCTCCTTGTATTCTTCGGACTTGTACTTTGTTGTAGTGCTGCCGATGTTCAGGCTGTCGCCACGGTAGTCATCGCTGGTGTGCTCGTAGAACGCCGTGCCAGTCCACTCGTTCGATCCTGACTTGGTCACTGCGTTGATATTGCAGGCCGTGAATCCACCATAGGTCACATCGAATGGCGCCAACTCAACAGCAACCTGCGCGACACCCTCATAGGGAAACGGCATTCCGGTCGCCGTGGAATAGCCGTTCGAATTGAGCCCAAAGCGATCGTTCTGACTCACGCCGTCCATGCTGATGCTATTGAAGCGCGGATGCTTGCCTACACAGTTGATGGCGGAATCTGTATCCAGATTCATGCGCGGGTCATAGACGAAGACATCCTTGATGTCGCGATCGAACGAGACAGAAGTAGCAAGCTCGAATGTGGAGAATGTGGCGGCAGGGCCCGAGGCCACGTCCACGAATGTGCCCGCATCACCCAGCACCAGAATTTCTTCCACCTGACTGGTGCGATCCAGCGCCACCGTGAGATTGTAGATGTCCCCCAACGCGATCGAATCCACAAGCACAGTCTTGTTGTTGTCCACTGTCACGCGATAAGGCCCGCCCACTGGCAGATTGGTCGCGTAGAAGGTGCCCGAGTCATTGGACTGCAGTGTGCGAACTGCCCCCGTGCGGGTATCCTCCACCACCACTGTTGCATTAGCCCATGGATTGCCTTCGGCATCATTGATCCGGCCACGAATGGATGACGTGGTGCCCTGCGCAAGCACGTCAGCGGACATGGCGAGGCCGAGCAGAATGGACGTGACCAGGACCTTTCTCGGCACCAATCTGGTGACCTTGTTGGAGAGTAAATGGAATTTCATGCCGATCTCCCGATAGCAGTGATTTTGGAGTTTCGGCCAAGGTAGTGAGTCTGCTTGACAGTGGCGTGACTGTTAAATTGCAGTTTCTTGAAAGTTTTATGGAAAAAGAATTTCAGCGACAATGTCGAATTCGTTATCGCCCATTCGTCCAATAGGCAAGGAGGCCGGTGGCCTCAGATCAAAAACCACACACAAGGAGAAGGAAAATGAGAGTCATGGTCATGGTAAAAGCCACAGAAGACAGCGAAGCGGGCCGCATGCCCCCTGCCGAACTTCTCGTGGAGATGGGCAAGTACAACGAGGAACTGGTGAAGGCCGGCATCATGCAGGGCGGCGACGGACTGAAGCCCTCCTCCTACGCCAAACGCATCACATTCGACGGCAAGAAGCGCATCGTCACCGATGGCCCTTTCGTTGAAACCCGCGAGTTGGTGGCAGGCTACTGGCTGTGGACGGTCAAGGACATGGACGAGGCTGTCGAGTGGGTGAAACGCTGCCCGAATCCGATGTTCGGCATCAGCGACATCGACATCCGACCCGTCTACGAGATGGAAGATTTTGCGGAGATCATGACGCCGGAAGCAGAAGAAGTGCACGGCAGGGTGCGGGACAAGCTGGCGGAGCAGCAGTAATGCCGCCTTGTGGGAGCGGGCCCTGCCCGCGATGAATTCGCACAACACTCAATCGCGGGCAGGGCCCGCTCCCACAGGGCAAGATTTTCCTACAACGCCGCTTCAATCGCCGCGATCATCTCCGGCGCATCCGGCTCCACATTGGAGCCAAAGTGCACCAGCACCTCGCCATCCTTGCCCACCAGGTACTTGTTGAAGTTCCAGCCCGGCGCTTCTGTCTCGCTGCCCAGATGCGCGAAGACAGGATGTGCATCGGCATTCTTCACCTTCACCACCTCTGTCATGGGAAACGTGACCCCATGATTGACGTAGCAGATCTCGGCGGTCGCTGCCGCGTTGTCGTCTTCCTGATTGAAATCATCCGACGGGAAACCGATCACCACCAGGCCCTCGTCCTTGAAGCGTTGGAACAGCGCCTCCAGCGCAGTGAACTGATAGGTGAATCCGCAGTAACTGGCGGTGTTGACCAGCAGCACCGGCTTGCCTGCGGTCTCGGCGCACAGGTCAACGGTGTCGGAAGAGTTGAGCTTCGTGACTTCGTGCTCCAGCCACTGTGCGCACGCGGCGTCCTGGGCTGAGGCGGGCATGGCGAAGGCAAGAAGGGCGGTCAGTACGGCAAGCAATGAGGTCAGTGTTTTCATCGTGTTTTCCTGCGTTTTCCTGAGTGGGTGGTTATTCGATGAGGGTTATTCGTTTGTTGAGACCGGAATCTTCGCGAATTTCTGTACGCGGCGATTGATCACATCGGCGATGTACGCGTTGCCCGCAGCATCCATCGTCAGCGCGTGGGCCTCGCCGAACTGACCGTTGCCGGTACCGGGACTGCCGATGGCGCCGAGCACGTTGCCGTCCATGTCCACCTTCGCGAACTCGCCATCGAAGCCTGTCGTGATGTACATGTGACCATCCTCATGCAGGAAGATCGCGCACACCATCGCATCGAACTTCCACTCCCGCAGCAGATTGCCTTCGGTGTCGAAGCGCTGGATGCGCATGTTCTCGCGATCCGCGACATAGAGTACATCGTCGGCATCGATCTCGATGGCGTGCGCCGCCACGAACTGGCCCGGGCCGTAGCCGCGACTGCCCCACTGTTTGATGAATTCGCCACTCGGACTGAACTTCAGCACGCGCGGCATGTTGCCGCCATGACCCTGAGCGACGTAGATGTTGCCTTGTGAATCGAGCGCCACGTCATTGGGTTCATTGAACACCGGAGTTGCGGCACTCCACTCCCCTGCTTCGCCCTTGGTGCCGAGTGTCATCAATACGTTGGCGTCCTTGTCGAGCTTCATCACCACGTGATCGGTCACGTCGGTCACCCACATGTTGCCACTCGGATCGATGGCCATGCCATGGGCGCGGGTCAGCAGATCGTCGGCGCCGAAGCCGCGCACGAAGTTGCCTTCGGAGTCGAACTCCAGAAACGGGGGAGCACTGCGGCTCAACACGATGAGATTGCCACCCGGCGTCATCCCCACTCCCGCGTAGGAGGCAGCCTCCATGTCGGCAGGAAACGCGGGAGTCTCGCGATAATCCACCGCGATGTAGTCCTGCAGGGTGTAGGCACGCAGAGGAAGAAGTGGTCGGATGGGCCGCTGGGCCTCGGCCAGGGACGGGAGCAGGATCAACAGCAGGCAGATCAGGGTTGTTCTTTTCATTATTGTTTTCCTGTTCTTGTTTTTGCGGGCAGACACAGAGCGTTGCTTGTCAGGACAGATTTCTTCATCATGCCAGGCCTTGACCATCACTGATCCAACATCACAGAACACGAGGACATCCGACTTGCCGATCGCCACCGTATTCACATGGATTGCCAGATTCGAGGCCCTGACCTGGGCGGGTTTGCTGATCGGAATGTATCTCAAGTATGGCCCGGAGACCACCGACTTCGGCGTGTGGCTGTTCGGCCGCCTGCACGGGTTTGCGTTTCTGGTCTATCTGGTGACGGCCATCATTGCGGGGACGCGGCTGCGGTGGCCGTGGTGGGCAACGTTGGTCGCAGTGCTGGCAGCGATTCCGCCGCTGGTGACGTTTCCGCTGGAGATCTGGTTTCGAAGGGCGGGGTTGCTGGAAACTGACACAGGCACGGAAGTCAGTTCGGACAGCATTGGTCTGTCACTGAGAGACAAATGAACGTATTCGAATACATCATGGTGCTGATGACCCTGGTATTAGGCCTGGGGATCACGGAGAACCTGAAGTCGATAGCCAACATCAATCTGCGCCAGTCGGCTGGAGAACCCTTCACATTCCTCGGCTACTTTGTCGCCATCATTCTTCTGCAACTGGACTACTGGCACACGATCTGGCTCATATCAGACCGCACTTCATGGGTGCTGATGGATATCCTGATCTGGTTCTACCTGCCGGTATCTCTTTATCTGTCCGGCGCGTTCTTCAGCAAGGCACTGTCCATGGCAGACTCGCAACGAGACGGCACCGTTCGC
This sequence comes from Gammaproteobacteria bacterium RIFCSPLOWO2_02_FULL_57_10, assembly GCA_001802565.1. GTDB lineage: Bacteria > Pseudomonadota > Gammaproteobacteria > Pseudomonadales > Pseudohongiellaceae > UBA5078. The sequence goes on along the minus strand of MGYS01000034.1, from coordinate 4,806 downwards.
AATGCCATCCTCGTGCTGTTCACCTGGGCGGCCACCATGTCGGTAACAGGACTTCTGTATTTCGATATCGGCTTGTTCGAGATTCAGTTACTCGGGCCACTGTTGTTTCTGGTGGCCTGTCTGTCGATACGATTCTTTCGCATCAGTGAAAGACTGTACCCGCTCTCCAGTTTCGGCACGCTGCTGTTCAGTGTGTATTTTCTGATTGCCATTGGCGCGGATGAGATTCAATGATAAGCCCCGCGCCTGCCTGACACGGTCCTGAGCCTGATTCAATCAATCGAGCTGCATTCCCAGGCTCAGTTCAACACGCGATAACCGCGACCACGCAGACAATTGCTCAGCACCTGATTGCGTTCCTGCATGGCACCAGCTGCACCTCGAGCACCTCCGCCAACCGCACCGGCACCCGCCGCTCGTTGTGCGGTATCGCTGTTCCCGACAACAGCCCCGATTGCAGCGCCAACCACCGCACCCGCAACAGCGCCTCCTGCGACTTGTCGACCAGCCTCGACTTGTTCAGCGTAGCTCTGGCACTCGGCCAGATCCTGGTTGTACTGGGCGACATTGACGCCCTGCATGTCCACAATCGGACGACGCTGGGCACCCGCGCAGGCGGTCAGAACTATCAGGGGGATGACAATAAACAATGCTTTCATGGTCTACGCTCTCCAGAACTCGTTTCTGCAGACCGTGATCAAGGTCTGACATGTCCCGTATAACGCAGTAATTCGGTATCGGTTTACATCACGGTAGAGTGCCATGTGCGAATGACTTCATGCCGCGAATGTCCGATGTGACTTTTGACGAGAGCAAACTCCCTTGCGACGAAACCGATTGGCTCAACAGGCATCTGCGGCAGTCGGTGCCTCGGGTCATAGCTGAGAGTCATGTGCGGCTGATAAGTGCGAAGAGGATTGAAACCGCAATCTGCCATGGCGCTGGCGAGTGCAGTGCGCAGATCACGAACCTCGTTGAGACCATCGGTTCCGAGAAGCACCACCGGCCCGCTTGGCGCGGTGAATGTCATGAGGCTGTCGAAGCGCGCCTCGAATGGGGAAAAGTGAATCGAGTCGGCCGCACGGCAGGCGATGGCGACGACTTCCGGCGTGACATCATGGCCTACCAGGTCGAGGGTGATATGGAGTCGGTCAGGGCCGATACGTTTGCCGGTCACGCCATTGGCAGCGAGCAGGTCGTCGGCAATGGCGTGTATGCGGTGCGCATCTTCGGGTGAAGGGCGCAGAGCGAAGAACCAAGTGTGTTGTGGTTGCTTGGCTGGTTTTCGTTTGGGGTGCGTTTTTGCTGCTGGAGTTGGTTGATTGCCGAAGAAGTCTTGTTGAGTCATGAGTGCTCCTGGATCAGGTTGGAAAGATATCTGTCAGAAGTTTTAGCAAACAGCTCTAAGAAGCACGAATCAGAACTCGCCCAGACGCTCGGCCAACATCTCTGTCTGTTCAGCAAACTTCCTCGGATTGGTCTTCTGCAACTCCAAAAGGTTGTGCAGCTTCCAGCGAATCCCCGGCAGATGTTCAAGATGATCGATTCCCAGCAACGACCACTCAGGCGCACCGCTGACCAATGAAAGCAGGAAGCGACGTTCATTGTCATCCAATCCTTGATGAAGTTCGCTCACCATCCGATCGCGAGCCGCCAGCAAGTCATCCAGCAACACAGGTTCCGTAGTCATACCCTGAAAGTTGTGTTCAAAGTCGTAGCGGACGTCGCGCAGTTGCGGAAACAACACTTCGTGGATCGGGCGATTGCCGCTGGCAAGATACACAACGAAAGCGCGGCGGATACCCGGTGTGATCCCCTCGTGCGCAAAGAGTTGCATCATGTCGAAGAGGTCTCGGGGATGCTGGCGATCCATCGCGGCACAGAGCTTCCCACCATAGACATCTTCCAATGACACCACAGGAATTTCCAGATCAGCCATCAGCATGCCCCGAGCCGCAGGTGTGAGCGATGCACGGCGCACCGGCTGAACTGTCCCACGCATCACGAAGTTGGCTTCGATCTTCACCTGGATACGATCACGCCGCACCAGCAGTTTGGTCTCTCCCGCATCGGCCGGTGGTATGTGTGTCTGGAACCCACGTTTTTTCAATCGTTCAGCTGCCTGTCGAATGGCATCGTTGATGCGTGCCAATGCGTCTTCACGCGACAGAGTGTGATCGGGAAATACCAGATCGAGATCCACTGACAGACGCGGCATATCCCGAATGAAAAGATTGATGGCAGTCCCACCCTTGAGCGCGAAGGTGTCGTCCGAAAATATCAACGGTGCAACTTGCGTCAGCAGACGCGCAGTGTCGAGGTAGACCTGATTCATGGTTTCAGTACCAGCAGACCATCGGCTGATTTCGCGACCCAGGGCTTGTCACCACCAGTGGGCAACGTGGCTGGATCAAGTTTGGCGGCCCACGGCAATGAGCCTTCGCAGCCTAGCTGCAGACACAGGCGCACTGTCTTCACACTTGTGCACCGCTGCAACAGTTCGCTCAATACATCTGCGCGCAGGCTGTAAGAGCTCTCGACAAGTTCGCGTGCCTCCTGTAGTGGCTGGCGCACACCAACGTCGCTCAGCAGCTCCAATAGCGCACGCTCGGGCTCTGAAACCCGGGGGGCGGTGCTGACATTCTCGAATGGACTGACATGCAGCATGGTCTCTGGCTCCTCCTTGAACAGACGGTTGCGGTGATAATCCGCAGGGAAGCGCTCGACGAACCAGTCCGGTAGATGCCCCGCATCCCACCCGTACAAGTGTAGCAGCGGCTGCAGAGATACGTATTGGCGCAGGCCATACCAGTCGAATGCGGTCTTGCCACCCACGTGCAGGCCTTTGAACCGACGTTGCAGGAGAAGCAAACTGGGGTGGAGTGCCAGAGGATCGTTGGGACGGCAGAAGACTCCGCGCGCCAGACGGGTCAGCCAACCGGCGCGGACGTAGTGAACCGCCAGGTCTGCGGAGATGCCCAGTGCAGCCAAGTTGGCCGAGGTCAGAGGAGCTCCGGGGGCTAGGTTGGCGTACAGGGCTTTTAATTTATTTGAGTCAACCGTAGTCATACTGCGATTGATACATCTTTTCCAAATTCAGGTCAACTTGAAATTATTTATTTAGTCGTAGTTTGGCTACTATAACCCTGCATATACAAAATTCCGACCCATGACCACAGTGGGACCTTGGTTTAAGAAACGCCTTGTTTGATAACTGCCAGTATTCATTTGCGGAGTTTGATAAACCACGTTGCCACCCGCTGAATTGGTGAGCTGGCTACGGAAAGCGTATGATCGAACTCAAACAGACAGATGCTTACGCGAAGTGGGGAGTGGGAAGTACAAAGATGACTAAACAACTGACAGCCTACGATCCCGCCTCCGCGCTGGTGGATCAAGAGGAAATCGCCTTATTCATGGCTGATGCCTTTGAAACTGGCGATGCAGCTTATATTGCCAAGGCCCTTGGTGTGGTTGCTCGCGCGAAAGGGATGACGGAAATATCGCAAAAGACCGGGCTTTCTCTGGAGCAGCTTTACCAGTCTTTCAGTGAGCGGGGTAACCCGACGCTCAAGACCACACTCGCAGTGATGCGGGCGCTGGATTTAGATATGACGGCTAAGCCCCATGAGGTGGTCGCAGGCAAACCTCCACAGAAAAGCGGTATCCTCGCAGCACTGCGCCGCTCTCCAATGGTGAGCGCAGAGCTCGATCTAACTCGTCCCGGCGAGGACGGCCGTGAGATTGACCTGTGACACTCTATCTTCTCGACACCAACATCACCAGCAACGTCATCAAACCGGAGCCTTCACACTCACCCCTAGCATGAATTAGCGAACAGCAGAATGTCTCTTCATCTGCGCCTTGACCATGGTCGAAATCAAGCGCGGCATTCTGGATAAGCCAGTGGTAGAGAAGCGCAATGCGCTGGAAGGCTGTTTCACTGGAGCGGTAGGGCCACAGGCACTGTTTGCCGGACGCATTCTCCCGTTTGATGAACCGGCGGCACTTGTCTTGGCCGAATTGATGACGGAAGGAAAGGCGGTAGCAGACCGCGCAACAGGCTTGATATGGTCAATACTGCGGTGGCACGATCAAATGCGTGTGTTGTGGTGACGGGGAATGAGCGGGATTTTGGGCGAACTGATTTAATGAAATCATGCGACAATTTGAAAGAATGGGCCAGGACAAATTTTAGGGAATTTTCCATCAATCGCTCGTCGTCAACCAATCTCCGCCGCATAACTTGAAGCGAGAGATGATAGATTTTTTTCTGGACGCCGAGTTTTTGAGCCAGTGTCTGAAGCCTCACATGAGCCCGATGACGCACTACACAACGAGAGGACGAGATGAGAGTCGCCAGCCTAAATATCGAAAACTTCCGAGGTGTACGTACCGGTTTTGTCCGTTTTGGAAAGCATCCAGTTCTCGTTGGAGACAACAACACCGGCAAAACTACTCTTATCGAAGCGCTGACCCTATTACTGGGGCGTGATCGACTAGTCCGCGAGCTTACAGAACATGACTTTTACGGTTCCTCTCCACAGCCAATTGATCGCATCAAACTAGTTGCCACTATCACAGATTTTCCCAATGACGATCCAGATCAAAGTAGCCATTGGTTTCGGGATGGCAGAGCTATCGTCAAGTGGCTTGACGCAACCAGCGGCACGGTGCATCCGATGCGTGACAACCAAGCTTGGACGTTATGCTGTCAAATAGCCGTCCAAGCCAGGTTCGATCATGAGTCGCTTGGAGTGGAGATGCTTCGATATTTCCACGATCACGACGAGCCTGTTGATCCCT
>MGYS01000033.1:2696-9432 GCA_001802565.1 Gammaproteobacteria bacterium RIFCSPLOWO2_02_FULL_57_10 | reverse complement strand
CCGATCCCGTGACCAGCAGTGTATTGCGTCGTGCCGATCATCGGCTCGTGGCGTTACTGTTTCATGAGTTGTCGCATCAACTGATCTATCTTCCCGGTGACACCACGTTCAACGAGAGCTTCGCCACGTTTGTCGAGCAGGAGGGATTGCGACGCTGGTTGCAGGAAAATCCGCAGGAAGGGATCGCCGCGCAGATCGCGAATGAAGAAACCATTCAGCGCAAGTTTGTTGCGCTCGTGAGTGGCTACCGCGATCGCTTCGACGAGTTGTATGCATCGGACCTGTCTGAAGAGCGGATGCGTGAGCGCAAGGCTGCATTGCAGCAGGCGCTGCGCGACGAGTACGAACGCTTGAAGAATGAGTGGAATTACAGCGGCTACGACAGATGGTTCGCCGGGCCGTTGAACAATGCCCAGCTTTCCACGGTGGCTTCCTACAACGATCTGGTGCCGGGATTTGCGGCGCTGCTGGAGGGAGTGGAGGGAGATCTGGCGCTGTTCTATGCGCGGGTCCAGCAGCTCACCACGCTCCCGAAGGAGGAGCGTGACGCAGTGCTGGCGTCAGATGCTGCCATCAGCGCCCTGCCAGACGAGCCTCAAGAGAACTGACTAGATCCTTGTAGAATTGCGAGCTCGTGTCCAGCTCTGACGCCGCGCGATATTGCGCGAGTGCATCCTCCAATCGTCCTTCGTCCTCGTAGATTCTGCCGAGCGTTCTGTGAATGAAGGCATCGTCTCCTTTGACGGTGAGCGCCTTCTCGTAGATGCGAATGGCATCCTCGGCACGACCCGCGTTGTAGTAGGTATTGCCCATCACGTACATCTGCGAGGTATTGTCGGGGTCGTACTCGATGGCACGCAGGTCCACCTCTATGGCTTCATCAAGGCGCCCGGCGTCACGCAATAACTGACCGAGAGTGTTGAGCGATGCGATCAATCCCGCCGTCGGTCCCTGTGACTCCTGCAGCGTGATGAAGCGCGACAGCATTGGAATGGCATCGTCGTAGCGCTTCTGGAAATAGTAGATGTTGGCGAGGTTGCGATAGGAGTCGGCGAAGTTCGGATCGGCGGTCACGGCCAGCTGATATTCGGCAATGGCCTCGTCGTAGCGCTCCAGATTGCTGTACGTATTGCCTCGGCGGTAATGCGTCAGTGCCAGTCCGGCATCAATCGTGTCACCGGCGCGCTCGACATTGAGGCCTCCGTAGCGATTGAGAGTATCCGAGGCCGCAGAGCCGCTCTGGGCGACGGCATTCATGGTGCCTGTAGTGAGCGTCAGCAGCAGGCTGGCCGCGCTCAGGGTATTCATCAATTTCATCGAAAGTCCTCGTGCAATGAATTTTCCTGCAGTGGTTCGGCAGAGAATGGTCGTCATTGTAGCGTCTGCCGGATGGGCTGTCTCACACTGTCAAGCTCACAGCGGCAGACTGACCGTCAGTGCTCAGCACTGTCCCGATGCAGGCAGCGCCGCGATAGCCGGCGGCGTGCAGATCGGCAAGACAGGCAGAGGCAGCGTGCGCGGGCACCGATGCCAGCAGCCCCCCGGCGGTCTGTGGATCGAACAGTAACGGGTATGACGGCTGAGCGCTGAACTGCTGCGGGTTCGACAGCAGGCTGGCATGACGCGCATTGTCTTCCTGCAGCGAGCTCATGTAGCCATTGGCGAGGCAGTCGAGTGCGCCGTCGAGAACGGGCAATGCGTTCATGCTGAGTTCGACCCGAATGTCGTCAGGTGCCAGCATTTCCCCGAGATGACCCAGCAGACCGAAGCCGGTGATGTCCGTGCAGGCATTGGCGCCATGACGCACGAAACAGTGGGCCGCCATCTGATTGGAGTGCTGCATGTGGGTGAGGGCATTCTCGATCCAGCGCTGCTTCGCCTGATAGCGCATGTCCGCTGCGAACAGTGTGCCAGTGCCCAGCGGTTTGCACAGGATCAGCACGTCGCCTGCCTTCATTCCGCGTTTGGCCAACACTTTGTCAGGATCAACAAAGCCGTTGATGCTCAGACCGAAACTCAACTCCTGCGCCTCGCTCGAGTGGCCACCGATCAACGCCGTGTTGTGCGCGTTCAATACCTCGGTGCAGCCCGTCATGATTTCCAGCAGCGTGGCCTGCATGATGCGCGGTGCTGCATACGGCACACTGACAATTGCCAGAGCGGAGTGAGCCGTGGCGCCCATCGCATGAATGTCGCTCAGGCAATGCACGGTAGCGACGCGTGCGAACAGGTAGGGGTCGTTGATGAACGCACGGAAATGATCGACGGTCTGCAGCAGTGTGCGTTGCTCGTCGATGCGGATCATGGCAGCGTCTTCTGTACTGAGATGAGCGGACAGCACATCCGAGTGCGTGCAGGGATGCAACTGCGAGAGCACATTGTGCAACATCCCGCTGCCGACTTTCGCGCCACATCCTGCGCAGCGGATGGAGGAATGTCGCTGTGTGGGAGCGGGCCTGCCCGCGACGGATTGTGCCTTGTTGCCATTCACGGGCGAGTCAATCGCGGGCAGGCCCGCTCCCACAGGTAACGTGCTTTCAACGGGAGCTGGGATGCGGCTGTATTTTTCCACGAAGCGTCGATCGATCCACTCCTTCCATCTGCCTACCCAGCGCCCCTGCAATGACCACTGTCCACGCGCCGCAATGGCCGTCCCGTCGCCCAGGTTGAGCAGTGCGAGGGCATGAGTCTGCGGATTGTAATCCTGCAGGGAAGCCCCATTGGCGTAGCGGCGCAGGTTGCGTGCCAGCGGCATGCCCTGGCGCACGGCATACACGCCGGAGCGCGGTCTTGCGCAACCCTTGATCGAGGCGATGTCGCCTGAAGCGAACACATACGGGTGACTCACGCTTTGCAGCGCGTTGTTGACGAGAATGAAACCATCCTGATCCAGTGTCAGTCCTGTGTGTTGCAGCCATTCAGGAGCACTGGCGCCCGTGGCGACGATGATGCTGTTGGTGTGCAGGGTGCCTGTCGATGCGGTGGTGCCGGTTGTCTCCCAATGGACGGTATTCATGGCCATGCTTGTGACACGACAACCGACGCGCACTTCGATGCCCCGCGTCTGCAATGTCTGCAACGCCCGTCTCTGTGCTCCCACACTCATTCCGGCCAGCAGAGTCTCGTTGCTGGTCACGACGATCAGGCGAATGAGGGACTCCTGGCCCGCTGTAGAAGGAAGTGGCAATCCGGCATTGTGATGCAACCGTGCCTGCATGGCGCACGCCATCTCGATGCTGGCGGGGCCGCCACCAATGATGGCGATGGTGAACGCGCGCTGTTCGCGCAGGGCGACAGCAGCATCCTGTTGCATGCGCTCCCAATGGTGCAGGAATTCGGGGATTGGCTTGATCGGAATCGCGAACTCCTGGGCTCCCGCAATCGCCGTCACGTCGGGTCGCGAACCGATGTTGATCGAGAGAAAATCGAAACCGATTGCCGGTCTGCCCGCGCAGTGCAGTGTTCTGCTCTGCAGATCCATGCGTTCAACAGTGGCGCGGATCAGGCGAGCGCCAGCCATCTGTGCCAGCGGGCGCAGATCGATCAACAGATCATCAAGAGAAGCGCCACCAGCGATATGGGCGGGCAATGCTCCGGAGTAGGGTGTTTCCACGTCGCGAGTGATCAGGATCAGCTCGAGCCCGGGCACGGGCCGTTTCGCCAGTTGCATCAGTACGGCAAGGTGACTGTGGCCGCCGCCGAGCAGAACGAGTGTGCGCGTGGCGGGAATGGAGAGTGCATTGTTCATCGCGTTGACTGAAACCCGGTGCGGGTCATCTCACCCCAGCTCTTCTTCTTGCGCAGGAATTCCCACCAGCCCTGCAAGCGCCATATGTTATTGAGTTGTCGATAACCGAAGTTCTCTATCAACACCCCCGAGATCAGGCGTAGCAGGTCCTTCGCAGTAGGAATGCGATGCAACGAGATCTCCTCCAGCACCAGTGACCCCGCACTGATGAAAACGCCAAACACTACCGTCAGTGCCAGGAAAGCGATCGCATAGTCCGTGTTGAGCATTCCGGATAACCACAAGACCGGCACCAGCAGATACCCCAGTACTTCCACCAACGGTCCGAGCACATCGATCAGCAGTGAGAAGGGCATGCCGATCATGCCGATGCGGCCGTAACGCGGATTGCCCAGCATACGGATATGACGGAAGAAAGTCTCCAGAGAGCCGCGCTGCCAGCGCTTGCGCTGCCGTGACAGGATCTGCAGATTGTTTGGCGCCTCGGTCCAGCACACGGGCTCCGCCAGCGATACGATTTCGTAAGGGATCTTCTTCTCCAGATGATGGCGGTGCATGCGCAGCACGAGCTCGTAGTCTTCACCAACCGTGCCAGTGTCGTAGCCACCAACGGCAATCGCCGCAGGACGACGAAAGATGCCGAATGCGCCGGAGATGAGAGTGAGAATGTTCAGCTCGCTCATCGCCACACGCGCGATCAGGAATGCTCGCGTGTATTCCACGGTTTGCAACATCGGTAACAGATCCTTTGGCAGACCTACACTCACCACCTTGCCGCCGCGCACACGACAGCCGTTGGCAACGCGGATGTTGCCGCCCACAGCGATGACCTTGTCAGGTTTGCTGAGGAAGGGTTGCACGGCATGCAGCAGGGCGTCTGCGTCGAGCATCGAGTCGGCATCGACGGAGCAGAACAAGGGTGAGCGTGAGACATCGATCCCGGCGTTCAATGCATCTGCCTTGCCACCGTTTTCCTTGTCGATCACGATCAGGTTCGGATACTTCTGCGATTGATAGATCTGTCGTATCGGTTTGTGCGGAGTCACGGATTCGAAATCCCGTGCACTCGGGCGCAGCGCAAAATTCTTGATGAGCTTGTCGAGTGTATCGTCCTTGGAGCCGTCATTCACCACCAGCACTTCGCAGTGCGGATAGCGGATGCTGAGCATGGAGCGCGTGCTCTCCACGATGCTGGCAGACTCATTGTAGGCAGGTGCGATGAGAGAAATGGGTGGGGCACTTGGCGCTCTCTGCTGCCACAGGGTTTCGCTGTTCTCCGATTCACTTTGCCGTCGCAGCACCTTCGCGGCGACGACGAGGTAGATCAGGGCGATGAGGTTTTGTGTGAGTCCAACCACAATGACCAGGCCGACGACCCACTCGGCACTGGTATCGAGCCAGTTCACTATCGTGAGGGCAATCTGCTCAAGCATGAGTGGTGGTCCTGTTCTGGCTTGCGGCAGGTTGCAGTTCGTGCAGGCCGTGTTCGTCGAGAAGCAGTGCCGCCATGCGACCTCCGGCATTGTCGTTGATGTGGCTCACCACGGAGGCGCGTTCACGCAACGCGCGCACACCACGCTGGCCCAGCTCTGTCAGGGACTCTGCGCTGCGGAATCGCACCCACCAGTTGTCATCATCCAGCAGTGCCGCGAGTCGGGGAACGAATTCTTCCAGGCCGATCTGGCCCACCGCAGCAGCGGCGATGGCGCGCACCTGCCATTCCGGATCGTCAAGAGCCTGCCCGACCACCACTGCCGCGCCTGGATGTTGCAGTGTGCCGAGTGAGCGCAGCGCGGTTGTACGCAGATTCAGATTACCTTCCTTCGCGAAGCGATAAAGATCTTCGAGTACGCGAAAATCGGCAGCTTCTGACATTGCGTCAGCGATGACGATCTTGAGTCTCGCACTGCAGTCGTCGGACGCGGCGAGCTTGCGCAAGACCTGCGGCGTGCGCCGCGCCATTTCTCTGAACAGTGAGCGAACGCCACGTGTCTGCAGAAGGTTTTTTTCTTCGAATTTTTGCACCAGTACTTTCGTATCCGGCAGCGCGTCCATCGCTTTGAGCGACACGGCTGCGGCGAGTCTGACCGCTCCAGCCTCGTCATCCAGCATGGGCAGCAGTGCGGCCTTCGATGCATCATCGGAGAACAGTTGCAGCGCTGATGCGGCAGTGCGGCGGCTTTCATGGTGCTTGCTGCGCAGATCGCGCAGGCACTCTTCACGAAATCCGGTCCGGTCCAGCAAGGACGTGAGTTGCTTGCGCTCCTGCCCCTGAATCAGATAGCAGAGATCGATTGTGAGGCGGCGCAGAACCTGCTGGCCGGCCTTGTTCAGATTCATCAGATTGTTCAGATCCTTCTGCCCGCTCATCCAGTCGGAATTCATGTAGCTGAAGAGGATTTGCTGGATGATCTGACGCTGGTGTTTCTCGCGAACGGTGGCGCGCTCATCCTGCCAGCGCCGCAGCACGAGTATCAGCATGACGAGCAATGATGCCAATGCCAGTATCAGGCTTGTCCACCAGATCATTTGCAATTCGTTCATGTGAGTCGGTTCAAGTGCGTCGGGTCAAGTGAGAGAGTTTCTGGAATCAGGATCAACCGGGTTCGAGTAGTCCTTGCAAACATCAATAGCGGTACTGCAGCGTGAGGGCGCCGCTTTCGCGAGTGTAGGAATTTTCGCGGCGACTCTTGCTCACGTTCAGTTGCAACTGCCAACGTTCGTCGAGACGATACGTGATGTAGCCACCATTGCTGCGTGATCGAGTGGTGATTGCATTCTCCGTTTCACCGCCCTCACTGTAACTGAGTCCGACGCGCAGATCTGCTGTTGTCTGCCAATGGGCACCGATATTCCAGCCGCCGATACTGGTGCCATTTTCATCACGCACAAGCCCCCCGCCTGCGGTGACCCATGCATCGACATTGCGCAGATAGTGCTCCGCACCGATGTTCAGACGCTCGATATTGCCTGTGGAATATTTTGCCG
>MGYS01000033.1:0-2687 GCA_001802565.1 Gammaproteobacteria bacterium RIFCSPLOWO2_02_FULL_57_10 | reverse complement strand
GGGAGTGTGGCTGATGCCGAATTCGAGTGGAATGCTGCTCTGCTGACGCAACAGAAGACTGGTGTCGATCGACGTATCGTGCTCACCGAAGCGGTGGTTGTGACTGAGGCGCAGCGACTGTTCGGAGTTGAGGTCGTAGCGGTGCCTGTACTCCACGAAGCGATCATTCCAGCGCTGGCTTGCCGTGTCGGTGCGGCTGCGTTCATAACCAGTGATCCATGTGTGTCTTGACAGGCCCGGCATCGCGGCGGCACCCTGACGACTCAGGACATCGATGTGCTGCGGTGCCAGTTGTGCGGCGCGGGCGAGGATCTCGCTGGCGTCTTCACGATTACCCAGAGCGAGCTCGGCATCGTACAGACCCGTGAGTGCCTCCAGATCGTCGGGTTGTGTGTCCAGTACTTCCGTAAAGCGATCTCTGGCATAAGCGGGTCTGCGTTGGTACAGCGCGATGCGACCGGTAAGGTTGCGCGCCTCGAGATTGCCCGGCTCTTCATCGAGAACTGCCTGTGCCAGCGTTTCAGCCTCCTGCAGCAGCCCCTGATAGGAGCGCACACGTGCCTTGGCGAGCAGCAGATTGTTGTCCTCCGGATAGGTGACGAGCGCATCATCCAGAATGGCGATGGCCTTCGCATAACGATCCTGAAAGGCGATCACCAGCGCCAGCAGATAGGCGGCCTCGCTCTTGTTGTCGGCAATGTCCCAGGCCTGGCGCAGCGCAGTCTCGGCTGCGGGCATGTTGCCAGCATTACGCAGACCGATGGCGTCCTGCACGAGGGCATCGTAGTCCACTACCTGTGCAGCAGCCATGTTGATGGTGCAGCTGCCGATTGCCAGGATCAGGGCTGCGAGTCGGAGCTTGTGTCGCGCGGATGTCTTCATTGGCTCTTCAACGCGCGTTCGACGCGAAAGGTGAGTTCTTCGGGAGAGAATGGCTTGGTCATGTAGTCGGTGACGCCCAGATCCAGAGCTTCCATCACGTCGCGCTCGCGCCACTGCGCGGCGAGAATCACGATGGGGATATGTGCGGTCGCTGGTTCGCTCTTGAGTGCGGCAATGATATCCGGGCCGTTCATGACCGGCATGAGGTAATCCAGAATCACCAGATCGGGCGGGTTGCGCAGTATGCCTTCCAGGGCCAGCTCACCGTCGGTGGCGCTGTCGATCTCGTGACCGCGCCGGCGCAGACGAAAACTGATCAGGTCAATGACCAGTTGGTCATCGTCGGCGATGAAGATGGATGCCATGTCCTGAAGGGTTCCTGTTGCTGACGTGTTATACGAAGCGTGAAGCGAGTATAGCCAGCCAACAGGGCAATGGGAATGAAACAACGGTTTGCGTGGTGGATCGCTCAGTTGTGGGAGCGGGTTATAGCGAGCGGATCGGCGAGCCGATGTACAGCGCGCTCGGTCGCATGATCTTGTTGTCTTCGCGTGATTCGAGGAAGTGCGCGAGCCAGCCCACACTGCGGGCCATCGCAAAGCCTGCGGTGAAGTACGGGGCGGGGATGCCGATGGCGAGGTTCACCGGGCCCTTGTAGAACTCCAGGTTGGCCCAGACTTCCTTGCCCTTCTTCTGCATCTCGGCGTTGAATTCCTTCTCGATCTCCTTGAGAGTCAGGAAGACGTTCTCGAAATCGGTGCCCTTGCAGAGTTTCTCCGCCATCGGCTTGAGGATGGCAGCGCGGGGATCGAGCTTGGTGTATTCGCGGTGACCCATGCCCATCAGACGGCCCTTGTTGGCCAGCAGGTCCAGCACATATTCACGGGCCTTGGCCGGAGTCCCTACCTTGATGGCCTCGTTCAGTGCCGCTTCGTCGGCGCCACCATGCAATGTGCCGTACAACGCGCCCACGGCGGAGGACAGTGCGGACTCGACCGGTGCCAGCGTGCTGGCAGTCACGCGGCACGTGAAGGTACCGGCGTTGAAGCTGTGCTCGAGTTGCAGGATCTGCAGCATCTCCAGGCAGCGGATGTGATCTGCGCTGGCATCCTTGGCGTGGAACATGGAGAGGAAGTTGTCGAGGTAGGGCTTGTTCGCATTGAAGGCGGGAAGCTTGTCATTGAGCTGCAGGCGACGGAAAGAGGCCAGCAGTGTCGGAATTTTCGCCACGACAGCCAGACCGCGGTAGCCGTCCTTGTTCGTGAAGGGCAGTTCCTGCGGGCCCTTCGGTGTCGTGTCCAGCACAGGAATCATGGACTGCAGCATGCGCATGGTGTGGAGTGTGCGTGGCAGGCTGGACAGAGTGTTGAGCTCGCTGTCGCTGAGGGCGCCATTCGCCTTCAAGAAGCTCTCCAGTTTCTCTTCCTGCTCTGCCGTTGCCAGCTCTCCGAACAACACCAGCCAGACGACGCGGGTGAAGCTGAGGGTCACCAGTTGCTCGATGGTATAGCCACGATAGCTCAAGCGCCCGAGATCACCTTCCACGTTGCTGATGCTGGTCTGATCTGCGATGACGTCTTCGAGCCCTTTGGAGAATTGCACTGACATGATGGATACCTTGCTTGGAATGTTTTTTTATTGACTGGCTGATTCGGTTGGAAATTCGATTGGGTGTTGATCGGGGCAGGTGCCTTGATGTGGGCCGTATTATAGAAATGGCAATTTTGAGGGTAAAATTAGCACGGCTAATTACGACTTAAGGTATGCTAATGCAGCTCAGGCGCGGTCTGCGCCTGCCAAAGGAC
>MGYS01000032.1:14133-16600 GCA_001802565.1 Gammaproteobacteria bacterium RIFCSPLOWO2_02_FULL_57_10 | reverse complement strand
GATAGGTTTGTGCCGTCGTGGGGGGCTCTGCCGTAGATTGCCGGGCGTGGCCCGGATAGAATCTGTTCGCCGCAGGAACTTGCGTGCAAGCGAATCGATAATTGTGGGAGCTTGCCTTGCAAGCGATGGGCTCAGCGTGCGATAGATCGCGGGCAGGGCCCGCTCCCACAGAGTCACTGGAGAGAACATTGATCGTCGATCACCGTCTCAGCTTTGCCCGTCAGGTGTCGTCGCCCAATTGCAGCGAGCGGCCAGAGGGCACCGTGATAGATCTGCTGGTGATCCACAATATCAGCCTGCCTCCGGGCGAGTATGGGGGAGGCCACGTGGATGCGTTGTTCTGCAATCAACTGGACCCGGCCGCGCACAGCTATTTTGCCGAGATCGCTCATCTGCGGGTGTCCGCACATCTGCTGATCGACAGGGAGGGGGCCGTGACGCAGTACGTCCCTTTCGACAGGAAGGCGTGGCACGCAGGGGCCTCGACATTCTGCGGTCGGGAGAACTGCAATGATTTCTCGATCGGCATCGAACTGGAGGGCTCGGACTTCGAACCCTTCACCGCGGCACAATATGAACAGCTGGCCAGAGTGACCGGGCTCATCACGGCGGCATACCCCGGGATTACGCCGGATCGCATCACGGGGCACAGCGACATCGCCCCCGGAAGAAAGACTGATCCGGGGCCACACTTCAACTGGCAGCAGTTCAGAGCCAGTTGCCAATCGACCCTGGCACCTGAGGCGAAACATAGCGCATGAAATTTCTCGTGATACTGCTGGCACTCGCCGTAAACCACTACTGGACGCGTGATCGGGACATTCTGAACGATACGTGGTTTGTCCGGTTTCAGGGGTGGCTCGCCGAGCGTACCCGGGAGCTCCCCGAGCAACTGACTCAACACACGTTGCTCTATCCGGCACTGGTATTGCTGTTGCCGACACTGTTGCTGGGCCTCGTGCTGTGGCTTGTCGACGGTGTGGCGTTCGGACTGGTGACGTTGCTCGTGCACATTGGCGTACTGCTGGCTCTGTTCGATCGCGTGAATGTGAATGCCCTGACCGCCCGCTATCTGGAGCTGTGGCGCGCGGAGAACTACGAGGCGGCATTTCTGTTGCTCCGGGAGCGCTGGCATCAGGTGTCGCTGGATAATTGCGACGATCGCGCCATGCTGCATGAAGAGTTCTGTCGCTTCCTGATGTCGAGCTACTTCGAGCGGCTGTTTGCCGTGGTGTTCTGGTATCTTCTGCTCGGCCCTGCCGGGGCCTTGTTCTACCACCTGGCATTTCTCTACCGCAGTCGAATCTGGCAGCACGCTGATTCGGCAGAGGGCGATTTGGTGATGCGCCTGGTCTATGTGCTGGAATGGATTCCTGCGCGGCTGCTGGCGTTGACGTTCTCTCTTGCAGGCGATTTCGTGAGTGCATTTACACGTTTGCGTGAAATCGTTCTGGATATGGATCGTGGAGCCATCAGTGTTGTACACACCTGCGCACTGGCTGCTCTGGGATCATCGGAGCGGGTGGTGCTGGTGCGCGATGCGGTGACCGATGACGAGGAAGCAGATCCGGTGACTACTGTCCTGATCGACGCAGAGACGGCCGTCGATGATCATACCCTGGGCGTTCGTGCGGCCCGGCAGGTGGAGGAGTTGCTGGCGCTGCTCAATCGCAGCCAGATTATCTGGGTGAGCGTTCTTGCGCTGCTCGCCCTGTACGGAATAGGGGGTTGAGCAGATTTTGTAGTTAAACTACATATTCTCCTCTTTCTACATTGAATATCGGCTTGGCGCTGGGGTAAAATCCGGCTACGATGTAAATTATTTACAAATCGGTTCGGTGTCCACTCTTGCTGACTCGCGCCTGATTTGCATACCAAAAGCCCTGCGGGGACAGAAGAAACGAGAGTCATAGCTTATGAGCCTGAACAAACAAGACCTTAACCCCACCGAAACCAAGGAATGGCTGGACGCGCTGGATTCCGTCATCGATGAAGAGGGCCTGGAAAGAGCGCACTTCCTGCTTGGCAGACTGACGGAAGAAGCCACCCGCAATACGCAGCAACTGCCCTACTCAGCCGTTACAACACCGTATCGCAACACGATCTCCACAGCCGAAGAGGAGAAGATGCCCGGCGACATGTTCATGGAGCGCCAGATCCGCGGCATCATCCGCTGGAACGCGCTGGCCATGGTGATGCGCGCCGGCAAGAAGCCGGGTGCAGACCTCGGTGGTCACATTTCCACGTTCTCTTCCGCCGCGACCTTGTACGACGTCGGCTTCAACTACTTCTTCCGTGGGCCATCAGACAATCATGGCGGAGACCTGGTGTACTTCCAGGGGCACTCGTCTCCCGGTATCTACTCACGCTCCTTCCTGGAAGGGCGTCTGAGCGCCGAGCAGCTGGACAATTTCCGCCAGGAAGTGAACGGCAACGGCCTGTCTTCCTACCCGCATCCCTGGCTGAT
>MGYS01000032.1:1995-14046 GCA_001802565.1 Gammaproteobacteria bacterium RIFCSPLOWO2_02_FULL_57_10 | reverse complement strand
CGAGAAGCTCGACAACCTCATCTTCGTGATCAACTGCAACCTGCAGCGTCTGGACGGTCCGGTGCGCGGCAACGGCAAGGTGATCCAGGAGCTGGAAGGCATCTTCCGCGGTGCCGGCTGGAACGTGATCAAGGTGGTCTGGGGCCGTCACTGGGACGCTCTGCTGGCCGCCGACAAGGACGGCCTGTTGCAGCAGCGCATGGACGAAGTGGTGGATGGCGAATACATCAACTACTGGGGCCGTGGTGGCGCCTACACCCGCGAGCATTTCTTCGGCAAGAGCCCGGAACTGCTGAAGATGGTCGAGCATTTGTCAGACAACGACATCATGGCGCTGAACCGTGGTGGTCACGACCCGTTCAAGGTCTACGCTGCCTATGCCCAGGCCGTGAAGTCCAATGGCAAGCCCACCGTTATTCTGGCGAAGACGGTGAAGGGTTATGCCTTCGGAGCCTCAGGCGAAGCGCAGAACGTGGCGCACTCGGTGAAGAAGCTCGATATCGAAGCGCTGAAGACCTTCCGCGATCGCTTCAATATTCCAATTCCGGATGACCAACTGGAAGCCGTGCCGTATTACCGTCCGGCGGAAGACAGTCTGGAAATGCGCTACATGCGCAAGCGTCGCGAAGCACTCGGTGGTCCTGTACCGCGTCGCCGTGTGGATGCGCAGCAGCTGCAGATCCCGGATCTGAGCGCGTTTGCCGCGCAGACCCAGGGCACCAAGGAGCGCGAGATTTCCACGACGATGGCATTCGTGCGCATCCTCACCAACCTGTGCAAGGACAAGGAAATCGGTCAGCGTATCGTGCCGATCGTGCCGGATGAGGCGCGAACTTTCGGTATGGAAGGCATGTTCCGCCAGATCGGCATCTACTCCTCCGAGGGTCAGTTGTACGACCCGGTGGATTCCAATCAGGTCATGTATTACCGCGAGGACAAGAAGGGCCAGATGCTGGAAGAGGGCATCACCGAAGCCGGCGCATTCTCTGCGTGGCTGGCTGCTGCAACATCCTACAGCGTCAACGACTACCCGCTGATTCCTTTCTATATCTATTACTCCATGTTCGGTTTCCAGCGCATCGGTGATCTGGCGTGGGCGGCTGGAGATTCGCAGGCGCGCGGCTTCCTGATCGGCGCTACCGCTGGTCGTACCACGCTCAACGGCGAAGGTCTGCAGCATCAGGATGGCCACAGTCATCTGCTGGCCTCCACCATTCCTAACTGCGTGACGTACGACCCGACGTATTCCTACGAGCTGGCTGTGATCGTGCAGGATGGTCTGCGCAGGATGTATCACGAGAAGGAATCGGTGTACTACTACATCACCACCATGAACGAGAACTACACACATCCTGACATGCCTGCCGGTTGTGAAGAGGGCATCATCAAGGGGATGTACCTGCTGGAAGACGGTGGCAGTAAAGAGTATAAAGTGCAGGGCAAGGCGTTGACCGATCTGCGTGTGCGTCTGCTGGGCAGTGGCACGATTCTGCGTGAAGTCAGGGCTGCTGCGCAGATCCTGCGCGAGGAATACAAGGTGTCCGTGGATGTCTGGAGCGTCACCAGCTTCAATGAGCTGCGCAAGGACGGTCTGTCGACCTCACGCTGGAACATGATGCACCCGAACAAGAAAGAGAAGGTCAGCTACGTGAACAAGTGTCTGTCTGGCGCTTCCGGCCCGATCATCGCGTCCACCGACTACATGAAGGTGCATGCGGACCAGGTGCGCGAGTTCATGCCGGATACCTACCGCGTGTTGGGAACTGATGGATTTGGTCGCAGCGATACACGTGAGAATCTGCGTCACTTCTTCGAAGTGGATCGCCACTTCGTGGTACTGGCGGCACTGACCGAGCTGAAGGCGCGTGGACTCGTGACTGCGGAGACCATCGTCAAGGCGATGAAGTCCATGGGTATCAATCAGGACAAGATTGATCCGCTGACCATGTAGTGACTGTCGTGTGACCATGACAACAACAAGAGAGAAGATTATTCAGGAGCATTAATCAGTGCCAGTTGAAAGCATAAAAGTACCGAATCTTGGTGATTCGAAAGACGTCGAAGTGATCGAGCTGCTGGTCAAGCCGGGGCAGACGGTCAGCGAAAATGATTCGCTCATGGTGCTGGAGAGCGACAAGGCGGCGATGGAGATCCCATCGCCCAAGAGTGGTGTCATCAAGAGTATCAGCATCAAGGTGGGTGATCTGGTGTCTGAAGGACACGAAATTCTGTTGATGGAAATTGAAGGGGCGGCGTCTGTTGCTGCGCCTGCGGAAAAGCCTGCTGCACCAGCGGCAGCAGCTCCGGCTCGGGCCCCTGCTGCAGCGCCCGCACCGGCAGCGCCTGCTGCTGCGTCGACCTCCAGCGTGGAAACGATTTCCGTGCCGGATCTCGGCGGTGACAACGATGTCGAAGTCATCGAGATTCATGTCAAGGTGGGCGATGTCATCAAGGCGGAAGACTCGCTGATTACTCTGGAGTCCGACAAGGCTGCGATGGAAGTGCCGTCACCCAAGGGTGGTGAGGTCAAGTCCCTGAAGCTGAAGATTGGCGACAAGGTGTCCAAGGGTTCCGCGATTCTGGAACTTCTGGTTGTTTCCGAGGGTGCGCAGGTCGCTGCTGCACCTGTGTCGGCTCCTGCTCCTGCCCCGGTAGCTGCGCCGTCAGTTGCTGCGCAACCCGCCGCAGCACAAAAAGTGGAAGCACCAAAATCGGTGCCACAACCAGCCGCTGGCGCGGAAGGTGGTGATGTGTACGCAGGTCCGGCAGTGCGCAAACTGGCACGCGAGCTTGGTGTGGATCTGGCTCAGGTCACCGGTACAGGTGCCAGGAATCGCATTCAGAAGGAAGACATTCACAGCTTCGTGAAGACGCGTCTGCAGTCCCCAGTGGCCGTTGCAGGAGCGGGCGTCGGATTTGCCGCAGTACCGGATATCGACTTCAGCCAGTTCGGTCCCATCGAACAGGTGGCGATGAGCAAGCTGCACAAAGTGACCGCCGTCAACATGCATCGCAACTGGTCAACAGTGCCACATGTCGCACAATTCAACGAGGCCGATATCACCGATCTCGAAGCGTTCCGCAACGATCTGAAGGGTGAAGCCGACAAGAAGGGCGTCAAGCTGACCTTCCTGCCATTCCTGCTCAAGGCGTGTGCGAAGGTGCTGCAGGAGTACAAGCAGTTCAACGTCTCTCTGCACTCCTCTGGTGAGTATCTGATCCAGAAGAATTACATTCACATTGGCGTGGCGGTGGCGACGGAAGCGGGTCTGATGGTGCCGGTGATTCGCAATGTCGACAAGAAATCCCTGTGGGAGCTGGCTGCAGAAGTCGCGGCGATCAGCGAGAAGGCCAAGCAGCGCCGTCTGACCAAGGAAGACATGCAGGGAGCCTGCTTCACGATCTCCAGCCTCGGCGCACTAGGTGGCACAGGATTCATTCCCATCGTGAATGCGCCAGAAGTGGCAATTCTTGGCGTCTCCAAGACTCAGGTGAAGCCGGTGTATCAGAACGGCCAACTGGTGCCGAGGCAGATGCTGCCGATCACGTTGTCCTACGACCATCGCGCAGTGAACGGCGTGGACGGTGGTTTGTTTGCCACTTATCTGTGCAAGCTGCTGGGTGATATTCGGTTGCTGGTTCTGTAATTCAGCTAGATCTTCGCGAGCAAGCTCGCTCCTACAGGGTGATGTGTAGGAGCGAGCTCGCTCGCGAATGAATTTCCCACTGCGTCAAACGCCTCTGTTATTCCGGAAAGAAAACTTTCCCCCTCTCGTAAGACGCCTCCCTGATTTCACACCCGTAAGCCTTCGACAGATTCGCAGGCGTCAACACTTCATGGGTTGGTCCCAGCAGAAACCCGCCATCGCCAGTCAACAGCAGAATCTGGTCGCAGAAGCGCGCGGCAAGGTTGATGTCATGAGTGGCCATGCACAGGCCGAGTCGTTTCTCGATCACCTGCTCGCGCAACAACGCGAGTGACTTCACCTGAAAGGCAATATCGAGGTGATTGCCGGGTTCATCCAGCAGATACAGAAGCGGTGCTTGAGTCAGAAGAGTAGCCATGGCGAGGCGCTGACGTTCTCCGCCTGACAGTGTCGTCACATCGCGTTCGGCCAGCGCAGCAATGCCCATGGCTGCGAGTGAAGCGTGCGCAAGCGCCAGGTCTGTGCTGCTTTCCCACTGCCAGTTGGCGAGATGCGGATGGCGTCCCAACAATGCTGTTTCCAAGACGGTCGCGGGCATCTCGTCGCTGCTGTTCTGAAAGAGAATTCCCAGCTTTGTTGCCAATTCCTTGCGCGGCCAGTCGCTCACCGGGCGATCGCACAACAGGACTTCCCCCTTGTCTGCCACGCGGAAGTTGAGCAGCGTGTGCAGCAGTGTGGTCTTGCCCGTCCCATTCTGTCCCAGCACGCCGATGCACTCGCCGTGCGCAATCTTGAGGTGCAGATTCCTGCACAGAGTTTTGCCGCCAATGCTCAGATCCAGCGCGCGTGTTTCCAGTATGGACTTGGCTGTGTTGGTCATCGCGTCACCCGGGTGCTGGCTTGGTGCGCCGCAGGATCAGCAGGAAGGCGGGCACGCCGATGATGGCGGTGACGACTCCCACGGGTAACTGCTGCGGGGCGATGATGGAGCGCGCGAAGCTGTCGGCGATCATCAGAAAGCTGCCACCCAGCAGTATCGATGCGGGGATCAGCACGCGATGATCCCGCGCGCCGAGCAGGCGCAGCATATGAGGGATCACGAGTCCCACAAAACCGATGGACCCTGCGATGGTAACCGCGCAAGCTGTCAGCACGGAGGCCGAGAAGTACAGGATCAGTTTGAGCCTGGCGACGTTGACGCCAAGTGAAGCGGCCTGCAGATCGCCACGGCTCAACACATTGAGAGATGGAGCGACAGCCATCATCAACACGAATCCGCCAAGCAGTACGAATGCACTCGGCAGACCGGCACTGCTCTGACTGAGGTCTCCCATCAACCAGAACAGCATGCTGTAGACGCTGTTGTTGGCACTGGTGGTCAGGAGGATGTTGATCATCGCACCCCAGCCAGCGGAGATCACGACACCCGTGAGCAGCAGACGCGTCGCAGACCAACTGTTCTGCGAACGTGCCAGGCCAAACACAATGAGAATGGAGAGCATGGCGCCACCGAAAGCGGCATTGGAAATCCAGAGACCGCTGAAGCCCAGCAGAATGCTCGCGAGCGCCGCGACAGCTGCACCTCCTGAGATGCCGAGAATATAGGGATCCGCGAGGGGATTGCGCAGCAGCACCTGCATGATGACGCCGGAGAGGGAGAGCAGGGCGCCACTCAGAAACGCCGCGATGCTGCGCGGAATGCGCAACTCGAACAGGATCTGCTGTTCGAGCCCGCCTTCCGCACCGAAGAGCAACTGCAGAACAGTGCCGATGCCCAGGTCCACACTGCCACTACTGAAAGAGACCAGAAAACTGCCGACCGTGAGCGCCAGCAGCAATGCCAGCAGTATGTAATGGTGACGCTGTATCAACGGAGGTTCACTACTTCTATCCCACGGAAAATTGTGTCGCCTGCCCTGCCACGATGTACCAGCTCACAAACAGGGCATTGATGAATGCTCCCGGCAGATAGCTGGCAGTCCGGCGATAGGTGTAGGTGCTGACGATGGCGACGATGGTCAGCAGCGGCACGAATTGTATCATCACGATGGTGTTCAGGGGCTGCGCGGGTGTCAGCAGTGAGCCCGTGATGAACAGGTTGGCGTACTGCAGGACCAGAAACACGAAGAAACCACCGGCCAGCGCAACAATGTTGCTGCCGAAGTGGGCGAACCGCGAATCACCCTGCACCGACAGCCCACCGTGCAGCGCGCGCAGGGCGAGCATGAAGAAGGCGGTGAAAGGCAGCAGGTACACCAGCATGATCTGGAACTGCATCAGATTCATGGCCTTGATGCCCACGAACCAGAAACGGAAATCGATCATGAACAGGAAATCGGCCAGCAGCACTGCGAGGTAGCCGATGCCCACGGTCGCGAGACTGATGAGTAGTGTTGGTCGCAACTGCTGTGCGAATTGCACCTTGTCGCCACGTATGACAAAGCCCAGAGCGGCAAAGATCAATCCGTTGAGTACGCCCCAGAAAGCCACCTGACTGGTGATGGTCTGCGGCAGCAGCGCAGAGGCCCGCAGCAACTGTCCGCCCCATCCCATGAACGGATAGAACGTCATCACAGGGATCACCGCGCTGAGCACGACCATCAGCCACCACTTCGGCGAGCGCTGGGAATAAGCGAAGGTATCGGGATGTCTTGCCAGTGCCGCGAACGGGGAGGTATTGAGAAGCAGGGAGAAGCTGCCACACAGCAGTACCACGAATCCGACAAGCCCGAGCAGCGTGCCGATCTCCTTGAAGAACCAGATCTGATCGGACGCTGGCAGCGGCGTGCCACCCTCCAGTGTCTGCGCGAACCAGTCCAATGCGTGGCCGATGGCGGCGTGAGAGATATGATCGCCAGGATGTGTGACGGGAGGGGAGTGCAGCACCCGTCCGGTTCCCTGTGCGATGTCTCCGTATAGAGTGCCTTCGGTCACTGTGCTGGTCGCACCAAACAGGGTCTGCAGATTTTCACTGTCGCCGATTTCGCGGCCGGTCGGCACCTGCCACATGCTGGCGGCGAACTCGTCAAACTCCGAGAACACGACGGCGACATTGCGCGGCCACTCGGTAGTCCCCGGAACGGAACGACCACCACCGACGCTCGACCCTTCAAGCACCATGGACCTGTAATCCTCGGGGTGCGCCGCTGCGGCAGCCAGAATTGCCCACCCACCCATCGAATGCCCTTCGAGTCCGATATTGTTCGTATCAACGATGTCGAGACTTCTCAGGTACTGCAGGCCCGCAGGTCCGCCGTAGCCTCCGGCGAAGGCGGGGGCATCGGAGTAACCATGCCCGGCCTGATCGAGGGCCAGCACCACATAGCCGCGGCGTGCAAACTCGATGGCGAAACCCGACTGCACTTCGCGCGAGTTGATGTAGCCATGCACGGCCAGTATTCCCGGCACGGGGGTGTCAGCGGTGACACCGGGAGGAATGTAGAGGTAGGCACTGAGCGTACGACCGTTGGCGCCGGTGAAGCGCACGTCCTTGATCGTGATATCACCAGAGGTCTGGATGAAGTGTGCGAGAAGAGAGCCAACAAGGATCAGGGCCCAGCCGAGAGTGAACATGCGCCAGTGTTGTTTCATATTATTCTTGTCCTGGTTTTTGACTTGATGGGCAGGAATGGTAAGGGATACTCCTGTGCACTTCAATCAATCCCTCGCGCTTTGCAAAGGGCGGAGAAGCGCTCGAGAATCTGTTGATTGATCGTGCAGTCAAGGTCGTGTGCCTGTGCCAGTTCGCACAGATAACCATTGAGATGGGCGATCTCGGTTGTGCGTGAGCGACGAACATCCTGCAGCGTCGACGAGTAGTTCAGTGCCGTCGCCGTGAGCACCGAGTTCACCAGTTCATGCAGATTGGGGATTCGCGGGGCGTCGGGCAGACCATTGAGTATCGTGGCGATCTCGTCAACCAGGACGAGTAATTCTGCGTGGGCCTCCGGGCGTGTCAGCAGCTCGCCGTTGCGACAGTCATGCAGGGCGGTCAGGGCATTGATCGCGCAGTTGGCCGCCAGTTTTCGCCATAGTCTGTTCTCGATGTTGTCGTCATGACGAATGCCCATCGCTGCCGCGGGCAGGCTCTGCAACAGGGTCGCGTCGACCTGCGCGTGATGGAGGCGGCCGAGCCAGGTCTCTCCGCGCCCGGCCTCGACGACATGAAACGGTGATCGCAACCATGCCCCATCACTGGTACTCAGACACCAGACGCGTGAGGAATCGAATGCCGCGCTCACAGCACGCTGCACCTTGAGGCCGTTCTGCAGCATCACGATCCGGGCGTCGGGAGTGAGCAGGTGTTTGACGCTGTCCAGCGCCGCGATGGCATCCTGCGCCTTGGTGGCCACGAGCAGTTGCGTGATGGGTGTGGTACACGTGGACACCGCGAAGGCGGGTACAGGAATCTGACTGACAGTATCGTGGCTCTCCAACTGCAGACCACCTTGAGTCTCGTATGCTCGCGCCTGCACATCGGTACGCAGCAGCAATATGGTGTTGGCAGAATGCTGGTGGATACGTGCCGCCCAGAGACATCCCATGGCGCCAGCACCCAGCACGTACCAATCCGGGGTGCCGGGTGTCATGTCTGCTGCAGGGCTGTCGGTGACAAGGTCAGGGTTGATTGTTGTTCTCCTCGCGGATGCGGTGCCGTCGGGACGTCATGATTCACCATCCTGTCGCTCGGTGGTAGTATGGCGACCAAGTTTTTGGTTATCCACCAGGTTCAAGTGAGTGAGTGAAGAGGTCAAGCCATGCCAACGTTCGATATCGTTTCAGAAGTAGATATGCCGGAAGTGAACAATGCCCTCGATCAGGCCCGCCGTGAGGTAGGGACCCGTTTCGATTTCAAGGGCGTGGACGCCACTTTCGAGCTCAAGGACAAGGAGATCACACTGACGGCCGATTCGGATTTCCAGTTGGAGCAGATGCTGGATATTCTCAAGGGCAAGCTGGTCAAGCGCAACGTGGATGTGAAGTCACTGGAAATCGGTGACGTGAAGAAGTCTGGCAAGCAGGCGTTGCAGACCGTCACGATCCAGCAGGGTATTGAGGCCGATGTGGCGCGCAAGATCGTCAAGCTGATCAAGGACTCCAAGTCCAAGGTGCAGACGGCAATTCAGGGTGAAAAACTGCGAGTCACAGGCAAGAAGCGCGACGATCTTCAGGAAGTGATTGCGCTGATCCGCGAGGCCAATCTCGAAGTGCCCGTGCAGTTCAACAATTTCAGAGACTAGGGCCGAGCCGCCCGACGTCCCCCCATCAGTAGAGAGCACTCATTGAGCAGTCCGGCATCTCCGACGACACAGCCAGAGAAAATCAGCACCTGGAAGGCGCTGGCAGTGTATGGCGAGCGCCGTGTTCTGGTGATGTTGCTGCTCGGTTTCGCCGCCGGACTGCCGTTCCTGCTGATCTTTGACACGCTTTCGGTATGGTTGCGCCAATCAGGATTGTCGCTGCAGTCAATTTCCATCTTTGCACTCGCCACCCTCAGCTATGCACTGAAGTTCGTCTGGGCGCCGATCATCGACCGGGTCAGGTTGCCCCTTCTGGACAATCTGCTTGGCCGTCGGCGTTCGTGGATGCTGGCGATGCAGGTGGTCATCATCGTCGGGTTGTGGTTCATCGCAGGCTCAAGTCCCGAGTTGAACATCTGGCGCGTCGGGGCGCTGGCTGCCATGGTCGGGTTCGCGGGAGCCACACAGGACATCGTGATCGACGCGTGGCGTATCGAGGCCGTGGATGAAAGTCGTTCCGGTGCGATGGCCGCAGCTTACCAGTGGGGGTATCGCGTTGCGATGGTGGTGGCGGGCGCCGTGCCGTTGTTTCTTGCCGAAGCGTTCAGCTGGAATCTTTCCTATGCTGTGATGGCGGGCATGATGGCTTTCGGTGTTGCCGGTGTGTTGCTGGCGCCAAGGGAAGTGTCCACTCGTCCGCGCACCACGCCGGTCAGCGATTTGCCGCAGCGCCCTGTGCTGGAAGTCGTCGAGTGGGTGGCACGACTGGTCTTGATACTGCTGGCGGCTCTCATTATTGGTTCAGGATTGTCCGGTAACGCGGTCATGCTGGAGGAAGTGCTCCTGTTCGTCGGCGCTTCTGCCGAGACTGGTGCCGCGGTTGTGGAAGCATGGCGCGCATCACCCGGTGGCGTCTATCTGCAGGTGGCAGGTGTGCTGCTGGGTCTTGGTCTGCTGGCGCTCGCGTGTCTGGCTGTGCCGGGAGTGAAGACGCGACCAGGCGAGCATCTGAGCCGTGCCTACGGTGAACCGCTGGGCAATTTCTTCGCACGCTTCGGTGGCCGCCTCGGAGGGCAGATACTGGCGTTGATCTGTCTCTATCGTTTGTCGGATTTCGTGCTCAATCTGATGGGGCCGTTCTACGTTGATCTCGGATTCACCCTCGGCGAAATCGCTGAAGTCAGGAAGATCTTCGGTGTGGTGGCGCTGATGGGCGGTGTGGCACTGGGTGGTTACTGCGTCGCTCGTCTGGGTGTTCTGCGCACGATGCTCATTGGGGTTTTTGCGAGTCCGTTTTCCAATCTGATCTTTCTGTGGCTCGCCTCTCGCGGCCCGGAGATCGGTGCTCTGTATGCTGCGATTACCGTTGACAATCTGGCAACCGGATTTGCGGGCACTGCGCTGATTGCATACATGTCCTCACTGACGTCATCGGGTTTTACTGCCACACAGTATGCGTTGTTCTCGTCGCTCTATGCGCTGCTGGGCAAGCTGGTTGCTTCCCAGAGCGGCCGCATTGTCGAGGAAGCCGCACGCTCTGCAGAGCAGGGCGGAGTGCTCGCTGGCCTGGTGCCCATGTTTTCCTCTCTGCCTCCGGAATCCTTCGCGAGCGGAGCAGCAACCGCCGGAGTTGCGCCTGCATCATTGGGTGCCGGGTATGCCACTTTTTTCCTGTACTCGTTCGCCATTGGTCTGGTGGCCATTGCGCTGGCGTTTGTCGTCGCCTCCCGGCAGCAGGATGTTGAGCTGCAGGCAAGGAGGGATCTGTAGTGCGGTTCTCCCTGTTTTTCTTCATCATCATTCCCTTCACCGAGCTGCTGATCCTGCTCGAAGTGGCGGATCGCATCGGCGCCCTGTATACGGTGCTGCTGATTCTGGCGACTGCCGCGCTGGGGATTCATCTGCTGCGACAACAGGGGCTCAGCACACTGACGCGATTCCAGCAGCGGCTGCAGACCGGTGCCATCCCAGGCCAGGAGATCGTGGAGGGAATGATCATTGCCTTCTGCGGAGCATTGCTGCTGGCGCCGGGATTCATCACTGACACGGTTGCGCTGCTCGGCCTGCTCCCGCCAGTGCGGGCTATGATCGCAAAAAGAATCTTGCGCTCAGGCAGTGTCTTCGTGAGTGGCGGCAGTTTCACATCCACGAGCGGCTTCCATCATCGTGAAACCCGGCAGAACGAAGGGGAGATCATTGACGGGGAAGTCATCGACGAGGATAACGACCCCAGGTTGAAATGAGTGCTGTGGGAGCTTGCCCTGCAAGCGATTTGGCTTTCTGCCTGTTCATCACGGGATGATCGCGGGCAGGGCCCGCTCCCACAGGTTGGAAGAAAATATTTGCTCCACAGCCATTGAAATACCTCGCCCCAGCCCCATCTAGAGTCCACCGTATTTAGTTCAGGGTTCGCATGCCCCGTGCATGTGAGTCCCAATCATTTGATCCAGGAGATAAAAAGCAATGAAAATCAGACCGTTGCAAGACCGAGTAGTTGTGCGCCGCAAGGAAGAAGAAACCAAGACAGCCGGAGGAATCGTGCTGCCCGGTTCAGCAGCAGAGAAGCCCGCTCAAGGCGAAGTACTGGCAGTGGGCCCGGGAAAGATCATGGACAATGGTGAAAAGCGTCCGGTCGACCTCAAAGTGGGCGACATCGTGGTCTTCGGCAAGTACGCCAGCAACACCATCAAGATCGACAACGAAGAACTGCTGATCCTCAGCGAGAACGAAATCTACGGCGTGATCCAGGCCTGATTGTCTGCTCCGAACGTTAGAACACTGATTTCGCGGAGCGACTCCCGCATTCGAGTCTCCGCTCAACCGACAATGAACTATTGAGAACACAGGAATCAAGAAAATGGCTAAAGACGTAAAATTCGGTGATCCCGCGCGCCAGAAAATGCTCAAAGGCGTCAACATCCTCGCAGACGCAGTCAAGGTAACCCTCGGCCCGAAAGGCCGTAACGTGGTACTGGACAAGTCCTACGGTGCACCAACCGTGACCAAGGACGGCGTGTCCGTTGCCAAAGAGATCGAGCTGAAGGACAAGTTCGAGAACATGGGTGCCCAGATGGTTAAGGAAGTGGCTTCCCAGACTTCCGACGTCGCCGGTGACGGCACAACGACTGCCACAGTGCTGGCGCAAGCCATCCTGAACGAAGGCC
>MGYS01000032.1:0-1980 GCA_001802565.1 Gammaproteobacteria bacterium RIFCSPLOWO2_02_FULL_57_10 | reverse complement strand
AGCGATGGAGAAAGTGGGCAAGGAAGGCGTCATTACCGTTGAAGAAGGTTCCGGTTTCGACAACGAGCTGGACGTCGTGGAAGGCATGCAGTTCGACCGCGGCTACCTGTCTCCGTACTTCGTCAACAACCAGGACAACATGAGCGCAGAGCTCGAGAATCCGTTCATCCTGCTGGTCGACAAGAAGATCTCCAACATTCGCGAAATGCTGCCCGTACTGGAAGCCGTTGCGAAATCCGGCCGTCCGCTGCTGGTCATTGCGGAAGACGTGGAAGGCGAAGCGCTGGCGACCCTGATCGTCAACAACATGCGCGGTATCGTCAAAGTGGCTGCTGCCAAGGCACCAGGTTTTGGTGACCGTCGCAAGGCCATGCTGGAAGACATCGCTGTTCTGACTGGCGGTACTGTGATCTCCGAAGAAGTGGGCCTGAGCCTGGAAAGCGCGACTCTGGAACACTTGGGTCACGCCAAGAGCGTGGTTCTGTCCAAGGAAAACACCACCATCATCGACGGTGCTGGTGACTCCAAGGTGATCGAAGCCCGCGTTGGCCAGATCCGTCGTCAGATCGAAGACACGTCTTCTGACTACGACAAAGAGAAGCTGCAGGAGCGCGTGGCCAAGCTGGCTGGCGGTGTTGCTGTCATCAAGGTCGGTGCAGGCACCGAGATGGAAATGAAAGAGAAGAAGGCCCGCGTTGAAGACGCACTGCACTCTACCCGCGCTGCGGTGGAAGAGGGCGTGGTCCCCGGCGGTGGCGTGGCACTGATTCGTGCTCTGCAGAAAGTGGAAGGCCTGAAGGGCGACAACGAAGACCAGAACGTGGGCATCGCCCTGTTGCTGCGTGCCGTGACAGCTCCTCTGCGTCAGATCGTGCAGAATGCCGGTGACGAGCCGTCAGTGGTGCTGGACAAGGTCAAGGCAGGCAAGGGTAACTACGGTTACAACGCCGCGTCTGGTACCTACGTGGATATGGTCGAGGCCGGTATCATCGACCCGGCCAAAGTGACCCGCAGCGCGCTGCAGGCCGCTGGCTCTGTGGCTGGTCTGATGATCACCACCGAGTGCATGATCAGCGACATCCCGGAAGAGAAGCCGGCCGGTGGTGGCGGTGACATGGGTGGCATGGGCGGAATGGGTGGCATGGGCGGCATGATGTAAATCGGCCGACTGTAGGAGCGGGCCTGCCCGCGAATTCGCTTGCAGGCAAACTCCCACAAAAAAAACCCCGCTTCGGCGGGGTTTTTTTGTGGGAGCGAGCCCTGCTCGCGATGAGCTTTTGACGCCTCGAGTTCCTGGCACATCAGACCTCGGTCGTCACTACCCCACTGTGATAAAGCCACTGTCCCCTTTCGCGCACGAAAAGGGACTTCTCATGATGCGTCCCCGCAGAGCCATCCTCCTGCAGAAACGTCGCAATGAATTCGACGTGCCCGGTATCTCCCTTCTGCTCTGAGTCGACGATGCGCAGGTGCACCCATTCCACAGTGGGTACAGACAAGTCCTCAGCGGTGAGTGTGCCGCGTTCTGCAGGGTGCCAGGTGTGATACAGATAGTCTCCGCACCCGCCCATCGCGAAAGCACTGTAACGAGAGCGCATCAGTTGGGTTACTGTGCGGGGTTTTGCAGAGCCAGTGAGATAGGGCTCGCAGCATTTGCCATATGGTTTTGCACTATGACAGGGACAGAGAGCGTGATTCATGGGCTTCATGCTGGCAGAGAGGATGACTGCAATCAATATCAACTGCATTGCGACAGATGCACCATGTGATACTCTCGGTGCTTTGTGACCAGAATCGGGAACCCGCGCATGAATGAACTCGTCAGCACGATAAACGCAGTAGTCTGGAGCCCGGCCCTCGTGTTCCTGTGCCTCGGAGCCGGATTGTATTTCTCCGTCAGTACCCGCTTTCTGCAGTTGCGCCATTTTCGGGAAATGATTCGACTGATCTTCAAGGCCAAGGCTGGCAGCACCGGCATAT
>MGYS01000031.1:4577-15718 GCA_001802565.1 Gammaproteobacteria bacterium RIFCSPLOWO2_02_FULL_57_10 | reverse complement strand
ATCCAAATGCATAACGACGGAAAAAACAGAATCACTTCAACGCTTCTACTGCGTGATGTTGGGACAGGTAGACATTTCCCGAGAGCTTGCTCAGGAAGTCTGCGCGGACCAGGCCGTCCATGACGGGGCCCTTGACCTCGGACAAATGCAACTTGATGCCCAGCTCACTCAGCCGTGTATTTATCTCAAGGATCGATTCCATCGCACTCATGTCCACCTCATTGACCGCAGTGCACATCAGGATCACATGCTTCAGATTGGGCTGCTCGGCCACCATGCCATAGATCATGTCTTCCAGATAACGCGTGTTCGCGAAGTACAGGCTCTCGTCAATGCGAATCGAGAGGATTGTCTCGTGCGTCTCCACCTTGTGGCGATTGACGTTGCGAAAGTGTTCCGTACCCGGTAGCTCTCCCACAATCGCCACATGGGGACGGGACGTCTTGTAGAGATGTACGACAAGTGACACCAGTATGCCCGCGGCCACACCAATCTCGACGCCGGCGAACAGCGTCAACACGATGGTGGTACTCACTGCCAGGAAGTCGGCCATGGAATAGCGCCACGCCTTGCCAATGATGGAAAAATCCAGCAGGGACCAGACGGCGGCTATGATGGTGGCAGCGAGAGTGGCCTTGGGCAACCATGCAAGCCATGGCACGAACAGCAGTGTGACCACGGCAATCAGAATCGCGGCGAAGAATCCTGCAGCGGGTGTCGCTGCACCGGCATCGAAGTTCACCACGGAGCGCGAGAAGCCGCCCGCCACCGGAAAGCCACCCGAGAAACTGGCGGCAAGATTCGATGCCCCCAGACCTATCAGTTCCTGATCGGGGTCGATACGTTCTCGACGCCTGGCGGCGAGACCCTGTGCGACAGAAACGGATTCCACGAAACCAATCGTTGCCAGCAGTGCGGCTGAGCCCGCCAGACTCTGCCACAACTCCAGTGAGAAAGACGGCATCGTGAGTGGTGGCAATCCCGAGGGCACCTGACCGACAGTCGCGACGCCGGAGGACTGCAGCTCGAAGTACCACACGACCGCGCTGGTTACTATCACCGCCAGCACGGGACTCATCCGCGTCAGCAGCAACGCTTGCGCATCACTGACCCCGAAACTCCTCAGCATGCCTGGCATGCCCATACGCGACCAGAAGAGCCACAGCAAAGTGACTCCGCCGAGAACTGCCGTAGACACATTGATCTGGGAGAGCGAGGCGAACAGCGACGGGAACAATTCCAGCAGCGTGTAACCGTGCGATGAGGTTCCCAGTAGATGCTGCACCTGACTGAGCACGATAATGACACCTGACGCCGTGATGAAACCGGTGACCACAGGATGCGACATGAAGTTGGCCAGAAACCCCATGCGCAGGAGACCGAGTATCAGCAGGAATGCACCACTGAGAAACGCGAGCGTGAGGGCTGCTGCAAAGTATTCGGCACTGTCCGCAAGCTGCAGGCCGCCGAGGGCCGCCGCAGTCATCAGCGACAGCACGGCGACGGGCCCCACCGACAGCACGCGACTGCTGCCGAAGAACGTATAGATCATCAAAGGCAGAATGCTTGCGTAGAGACCCATCTCCGGTGGCAGTCCTGCCACCAGTGCATAGGCCAGCGACTGTGGAATCAGCATGATCATCACGATCAGGGATGCAAGCAGGTCGGCAACCAGCTTGTCGCGGTCGTAACTCCTGCCCCAGTCCATTATGGGTAACAACTGGCGCTTCTGTTTCATGACCTGCTCATATCCAATGCTGTCTTGAGTTCAACTCAGGTATCCCTCCTGCTTCACGTTCGGGTTCGCGAGCCATTCATGCCCCTTCAGCATGCCATGCCAGTAGATCGGCGGCAGCATGTCCTTCTTGAGTATCCAGGCGAGACGCGAAGGCTCTGTGCCCTTGTTGACCCACTCGGGAAAACTCGGCAGCAACTTGCCACCGAAACCGAATTCCGCCAACACGATCTTGCCTTTCTCCACTGTGAGCGGGCACGAACCATAACCGTCGTAGCGCGCAGTGCCTTGAGTCACGCCCATGTCGGCCAGCAGATTATGCGCAACGATTGGCGCCTGCTTGCGCGCGGCAGCCATGGTCTTGGCGTTGGCGGCATTCATCACGTCACCCAGAGACCAGATGTTCTGGAAGCGCTTGTGGCGCAGCGTTTCCTGATCCACATCGACCCAACCTGCAGCGTCCGCGAGAGGACTGCTGCGCACCACGTCGGGGGCCTGCTGGGGAGGACACACGTGGAGCATGTCGAAGTCGGTATCGACGACGCTCTTCTGTCCGTCCGAATCGACAGTCTCGAACCAGGCCCGCTTCGCGTCGCCATCCACCTTGATGAGGCGGTGATTGAAATTCAACGTTGCCTTGTAACGTTCGATGTACTGCATCAGCGCGGGAACGTAGTCCTTCACGCCGAACAGAACGGCACCGGCGTTGTAGAACTGTATGTCGATGTTCTTCAGCGCTCCGTTGCGATACCAGTGATCCCCGGAAAGATACAGCGCCTTCTGCGGCGCGCCAGCACACTTGATCGGCATCGGCGGCTGCGTGAATACCGCACGTCCGGATCGCAATCCCTGCACCAGCTCCCATGTGTAAGGGGCCAGGTCATATCGATAATTGGAAGTGACTCCGTTGCGTCCGAGTGCCTCCGGCAGGCCTTCCACACCAGCCCAGTTGAGCTTGATGCCGCAGGCCACAATCAATCTGTCATAACTGATCGCACTGCCATCGTCCAGCACGACGCGATTATTCTCCGGCGCAAACTCCTGCACCGCAGACTGCAGCCATTGCACACCACGTGGAATCAAGGTTGCCGTGTCGCGCTCGGTGTCGGTATTGCGGAACACACCACCACCGACCATCGTCCAGCCCGGCTGGTAGTAATGCTTCTGTGCCTTGTCGACGATCGCGATCTGCAGATCCGGCTTGCGCTTGAGAAGACTGGCTGCGACGGCGATGCCGCCAGAACCGGCTCCCACGATCACGATGCTGAAATGTCGGGCCGCAGCCGTTACCGGCTTGCCGGCACTCGGCGCACTGGATTCGATGCGACGAACAGCGTCACTGAGGTCGTAACCCGCAGCGCTGCCAGCTGCCATGATCTGCGCGACAGGCATGCCTTGCGCACCCTGCGCGAGCGCCCAAAGGTTCACGGAACGAGTGCCACTGCGGCAATAGGCCACCAAGGGGCGAGGCAATTCATCGTAGGCCTGGGAGAAAGCCTGTACATCCGCATCGGTCATCTTGCCGGTGACCACAGGCACATTACGAATCGCCATCCCGGCCTGTGCCGCTGCCTCTGCAATCTGCGAGTAGGATGGCTGATCGGCCACCTCCCCATCGGGTCGATTGCAGATCAGGCTCTTCACCCCTTGTGCTGCCAATGCCTCCACGTCCGCCACACTCAATTGCTCGGTGACAGAAAATCCTTCGTTGATTTTTTTCAGATTCATGACTATTCCCTCTGCCGCTGGAAACAGCGACTCCTGTTACAACACATTGACTGGCAACTTCAGAAACACCTTGCCATCCGTATCTGCCGGGGGCAGGTGTCCGGCGCGCATGTTCACCTGCAGCGATGGCAGAATCAATCTGGGCATTCCCAGGGTCTTGTCGCGCTTCTCCCGCATTGCCACGAACGCCTCTTCGCTGATGGTATCGTTGACGTGGATGTTGCCCTTGCGTTCCGCCTCCACCGTGGTTTCCCACGCGACCGGACGGCCCTCGGGGTAATCGTGACACATGAACAATCTGGTTTCATTGGGCAGCGTCAGCACTCGTCGCATCGACTTGAACAACGTGCGCGCGTCGCCTCCCGGAAAGTCGGCTCGCGCGGAGCCCCCGTCAGGCATGAACAAGGTGTCTCCGACAAAAGCCGCATCGCCTATCACATGGGTCATGCAGGCGGGCGTATGTCCCGGCGTATGCATGGCATGGGCGGTCATGGTACCGATCTGGTAGGAATCGCCGTCTGCAAAGAGGCGATCGAACTGCGAACCGTCGCGCTGAAACTCGGTCCCCTCATTGAATATCTTGCCAAAGGTTTCCTGCACGACGGTAATGCGATCTCCGATCCCCAGTTTCCCACCCAGGCGTTCCTGAATGTACGGGGCTGCCGACAGATGATCGGCGTGGACGTGTGTTTCGATGATCCACTCGGTCCGCCAGCCTCTCTCACGGATGAAATCGATAATGCGATCCGCGCCCGCGAATGAGGTTCGCGCGGAGGCATAATCGATGTCCATGACGGAATCGATCACTGCGCACGCATCCGACGCGGGGTCCTTGACCACATAGCTGAACGTGCTGGTCTGCGCGTCGAAGAACGAAAACACCTCCGGCTTGAGGTGCAGATTCGTCTCGAAGGGTATTGGTGCAATCATGGTTCTCTCCTGATTTCGTTGCTTGTTCTGTCAGGAGCAATTCACGGGCCAATACCCCAACCGAATCGCCGACAGCATTCAACATCTTGATTATGCGGAAATTTTCCTCTTTCTTGTAAAGAACGTGACAAGTATTCCTGGCGTTTGACGGCGCGCTTGGACATAATTGACAAAACTTCATGTCAGGAATGTCACAGCATGCAGATCATCGCCTCCGATGCCAGCGCCCATGACAGCGCCAGAATGCTCGATGGCTTTGATCACCCTGCCATTCTGGTCAGCAACACCTACCAGATTCTCGCCGCGAATGACCTGTATATTCGCACTTTCGGCGCCATAGACACAGGCTCAACCGCGTATTGCTACAAGATTTCCCATCACTACGACAAACCCTGCGACCAGGCGGGTGAATCGTGCCCGCTGGCAGCCTGCCGCAAGTCCGGTCATCGCGAAAAGGTGCTGCATATTCACAATACCCCGCGTGGACGTGAGCATGTGGATGTGGAGATGCTGCCTATCCTGGACGATCATGGCGAGCTGAAGTACTTCGTGGAGCTGCTCAAGCCCGTTGCCCATGCCAGCGCCCAGACCAGCACCGAATTGATGGTCGGTACCAGTCAGAAGTTCAATACGCTGGTGGAAATGATCAATCGTGTCGCGCCCAGCGACGCCACCGTCCTGCTGCTGGGCGAGTCAGGCACCGGCAAGGAGCTGGCCGCCAAGGCCGTTCATGAAGCCAGCACGCGCAAGGACAAGCCCTTCGTCACCGTCGAATGCGCCGGCCTGACAGAGACCCTCTTCGAGAGCGAGTTGTTCGGTCATATCAAGGGAGCCTTCACCGGCGCCTCCTACACCAGACAAGGTCTGGTGGATGCAGCCAATGGGGGCACACTGTTCCTGGACGAGATCGGCGACATCCCCCTGCCCCAGCAGGTCAAACTGCTGCGCCTGATCGAGACCGGCACTTATCGACCCGTGGGGAGCGCCGAGGCCAGCAGTGCCGACTTCAGACTGGTGTGTGCCACCCACAAGAATCTGCGCGCGATGGTGCAGCAGGGACAGTTTCGTGAAGACCTCTTCTACCGCATCAATGTGTTTCCGATCTCTCTTCCCGCATTGCGCGAACGGGTGGAGGACATTCCGCTGATTGCACGCTCGCTGCTCGTGAAAATTGCTCCCGGACGGAGCTTCACGCTCACGACAGAAGCCGAGACACTCCTGAAGGCGACGCGATTCAGCGGCAATGTCAGAGAGCTGCGCAACGTGCTGGAGCGCGCGGTGCTGCTCGCACCCACTCCCGAGATCAGCGCAAGGGTTCTGAGTGGTTGTCTTGATGAAGGCATGCTCGTGGACCCGGGCGAGACGCCAACGACATTACCCCACCTTGAGCGCCAGCACTTGAGCAAACTGCTGCTCGAGCATGGCGGAGACAAGCACGCAGTGGCCGAGCTGCTGGGCATCTCCCTGCGTACGCTCTATCGCAAACTCAGCCACTGACAGTGACCGAATCTCCGTTCGTCCAAAAGGCATGGTTTGCCTGATGAAGCACAGCATATAATCGCCCGGCCCGCTGTTCCCCGCTTTATCCCATACCAATAAGAAAAAGGAGTATCACATGACCTACCGCAAAGGCGCCCGCTGGGCGCTTGCCAGTCTGTTCCTGGTCAGCACCGGCCTGCAGGCCCAACTGACCATCAACCCGACCAACGAACATCCCAACCCCTACGACGCCGACAACGATTACTTCGACCTGCCCGGCGGCCGCGCATGGGGCTCCACCAGTGCCGTGGACATCGATCCGGACGGCATGTCGATCTGGGTTGCGGAGCGTTGCAGCGCCAACAGCTGCGCGGGCTCTGATGTCGACCCGATCATCAAGTACGACCCGCAGGGCAATATCGTCACCAGCTTCGGTGCCGGGCTGTTCATCTTCCCGCACGGCATTCACGTGGACGCAGAAGGCAACGTGTGGGTCACCGACGGGCGTGCCGCCAATGCCAACGAGCTGGCAGCCAACCCGAACGCCGCAGGCAAGGGCCACACCGTCTACAAGTTCAGCCCGACAGGCGAGGTCCTGATGCGCTTCGGTGAACCGGGCGTGGCTGGCAACGGCACCGGCGGTGATCTGCTGAACGAGCCGAATGATGTGATCACTGCCCCCAATGGCGACATCTACATCGCCGAGGGCCACAGTGGTCAGGGCGCCAACGCGAACCTGAGCACCGTTGCCCGCATCATCAAGTACGACAGCACCGGCCGTTTCCTCGAATCCTGGGGCAGCATCGGCACCGCACCAGGTGAATTCCGCACACCGCACAGTCTGGCCTTCGATTCCCGTGGTCGTCTGTTCGTGGCCGATCGCGGCAACGTGCGCATTCAGATCTTCGAACAGGATGGAACATTCATCACCGAATGGAAGCAGTTCGGTCGCCTGAGCGGAATCTTCATCGACAAGAATGACATTCTGTATGCCGCCGACTCCGAATCGAGCGCAATCTCGAATCCGGGTTGGCGTCGTGGCATTCGCGTTGGCAGTGCCATCACCGGGCATGTGATCTCCTTCATTCCAGATCCCGATCTGGAGCCAGGTGGCACCAGTGCCGCCGAAGGCGTGGCAGCGGATGCGGAAGGCAACATCTATGGCGCAGAAGTCGGGCCGCGCCAGCTTGTGAGATACACACGCAAGCCGCAGTAAAAATCAGGGGAAACCCTCTGGTGCTGAAACACAAAGGCCGTGGGAAGATGTTCATTTCCACGGCCTTTTTCGTTGTTGTGGAATGGGTCCGATATTCAGCGCATGAAATAAGGTTTGACTTGGCGCAATTACCCCGTATACTCGCCGGCAGCCTGAATAGCGGCTATATTTATGTACTGCAAATCGAAGTCCCGCCGTTAAGTCCTCGTTCTGTATCTCATATTTTATATTCGAATTCTTATGCTACCGATTTTTCAATCTGCTGCGCTTTTGCAAAGCCGGACTGAATAATCAAAAAACTTTTATTATTTTTTGGAAATACAGGACTACAAAATGTCAAACACAGTGACTGGCCAGGTTAAATTCTTCAACGAATCAAAAGGCTTCGGCTTTATCTCCCAGGCTAATGGCCCGGACGTATTCGTTCACTACAGCGCCATTCAGGACAGCGGTTTCAAGACTCTGGCAGAAGGTCAGCAGGTGAAATTCACCGTGACTCAAGGTCAGAAAGGCCCACAGGCCGAGAACGTCGTAGCTTGCTGATCAGTTGATGCAGCGACTCTGTTCTTCGCAACAGACCGCTCTCTCACACTGAAATGAAAAAGGCAGTGTCATTAACGGATGACACTGCCTTTTTTCTGTCTGCAGTAAAAGCAGATACCCGGCACTTGTAACAGTGCCGCCTGCTATCCACATCAACTCGCGAGCCGCAATCCGGCGATTCCTGCCACGATCAATCCCAGACTGACCAGCTTCACCACGCTCAACGACTCCCCCAGCATCCACATGCCGAAAATGGCTGTACCCGCAATGCCGATACCGGTCCACACTGCGTAGGCGGAGCTGACAGGCAACGTGCGCATGGCCACTGCCAGCAGGTACATGCTCGCCGCAATCGCGCATACCACACCGACACTCGGCCACAATCGCGAAAAACCTTCGGTGTACTTCAAACCAACGGCCCACACCACTTCCAGCAGTCCGGCCAGTATCAGAATCATCCAGCTCATCTTCACTCCTCCTTCATCCCGGACTCATCGTCATGTGGGAGCGGGCCTTGCCCGCGATTGTTCGTAACAACCCCATCGCGAGCAGGGCTCGCTCCTACATTGTCATGGGGATGTCATACCTCGTCCATAGAATTCTGACGCTTACCTGTCATGCCACCTACGGAACCTGCGTAATGATGAACACTCTCCGCCCTGTCATGCGTCCCTTGAATACTCTTCTCCTCGCCACTGCCATCGCCATGACTGGTGGCTGCGTCAGCGTGGCAGCTACGGATGAGCCGATCATGCCAACGCTTGGGGAGTTTCTCGACACGCGCATGGTCAGTACCGCGAATCAACCCCGCGCACTCCACGCCAGCTTCGACAGCGGCACCAGTCAGTTATTGCTCTACACAGTAAATGCCGAAACGTTACAGATCACGCGCGAGTTCACGAGCGCGCCAATCGATTTTCCGGTCGAAGGGTTATGTCTTTATCAGGACAGACAACAACACCTGCACCTGTTCCTCCTCAGTGAACTGTTTGAGGCCCATCAGTATCTGCTGTTGCCCGAGGCGGCCGTGAACTGGCGCATGGTACCAGTCCGCACACTTCCGCTGGGACCAGAGACGGAATTCTGTACGGTGGATGACAACAGCGGAACATTCTTCGCCAATGAAGCAGAGCTGGCGGTATGGGCTCACGACGCGCATCCGGAAGCGGACACGGTTCGCACTCTCGTCGACCTGGCTGCACCCTGGGGCAGTCTGGGTGAAGGGCCAGGCACCATCATGGTACGAGACGATGAACTGCTCATTACTGAAGTGACCGAAAATCAGCAATACGCACTGCAGATCGAGGGCGAACAATTTCAACACATCGCTGCCGATATCCTGCCCGAAGTCGTTCCTGTCGCCGAGACCGGCAGCATGCCCGACTTGGGCGACGCGGCCGATGATCCTGCCATCTGGCTGCATCCAGAGACACCTGAGCTGAGCCTGATACTCGGCACCAACAAGCGCCGTGGCCTGTTTGTCTACGATCTTTCCGGCAAAGAGCTGCAGCGCCTTGATGTCGGGCGCGTCAACAACGTGGATGTGCGTTATGGGGCCACCTGGCAAGGGCGCCAGGTCGATCTTGCTGCGGCATCCAACCGGGATCTCAATACCATTTCCCTGTTCGCCATTGATCGCGCCACGCGACAGCTGTCA
This sequence comes from Gammaproteobacteria bacterium RIFCSPLOWO2_02_FULL_57_10, assembly GCA_001802565.1. GTDB lineage: Bacteria > Pseudomonadota > Gammaproteobacteria > Pseudomonadales > Pseudohongiellaceae > UBA5078. Next base: position 6,430 of record MGYS01000031.1, on the reverse strand, counting down.
CTGATCACCAATATCGACCCCCCGCTCGGCGAAGTCTACGGGCTGTGCCTGTATCAGAATACCGACAAACAGATTCATGCTTTCATCAATGACGAGAACGGCACTTACCTGCAGTATGCACTGAGCGTTGATGATGAGCAGTGGCGCGGTGAACTGGTGCGTGAATTCCATGTGGGCACTCAGCCCGAAGGTTGCGTTGCCAACGATCGTACTGGCGAACTCTTTGTGGGTGAGGAAGACGTTGGCATCTGGGTGATCGGTGCGGAAGCGAGCACCGGTACCACGCTCACACTAGTAGCAAAGGTGGACGGCACTCTCCTGCATGACGATGTCGAAGGGCTGGCGTTGTACACGCAACGCTCGGCCACCGGGGTGAGGGACTATCTGGTGATATCCAGCCAGGGTAATGACAGCTATGTCGTCATGGAAGCCATTGCGCCGTATCGAGCTTCAGGCGCTTTCAGAATTGGCATGGGATTGGACGATGGAATAGACGGGGCATCCGAAACCGATGGCCTGGAGGTCAGCAGTGCCAATCTGGGAGGCATCTACTCGGAAGGAATCATGATCGTGCAGGATGGTAGAAACGTGATGCCCGCAGAACCGCAGAACTTCAAGCTGGTGCCGTGGAGTGCAGTAAGAGACGTACTGGAAAGGAACCGCTGATGCAGGAGCTTGCTTGCAAGCGAACCAGCGGCAAAACAATCGCCTGCAAAGCAGGCTCCTACAAGAATATGCAGAAGCCAGCTTGCAAGTGATTAGTCATCAGGGCAGCACATTCACCGTGACATACTGATCGTGGAACAGACCACCGTCATCTGCACGGCCCCACAGAATGTAGGTGCCTGGCTCGTCGAAGGTCACACTCGTTTCGTACACGCCATCTTCCGGAATCGGAGGAGGCACCCACAGGGCTCCCCACGGAGAGTTGGCAGATGTACGGGTATCTTCCCAAGGCTTGACCTGGGGAGGATCGAAGGTCACAGGACCTTCTCCGCGATACACGTTCCATGACATGAACAGACCATTGGTCTTGCCCACGGTGATTCGTGTGGGCGGACGCATCATGCGGCGCAATTCACTTTCCGCAGTACGCGGACCGCTGGAGCTGCGCGGTTTGGGCAGACCATCGTCCTCGACACGAGCTTCGAGTACCAGAGGCTCACCCACGCGCACAGTACGAACCACTTCATCACCCACGCGATCACCTAGAACAGTGACCACAGGAGGGACGTTGGAACGTGATTCCGGGCTGCTGGTACCGGCCCCAAGGGAGCCGGTCTCAGACGCGATCACCACGTTGTCGATGATGTAGTCTCTTGCCAGGGTGCCGTAGGCAACCTTGGTCACACCATTGGCAGTCACTGTCCAGGCAAGCTCCTTGTCACCCCAGTCTGCTGGAACCGGCACCTCGAAGGTGAACCGGTTGCGGCGCGGCAGGAAATGCGTGGGTTGACCACGATCTTCCAGCCCCGGAGAGAACAAGTTGTCCGGCCCTACCGGGATATCCAGCTCCTCTTCCCAGTTTTCGTTGTGATAACCGAAGACCATCACGAAAGAGCCATCTTCCAGTGGCTTCCAACCCTCATACGCAGGCTCGATATGCTGACCCTTGAGATACGTTTGAGCGTTGGCAGTCAATGACATTACTGTGCATACCACGAACAGTGTGGCGGCGACGACAGCATTACGTCGCCCTGTGAATCTGAACAATCCCATCTGATCAATCCCCTTGTGACGATGCTACTTCAGTGCTTGCAGGCTCCGGATCAACCGGCGCAACGAGCGGTGCCAGACACAGCGGGCAACCGATCTGGTGATCATTCGGTCCCAGATCCAGCTGTTCACGACGA
>MGYS01000031.1:0-4542 GCA_001802565.1 Gammaproteobacteria bacterium RIFCSPLOWO2_02_FULL_57_10 | reverse complement strand
CATGTTGGTCACTGAACGGTTACCGGAACCCTGCCAGTTTCTGGAGTCTGGAACGTTCGGGTTGGTACGGGTGTTGTTCATGTAGCCAACGATGTGCAGCACAGTGCCTTTTGGCAGCAGTGGTGCAGCGTGATCGGCATAGGTGTAACCGCGCACCCAGTTGTGGTCATAACCGACGCAGGACAGGGTCTCGACGGTGTATCCCCAGATGGCTTCCAGACACATACGCTCGCCCGGGGCGTGCAGGTGCGGTTCGAAAGTCACGATCTTGGTGTGCTGCTCAAGCACTGCATAGGCATGCAGTTCCTGGCTGTCTTCGTTACCGGTGATGCTGATGTCCACACCGTTGCCCAGGCCGATGAAGGCAGGCATGTACTTGGGCTGGTAGCCCACGGGGTGGAAACGGAAGCCGATCATCAGGTGACCAGTGGTATCGATACCCGTGGAGTGCAGGTGCACGGAATCGGACACCACGTAGGAGCCCTTCTTCAGCAGACGACCACTGTCCGGATCGAAGATGTCCGGGTTACGCGCAATTTCGTGCACCGGCCATGGGATGGCGATCTCGCCTTCCTTCGCATTGAGATTCTCATCGAGAACCTGTGTGCTCCAGATCATGTGGTGGAATATGTTGCGACCACCCACAGTGCCGGAAGCGCCGCTGGTGTCCACATCATTCACTTCGATGATCTCTACTGAAGAGACGTAACGGTCCTCTTCGATCGGAATTGGAATGCGGGGGATATCGCCCCACCAGTCAGGCGCGCCGCCCAATACGGTGATGTCTTCGGAGCGCACAATCAGGTCAGGCTCACCGGCAGTCCATACGGCACCGGTCTGGAATTCACGAGGAGCAGGAGCATCGGCTGCATCGCCCTTTGGCGTGCCGGTGCGGGCCCAGGTGGAAATCGCAGCGATCTCTTCGTCAGTCAGAGAAGGATCGTCCTTGTAGTCCTGAATGCCGATGTCCTTCTCGAGGTAGTAAGGAGGCATCGCACCAGCACGGTCACGCAGACCAGTCTTGTACTCGATCAGACCAGCGTACGGAGCTGTCTCTTCATAAGTGACCAGAGACATCGGTGCCACGCCTTCGGGACGGTGGCAGTTCTGGCAGCTGCGCTGCAGAATCGGCTCGATATCCTTGTGGAAAGTCACACTGCCGGGTTCACCCGCAGTCTGGGCTCCCGCTGCTGCCGGAAGCAGGAACACTGCTACGGAAGCACACTTGGCCAGTGCGGATACGTTCTTCATTCTCATTTCCAATCGGGTCTTCAGCCGTACCAGTTCATTTGAAACTCGCACAAGGCACCTCCTTCTCTGGTGGTAAAACAATTTTTATTGATTCTATACGGCTCGCATGAGCCAACGTAGACGGCACGCATTTGAGCACAGCACTGCATGTCCGTCTTCCTTAAAGCAAAATTCCTTTTACGGATTCCTGAAATATCGGCGGTTCATTTTGCGTCAGCCCAAGCCAAAGTGGACTTTCTTGCCAATACTGCTGAGGGTCTGACGAATTTCTCGTCTGCGGGTATGAAAACGCTGCACCTGCGGGGAAAAGTCTGAAGCCGAGTCTAAGAGAGCCTGTCTGCAAATTCAACGTAAATCCGTCGTCTGCGCCGCGCCCTGTCAACGCTTTGCGGATAGCCGCGTTATAGCCAGTGTGCACACACATCCAGACCTTCAATCCGATGGAGTAAAGTCTCATGTTCAGCAAGAAAAAACCCGTACAAACCCTACTGGCCGCATCGATTCTCCTGGCCGTCAGCGGCATGAGCGGCAACGCCCTTGCCCAGGACACCGCCCCCGAGGGTCGTGAACGTCTCAATCCCATGCGTGGCGAACGCATGATGGAGCGCCCACGCCCCCAGCGTCATGCCCCTGGCCGCCTTATCCGCAACATGGATACCGATGGCGACAAGCTGATCAGTCAGGACGAGTTCATTGCCCAGCGCACGGAGCACTATCAGAAGCAGTTCGATCATCGCGACATCGATGACGATGGCCTGCTGAGCAGTGACGAATCCGGCCCGCGCCACCCTGCACTGGACCCGGATATCGACATCGCCGAATTCCGCGCCTGCATCGCCGAGAACGGCAGCAACCCGGATCTGGAAGAGGATCGCTTTTCTGCCGCCGACAGCAATGGCGATGGCTCTCTGAGCGAGGAAGAATTCTTCATGCATCTGGAGCAGCGGGCCTTCGATCAGTTCGCGCGGATTGATGCTGACGACAATGGCCAACTGACACCGGAAGAGTTGGTGGGCAACATGCAGGATCAGCAGACTCACCGGCGCATCGTGCGCACGTGTCTGCGCGAGGCAGGAGACCCCTTCCTTTGACCGGGACTCTGGACCCGGTCAGCACCGAGCAACAACCGCAGTACTTCAAGTAGTACATTCCCTTTCAGGCCGGACTTGTTCCGGCCTTTTTTCTGCCAGAACCGTGGGAGCGAGCCTTGCTCGCGATTAGCCGTACGTCAATCAAGAGAAAAACGATCGCGGGCAGGGCCCGCTCCCACAAGGTGGAGGGGTTCAACCGCGGGAGGGGGCTGGTCTGACGGGTGGGGTAACGCGCTCGGGAGCAGGACGCTCAATGCGCGGGGGAATGACTCTGGGGATTTCACGACTGCCAGGGCGCTGGCCGGGAGGAACCGGACGGTTCTGCAGGCCTTCGGGCCGCATCTGCTCGCGCTGATTCTCGAAGCGCTGACGCAATGCATCACGCTGGGCCGGAGGCAGACTGCGGAACTGGCGCTGGATTTCGCGCAGCCGCTGCTGCTGTCCCTGCGGTACGCTGTTGAACTGCTGGAAGCGTCGATTGATCAGCTCACGCTGTTCCGGTGGCATTTGCTGAAACAGGTTCTGTTGCCGCTGCGCCTCGATGCGCTCCTCGGGCGCCATCTGCTGCCAGCGCGTGACTCCACGGCGCAGCCGCTCCTGCCGATCAGGGGGAAAGCTCTCCCACTCGTCCTCCAATTCTCTGAGCAGTGTCTGTTCTTCATCCGACAGGTCGCTCCACGCAATACCATCCTGAGCGAACACAGTTCCCGAAAAAAGCATGGCCGCTGCCAAGACGCAGGCCAGCAGCGCCATCGCACTCGCCCGTCGTGGTCCTGCCGTGCCGATCAGCTCAGTTAGTGTCATCGGGTTCAACTCCGGTCTGTATTGCACTGTCTATCAACTCCACAAAATCTTCATTGGCCAGATCCTCGGGTGAGATCCACTCGCCTTCGTCTGTCTCCCACTGCCCGAGAAACTCCAGAAACTCGAGACTGGGAGGTTCACTGTCCGCTTCGGCTCCTGCCGAAGGGGGCGTGGCCTGTTCCGGCGCTTGTGCCGCATCGACCGCCGCGGCCTGTTGGGATGAGACACCGACTCCCAGCAGCGTCGACAGCGTCAATGCCATGCCAAGGTCACAGACAATTTTCCGCCCGCCACTGGTAGAACTCGAGGTTCTCGTAGAGCTCGATATCATCCACCGATGCCAGCAACAGGACGTCCTCCGCCAGCGCCACCGGAAGCGGCTCCTCGCTGGCAGGCAAGTTGAAAACGGCCAGGGTTGTGACCAGCACGCAGATCGATGCGAAGGCTCCGGCTGGCACCCCGAACGACAGACCATCCAACCGCTCGCGCCACCCCGTCAGCAAACCGTGGCCACGCTGCGATCGCTGTGCCGCGCGTTGCATGGCACGAGCACGAATGTCATCAAGGCGGTCAACAACATCCGTCGGCAGCGAATGATTGCGCCTGGCCAGCACAGCCGAGCCCATGGCAGGCTCACTGCTGATCGACGCACGCTGCAAATCGGCATCAGCACTGGCAACCGCCGACTCGCGAATACTGTTCAGGCGCGCAGTGACCGAGGGCGGCAACCCGCTCATGCTGGCATTCAGTACGTCGGCCGCACGGCGCACGAAGCGCGCGTCTGCACTCAACTCATCTGTCTGCTCTGTCTCTGGCTTCTTGCCCATCACCAGTGCTCACCCAGTTGTTCTCTCAGTGTATGGATCGCTCGTGAATAATGCGTCTTCACGCTGCCCTCGGCGCAGGCCATGGCAAGCGCCGTCTCCCGCACATCCAGTCCCTCCCAGACGCGCAACAGAAACACCTGCTGCTGACGCAGCGGCAAGGCCTGCAATGCGCTCTGCAATTTGTCCATGCTGGCCCCCATCTGCACGTGCTGCTCCGGGCTGCGCTGTGCCTCGTCCGGTATCTGCTCCAGCGGGTCTTCGGCCTCGTCGTCCTTGCCCATCCCAAGCCAGCTGCGAAAGCGGTTGCGTACAGAGCTGCGCCGGTGCCAATCGTTGATGCGGCTCTGCAATATGCTGTAGAACAGGGGCGCCCACTCCTCCTCGCTGCGCGCAGCGTATTTTTCCACGAGTTTGAACATGGCGTCCTGCACCAGATCCAGAGCATCGTCCTGATTATTGGTGGCGATCTGCGCGATCCTGTAAGCCCTGCCCTGCACCTGCGCAAGGAATCGGTCAAGGCTTTGTAGTCTGTCCAGTCTGGAGCACTCCCCGGCGCTTGTCATGTGTGG
>MGYS01000030.1:29088-30386 GCA_001802565.1 Gammaproteobacteria bacterium RIFCSPLOWO2_02_FULL_57_10 | reverse complement strand
GCCGCGATTGAGCCCTACAGGGATGTATTCACGGGCGTGTTCTGACTATCCCCACCCCATTGCGCGGCGCTAGCTACGGAGTGAGGTGGGGTACAACAATCAGTGGTGATGATGATCGCCATGCGCATGCACATGGCCGTGATCGATCTCTTCTTCTGTGGCTTCACGCACACTGACCACTTCCACATCGAAATGCAGCGTCTGGCCCGCCATCTCGTGATTACCATCGATGATCACCTGGTCACCTTCCACCGCCTTGACGGTGATGTGCTGCTGGCCGTGCTCGCCCTGCGCCGTGAAGCTCATGCCCGGCTCGATCTTGTCCACGCCGCGGAACATGGATTTGTCAATGCTGTGGATCAGGTCCGGATCGACTTCGCCGTAGGCGAGCGCCGGAGGGATGACTGCCTTGAAGGAGTCACCTGTCTTCTTTCCAGCCAATTCGTTCTCCAGTCCCTGAATCAGACCGTGAGTGCCGTGCAGATACATCAATGGATCGCCCCCGGCCGAGGAGTCCAGGACTTCTCCTGCGTCATTCTTGAGGGTGTAGTGAATCTCGACTACTGCGTTCTTGCCTATTGTCATTGTCATGAGGGGGTCCTGATGTCTGGTGATCTGGTTTTTTCAGGGGCGTCATTATAAGGAAATGGGCTCGCGGCGAAAGGCCTGCGTACGAAAGTCGATTCAAGACTTCCAGCGCTCGCCGAATTTCTCCTGCAGGCGCCGCATGCCGCCGAGCCAGCGATCGTAATCCGCCGCCTTGCGCTGCATGTAGGTCAGCACTTCCGGATGGGGCAGGACGAGGAAGCGCTCCTGCGCCAATGTCTCCACAACGGTCTGGGCCAGTTGCTCCGGCTCCAGCATGCCGTCCACGCCTGCCACCCCTGCCCCGCCACTGGTCATCTGCGTGCGGACGGCCTGCGGGCAGAGCACCGAGACCTTGATGCCCCGACCGCCATAGGTAATCGACAGCCACTCGGCAAACCCGACCGCCGCATGCTTGGTCACCGCATAGGGGGCAGAGCCGATCTGGCTGAGCAGTCCTGCGGCCGACGCAGTGTTGAGCAGATAGCCCTCGCCACGCGCCAGCATGCTCGGAAGCACCGCACGCGACGCAAACACATGGGCCATCACGTTGATGTCCCAGATGCGCTGCCAATCGGCAGTGCTGACCTCTTCGCCGCCAGGTGTGAAGATCCCTGCATTGGAGCAGAACAGATCGATGTGGCCGAACGCGTTCAGCGCCTGCGCCACCAGCGCCTCGACCTGATCCTCGCGACTGACATCGGTGACGACGC
>MGYS01000030.1:25465-29057 GCA_001802565.1 Gammaproteobacteria bacterium RIFCSPLOWO2_02_FULL_57_10 | reverse complement strand
TTGTTGATGTCCGACACCACCACGGCGCTGGCCCCTTCCGCCGCGAACCGCTCACATAGCGCCCGCCCGATGCCGCTGGCGCCGCCGGTCACTACCACTACCTTGTCCTTGATGTGCATGATCCCCCCTTTCTTCTTGTTGTTTATCGCTTGCAAGGTAAGCTCCTACAAGGGACTTGCCACTGACTGTAGGAGCGAGCTTGCTCGCGAATGGTGCTTCGATAAACCTCCAACCAAGAGCGTTCGCGAGCAAGCTCGCTCCTACAGGAGATTGGTCAACCTCTCGCGAATGATCTGCTCCGCTTCGGCAACGATCCGCTCCACCAGTTCCTTGCAGGTGGGAATGTCGTCAATCAGGCCGATCACCATGCCCGCCGACCACACCCCATGATCGAGATCGCCGGACTCGAACAGTTCACGTCCGCGCACGCCCTTCACCATGGGGGCGATGTCTTCGAATTGCGTCTCGCCAGGCTGAGCCTCGATGGCCAGCACCTGCTCCGCCACGCTGTTGCGGAACACCCGCGAGGTGTTGCGCAGCGTGCGAAAAATCAGCGCCGTATCCAGCTCCGATGCTTCGACCATTTTCTGTTTCACGCGCTCATGAATCGGCGCTTCCTTCGTCACGAGAAAACGCGTGCCCATATTGATGCCATCTGCCCCCATTGCCAGCGCAGCGGCGAGACCGCGACCATCGGCAAAGCCGCCGGAGGCAAGAAAGGGAATGCTCAGGCGTCTGGCAGCCAGCGGCAGCAGGATGAGATTGGTGACATCGTCTTCACCCGGGTGACCGGCACACTCGAAGCCGTCCACGCTGACCATGTCGCAGCCCAGTGACTGCGCTTTCAATGCATGCCGGATCGACGTGCACTTGTGAATGACGGTGATGCCCGCGCTCTTGAACAGCGGCATCCAGGGTTCCGGATTGCGCCCGGCAGTCTCGACGATGCGGATGCCAGACGACACGATCGCATCGACATATTCACCATAGGGAACCGGTTTGATGGTAGGCAGGATTGTCAGGTTGACCGCGAAGGGTTTGTCGGTCATCTCGCGACAGCGGGCGATCTCGGCCGACAGGGCTTCCGGCGTAGGCTGGGTCAGCGCCGTGAGGATGCCCAACGCACCCGCATTCGAGACGGCGGATGTCAGCTCTGCCCTGCCCACCCACTGCATGCCGCCCTGCACAATCGGATGCTCTATCCCAAGCATCTGCGTCACTCGCGTCTTCATTTGTCCCCCCGGACGGTTGTCGCCAAGCATGGCTGCAAAGCGGCGATTATAGGCATTGCCAGGGGCTGCTGAACAATGATTTTCCGTAGTGCTTTTGTCGCCATTTTTTGCAACACTCCGGCAGTTCTGACGGTCGGTATGCTCGGCGCCTGCAACGGTGCCGCGTTCGACCAGTTTCAAAACTCACCAGCAAGGGAGAACTATAAAAGTGAAACACGAGAGAGTACGCAATATCGGAAGAATTCAGGGTGCAGCATTCCACGGTGCTACCCCACGCCTGCTCGCATTATCCTGCGCGGCAGCCATGTCTGTACTGAGCGCCCCCACAGCGCTCGCTCAGACTCCGGAAATCGAAGAGATCATGGTGACGTCGTCCACACGCCGTCCCGAGTCTCTGGCCACCGTCAACGCCAGCGTCGGCGTTCTCTCCACCGAGGAACTTCGCCTGGTGTCTCACCAGCACATTCAGGAAGTGGCGAATCGTCTGGCAGGCGTGAACATCAACCGCAACAACGGCCAGGAGAGCCTGACCTCCATTCGCTCTCCCGTGCTGACCGGCGCTGGTGCCTGTGGCGCCTTCCTGCTGGCAGAACAGGGCATCCCATTGCGCGCGGCGGGTTTCTGCAACGTCAATGAACTGTTCGACGCCAACAGTGAAAACGCTTCCCGCATCGAAGTCATCCGCGGACCAGCCACGGCGTATTACGGCTCCAATGCCGTGCACGGCATGATCAACGTCGTGTTGCCTGACCCTACAGCGGGCGGCGACATCACACTGGAAGTCGGCCCACGCGGCTCCACCCGCATCAATGCCACTCACGGCATGGATTACGGCAACTTCAAGCACATGTTCCTGGTCAACGGCGCCCGCGAGGAAGGCTGGCGTGACGACAGCGGCTTCGATCAGCAGAAGCTGTCATGGCGCTACCAGTACACCACGGCGGGCGGCTATGCGCTGGACGGCGGCTTCACTGCCACCAACCTGAATCAGGAAACCGCCGGTTACGTCGAGGGTACTGACAATTACAAGGACGACGACCAGCGCGATACCAACCCGAACCCCGAGGCCTATCGTGACAACCAGAGCCTGCGTGCCTGGACCCGCATCACCAAGTATCTCGACAATGGCTGGCAAGTGGTGGCCACGCCTTACTACCGCAAGGCTGATCTGAATTTCATTCAGCACTTCCTGCCCGGCTTGCCCACGGAAGACAACACGCACAGCAGCCTTGGCCTGCAACTGGCCAGCTACAAGGACCTGAGCGACGACACGATGCTGTCCTTCGGTCTGGACCTTGAACAGACAGAGGGCAGCCTGCTGCAACAGCAACGCTTCCCCACAGTAGGTTCGGCTTTCCTGGTCGGCACGACACCGGTCGGCAAGCACTACGACTACGAAGTGGAGGCCACCCAGATCGCCCCGTTTGCCCACCTGGAACACTACTGGGACAACGGATTCGACATCTCCCTCGGCCTGCGCTACGAGAGCATGGAATACGACTACGACAACAAGATGATCGACGGTCGTACTCGTGACAACGGCGTCGCTTGTGGTTTCGGCGGCTGCCGCTACAACCGTCCTGCGGATCGCTCCGACGACTTCGGCAACTGGGCTCCCAAGCTTGCCGTGCGTTATCAGCTCAACGACGTGCACAACGTGCAGTTGCGCATGAACAAGGGCTACCGTGCCCCACAGGCAACCGAACTGTACCGCCTGCAGAACACGCAGTCAGTGGCAGATCTGGACTCCGTGGAAATCGAGAGCACCGAGCTTGGCCTGGAGGGCGCAGCGGGCAACTGGGAATACGCAGTGACCGCCTACTACATGGACAAGGACAACGAGATCATCACGGACAGCGCGCGTCTGAACCTCAACAACAGCCACACCAAGCACAAGGGCCTCGAATTGTCCGGCGGCCTCGAGCTGAACGAACAGTGGCGCATTGCCGGTGCCTACAACTTTGCCCGTCACACCTACGAGAACGATGAGTTCTCCGGCGGCGTGAACATCAACGGCAACGATGTGGACACAGCACCGCGACGTTTCGGTTCGTTCCAGGTGCAGTGGCAGCCATCAGAGACACTGTTCACCGAACTGGAATGGGTCAACTCCGGCAAGTACTACACCAATCCGGAGAATCTGAATGAGTACGAGGGTCACGACATCCTCAATCTGCGCACACGCTGGGAAGTCAGATCAGACCTGACCCTCTCGCTGAACGTGCTGAACCTGACGGATGAGAAATACGCGGAACGCGCTGACTTCTCATTCGGCAACGACCGCTACTTCCCGGGCGAGCCGCTGCGTGCGTTCCTGTCTGTGAACTGGAGATACAACTGATCGGTTGATACATGTGGGA
>MGYS01000030.1:23803-25458 GCA_001802565.1 Gammaproteobacteria bacterium RIFCSPLOWO2_02_FULL_57_10 | reverse complement strand
TTACATTGTGACACCTGATCGCGGGCAGGGCCCGCTCCCACAGTTGATATACCCATGACGACAGCTCCCTCAACGCTCGACGAACTGACCCTGCACAAACTGCTGCGCTACTTCGAACAGCAGCCACTCCCGCGCAAAGCCATCCTCCATCCTGATCAAGACATCAATCGCCTCATTCATTCTGCCGAGCTGCCAAGTGCAAACTTTCGCAACGCCGCCGTGCTGATTCCCATCAGAGAGGGGTCTGTCATCCTGACACTGCGTACGGAACATCTCAGCAGTCATCCCGGCCAGGTCAGTTTTCCGGGCGGCACAACCGATGCCAGTGACGTCGATGCGATCGCGACCGCGTTGCGGGAAAGCGAGGAAGAGATCGGTGTGCGTGCAGAGTCGGTACAGGTGATCGGACAACTGGGCAATCTGCTGATGCCCTCGGGCTATTGCGTGACACCGGTGGTGGGAATTCTCGCTGCAGGCACGCGCCTGACACCCTCACCGAGAGAGGTGGACCACATCTTCGGCGTGCCCATCAGCATCGCGCTCAACTGTGCAAGTTATCAGCGCACGCGCGTGATGCTGATGGATACCGAGCGCGAGGTGCTGGAGTTTCATCACGAGGGGTATCGCATCTGGGGTGCCACGGCGACCATTCTGCATCACCTGGCACTTGAGCTGGAGGCGGTTGATACCCTCGCCTGACCACGGACATTCGCACTGAATCGCGGGCGAAGCCCGCTCCCACAGGGTCAGCGTCTCGCCCAGTCCGGAATTTCACCGAGCAGGTCGAAGGAAAGGTGGCCAAACGTGTAGACGAACAGCGTCACCAGAATCACCGACATTATGTCGAGCCAGATCCCCGCGGCCACCATCTTCATGATCGGCACACGACCTGTGCCGTACACGATCGCGTTCGGTGGCGTCGACACCGGCAGCATGAAGGCACAGGACGCCGCGATCGCTGCGGGAATCATCAGCAGCAAGGGCGAGACATCAATGGCCTGCGCAAGACTGGCCATGATCGGCATGCTCATCGATGCCGTGGCCGTATTCGACGTGAACTCCGTGAAGCCGGTGATGAACGTCACGACACTCACCACAATGACCAGTGGATTGGCGCCGTTGAGCATCGTCTCGAACAGGTCGGCAAGGTAATTCGACAGGCCCGAGGTAGCAAAGCCCTTGGCCATGGCCAGACCGCCCCCGAACAGCAGCAGGATTCCCCAAGGCACCTGCTTGGCCGACTCCCAGTCGAGCAGGAATCCCCCTTTCTCCTTGCTCGCGGGGATGACAAACAGCACCAGCGCCATCGCGATCGAGATCGTGCCATCATCGATCAGGGCGCCCACCGGCGCGATGTCGAATCTGGCCAGCAGCAGATCCAGCCAGTGGCTCCAGCCATAGATATCGATATCTGCTCCCAGCAGGCGCTCATTGCGCGTCATCCACAGCACCGCCACGGTGACAAACACGACCGCGACCTTCTTCTCCTCGTTGCTCATCGGTCCCAGCGCCTTGATCTCGCTGTTGATGAACTCTCTGCCACTGAACGGCGTGGTGGCGGGCAACGGAAAGAGGAAGCGGCACAGCATGAACCAGGTGGCGAACAGGAAGACCACCGAGAGAGGAAACGCGAAGGTCATCCAACCCGCAAACGA
>MGYS01000030.1:20268-23763 GCA_001802565.1 Gammaproteobacteria bacterium RIFCSPLOWO2_02_FULL_57_10 | reverse complement strand
AGCCCGCCGATGGATGACGAGTAGGCAATGCCCAGCATCAGTACCAGCGCGAAATTCGGTGCCCGCACATCGACAACGCCGCCTTTGGCGACGATGCCGCGATTGAGTTCTTCATAGAGCACAATCAGCGACAGCGCCATCGGCATCATCATCATGGTGGTGGCGGTGTTGGAGAGCCACATGGACAGAAAGCCCGTGGCCACCATGAAACCCAGCACCAGCCGCCGCGGCTCTCCACCAATCACGCGCAGGATGTGCAGCGCGATGCGCTTGTGCAGGTTCCATTTCTCCACCGCGATGGCAATCAGGAAGCCACCGAGGAACAGGAAGATCAGCCAGTCCATGTACTGGCTGGTGACGTTCGGGAACATGATGTCCAGATCAGAGGGCTGCAGATCGCCGCGCAACGAAGTCGCGCTGAAATCCACCTGACTGCTGGCATCGCGGAAACCACCGCGCATGATCCCCAGCATGGGGAACAGCACAATGGGCAGAAGCGACGTGGCGGGGATCGGAATGGCCTCGGTGATCCACCACACCGCCATCAGCACCACGACAGCGAACATGCGGGTGACCAGGGGATTGCCCGGATCGAGGTCCACGAACAGGAGGATGAAGACGAACAGACCGGCACCCAGCCAGAGCCCGATCCTGCTGCGCATAGGGACGGCATCAGGAGGGACTGAACCGGGCGAGACTGAATTTGGTGATACTGCTCCAGAGCCGGACTGCGTACTCATCTCATCCCCTTTCTTGTTCTTTTTTTATTGGCCAGTCAGTACTTACAGCTTGGCAAGAATCGCCTCGGCCGCACTCTCGACGATGCCACCAGCAGGCTCGACCGCCAGATGTGTCACCACGCCGTTGTCGACGATCATCGCGTAACGCTTGCTGCGAGTACCCATGCCGAAGCCTGTCGCATCCAGTTCCAGCCCGATGGCCTTGGTGAAGGAGCCGTTACCATCCGCGAGCATGATCAGCTCTTCGGCATTCTGGGATTTTCCCCAGGCGCTCATCACGAATGCATCGTTGACCGCGAGACACACAATCGAGTCCACGCCTTTCGCCTTGATCTTGTCGGCCAACACCACGTAGCCCGGCAGGTGAGTCACGGTGCAGCCCGGCGTGAAAGCACCCGGGACCGCGAAGAGCACCACTTTCTTGCCGGCGAAGATGGCATCGGAACTGATGTCCTGTGGTCCCTTCTCGCCCATGATCTTGAATGTGCTGGCTGGCAGTTTGTCGCCCTGTTTGATGGTCATGTCTGTGCTCCTTATGGACAGTCTGTATAGTGATGAAAAACCACTGTTGTAAAACCCGGAAAGCGTCGATGGTAGCAAAATTCCGCTGCAGATACATAAGCCCGATGCAAGCGTTGCGGATCGTGCGGGAAGTGCGGGTATACTCGCGGGCACTCGTACCAGCACACCAACACGGGCCCCTCTGATGGACACACTTTTCTTCCTCGCCTCCAAGGTGCTCTGGGCCGTCGCCTCTCCTGACAGCCTGCTGCTGATCCTGTTGCTGACCAGCGGCCTGCTGCTCATTCTCAACCGTACGCGCCTTGGTCAGTGGTTGCTGGCTCTCGTTTGCGCGCTCGCTGTACTGGTGGCACTCCTGCCACTGGGAGAGTGGCTGATCTATCCGCTGGAAAGGCGCTTTGCCGCGAATCCCGCGCTGCCTTCCCGGGTGGATGGCATCATCGTGCTGGGAGGCGCCGTCAACCCACAGCGCAGCAGTGCCTGGGGACAGATCGAGTACGATGATGCCGCCGAACGCATGACGGCCTTCGCGGCTCTGGCACGCCGTTATCCTTCGGCGCAGCTGGTCTTTACGGGCGGCAATGGCAGCCTCACCGGCCAGGCCTTCAAGGAAGCCGACAGCGTGCCCCCCTTCATGCGGGACATGGGGTTGGGGGATCGCGCGCTGGTGATGGAAGATCAATCCCGCAACACTCACGAGAACGTGGTGCGGAGCAAGGCGCTGGTCGCCCCCGATGCGCAGGAATCGTGGATCATGATCACGTCGGCGGCGCATATGCCGCGCGCCACCGGAATCTTCTGCGCGCAGAACTGGCCGGTAATCCCGTGGCCGGTGGATCATCGCTCCAATCCGGACAACCTGCTGCGTGTGGAATTGCAGTTCGCTGGTCACTTGCGCGAGCTGAGCATGGCAACGCGGGAATGGCTGGGGTTGCTGGCCTATTACGTCAGCGGTCGCACAGACCGTCTGCTGCCGGGCGAAGGAACGCATTGCGCCAGAGTGGGTTCATAGAAGCGGGTTGATAACCAGCAGGTTCATGAATCTCGGCGCGTCACAATCCGGAAACCTCATCACCGGATGACGGGGCCGCATCGATGACCGACTCGATCCATTCCAGATGTCCGGAGAGTCGCTCGTAGACTCCCACCGCGCCATACAGCCCTTGTCGTCTGGCAGCATCAGCGGCTACGCCAATCTCGCCGACTGCAACGCCAGCGATACGCCAGCCTTCGGCGGTTTCCAGCAGGGCAGGGCCACCGCTGTCGCCCAGCCCGGGAAGCCCTTCAAGTTCCACCGCGCCACTGTCCGGTACCCGTGGGTCATCAAAGTTGAAGCGCAGACGTTCGGCCGCCGTGCTCACCACATTGCGAGCAAAGCGGAAGCTTCCGTCATCCACCTGAATGCCTGTCGTGCCCAGACCGAAGTAGCCCCAGCCGAGGAAGGTCGCGACGCGATCGAGCTCATCGCGTTCACGGTACAGGGCCAATGGCACCGGAAATGGCAAGGGAGAGGCAAGCCGCAGCAGGGCCAGATCAACCTCCCGGTCAGCCTCGGTCGCGCTGTAACGGTACTGGTATTGCGGGTGAATCACGACGTGGTCGACGTTGTGCTCTGCGCCGGCAATATGCACCGGATATTCGCCATCACGCACCAGCACCTGCAGCAGTGAGGTCTCCTCTAGGCAATGAGCCGCCGTGATGGCCCACTGCGGATGAATCAGAGTCGCCACGCAGACCTTGCGCGCAGCGCGCTGCTCCAGCCAGAACACCGCCGGGAACTGCGTTTCTCTGGCCACGTGTCGGGAGTATCCAGTATCATGCCGTATCACGATGGCATGCGCGCCGTTGCTGATTGCAAACGCACAAATCAGCAGCGTGATCAGTAATGAAAAGCGTCTTGGCACCGTGCAGATTCCTGATTCAAACACTGTCATGCAAACCCTGTTATTCACACCATTTGCGCGGACTGTAGTTCGGTCGCGCAGAGAAATTGTCGATCATGACCAACGAACACATGAGCAACGAAAACAAGACTCCCGACCCCTCTTCCGCAGAGCACAGCGAAGAGCGAGAGTATGAAAAATCCGGTCTTTATCCCAAGGGCGAAAAGCCCTTCCGCCTGTTCGGCCTGCTCGGGTTTCTGGCAGGCGTGATCGTCTTCATTGCCGTCTCTGCTGCGGTGCTGGATCGTCTGCTGATCTGATCAACCTGTGGGAGCGAGCCCTGCTCGCGA
>MGYS01000030.1:15941-20209 GCA_001802565.1 Gammaproteobacteria bacterium RIFCSPLOWO2_02_FULL_57_10 | reverse complement strand
ACAGATTTCTATTTGTTTCGCAGCCGCCGCGCCACGCGCAGATTGGGTCGCTCGCGCTTGGTGGTGGCCATCTTGTAGATACTCCACAGGCGCAGCACTATCACCAGCACCGCGATCAGAATGAAGACCATGATGCTGAAGACCAGCCACTGCTCCGGCGTCCAGTCACCCCTCGCCATCCAGCTCTCCAACATGATTGTTCCTCCTGCGCTAACCACCGCGGATATGGCGATGGCTTGTGCTACCGTGAATCGGGCTGCCATTATGAGTGAGCCGCCGGGCTGAACTCAACCGCCTGCTGCAACCTTGCCGAATCAATTGTCCTGAATCAACCGTCCTGAATCATCGTCTCGATGAGGGCCTCGAGTTCGCGGATTCTCTCGTGAGGGTCCTGCAACTCCAGCAATCTCTGCTTGTGCTCAAGGGACAACGGAATCAGCTCACTCAGACGCCAGCCCAGCTGTCGCAGATCACCGTAATCGATGCTCATGCCCAACTTGCTGATCACGGGATGGCTGACCAGTTGCTGCAGCAGACCGACCAGCACCTCGTGCTCGTCGTCCACCGGGATCGGCTCCTCGCCCTGAAAATCGACACCGCAGAAATCGACACTGCCCATCAGCAACTGATCCTTCTCCGACCAGCACTCCTGCACCAGAAACTTGTGCCGCCCCTCCACCGTCACGCCGAGCAGACCATTCGGCAACTGATCCCAGTCCACCACTTTTGCATAGGTGCCGACGCGATGTACCTGTTGCTTCACCCCGACCTTGGCCACCTCGTCCCCATCCTTGAGCAGGCAGACACCAAAGCCGGTATCCGTCTTCAGGGCGTGACTGACGAGATTGAGATAGCGCTGTTCGAAAATCTGCAGTGGCAGACGCCCGCCGGGGAAGAGCACGGATTTCAGCGGAAACAGCGCAATCGTTTCCGCGCCTCGCCTGGTTATGCTATCGGTTTCCATCGCTTTTCCTTGCGTCACTGCTGACGCTCTGCATCGCGCAAGGCGCTCAGCAGCTTCTGATGTATGCCACCGAACCCGCCATTGCTCATGATCACGACATCGTCGCCGGGCTGCACCTGCGAGACAAGCAGGGCGACGATACCGTCGACCGAATCGAGAACCTCTGCAGGGCTCGGACTGCTGGCTACCACACCGGGAAGATCGAGCGCGACAGCACCCGAGTCGAACCACAGTGTCAGGTCCGCCGTGCGGCAGGCCTCGCCCAGCGCCAATTGATGCACGCCCATCTTCATGGTGCTGGAGCGCGGCTCGATCACCGCAATCAGTCGACCACTGCGCCCCGCACTCTCGAACTTCGCACGCATGCCCCGCAGCGTGATGTCGATGGCGGTGGGATGGTGGGCAAAATCATCGAACACTCTCACGCCCCGCACTTCACCGAGCAACTCCTGACGTCGCTTGACGCCCTCGAATGTCATCAGCGCCTCGCAGGCCACAGCGATATCAACACCCGCATGATGGGCCGCCGCCACTGCCGCCAGCGCATTGCGGACATTGTGAGTCCCGCCGAGTGACCAGCTGACCCGGTGGCTGCCCGAATCCACACCCCGAGTACGCTTGCCGAGCTCGAACACGCTGCCGTCGGCGCTGAGCAGTCGCACGTACCAAGAGACTTCCTCGTCACTTCCATACGTCGGCACATCCCCTTCTTCCAGCGTCATGCGCTGTCGCTGGCTCCAGCAGCCCATTGCCAGCGTAGCGTTGAGATTCTCGTCGTCACGCGGCGAGATGATGAGCCCGTTACCGGGAATGATGCGCACCAGGTGATGGAACTGCCGCTGAATGGCCGCGAGGTCGGGAAAGATATCCCCATGATCGAATTCGAGATTGTTGAGGATGGCGGTACGCGGCGAGTAATGAACGAACTTGGAGCGCTTGTCGAAGAAGGCGCTGTCGTACTCGTCTGCCTCCACCACGAAGAACGGTGCGGCGCCGAGATCCGCCGACGCCGGAAAGTTCTGGGCCACGCCACCAATCAGGTAACCGGGCTTGAGTCCGGCACTGGTCAGAATCCACGCCAGCATCGAGCTGGTCGTCGTCTTGCCGTGCGTGCCAGCCACCGCCAGCACCCAGCGACCCCGCAGCACATAACGCGCCAGCCACTCGGGGCCGGAACAGTAATCCAGGCCCTGCTCCAGCACATATTCGACAGCGGGATTACCCCGTGACATCGCGTTGCCGACGACCACCAGATCGGGATGCGGCTGCAGATGCGCCGCGCTGAAACCCTGCTGCAGCACGATGCCCTGCTGTTCCAGCTGCGTGCTCATAGGGGGATAGACATTGGCGTCGGAACCACTGACGGTATGACCAAGCTGTTTGGCGAGCACCGCGAGGCTGCCCATGAAGGTGCCGCAGATGCCGAGTATGTGTATGTGCATTGAATGCTCTCTGAATGCTCTGTATATGCCGTGAAGGCTGCCCAACCGAATCCTGCCCGGCATTGTCTCAAAATAGGTCGTGCAGTAACATCCCGGCAAACCGCAGGACGGCGCTCGCAAGGAGAACTTGAATCACAGCTCACGAAAGTTTCTGGGACTTTTCCATCCGCGTCTACCGCATACCGCAGGTCAGCAGCACCTGCCTGGCATTACAGAACTCGTATGGACTGGATGTGAACCTGTTGCTGTTCGCGTGCTGGCATGCCCGTCAAAGAGGTTTTTTCGACGGCGAACTTCTCGAAAACGCGTTGTCTTTTTCGTCGCTGTGGGCTGACAACGTGGTGAAACCCTTGCGCGGCACACGCACCTGGATGAAGTCCAACGAAGACACACTGTGGGAGCGGGCCTGCCTGCGATTGAGAGCCGACCAGACTCCACCCGACGCAGAGAAATTCGATAAACTGCGCCAGCAGATCAAGTCACTGGAGTTGCAGTCCGAGCAATTTCAGCAGAACGTGCTTGAATCATTGGCCGTCAACCTCCCACAGAACCAGCCACAAGACCTGTCACTGGAAGTGAGACTTTCCGCGGCCGCCAGCAACTTGCGCGATATCGTCGAGGCGTCAGCTGTCCCACTCAATGAGGTGGTCGTTCAAAGCCTCTCCTCCCTGATCCTCCATGCATTCGATCTGACAGAAAACTCCGGGATTCTGCAGACTATTCACAACGAACTCGCCCGCCCGTCAGCCTGAAAGTCACGACTTGCGAATGCCTTCCCAGCGCTTGACCACGCCCGATTCGATATCGAAGAGATCCAGCACGCGCCCGACGCTGTGATTGATGAGATCGTCGATGGTCTGGGGATTATTGTAGAGCGCAGGCATCGGCGGCGCGATGATGGCGCCGAGCTGACAGGCCTTCAACATCAGCTCGCAGTGTCCTGCATGCAGTGGCGTCTCTCGCGGCATCAGCACAAGACGACGACGCTCCTTGAGCACGACATCCGCAGCCCTGATCAGCAGATTGTCGGCATAGGAATTCACGATCGCCGACAATGACTTCATCGAGCACGGCGCCACGATCATGCCATCGGTACGGAACGAGCCGCTGGCAATCGATGCCGCCATGTCGTTGATCGGGTGCACGTGATCGGCCAGCGCCTGCACATCGCTCAGTTGCCAGTTCGTTTCAATGGCGATGTTCATCCGCGCCGACGGTGTCAGAATCAGATGAGTCTCCACATCCGGCAAGGTCTTGAGTATTTCCAACAGGCGTATGCCATAGATCAGTCCGCTTGCCCCGGACATGCCAATCGTCAGTCGCATTCCATTCCCTCAAATGTGTTAAACAGGTAAGATCATGCCCTTCCTTCAACGGTCAGACTAGCAGGTTCTCTCACCATGGCCAAAGCAAACCTTTTCTATGCCCAGTCAGGCGGTGTCACTTCCGTCATCAATGCCAGCGCCTGTGGCGTGATCGAAACCGCACGTCTGAACAACGACAAGATCGGCAAGATATACGCCGGTCGCAACGGCATCATCGGTGCCCTGCGTGAAGAACTGATCGACACCGGCAAGGAGTCTGCCGGTACCATCGCTGCGCTGCGCCACACGCCTGCCGGAGCATTCGGCTCCTGCCGCTACAAGCTCAAGAGCATCGATGATAACCGCGCCGAGTACGAGCGTCTGATGGAGGTCTTCAAGGCCCACAATATCCGCTACTTTCTTTACAACGGCGGTGGCGACTCACAGGATACGGCCAACAAGGTGGCGCAGTTCAGTATCCAGCAAGGATTTCCCATCCAGTGCATCGGCGTCCCCAAGACCGTGGACAACGATCTGCCACTGACCGACAACTGCCCG
>MGYS01000030.1:9795-15921 GCA_001802565.1 Gammaproteobacteria bacterium RIFCSPLOWO2_02_FULL_57_10 | reverse complement strand
AAGCCGGTCTCGATGTCGCCTCCATGTGCGAGAGCTCGACCAAGGTGTTCGTGATGGAAGTGATGGGTCGCCATGCAGGCTGGATCGCCGGTGCTGCGGGTCTTGCTGCCGAGCAGGAAGGCGATGCGCCGCACATCATCCTGTTCCCCGAAATTGCCTTCGATCAGAAGAAATTCCTCAAGAAAGTGCAGGAGTGTGTGAAGCAGTTCGGCTACTGCGCGATCGTCGTTTCCGAGGGCGCGCAGAACAAGGACGGCAGCTTCCTCGCCGAAGCAGGTGGCAAGGATGCATTCGGCCACGCCCAACTGGGCGGCGTGGCACCTTTCGTTGCAGAGATGGTGAAGAAGGAACTCGGCTACAAGTATCACTGGGCCGTTTCCGACTACCTGCAGCGCGCGGCGCGCCACATCGCCTCAGCCACCGATGTCGAGCAAGCGTACGCGATGGGTCAGGCCGCGGTGGAGTTTGCACTCGCGGGCAGGAATGCCGTAATGCCCACCATCGTGCGCAAGCCGGGCAAAAAATACAGCTGGAGTGTAAGCGAAGCGAAACTCTCTGACGTGGCAAATGTCGAGAAAACCATGCCGCGTGAATTCATCACCGCCGATGGCTTCGGCATCACGTCTGCAGCTCGCGCATACTTCGCGCCGCTGATCCAGGGCGAGGACTATCCACCCTACAAGAACGGTCTGCCGCAATACGCACGTCTGAAGAAAGTGCTGGCCGAAAAGAAACTCAAACCCTGGAAGGGCTGAGCTGCAACGTAACTATCTATATCCCTGTGAATTGCATTTGCTTCGAACGGCGGCGGGAGGTAGTAGAGGGGTTCTGCGACTGACCCGCGCCGCTCCGCGGTGCCCTCTCTCCGTAAAAAGCCTCAGGTCTTTTTACTGCGTTCGGCGCTGGTCTTTTATGTCGCTGAACCCCTCTACTACCTCCCGCCACCTCAGAATCTGCCATACGAAGGGAATGGCAGATTCTGCCAAAGGCACGACGCTGCTGTGTCAGCACTTCGATTTGTGCGTTGTTATATTTGCGAAGAAATCTACAAACCATGTCAGGCCCGCACACATCTTCCTTCGATGAAAATTCAACACACCGTGCAGACGTTCGAATCTTCGGGGTGCTGTTTGAAGAATCTGCAGATCCTATCGTCTGGAGTGGAGCGAGGTGTCGGGAGGCAGCAGGCCCGTTCAGCGGCATTAAAGACCAGCGCCGAACGCAGCAAAAAGACCTGAGGCTTTTTGCGGAGAGAGGGGCACCCCCGGAGGGGGCGCGGTCAGCCGCAGAACGGGCCTGCTGTCTTCCGACGCCGTCAGATTCCCACAGAGGAATTGCTGGTCCTATTCTTCAACAACAACAGGCTTCAGCTTGCGGTTGTCGATGATGAATTTGAGGACCACTACGCTCAACAGAATGACTAGACCGAGCAACTGATTCAGTTCCGGGAACGCCAGCTTCTGACCCACGTACACCAGAATCAGCGCCAGCACGTTGCGCACCCAGTGCTCACCCACCACACCAGTCATATGGCTGCCGATCCAGATGCCTGGAATCGACCCGATCAACAATGTGCCCAGCAAACCGTAATCTACCGTCCCGAGACTCGCATGTCCGAGTCCTGCCACCAGCGTGAGCGGGACGGCGTGTGCGACATCAGTGCCGACGATTCTGTTGATGTGGACATTCGGATAGAGCAGCAGCAGAGCGGTCACGCCAAGCGCTCCAGCGCCAACGGATGTGAGTGTCACGAGAAAGCCCAGGATCATGCCCAACAGCAGCGTCAGTATCGTGACCGTCCTGGAACTGAGGCGACGCTTGTGACCGGAGGATTTCAGCAACTCGTTGCGAAACAGCACGGACAATGAGGTCACCAGCAGCGCGATGCCAAGCCAGAACTTGATCTGCTCAACCAGAGTGCCGGACTCCAGATCCATGTCCGCGAGATAGAGGGTGGTGATGAAGGAGACTGGCACACTGCCTGCGGCCAGAGAGCCGACAATCCGCCAGTCGATGTTGCCCAGCTTGCCGTGCGCGAAGATGCCAACCGTCTTGGTGATGGCGGCATAAAGGAGGTCCGTGCCCACTGCCACTGCGGCGTTGACATTGAACAGCAGCAGCAGGATCGGCGTCATCAACGAGCCACCGCCTACGCCGGTCAATCCCACAAGCCAGCCCACAATGAACCCGGCAATGATGTATCCAAAATCAAACGGCATACTGCCTCCTCCTGAAAGAGCGGGCACTATACCAGCCGTCTTAGATCAATAGTAAGACTATATTCTTCTATTTAATAACCAAATGGAATAAAAAAGATGGCGCAGAACTCACGGCGCCAGACGATCGATATGCCAGTGTCCGCCGGACTGCAGCGTGTACTCGAAGCGATCGTGCAGACGGTGTTTGCCGCCCTGCCAGAACTCGATCTGATGCGGACGCACACGATAGCCACCCCAGAACTCGGGCAAGGGAATCTCACCCTGGACATACTTGCGGGTAATGGCATCGTACTGTTTCAGCAGCACATCCTTGGATGCCAGCGGTCTGCTCTGCGCCGAGGCCCAGGCAGCCAATTGACTCTCGCGGGGTCTGGAGACGAAGTACTGTTGCGACTCCGCAGCACTGATCTTCTCGGCCAGACCACTCACTTCGACCTGTCTCTCGATGACATGCCAGGGGAAGTGCAGGCTGACCTTGGCGTTGCAACCAATCTCACGCGCCTTGCGACTTTCGTAGTTGGTGAAGAACACGAAGCCCTTGTCGTCAACAGACTTCAGCAACACGATGCGCTGGCTCGGTTGCCCATCCTTGGCGACCGACGCCACGATCATGGCGTTGGCGTCAGGAAGCCCCATATCGATGGCTTCCTGCATCCAACGCGAGAACAACTCGATGGGATTTTCCGAAAGGTCTTCACGGTGAAGTCCGCCCTGAAGATATTCACGGCGTATTGCTTGCAAATCCATACTCTTTCCTTGGCTGGCTGGGAGGCTCTTTGCAAACCTCTGACTTGAAGAGCTCTGGCTTGCACTGCTCTGGTTACTGAGGGACCAGCTCGCCATACTCCCAAACTTGTTGACGCACAGACCCGCGTGGATAGTGAAAAGTGCCCGGGCCGTGCTTGTCGTTGGCGAAGAATTCACCGACGTACTTCTGACCGTCCGGCCATCGGTAAGTTCCTTGGCCCTGGTAGAGATCGTTGACGAACTCGCCCGTGTAGTTTTCCACGTTCTCCGACAGCCAATATTCTGAATATTTGTTCTCGCTCCAGTCTTTCACACCGAAGAAATACGAACCGCGACCGTGCCGCTTGTCATTCTTCCACTCGCCGATGTAGAGATTACCCTTGCCATTCCAGTAGGTGCCACGTCCACTTCTTATGCCGGCATCCCAATTGCCATCGTAATAGGCCCGTTCTGACCGCGAGACCATTTCCTCCAGCTTGCCATGGCCATGGTACTTGCCGTCCTTGAAATTACCGCGGTAAGTATTCACTCCCATCGAGGTCGTGATCTCCAGCGTGCCCATGCCGTTCACGCAATCACCATAGATGCATTGTCGGCTGAGCTCACGAATCTCCTGCGGTGCTGTTTCCGTTTGCGCCTGTGCGACTGGAGTTGCAAACAGGACGACCACGCCAAGCATTGAGAGCAGCGAGAGGAAAGTCACCTTACTGTTTCCGGTTGTCTTCATGTCGAAATCTCCTTGCGAATCACACTAACCCAAAAACACTAACCCCAAAACACTAACCCCAAAACACTAACCAATGTGTCGAAGCACTGTCAGCGGGCTCGTGTTGACGACCCGTCTGGTCGCCATCACGCCCAGTGTCGCAATGATGACCATGCCTAGCAACGGACCGGCGAGCCACACCCAGTAGTGCAGCCCGAACTCCTGCTGAAACACCTCAGTCTGCAGATAATACAGACTTGCTTCCGCTCCTATGGTGGCAATGATACCCGCAATCAAGCCGATGCCTGCGAATTCTATGAAAAGACTGCTCAAGATCAACTTTCGCCCTGCACCGAGGGTGCGCAGGATGGCATTCTCGCGGAAACGTTCATCCAGTGTGGCCGTCACGCAGGCCAGCAGCACGAGTGCCCCGCACGCCAGCACCAGGAATGCGATGAGCTCGATCGCCGACGTGACCTGGGCAATGATGTTCTGGATCTGTTCGATCAACGCATCGATCTCGATGACCACGATGGTCGGGAACAGACGCAGCAACTCGTTGATCAGCGCCTTCTGCTCTTCCTGCATGAGCGCAGTGGACAGATAGGTGCCCCCCAGTGAATCGAGAGTGCCGGGCGAGAAGATCACGAAGAAGTTGGGCTGCATGTTGTCCCAGCGCACGGTGCGCAGACTCTGCACCTGAGCCTCGATCAACTGCCCCTGCCCGACATCGAACTCGATGGTGTCGCCAAGCGCGGCGCCGAGGCGTTCCGCGTAATCATCTTCGAGAGACACGAAGCCCGGCTGGGGATTCTCATCCCACCAGGTGCCCGCGACGATCTGATTGTCGCGCGGCAATTCGCGGGTCCAGGTGACCTGGCGATTGCTGACGCGGCGTGGCTGGCCATCTTCACCAGTTGCATCATCGGCATTGCCCTCATCGGCAAACTCGTCAGAAGGCGCAGCGCTCTCGGTCACACTGCCCTGCTCGTCCTCATCGTCATCCTCCCACTGTGGACGTGGCACTTCGCCGTTGATGCGGGTGATCCCCGCGCTCATCATCGGGAAGAACTGGTTGGGCTCGACGCCGTTCTCGCGGAAGAAGGACTGGATGCCATCCACCTGCGGTTCAGTCACGTTCATCAGGAAGTGATTGGGTGTGTTCTCGGGCAACTGTGCCTGCCAGTCCTGTATCAGATCCGTGCGCAGCAGCGTCAGGATCAGCAGCGACATGATGGTCAGGGAGAACACCAGCACCTGCAGCACGTTCTGCTTGCGGCGGCGGCGCGTGGCCGACATGGCCAGCTTCCAGGCACTGCCCGCCTTCATACCCACACTGGTACTGGAGCGCAGCAGCAGCCAGGAGATACCGGACAGGACCAGCACCACCCCCAGAACCGAGAGCACCAGTATCGACGTCAGCACGACGTCATGGCTGTACCACAGAATCAGCGTCAGCGTGCCTGCCAATCCGAAACCGTAGGGCAACCTGGCACTCAGGCTGTTGTCGTCGAGGTCCTTGCGCAGCACGCGCAGCGGTGAGGTCTTGCGCAGCGCGAGAAGCGGCGGCAGTGCAAAAGAAAGCAGGCAGATCACGGCAGTCATGGAGCCGATGATGTACGGCGTCAATCCGGCCGGAGGCAGTTCGATGGCCAGGACAGCGCTGAGAGCTTGCAGGATCAGCGCGTGAATCGCCCAACCGAGACCGGAGCCGATCACGATGGCCACCAGCACCAGCACACTCTGAATGCTGAGATAAAGGGACATGATCTGGCCAGAGGTGCAGCCAAGCGTCTTGAGAATCGCCACGTAATCGAAATGACGCTCGGCATAACGGCGCGCGGTCAGGGCAATGGCCACCCCCGCCAGCAGCACGGCGAACAGGCTGCCGAGCAGCAGGAAGCTCTCGGCCTTGTTCAGCGCCTCCGCTACCTCGGCACTCTCGTCACGCACATCACGCAGCCGGAATTCTCCCGCCGTGCGCTCATCGAGCCATTCCGCATAACCCTCAAGTGCCGCTTCATCCCCAGCAAAGAGGTAGCGGTAATTGACACGACTGCCCACCTGAATCACTTCGGTGGCGGGCACATCGGCGGTGTTGAGCATCAGACGCGGTCCGGCATTCTCCATCATGCCGCCCTGTTGCCGATCGGGCTCCTGCACGATCACGCGGGTGACACGCAGTTCTGCCTCGCCCACGTAGACGACATCACCAATCTGCGCGTTCAGTGCGGGCAGCACTCGAGACTCCACCCACACCTCACCGGGGGGCGGACCACCGTCAATCGGCGCGCCGCGCGCAAAGGGTTGATCCGCGACCACCAGCTGGCCGCGCAGGGGATACTCGCCGCTGACCGCCTTGGCGGAGACCAGCACGTTGCCGGAGTCGGAGAAGACCATCGAGCCGAAACCCATGGTCTCGGCGGTCTCCAGTCCTCGGCTGCGCGCTTCCTC
>MGYS01000030.1:2781-9786 GCA_001802565.1 Gammaproteobacteria bacterium RIFCSPLOWO2_02_FULL_57_10 | reverse complement strand
CGATCCGTGAAGAGCGCGATGCCGGTAACGGAAGTCACCGCCATGATCAGCGCCAGAAACAGCAACCGCAGTTCGCCGCCCTGCCAGTCGCGCCAGAGCAGACGCAATGACAGACGCAGCAGTGTATTCATCTGCAGGGGTTCGGCCTGCACGAGATTGGTCGGGCCTGGAGAGGCATCGAGCCCGGGCTTACCACCACTGGGTTTATGACCATTGGGCTTATCACCACTGGGTTTATCAAGAGTATCCTGCACTCCGCTAGTCATGCAGAGCCCCTTCCACTTCGCGGGCCGAGTCTTCGCGGGTCTGTTCCTGAACGGCGGCGTTCACCTCATCACTGACGATCTCACCCGCTACCAGGCGGATGGTGCGATGGCACTTGTGCGCCAGGCGCTCGTCGTGAGTGACGAGCACGAGCGTGGTGGCGTATTCCTTGTTGAGAGAGAACAGCAGATCGATGACACGGGCACCGGTGGCGCTGTCGAGATTGCCGGTGGGCTCATCGGCAAAGAGGATTCTGGCCTCCGACGCGAACGCCCGCGCTATCGCGACGCGCTGCTGCTCACCACCGGAGAGTTGATTGGGATAGTGATGACAGCGCTCACCAAGTCCCACCCGAGTCAACAACTGGGTGGCCTTCTCCTTGGCATTGGGATCGTTCTTGAGTTCGATCGGCAACATCACGTTTTCGAGCGCGGTGAGGCTGGGCAACAGCTGGAAAGACTGGAATACGAAACCCACCAACTGACCACGCAGCACCGCGCGTTGTTCCTCGTCGAGGGCACTGAGACTGCGACCATTCAGGATGACGTCTCCCGAAGTCCCCGTGTCCAGACCAGCCATGAGGCCCAGAAGCGTGGACTTGCCCGAACCGGAGGCGCCGACGATGGCGACGGTTTCGGCTGCCTTCACCGCCAGTGATACGCCCTTGAGAATCACCAGTTCGCCTTCACTGGTTGTCACGCGCTTGACGAGGTTGTCGATTTTGATCATTGCAAGTTCCTGCAGTGTTGCCTTGAGTTCCATGAAATACGTACGAGGCAGTGATTTCGGTTCATGGCTGGAGCTTTTGAGACCGGGACTTTAGCGAATACTGACAAGGGAGTCGATCACAGTTTGCCCCTGCCAACCACGCTCCCTGCCATGGCGCGGATTGAAACTCGCGGGACGAACGATTAGATTGAAGCCACATTCATCAGCCTGCATGACAACTCATGAAACATTATCTTCACCGCTGTTTACCCCTCTTCCTCCTGCTGCTGTGCAGTGCGCTTCCCTTTGCCGCCACTGCCAACACTCAGAACGAACACCCCGCCATTCTGGTCTTCGGCGACAGCCTGAGTGCTGCCTATCGCATGGACGAGGCCCAGGGCTGGGTGGCATTGCTGGACAGGAGAATCAACGAGCTGGAACTGCCGTTTCGCGTCGTCAATGCCAGCGTCAGCGGCGAGACCACCGACGGCGGCCTCGCCCGCCTGCCCGCGGCACTGGCGACACACAAACCCGCGATCGTGATTCTTGAACTCGGTGGCAACGACGGCCTGCGAGGGTTGCCGGTCTCACACATTCGCCAGAATCTGGAGAGGATGGTAGCGCTGAGCCAGGAGGCAGGTGCGCAGGTCGTGCTGGCCGGTATCCAGATTCCTCCCAACTACGGACCACGTTATACCGGCCCCTTCGCCGCTCAATACGGCGAGATCGCCGAGCAGATGGACCTGCCGCTGATTCCCTTTCTGATCGACGGCATTCCACAGCAGCCCGAGCTGATGCAGGACGATGGCATCCACCCGCGCGCGGAAGCCCAGAGCATGGTGCTGGAGAATGTGTGGCCGGTGCTGGAGTCACTGCTGGGGAGTTGAGGGCACGCTCTTGCTCGACACGCGGTCCGACATTCGCATCAACATGACGGCCGACCCCAAGTTGCACAGTGCCATCGCCAGAAACACGTTGTCGTAGTTGCCCACCTGATCGTAATAGGCCGCCGCGATGATCGGTCCCGCGGCAGACATCGCGAACGAGAATGGCATCGCTGTGCTGCGCACCGCCCCCAGATAACGCCGCCCGAAGTAGGACGCCCAGATGACTTCCTGCAGCGGGATCAGCCCGCCCCATCCCACCCCCATCAGCAGAAACGATGCGTAGACGAGCACATCGATCCTGGCCTGCACACTCAAGACGATCAGGATCACCGATACGCCGGTAATCGCAGCGCCGAGCGCAGCCAGAGGTTTGGGCCGATAGCGGTCGATCCAGATACCCCACAGCGGTTTGGTCAGAAAGGCCGGAATCGACGCCAGCGACAGCATCGATGCCGCCACGAGACGCGGATAACCTGCATCGCTCATGAAGGGAATCGTCTGCAGCAACATCACCGTCACCGAGATCTGGAACAGACCGAAGGCGAGCACCAAAGTGTAGAAATGTCCGGTGCGCATGGCCTGCGAGCGAGTCAGTGAATTGTCGTAGTCCAGACTCGCCGCCGACGCCTCTGCCTCTGTCATGTGCTCCGGCGCGGCACCATCGGGATGCATGCCGTAGTCTTCGGGTGCGCGCCGCACCAGCACTGCTGCAGGGAATGTCAGCAGCGCAACCCCGACACCCAGCACATGCCACGCATCACGCCAGCCAAGCAGATCCACCAGCCACGTTGCCAGCGGGGGCAGCACGATCCCACCAAGCGACACCCCCATGGCAGCCACTGCCACCGCTCTGCCGCGCTGGCGCACGAACCACTTGCCCAGCGTCACGTTCACCACCAGGTTGCCGATCATGGCCGCGCCCATGGTCAGGATCAGCCCGTTGAGCAGCAGCCATTGTGTCAGCGTCTGCACACTGCCGAGCGCGAATACCGAGAGGGAGAGAATCACCGTGCCGACAAGAATGAAGGGACGACCGCCGTAACGATCGAGTGCACTGCCGATGAGAAACCCGGTGATCGCCACCACCATCTGCCCGATGGATCTGGCGGAGGTGAACTCGGCGCGTGTCCAGCCGAACTCGTCACTCATCGGGGTGAGAAACGCACCCGCCACGTAGTTCTGCATGCCAATGGCGACGAACTGTGTGACGAAGGCCGCCAGCACAATCCAGTAGCCATAGAAAACCGGCCGCGCAGGGTTGGTATGCAATGAAGACAAGTGGTGTATCCGGTAGAGACAGGAACGCCGACTCTTCATCCTGAAAGAGTCGGCGCGGGATGGCGGGCATTATTACAAAGCAGATCGGGCTTTACTACCGTGGGAGCTTGCCTGCAAGCGAACGTTTTCGTCGCCCCTTCGCGAGCAGGCTCGCTCCTGCAGGTTTAGACATTTACTTGTAGTGATTCCTGCGACCCCGGTCGTCACGATGGTCGTTGCGGCGATTGTCGTGGCGATCGCGGTCGTGACGGTTGCGATTGTTGTCGAATCGACGGTTGTCATACCGGTCGTTGTCGTAGCGACGACTGTCATGCTGAATGCCGAACGGCGCATAACGAATGGACGGTGACTGATAGATGATCACCCGGTCATGATTGCGGCGCGGTTCAACATAACCGCGCGAGTAACTCAGGTAACCCCCACTGATGCCACCGAACACGGTCGTGATACTCACGTAGCTGTTGTGCACATGGCGATGGTTGTGACCGAACGATGTCTGTCGGTAACGACGCTCGAAACGATCGTAGTACCGCGACATCTCGTCGTAACGCGTCTGCACGTAGCGCCGATCATGGCTGCCACTGAGCGAGTCGCGGAAACGACGGGCCTCGCGTGCCAGGTTCTCGGCATCATCGCGCAGATAGCCGTAACCACCAGTGTGACGAAGTTCGCGGGCGATGTTGTAGCTGATCGCCTCCAGCTCGCTCGCCTGCCGCAGCAGGTAGGCGTCGTTGGCTAAGGCCTGTGTGGACACAGACAGGCCGAACAGGAATGCAAGTATCAGTGTTGTTTTCATCATCGGACTCCTAAAACCCGTTGATCCAGGAGGCATTATTGCCTTCTTGAGGATCAGTCTACCGATGTCAACTGAACTTGAACTGAACGCCGGAGGCGATGATCAGGCGTGGGAAGTGGAGCCGGCAATGGCGCCCGTGATAGAGCCCGTAATAGAGAGATATTCCCGCACGACGGTGTCGATCCCCAGCTCCAGCGATTCGACCACCAGCGCATGGCCGATCGAGACCTCGAGAATGCCCGGAATCTGCAGGAACAGCGCCAGATTACGCAGGTCCAGATCATGCCCGGCGTTGACGCCAATACCCAGTTCCCGGGCGCGTTGTGCGGTGGCTCGATAGGCCTCGAACACTTCACCCTCCCGAGCAGTGCCAAACGCCTCGGCATAGGCTTCGGTGTACAACTCGATGCGGTCGGGACCAACCCCTGGGACAAGCTCGACGGCCTGCACATCGGGATCAAGAAACAGACTGCTGCGCACGCCCAGTTTGCGCAGTCGGCTCAGCACGTCACGCAGCAGCGCTTCATTGGCAGCGATATTCCAGCCGTGATCCGAGGTCAACTGATCCGGCGCATCCGGCACCAGGGTGCACTGTGCGGGCTTCACTCGGGCGATCAGCTCCATGAATTCGGGTGACGGATAGCCCTCGATGTTGAATTCCACGCCGGGAAAATCACGCAGCAGCGCCGTGATCTCGACAACGTCGCGACGGGTGATGTGGCGCTCGTCCTGACGCGGGTGCACGGTGATGCCCTTCACGCCAAGGCCGATCAGGCGCCGCACGAAATACAGCACGTCGGGAAAATTGCGGCCACGGGAGTTGCGCAGCAGGGCAATCTTGTTCACGTTGACACTCAGTACGGTCATGTTCGGTTCCAATGCTCTGCAGTCAGAGCTCTTCGATGGCGGAGTCCGGCGACGTTGCATCCGGGTTCAGAAAATTGTGAACGATACGATAGAAGGTCTGCGGTTTCTCGGCATGCAGCCAGTGACCGGTATGCATGATGATCTTGATCTTCGCACGAGGAAAGCTTTGCAGGATCTCCTCGCGATGCTTCTCGGTAATATAGTTCGACAAGGCGCCTTTAACGAACAGCACTGGCCCATCGAAGACTCCCCCAACAGGCTTGTCACGCAACTTCGCGTAGCTGGCTCGCAGTACAGGCAGATTGATGCGCCACTGAAATCCGCCCTCCGGGTTCTTCACCAGATTCGTCAGAAGAAACTGACGCACGAGTTCGTCCTCTTCGTATTTCACCAGCATCTGATCCGCTTCATTACGACTGCCAATGCTCGCCAGATCAATCGCCAGCAGGCCATCGAAGATGCTGTCGTGCTCACCCTTGTACTGTACGGGTGCAATATCGGCCACTATCAGATGATCGACGCGCTGCGGTGCCTGCAATGCCAGTTGCATCGCGACCTTGCCACCCATGGAGTGGCCGAGCAGGTGACAACGCTCGATACGATGATCATCCATGAACTCCAGCACATCATTCGCCATGCACTGATAGTCCATGTCATCACTGTGAGGAGAACCACCATGATTGCGCAGATCGAGTCCGGTCACGGCAAAATGCTTTGCCAGCTCGCGGCTATGCCAGCCCCAATTGCC
Source organism: Gammaproteobacteria bacterium RIFCSPLOWO2_02_FULL_57_10 (assembly GCA_001802565.1). Lineage (GTDB taxonomy): Bacteria > Pseudomonadota > Gammaproteobacteria > Pseudomonadales > Pseudohongiellaceae > UBA5078. The sequence continues at coordinate 4,238 of MGYS01000030.1, read as the reverse complement.
GAGACTGCCGAACAGTCCGTGCAGGATGAGCAACGGCTCACCCGCCGTGGAGTATTGCTTGTAGTTCAGTTTCATCGCCTGCCGCAACCCGCGTTATGCCATCTCTTGCAGAATGGCCAGCACATCGTCGTGATGAGTCTTGGTCTGCACCTTGTCCATGACATGGACCAGGCGCCCATCCTTGTTGATCAGGAAACTCGTGCGCAGAATACCCATGAACTCCCGCCCCATGAATTTCTTCAGACCCCAGACGCCATACTTGTCTGCCACGGCGTGATCTTCGTCTGACAGCAGGGTGAAACTCAACGCATCACGCTCGGCAAATTTCAGCAACCTCTTCACAGGATCGGGGCTGACCGCCAGCACCACGGTATCAAGTTTCGCCAGCGCCGCTTTCACATCACGCAGACCGCAGGCCTGCACGGTGCAGCCGGGAGTCATCGCCTTGGGATAGAAATACAGCAGCACATTCTTCGCGCCACGAAAATCCTTCAGTTTTACCGCCACGCCGTGCTGATCGAGCAAGGTGAAGTCGGGTGCCAGGTTGCCGATCTTGGGGAAGGCCATACATATACTCCTTGATTGCGCCACAACTTCCGTGGGAGCGAGCCCTGCTCGCGATGGTTGACCAGTCTTCAATCGCGAGCAGGGCTCGCTCCCACATTATAGCCGCATAGCCACCCACCATGGCTATCCAACCAGGGCATGCAGGCCGTAGAATCGAGCCCCATGAATCGTCCAGTCAAATCCATCGTTGTGCTAACCGGAGCGGGAATATCCGCAGAATCCGGCATAGCGACGTTCCGCGCCAGCGATGGCCTCTGGGAGAATCACCGTATCGAGGATGTCGCCACTCCCGAAGGCTTCGCCCGCAACCCCCAACTGGTGCATCACTTCTACAACCAGCGACGCCAGCAACTGCTGCAGGATCACATTCGTCCCAATGCTGCCCACATGGCTCTGGCCCGACTGGAACACGAGTTCCCCGGCGAGGTGCTGCTGGTGACGCAGAACGTGGACAACCTGCATGAGCGGGCGGGCAGTCGCAAGATGCTGCACATGCATGGCGAGTTGCTGAAGATGCGCTGTCAGGAGAGCAATCTGGTCTTCGATCTCCGTGAAGACATTGGTTTCGATTCGGTGTGCCGCTGCTGCCAGACCATCGGCAACCTGCGCCCGCACATTGTCTGGTTCGGCGAGATGCCCTTCCACATGCCACAGATCACCCGGGCGCTGGAGTCCTGCGACCTGTTCATGTCGATCGGCACATCGGGCAATGTCTACCCCGCCTCCGGTTTCTATCAGATCGCCAGGAGCAGGCATGCCCACACGGTAGAGCTCAACCTCGAGCAGACGGCATCCAGTTTCGAGGAACACATCTGCGGCCCGGCATCGGAGATCGTGCCCGAGTTTGTCGAGAGGGTTCTGTGTTCGGTGCAGTCCCCTTGAACTTTGAC
>MGYS01000030.1:0-2666 GCA_001802565.1 Gammaproteobacteria bacterium RIFCSPLOWO2_02_FULL_57_10 | reverse complement strand
AAAGAATCGCGGGCAGGGCCCGCTCCCACAGTCAGAGCAACGACTGCAGTTCTGCAGGAAAGTAGGGTTTCCCCGCTCCATTCACCGCTGTCGTGACAATGCGCGCGTCCATCACGACGGCGCCGGATGCCACATGCACGATCTGCTGCACGAAGGCCAGGCGCAGACGCGACTCGCGCTCGGTAGCCACGCTGATGACGAAGTCGTCGCCACTGCGCAGTGAGCGGCGATAGTCCAGTTCCGCACGAATCACCACCACGATGATGCCCTGCGCGGTCAGCGCTGCGAAGTCCAACCCGCGACTCTTGAGAAACTCGTGACGCGCATGCTCCAGATAATGCTGGTACACCGCATTGTTGACGACGCCCTGCATGTCGCACTCGTAATCGCGTACAGACATGCTGGTAGTGAAGGCAGTTGGGGCAAGAATGCTCATCCGTTCAGGCTCCTGTGGCAGGCAATCGGATACGATGAGAGGGATGATAGCACTGCGCGATTTGCGCTGGTGGCCATGCGCGAATTTGCATAGACTCTTCCGCATTACCCACACCACAGGATGACCCCATGAGATTGCTGCGAACACTACTCCGTGGGAGCGGGCCCCGCCCGCGATATTTCAGCGTGAATCCGGATCGCGGGCTGGGCCCGCTCCCACAGAGGGCTGTGCCAGCCATTGCGTTGTTCCTGCTGCTGGCGGCGTGTCAGACGAGCACAGACCGCACCCTGCAGGCGCTGGATCTGAACGAGATCAGCGCCACTCAATTGCAATCTGCCATGGCGGCAGGCGAGATCAGCGCCGAGGATGTCGTCCTTCACTACATCCAGCGCATCGAGCGCCTGAATCCGCAGCTGCGTGCCGTGCTGGAAATCAATCCCGACGCGGTGGATATCGCCCGGACATTGGATGCAGAACGTGCCGCCGGACAGCTGCGCTCACCACTGCATGGGATTCCTGTGCTGCTCAAGGACAATATCGACACCGCCGATCGCATGCTGACCACGGCAGGCAGTCTGGCGCTGGTGGATGCGCCGACACCTGCGAAGGATGCCTTCCTCGTGCAGAGACTGCGCGACGCCGGTGCCGTGATCCTGGGCAAGACCAACATGAGCGAGTGGGCCAACTTCCGCTCCACCAGCGCCTCCAGCGGCTGGTCCGCGCGCGGTGGACAGACCCGCAATCCTTATGTGTTCGAGCGTACCCCCTGCGGCTCCAGTTCCGGTTCGGCCGTAGCTGTCGCAGCAAATCTCTCCGTGCTGGCGATTGGTACCGAGACGGACGGCTCCATTCTCTGCCCCTCCTCTCACAACAGTCTTGTGGGCCTGAAGCCCACACTTGGGATGATTTCCCGCGTCGGCATCATCCCCATCGCGCACAGTCAGGATACGGCGGGCCCGATGACGCGCACAGTCACCGACGCCGCGCTGCTGATGAACGTGCTGGTGGCGGCCGACCCGGAAGACGAGATCACTACCAACATGCGCACGCGGACGCCGCTGGATTACACCCGCTACCTGGTGCCCGATGGTCTGCGTGGCAAGCGCATCGGCGTCATGGGTCAGGATTTTTCGCAGAGCCCCGAACTCAACGCATTGATGGATGAACAACTGGAAGTGTTGCGCCAGGCCGGCGCCGAACTGATTTCGCTTGGCATCCGTACTCGCGCGTCGTTCGGCAATGCCGAGACCGTGGTGCTGCTCCACGAATTCAAGAACGATCTCAACAATTATCTGTATGAGCGAGGTGGCCCCATACAGACACTGGAAGATCTGATCCGTTTCAACGAGGAGAATGCGACGACCGAGATGCCCGACTTCGGTCAGGAACTTTTTCTGCAGGCACAGGAGACCGGTGGTTTGGGAGTCACCGAATACCTCACGGCATTGGGCATGAGCAAGGCCGTTGCACAGACCAACCTCAACAATGCATTGCGGGAGCTGGATCTGCACGCCATCGTTGCGCCCACCAACAGTGTCGGCTGGCTGGTGGATGCGAAAGGGGACAAGACCGAAGGCTACATCTCCAACTCCAGTCTCGCGGCGGTGTCGGGGTATCCGAGCATCACGGTGCCTGCCGGTTACATCGACGGATTTCCGATCGGCATCACTTTCATCGGCGGAGAATTCTCGGAGCCCACACTGTTCACCATCGCCTACGGTTTCGAGCAACTGACGCTCGCACGCCGCGCGCCCCCGGAAACTCAGGTTGAGGATTAGCGATTGTCGTCGGAGGTCAGTGCGCTCAATGCTTGTGGATGATGCAGGTGATATCCCTGCACGTAGTCGATGCCCAGCTCGCGACAGATGTCCAGGCTCGCGGCAGTCTCTACAAATTCCGCGACAGTTCTGAGTTGCATGAGGTGACCGATTTCATTGATCGATTTCACCATGGCCTTGTCGATCGCCGATGTACTCATGCTGCGACAGAAGTCACCGTTGATCTTGAGAATGTCCACGGGAAGATGACGCAGATAGGCGAAGGACGACATCCCCGCGCCAAAGTCATCCAGCGCAAAGCGACAACCCAGGGCCTTCAATGACTTGATGAACTTGTTCGCATGGCTGAGATTCTCGATCACTGAGGTCTCGGTGATCTCGAAGCAAATCCGCGTGCCGGGAATGTTGCGAGTCCTGATCTCGGCAGTAATGAAATCGAGAAATTCCGCATC
>MGYS01000029.1:53421-58044 GCA_001802565.1 Gammaproteobacteria bacterium RIFCSPLOWO2_02_FULL_57_10 | reverse complement strand
CCGCTCAGAATTCCCGGCATTCCTTCGTAGACTGCGTCCGCCAGTCCCCACCAGCGCCACAAGACGGCAACTGCCAACCCCCCAAGCATCATCGTGATCGCGAGGCCTTCCTGCGGTCGTCTGCCCAGGCACAACACAATCAGCAGTGGCGCGAACGCGCTCGCCAGTCCCGACCAGGCCATGATGACGAGCGCGAACACGTTCTGCTCGCTCGTGAAGGTCAGCCCCAACGCGATTGCCGTCATGCCGAGTGTCGACAGACGAATCAGCCAGCGTGACTCGAGTTTTCTCGGCAACAGATCGTTGCTCAGTGCTGAAGAGCAACTGAGTATCAGGGAGTCCGCTGTCGACATGGTGGCCGCGAAGATTCCCGCAAGGACCAGACCCACGAACACTGGTGGCAGCAACTCCAGCGCCATGGTAGGCAGTGCAAGTTCAGCGTCGAATTCTTCCGGGCTGTTGAGGAGAATGCGTGCCATGAGGCCCACTCCAATCGCCATGGCATAGAACGCGGTAAACCACAGGTAGTAATAGAGTCGAGCCCGGATCATGTCGGTTGGCTCATCGAGCGCGACGAAACGGATCATGATGTGGGGCTGGCCAATGACGGAGAGACCAGCGAACAGCCAGCTCGCCGCAAACAACATGCCGCCTGCGATGCCTGGAAACGGCAGATCTGCCGGATACCAGTCGAGGAAATTGTCGATCTCTCGCATTTGCTCCGCGGCACCGGACAGCCCTCCCGCCGTTTGCACGGCCACCAGTAACAGCATCCCCATGGCGAGGATCATCACCACCGACTGGGCGGCGTCCGTCCAGATCGAGGCGCGAATACCGCCAGCAAAACAATACCCCACGACGATGAGAGCGCCGACTACCGCGCCACCCCATACCGGCCAGTCCAGTAGAACCGACAGCGCCTTGCTGCCTGCGATCAACTGCGCGCTGGCATAAGCGAGCAAGAAGATAAGTGTTATGACTGCGGCGAATCTGCGCAGGGTTCCGTAACGACGTCCGAAACCCCAGTTGCTGAGTATTCCGGCATAACTGGCCTCTCGGGATGCTGCCGCAGCTTCGCGCAGGCGACGATGAACGAACAGGGATGCCATGTAGTCGCCGGCAATCCAGCCCAGCATGAGCCAGATCGACGCCAGTCCCGTCGCATAGGTATACCCGATTGCCCCAATGAACATGTAGCCACTGTTGTTGGTGGCTACGGCAGAAAGACCGACCAGCGAGGGAGGAACGCTCTGGTCGGCGAGGTAGTAGTCGCGGCTGGTTCCGCGACTGCGCAGCGATGCGCTCAGGCCGATGACAACGAACAGTGACAGGAAACCCGCGAAGCTGACCAGCATGGAGTTCCCCTAAGCTGGTGCCAGCGGGTAGGAGCCCTCTGCGTCGTGCACTTCGGTGCCGAGGAGTGGTGGATTGAAGACACAGGCCAGAATCAGATCCTGCTCTGCAGTGAGCACATGGCGGTCGTGCTTGTCGAGTATGTACAAGGTGCCTGGTAGCACTTTGTATACCTTGTCATCTTCAAGGGAGTGAATCTGACCATTGCCGGAGATGCAGTACACCGACTCCAGATGTTGCTGATAATGCATGCGGGTCTCGGTGTTGGCGTATATGGTGGTGATGTGAAAGGAAAACCCCATGTTGTCTTCTGCCAACAGCATGCGCACGCTCTTCCAGTTCTCTGCGCGCACACAGCGTTGCGAGTTTTCACAGTCCTTGAGAGTTCTGACGATCATGTTTCGCTCCTCTGTATTCTGCCGTTGATTCTGGTTCAGGATGCAACGCTGACGTCTTCTCGCAGAACTGTGGCGACAGAGCGCTCGAGAATGTCCATGCCCTTGTCCAGTTCTTCTTTCGTGATCGTCAGGGGACAAAGGCATTTCACCACCTGGTAGTCCGCACCACTGGTCTCTATGATGAGTCCGCGTCGGAATGCCTCCTGGCAGATCTGACCGGCCATCTCGCCATCCCTGCATTCAAGTCCCTGCATGAATCCGCGCCCCTTGACCACCAGGAGCTTGCGTCCATAAGTGCTGGCAATGCGCTGGAGTCGAGCGGTCAACTGTTTGATCTTCAGTTGTACCTCGTTCTGGAAGGTGTCGTCCGCCCAGTAGATCTTCAGTGCCTGAGTGGCGGTTACGAACGCATGGTTGTTGCCCCGGAACGTGCCGTTGTGTTCCCCCGGCTTCCACGTGTCATATTCAGGCTTGATGAGCGTGATGGCGAAGGGCAGGCCGTAGCCGCTGAGGGACTTGGAGAGTGTGACGAGATCCGGTTTGATTCCACTCTCCTCGAAGCTGAAGAAGTGACCGGCGCGACCACATCCCGCTTGAATGTCGTCGACGATGAGCAGAATACCGTGCTTGCGACAGACCTTTTCCAGGGCCCGAAGCCATTCCGCTCGGGCGACATTCAGTCCTCCTTCACCCTGAATTGTCTCGACGATCACTGCGGCGGGAACGTCCAGCCCGCTCGATGAGTCAGCGATCATGGTGTCGAGCAGCGTGATGGTGTCGAGTCTGTGATCCATGTAACCGTCGTAAGGAAGATGAGAGACACCAGTCAGTGGTATCCCGGCAGCATCGCGATGATGAGAGTTGCCCGTGGCGGCCATCGAGCCAAGCGTGACGCCATGGAAGCCATTCGTGAAGGCGACTATGTGCGAGCGACCCGTGACGTTGCGTGCAATCTTCATCGCCGCTTCAACTGCATTGGTGCCGGTAGGGCCGGTGAACTGCACCATGTAATTCATGTTGCGTGGCTTGAAGATCAAGTTATTGAGAGTCTCCAGAAACTCTTCCTTTGCCTTGGTGTGGAGATCGAGACCATGTGTAATGCCGTCGCTCTCGATGTAGGCCAGCAGAGCTTCCTTGAGCGAGTCATTGTTGTGCCCGTAGTTGAGAGTTCCTGCACCGGCCAGGAAGTCGAGATAGGGTTTCTCGTTCAGATCGTAGAGCCAGCAGCCCTTGGCTCGCTTGAAGGTGACGGGGAAGGCGCGGGCGTAACTCTGTACTTCGGATTCGATGTCGTCAAAGATGTCGCTCATGTTGGATCTCCTGTGCAATCGGATGAATGGTTTCGGTGGTGCGCGCGGTGAGCTCGAATGGACCTATGCGCAACAGGTGTTCGGAATCGTGAAGATTGAGAAAGTGCTCGCGTCTGTTGAAAAGGACGGACTCGTGCAGAGGGCACCCCAGCTTTTCTGCCAGAGTGCTGAACAATTTGCGGGATGCACCGTTGTCCGCCGTCACAGTGGTTTCGATATGACGTATATTTCGGCAGGCTTCTCCCTGCAGAATGAATTTCAGCATCGAGCGAGCGAGCCCGCGTCTGCGCATCAGTGGGTCAACCGCGACCTGCCAGACAAACAAGGTATCGGGCTGCAGTGGAGGGATATAGGCCGACACTATGCCGACAGTCTCGCCATTGCGCTCTGCGACCGCGCTGGTCATGGCGAAATGGGTGCAGACAAGGAGATAGCAGTACAGGGAATTGTCGTCTACAAAGGCGCTCTTGCGGATCAGGTTGTGCACGGCGACGCCGTCTGTTGCCTGAGGGGTGCGGATGTTGAGTTTGCTGCGGGGTCTTTCTTGAGGATTCAAATCCCCTTGAAAAATGCTCATAATTTGTTTATTGGCTTATGGTATTTTCTCGCCAGCTCCTTTGTTGTGTTTACTTAAGATATTATTGAAGTTAAAAGATATTTTTATTTATTCTTCTTCGTGATGGCGCTAAATACTAACAAAATTATACTTAGATGTCTAAATATAATGCTCGTCGTCTTCAAGCAACCACAGGCCAGGACCAGGGACAGATGAACAAGAACAGAGATCAAGCAGGAAGTGCTGGCGATGACCCGATCGCATCGTCTGACATCAACTCCGTCCTCGATAGGGATGACATCAGTCAGGTACTCACGGCAATCAGACGATTGATTCGGGCGACTGACCTGCATTCGCGCAAGATCACGCGTGTGGCAGGGCTGACTTCCTCACAATTGATCCTGCTGAAGATGGTGCGGGACGTGGCAGGTGCCACCATTGGCGAGCTGGCCACCAGCATCAGTCTGAGCCAGGCTACGGCCACCACTATCCTGGATCGCCTGGAGCAGGAAGGGCTGGTCAAGCGCGAGAGATCAGAGCAGGACCGTCGCAAGGTCTTTGTCAGGCTGACTGATGAGGGTCACGCGATGCTGGAACGTGCGCCGGAGCCGCTGCAGGAGACGTTCATACGTCAGTTCAGCGCTCTGAAGGACTGGGAGCGCAGCATGATTCTGGCATCGTTGCAGCGTGTCGCGGAAATGATGGATGCGCAGGATATCGACGCGTCGCCCTTGCTGGATGTAGGAAGCCTTGATCGCAATCACTGACTGTGGGAGCGAGCCTGCTCGCGATGAATCCAGTGTCAATCAATCGCGAGCAGGGCTCGCTCCCACATGTGTTTGGTTAGCGCTTGACCTCTTCGTACCGGAAACAATCCCTGATGTGATCATTCACCATCCCCGTGGCCTGCATGTGAGCATAGACGATGGTGGAGCCGACAAACTTGAAGCCGCGTTTCTTCAGATCCTTCGACATGGCTTCACTCTCGGGTGATGTCGCCGGAATG
>MGYS01000029.1:43693-53400 GCA_001802565.1 Gammaproteobacteria bacterium RIFCSPLOWO2_02_FULL_57_10 | reverse complement strand
TGCCGGTGCGCTTGCCATCAATGGGTTTGTGATTGACGAACCCCCACATGTATTTGCTGAAGGAACCAAACTCTTTCTGTATGGCCAGAAATGCCACGGCATTGCTGCGGATGGAGTAGAGCTTCAGACGATTGCGGATCAGCCCCGGATCGAGCAGCAGCTTCTCGATGGTCCTGTCCTGCATGCGGGCGACGGCCTCGGGTTCGAAGTTCTTGAAAGCCTTGCGATAGTTCTCGCGCTTGCGCAGGATGGTGATCCAGCTCAATCCAGCCTGCTGACATTCCAGGCAGAGGAACTCGAACAGAGCTCGCTCGTCATGCAGCGGCACACCCCATTCCTTGTCGTGATAGTCGATGTATTGCGGGTCATTGCCCGGCCATGAGCAGCGTTTGGTCATCTTGATGTCCTTGCAGAGATTGATCCATGTAAAGGTCGCGCGAAAGGAGTCGCTGTGAAAGAGCATAGCCCAGATCGGCAATCCTGCTGAAGCGGCTGTGCGATTCCGCACAATAAAAAGCGCCCCGGACGAGTTAGAATCGCTCTGACTGCATTCGCAGACAGTGCGCAGAAACAGAGATACCCGAGGTCATGATGAATCTGAACAAAGTGAGAGATGGAATCAGCCTGCGAAAGATGATGCTTGCGGCATTGCTCCTGACGCTGGGCGTTGCCACGGGCTGCGCCGTCAACCCTGTCACCGGGCAGCGCGAACTGGGATTCATTTCGGAGCAACGCGAGCTGACCATCGGGCAGCAGCAGTACACACCGTCCCAGCAGAGCCAGGGTGGGCAGGTCACCGTGGATCGAGAGCTCAGCGCCTACGTGAATCGCGTGGGACAGCGCCTGGCCGCCGTCAGCGACCGGCGGCTTCCTTATGAATTCGTGGTGCTCAACAACTCCGTTCCCAATGCCTGGGCGCTGCCAGGAGGCAAGATTGCCGTCAATCGCGGCCTGCTGATCGAACTCAACAACGAGGCGGAGCTGGCTGCCGTACTCGGTCACGAAATCGTTCACGCTGCCGCACGCCACGGCGCCCAGGCAATGGAGCGGGGCATGTTGCTGCAGGGGGCGATGTTGGTGGGTGCGATCGCCGCACAGGGCAGTGACTACGCTGACTATATCGTCGGCGGCGCGCAACTCGGTGCGCAGCTGATGACACAGCGCTATGGCCGCGATGCAGAGCGTGAGTCTGACGCCTATGGGATTCGCTACATGGCCGCCGCGGGTTACGACCCCAGTGCCGCCGTGAGTCTGCAGGAAGTCTTCGTGCGTCTGTCCGAAGGGCGCCAGTCCGGTCTGATCGATGGGCTGTTCGCCAGCCACCCACCGTCACAGGAGCGGGTGAACAACAACCGGGCATTGGTGGCACAGATGCGCGCCGAGGGCATTACCGGGGGCGAGCTGGGCACGGAGCGCTACCAGCAGGCCACAGCCTTCCTGCGCGAGACCAAGCCGGCCTACGATGCATTCGACGAGGCCGAGAAACTGATCGCCGAGGATCGTCTGGAAGATGCAGCCCAGCGCGTCGAAACCGCGTTGCGCATGGTGCCTGATGAGGCCCGTTTCCATGGTCTGCAGGCCGACATCATGGTGTACCAGCGCCGCTATCAGGCCGCCGTGAGCCGTTACGACGATGCCATCCGACGTGACCCCAACTACTTCGACTACTACCTCGGCAGAGGCGTCGCCTATGCACGCCAGGGCAACAACCGCCGTGCCACGGAAGATCTGCAGGCCAGCATCAAACTGCTGCCGACTGCCATGGCCATGAACGAGCTGGGTACATTGTCACTGGCCAGCAACGATCGTGCGGCCGCCAAGCAGTATTTCGGTTTTGCGGCTGACGCCCAGGGCCCGGTAGGAGAGCAGGCGCGCGCCGCCTTCATGCGGCTCGACATTGCGGACAATCCCGGGCAGTACATCGCCGTGCAGCCTTACGTGAATCAGGGTGGGCGCCTGCTGGCCCGAATCGAGAATCGCTCGCCGCTGACGGTGCGCGACGTGACCATTGAATTCCAGGCGGTCGTGGTCGGCCAAGTGCAGAGCAGAAGCGTAGGGCTGGCGCAGATTGCCTCAGGACAGGGTGGAGAGCTGGATTCCGGCATCAACTTCCCGGCCGGCGTCATGCCAGCCGCGAATCAGGTCAGCGTGACGGTGCTCGGCGCGCGGGTGGACTGAAACCATTGCCTGTGGGAGCGGGCCCTGCCCGCGATAGGGATCTTCGCAAACCACAGGTGCGTGAATTGCAAAGAACCGATTATAAATATTGCAAAACACCGATTGGAAACACTGCAAACCACGGGTTGGCACAGATTTCCCGATATGGACAAAGGTGTAATTATGAAGTGACCACTGTTGGTCACTTCTATATAATCCCGCCCCGCACGCACCCGTAGCTCAGCTGGATAGAGTAGGTGGCTTCGAACCACTTGGTCGGGAGTTCGAATCTCTCCGGGTGCACCAGTTATAAATCTTTAATAAACAAGCACTTATCTGCAAAGCAGGTAGGTGCTTTTTTATCTCTGGTGAGCGTGTGTAGTGGAGAATGTAGTGACAGACTGCAGCCTGCACAAAGTCTCCGCATACGGCGCCAAATGCTCCGGTGAAAGGTGCGCATAACGTTGCACCATTCGAATATCCGACCAACCTCCTAACTCTTGTAATACATGCATCGGGGTGCCGTTCTGAACGTGCCAACTCGCCCACGTGTGCCGCAGATCATGCCAGCGGAAATCCTCAATCTTGGATAACGTCAATGCCCGTCTCCAGACCTTGGTATTGCAGCGCAGCACGGGTTTGCCGTTATAGGTAAACACGTATTTCTTGTGTTTGCCCAACTCGCCCCGCAGCAGCACCACCGCTTCCCGATTCAGAGGGATTCCGATCGGTCGGCCCGTCTTGGACTGATCCGCATGTATCCACGCCGAACGCCGCTCCAGATCGACCTGGGACCACTGCAAGCGCGTCACATTGGTTTCCCGCAATCCGGTAGCCAGTGAGAAACGCGCCATCGTTCGTGTGTGCTCTGGCAGGTGAGAGAGAAGGGTGTCAGCCTCCTCCCGCGTCAGCCAGCGAATACGCCGTGTAGGTTGCCGAAGCAGCCGCACATGAGGCGCACGCTCAATCCATTCCCAATGCTTCACGGCCGTGTTCAGAATTACCCTGACAATCTCAAGCAGGCGATTAACCGTTGCGGGTGCCACCCCTGTCTTGAGCTTGTCGTCGGTAATCTTGTCGATAACATCCCGCGTGATCTGATCCAGATACAAGTCACCCAGATACTTATCCAGCCACTTGAAGGCAGCCAGAATGGGTTCCTTGTTCTTGCGGTTAGTCTCTCGATACCACCGCGTAGCGGCTTCCTTCCACGTCCGTCTTGGTTTTTCACCCAACTGGATGACTCGCCACATCTGGTACCGGAGCTTGTCTTCAAGCTCCTGTGCCAGTCTTCGATCTACTGTTTTAGTAGAGCGTTGTATTCGCTTTCCGTCTGGTGCAAGGAAATCACACCACCAGAACTGCGAATTGGGTCGTTTATGCAACATACAGAATCTCCTATATGTTGCGACCTTGGTCGACCGGAAGAATACTGGGAACGCAGGTGAGCGACAAGATCAGCCTTGAGGAACACCCAGCGCCGCCCGAGCTTTGCGGCAGGCACTTCCCCAGCTTGAGCCTTGGCCCGCAAGGTTTGCCAGTGAACAAGAAGGAAGGCGGCAGCAGCCTGAAGATCGAGGGTTTCATGCTCAATAGTCTCCATCGCTGCGCTTCCTGTATTCGTCGGCAACGGCCTTGTCAGCAGGGTGAATCCCTTCATCCAGAGGGGCATTTTTAGCCGTGTTGTAGGCTTTACGTTTCTCCCGAACCTTGGCATGGACGTAGTCATCAAAATCCACCCCTGTCTGACTGGCATTGCCGTCGTGGTACTGTCTGGCAGCATCCATGAATGCCTTGGACGCTTCGCCCGCATCGAGATAACCATCACGTGCCATGAAGGAGGTGAGGGGGCTCAGACCATTGACGAAAAGGGAACGGTCAGAGGGGCCGCGAGAGCGCTCAGAATTGACCCGTTGGACTTCGTTGATGCCCGACCATTGCGCGCTTTGCATAAGCAGCCACAGAGGGGAGAGAGGCCAACGGGATTGATTACGGTCGGCCTCAAGGGGCAGGGTATGGCGTAGCCACTTGTGGGTGCAGTACTCCCAGATTCCGGCAAGAGAATCAGCCAGGTCTGAATAGCGGACAACACTCAAATCCCGCAGGGCTTGCCGCCGTAGCTGAAACTCCAGCCGCCAGACATCCGAGACACCATCCCAGCCAGCCTCCCGCCAGAGGTGCTCCAGATAGGGGCGAGGGTTCTTCTTCATCTCCAGTGTCTTGTTGTACAGACGAGCGGACAGAGGGGAGCCAGCCGCGATAGAAAGGCCGGAGAAACGACGTTCGTCAATGTGACTGTCAAACCTCCGTGCCTTGGTCACCCATTCACTGTTTTGAATCTGGTCTATCGAGTAGTCCGTCACGAAGTCCACACACAGATCAGCACGGCTTACGCTGGGCGGATCAGACAGGGCGCCAATCATGCTCACCACTTTGCACAGATCGTGAACGGCCCAATCAGCGCCGCAGGTAGTAAGGAGTTCACTGGCAATCCGGCAATGGGCCAGAGGAGCCGATTTCGCGTCCTTCTTGGAGACTTCCACCCGATACCATGCATCCGTCAGGACGTAGGCAAACGGGTGCCTGCCGTTGCCAGCGACTTCAAAAAGGTGTTCATGAAATTTGATCTGAGCAAGACTCGTTCTAGCACTGAGATCGGAGCGGGCCAGTTCCTTGAGCTTGTTCAGACGGATGGAAGTATCTTCCGCGAGTTCACCCCAAAAGCTCAGGTAAAGGCTATCTATACCCGTCCGCAGAATGCGGGAAGAATCATCTGGAATGTAAGTAGAGGGTACTGTGTTACTAGACTGCGTACCCTTATCCGAATCTGCCAACGAGCTGGCAAGCCCACGCGGAGCGTGGCCATGCCCATCTCGTCGGCTGTTTTGAAAGTCATTAGAAGTATCTGAATGCATCGCATCCTCCGGCTTATTGAGGGCGGTGTCTATCCGCCAGAATTAAGACGGTTCAGATACTAGGTAGGGGATGGGCTACTGCGAAGGACGTCAAAACGCGATTTGACGTCCGGTCTGCTCTCGGTAGTACTTGCGGCGCTTTCGCAAAACCTCTGTATCAGGTACGTCAGTGATACCGACCTCAATACAAATATCGAGGAGTTGCTCCAGAGGCAAATCGAGAAACCCTTCGTCATCAAGGATTGCAAACACGAACATCAGTCTGCGATGACTCAGTTTGAAACCGAGAGAGCCGCCTCTGACCGCGTTTGACAGTTTCTGAAAGAAGTCGGGCTCATTGCCCACCTGAGCGCGTAAGAGGCGCTTTTGAAAGTAAGGAATACCGAATAGGACGGTTTTGTCTATTCGAACCGCAGCGAAGAATGCTGTTTCGTCTCCGGCTTGCGCAGCCCTTACCAGATCACACATTGAACGACCAAAGGTCATCACTGCGAGGTAAAAGTAAACCTGGGTTAATGCCGTGTACAACAAAAGGTACAGGGAAGTACTGTGTTCAGAGCTCTTCTGGCTGACGGCCTCATCCAGCCATAAATCGAAGTCTGCGTCGGAAGGGAGTTGGATTTTATCGAAACCAACGTCAATGATATTTGAATCCAAAATTTGCGACTTGAAGCATTCTTTTACTTTGAGCTGATCTTCGGCGGAGAGGGCGATTATCCGTTTGCTAAATTCCGTGATCTTCTTGTCCCCAATAAGCAGGCGAGCCACAAGGGACTTAAGTTTGATAGGGTCAGTGTAGAAGGATGACCATGGGGGGAGACCATCAAGCACCAGTAGCTGGATAATCTTTTCAGCGAAACACAAGTGGCCACCCGCCTTGCGGATAATTTTTGTGATTTCGTCGAATTCAGGTAGTTGGCTCTTTATCAGCCTAACGGTGGATTCAAGTGAAGGATCGGTCTGACGCATAGTTCGACACTAGTTGACTACTCAAGGCCTCCGGGATCAACGAACTAAGAACTTTGATCTCAAAATAAAGGCTAATCAGAGATGTCTGATAGTCCGAACTTTGAGCGTTGAGCTCTGACCCTATCTAGGACCCTTTGAGACAGAGGCTTCCCCTCCCGGTCAAGCGAGATAATTGCCGTACTGCATTTGCAATTTTCAGGTATTTTATCGTCACAGTAAATTTGGGATATCTGTTCAGAGGTGAAAAGACGGCCATGGTTATCCTTGTGGTGTTCACAAGCTAAAGAAAGAACTGTATGCATATACGACATCCCGCTACCACGAGACAAAGAGATATCCGCCTCAATCCTACTTGCTCTCATCTTCTTGACAGTCAATTTGCTAGTCTCCTTCTCAGATGGACTTTTCATGAATAGGGAAAAATTCAATCTCGAATCTATCACTACTTTCCTTAGCTTGATAGAAATTCAGGTTTGCGGAAAATCTCTGATTCTTGAGAACCATACTCATGGCGCTTCGAATGCATGTATCGGATACCTTGCATCCGAAATATATGCCTCTAATGGAATCAGGGTTTGCTCGTTTATAGTACCTGAAATGGCCAAGGCTATTTAGATTTTGATCTCCGATCGTCTTTCCAAAACTACTAATCAAATGATCTAGGTTTTCGTGCTCAAAGAGAAAGCAATCTTCTTTTCTTGAAAATGGTAGATTTCTCTGTGTTAAGTAATCTTCCAATCCACTGACAGGTAGGTTCTTATCATTGAGAGTAAACATTGCAATGTCGGCGTGGGATGTCGGAACAATAAACCTATGCTCCTTTTCATGCATCCAATGATCACTTTTAACGAGAGCAAAATGCTTGAAGAATGCATCTTCGTATATAGAAAAAATGCATTCATCTGGGATGTTCTTGCTGGGTCTGTTCTGATCGTAGATGACGCGAACAGCTTCTTTGGCAGTTAGCCTACAAGCATGGAACTCGCTTTTAGAATGTTTAAAGGTATCCTCTGAGTTATAAAGTTCGACAACTATCCCTCTGTGTTCATCGGCATAATGCGACCACATCAGCAGATTACGAGGATTCTCTGTCATTGAAATTATGCCGAACCTGTGGAGCTCGGTTTGCAGATGTCGACTCAGATCGCCATGCTTGAGTTCTACTTCTTCATCAGAGATATAACCAGCCCCCTCGCCAATCCTATCAGTCATGAAAGCTATTTTTTTCCTAATCGCTTCCTTGGTAGGTTTGGAATCAAACGGGTCATTGAGGTCGTAGGGAGGAGTTAACCGGAACAGTGGATCACGGAAAAAATCCTCTCGAAGGGGCATGTATTTGAATAGTGACTTCAAGCTAGCTCCATAGAGTTCTCGTAAAAGCAGAGTTCAGCGACTCCTCGAAAACCACCAGTTCTCATAACTTTAGTAGCAATCATAAATTAGCAAGTGGACTTGCCCCAGTACCGTTGTTTCTATAGTACTTATGGGAACCCTGCCGAAGGAGATGCCTCATCTATCCTTAACTCGTAATGGCTTCCAGAGCGTTTACAGTGAGTAGCAGCGGCCGCGTAACACTAGATTAAAAAAGCTCCCTTTCTAACGCCTTTTGGAAGCAAACCAAGTCACTTGATCTACCCGTTGATTCATACTGGGATTGATAGAATTGCGAGCTTCGAGTGCAGTCGTAGCCGGAATTTCCTGACAACTCCTCTTGTAATTTCTGTTGGTAGCACACTAAATCACTCGATCTACCAGTTCGTTCATAGGCAGTTTGATACGATTGTGAGCTGTTCGGACAGCTAAATTTTTGGCTCCCAGACAATTCCCGTTCTAAGGATTTTTGATAACAAACTAGGTCACTAGATTGTCCTGTGGACTCATATCGGTTCTGATAGTAAACGGAAGCTTCAGTGCAATCACCGTAAGGAGTTTGTTGAGCGTCTAAGTGAATTGAGCTGAAAAAAACTAGCATAATCAGCAAAAATCTGACCATGGCTCATCCTCCATTTTTTCCTTTGGTGGTCGATTAGGTTTTTTAATGAACGACTTTTATACCGTTGTTCGTCTAGCTAGCAACGTCGCGACTACAGTACCTGCATACGATGGCATCGGGCTTGATCAGCTCAGCACAGTGAGGGCACTTTTTCATTCCTTCGGCAATAGCTTTACGCTCAATGGCTTCGCTATTTGATTTCATGATAAGCGCATGCGGTAGAGCAATGATAAAAATCGCTGCGCCGTAAAACCACCAAAGTACAAAAGATCTCCCTTTCCCATTCGCGATTGCAGCAGGGAGCAAACCGATAATGACAGCGATAAGTAAAACCTCCACAGACTTGCTCCTTTTTTTCTATTAAATGCATATAGGTATGTCTATGGAGTATCCCACTCAATTCGTGGAATGCCAATATAGGCCATCATTGAAATGGTAAAAAGTGTGGAAGGTGTAGATGTAGACTGCTCCAAGTGAGTGCTAGCTATGACTTTGTATGGCTAAGATAGACTTAATTTGAACATTGACAAAGATCGCAACTAATTGATATATAAATAGATATTTTTCAAAAAGGTTCAATCTTCGAACCACTTGGTCGGGAGTTCGAATCTCTCCGGGTGCACCAAATAAGACAGCCCACTTTACGTGGGCTTTTTTATTTGGTGCACCCGGAAGATCGAAGTCCCCAGTTCGACTGAAAGCGTGAGCTTTCAGGACAGCCGCAGGCTGCCCGCAGGGCGAGGATTCTGGCTCAGCCAGAATTCGAGTCAATCTCTCCGGGTGCACCACATTCCAAAGCTACAAGATCAAGCAGATATCCAGCGAGCTAGGTAGCTGCTTTTTTGTTTGTGGTTCGCGTTCCTTTTCCCTGATCGAATATCTGACCAACCACCGAACACCTGAAGTATAAGCATTGGGGTGCAACCCGTTTGAAGATTAGCTCAAGCGGTGTTCACATCCTCGAAGTGTTCAAGCTACACTCCCTCCCAGCTTTTCCGCACCTCAAAAACTGGAGAAAGTGCCTTGAAAATAACAACAACAGGCAAAACCACTCTGCGGCTGATAATCGCTGCGAGCATGTTGAATATCAGTTTCAATGTATCTGCACAGCAAGGCGTCGCCGACGGGCAATGGCCGACCTATGGGGGCGATGCCGGGTCAACGAAGTACACCTCACTGGACCAGATCAATGCTGCCAATTTTGAGCAGCTGGAGATTGCATGGCGCTGGGAGTCCCTGGACGGGAGTTTGAATTTCGAGCAAATCGGGCAAGAGATCGCATTCGGACGTCTGCAGGGCACGCCGCTGATGATCGACGGCGTGCTGTATATGATTACCTCGCTGAATCAGGTCGCTGCTATCGATGCTGTTACCGGTGAGACTCTATGGAGTTTCAATCCCGAGATCTATCTTGCAGGGTCGCCGGTGGGAGCGCTGGGCTTCCATCAGCGCGGTGTGGCCTATTGGGAAGACGGTGAAGAAAAACAGATACTGGTCAGTACCCAGGATGGCTATGTCTATTCCCTGAATGCCGAAGACGGCTCAGTAGACAATGATTTTGCCAATGGCCGCGTTGATCTTACCGATGGCATTCCCCGTGCCGTGCGCGGCGAGCTTGATTGGCAGGGGGCGCCCCCCCTCGGCGCAGTATCGCCGCCCATTGTGGTGGGTGA
>MGYS01000029.1:40788-43662 GCA_001802565.1 Gammaproteobacteria bacterium RIFCSPLOWO2_02_FULL_57_10 | reverse complement strand
ACATCCGCACTGGCGAGGTGGCATGGACATTCCACACCATTCCCCTCGAAGGCGAGTTCGGCAACGAGACCTGGGAAGAGGATTCCTGGCGCACCGCCGGCAACAACGGCGTGTGGTCGATGATGAGCGCCGATCTGGAGCTGGGGTATGTCTACCTGCCCATGGAGGCGGCTACCGATGACTTTTATGGCGGTCACCGTCCGGGTGACAACCTGTTCAGTGAGAGCATTGTGGCGCTGGACGCCCGCACCGGAGAGCGGGTATGGCACTTCCAGACTGTGCACCACGGTGTCTGGGATTTTGACAACCCCGCCGCTCCGAACTTGATGGATATTACCGTGGACGGAAGGGAGATCAAGGCGCTGGCGCAAGTGACGAAGCAAGGCTTCACTTATGTGCTGGACCGCGTGACTGGCGAGCCGGTGTGGCCCATCAATGAAATGCCCGTACCCCAGGGCGGATTGCCCGGTGAGAAACTGTCGCCCACACAACCGATTCCGACCAAGCCACCGGCCTTTGCCCGCCAGGGCATGTCGCTGGATTTCCTGATCGACTTCACGCCTGAGATACGCGCCGAAGCAGAGGCAATTCTGAGCGAATACACCTGGGGGCCATTGTTTACGCCGCCCAGCGAAACGATTCAGGGCGGCAACCGTGGCACCATCATTCTTCCTGGCGCCGGCGGCGGTGCCAACTGGCAGGGGGCAGGTGTTGACCCGCTCAACAATATTCTCTTCGTGCCATCGAGCGACAGCCCCAATGCCCCACTGATGACGACGCTGCCTGCTGAAGAGTCCAATTTCAACTATCTGCGCTTGTCCAATCAAGCGGTGCGCGGGCCACGCGGACTGCCAATCCTGAAGCCACCTTACGCCACGATCACCGCCTTCGACATGAACCGGGGGGAGATTCTTTGGCAGGTGCCCAATGGTGAGCATTTTGCGCCGGTCACCAACCATCCTGATCTGGCGGGTATGGATCTTCCGCCGCTGGGCGGTGGTGGCAGGCCATCCGTGCTCGTGACGCCGACGTTGTTGATACACGCACAGACCACACTCGATGGCACGGTGCTGGTGGCACGCGACAAGATGACTGGTGCGGAGCTGAAAACCATTCCGCTGCCGGCCAGTGTCGGCGGAGCTCCCATGAGCTATTCAATCAATGGCAGGCAGTACATTGCCATGAGCATACTCAGCAACCCTGTGCCGGAGCTGATCACGCTGGCGCTGCCGGACTAGATCAATGGAAAGCAATCGCCTGGGCGGGAACAATCGTAGTCCCACTTTCCTCGTCGATTGCCTGAGTTTCAACCACGAACTGATTGTCAGGCCCTTGTCGGAGTGGTGCCCTCAACGATGCTTGCGTGCAGGTGCTCCAGCAAAGAGTGTTCAGTGTTTATTCACTGGACCCTTTGATTTCTAGAACGTCGATCTGACTTTGAATACTACTTGCTCGCCGGTGTATACGCAGCTGCGTTCGGTCTCACGGGTTACACGATCCCTTGCGTGGCCTGCGAAGCGCTGCCTCTCCAGACAGCGCCTGTCGTCGAGTGCGTTGCTGACCTCAAGTCGGTAGGTGAAGTTGCGAAAGCCGACTTTCTCGACGAACACTGTGAGGTCCGTGCGGACCTTGCCCATCCCGTAGTACAACACGTTGTCGACATCCCAGCGCACACGATTGCCACCAGTGCCACCCGTGTTGCCGATGCCATCCTGATAGTTGAAACCATAGCTCAGGTTATGCGCAGGAATGTCGTGTCTGAAGCCAAGGCGAACGCTGCCGCGATCGATTGGGATGATCGTGCGTTTCTTCTCGATCATCGGGTCGTAAATGTAGGCGTCTTCCAGATTCAGCCCTGCGGTGATCACGGCCTGAGGAAGGTCAAGGAAGCTCAGACGGATACTTGCGTTCAAGTACAGTCCGAAAATCTTGCCATCACCCACGTTGCCATTGGTGCTTAATAGTGTCTGCGAGTTTGGAGAGATATCAATGCGGCCAATGGAGTTGCGAACGTCGTAATAGAAGAAGCGCGAATTGAGGACCCCGCCGTCATTGGGCAGGCGGTAGTCAAGATTGACGTTATAGCGCCAGGTCTGTTCCTGTTCCAGTTCCGGGTTGCCGGTTTGCGTATCCTGATCATCATCCTGAGCATTCACGCTCGCGGAAAAGTCGGCAAAACTCAACTGGGAGACATCTTTCTCGACAGACATTCGCAGTTGCAAACTGCGGCTGATGGCGAAGCGAAAATCCAGCTTTGGTTTGACGAAGTCGAAGTCGCGTGTCTTGTTCACGTCGCCCGTTTGTGCAATCTCTGACGTTTCATAGACGAGGCTGCTTTCCAGTGACATGCGTGGATTGAGCTGCCAGTTGTGCACAGCAAATCCTTCATGGCGGATCTCTTCTACCGTGGAAAAGGCGTTCGGCACGAACACAGGAGTTAGCCCACCGTAGTCTGCAGAAGGAATTCCCGGAGCTCGGGCGCCGAGACGTAGCGATGAATCCTGAATGGTCTGTGAGCGTTCGATGCCCAACTCCAACGACTGAGCTTCCACCAGGTCCCAGGTATAAGAGGTGCGCAATATGCGTTCCCGATAGCGGCTGTCAGTATCAATGAACAGGTTCTTGGTTTCCGTCTGGCCGATGCCGGCGGAAGCATAGCGCTCACGCAAGCTGTCGTTGTTGCGTTCATTGACGATGAACAGAGCCTTGTACTTGGCGCCGTCTGCGAAGTTGTGCTCGTAGTCGCCGCCTATCTCCCAGTTATTTGAAGTGGCTGGCAAATTTTCGCGTTCGATTCGAATGCTTTGCGGAGTAGTCTTCAGATCCGTGATGGTGCGCAACAACGTCGCGGGTGGATCATTTTCGCCGTAGAGT
>MGYS01000029.1:33204-40757 GCA_001802565.1 Gammaproteobacteria bacterium RIFCSPLOWO2_02_FULL_57_10 | reverse complement strand
CAAGAATGCTGAGTTCGAAGCTGTCCTGAAGCTCGTGCGCTGAAGCGACGTTGCCGCTAATCAGGTAGTTCAATCTGCCGGTCTGGCCACTGTAGGTGGCAGAGCCAATCGGTTCGATAGTGCCATCCTGGTAATGTGCAGCTCCCAATTCAGTGGACAAGGTCGAACTGGATTGCTCCTCGAACAGCACAATGTTGACGAGTTGCCCGCTATTGCGAACGTCCAGATTGCCGGACGAGCCTCGAATGATCTCGATGTGACTCACCTGGCTGGCGGCGATACGATCGAGTTGAGCGCGTGCCTCGTTGGCCTTGCCGGCCAATCGCTTGCCGTTGATCAGGATTTGCCCCTCGGCACCAAGCCCCCTATCGTTGGTGGCATTGCCGACTCTGGGAACCTGATTGCCATCGAGAGCAAGCGCGATGCCCGGAATGCGGTTGAGCATGTCGTTGGCGGAGACGGCGCCGTACTGAGCAAAAAAGGTTGCAGGGTAGGTGACTGTGGCATTTTCATCCGCGGAAGTTTGGGCATGACTTAAGGCTGGAGTGAGTGTCAAGAAAATACAGGAAATCAACCGGAATGGGATGGAGCTGGACATGTTGCGCTTCCTGAAATTTTTATAATTATGATTCGGCGACAGCAGTACTGTGCGAAAGCATTAAGCCACACCTGTGCAGGTCAGTCTTCCGTATAGTGAATAAATATTGCGGCAATTCTCGCGATTCGCTCGATGGCAGGCAGTACTCGAGATGAAAAGAAAGGTGGTATAGGCACCATTCTTTTCAATGGACGGTTAGGTGTCGCCCTCGGTTCGGAAATTATTGTTCTATGCGACCTGGATTACGTTATTCCGGAACTTCTTCGCCGCTCCCTCCAAAAGGTGCAGGAAAGTCGCGAAACTTGGGCAATCCATCCTTTATCGGGAGTACGGTCTCCGCGTAATTGATATGTAGTCCAGGCTTGAAGTCCAAATCTGGAATGGTCGCAGAAAAAACGTCTACTACACCGAGGCCCGGGTGCCTTGTCATAAGGTGCCCTCCACATTTTCCGCAGTATTGTCGCTCGCTGACTTCAGTCTTGGCGAAAGTCTTGATGTGTTCAAGACCTTTGGTCACTGTGACGGTCTTGGGGTCCCAGAGTGAAAATGCGTTGACTGGCCCCCCGGACCAAGAGCGACAAGAAGCACAGTGACAGTACCCCATCGCCGAAGGCTCACCCGTAACTGAAATAGCGACTGCACCACAAAAACAACTGCCGTTATAAGACATAGGAATTTCCTTTGTTATTTATGTTAGAACCAATCACTTAAATCGAGCCCGTTAAAGCTATCTCGTTGGAACAATGAAGTCCAGCTGCCGTAACAGCCCGGTTTCGCTGAAAGCTTGACGATTCAAGACCCATAAGATTTGGAGGGCGTACATTCATCTATAAGGGGAGCAATAAAAAAGGAGCGGAGCCACACGACTCTCGCTCCTCGCCAAAGGGGTCAAATTGCCTTCCTTGCAAACTTCATTCGAGATCGAAATCAATCTCCATGCCGTTGACGTTGACCAGATAGCTGCCAGCGGGCAAATCAGTCACATCCAGTGGAATCGTGGCCTGATAAGGGTCGATGACCTGAGCACAGGCTACGAGCGTCTGCAGCGGCGTCTCGGTCAGCACGACGTAGAACGTATTGCCCTTTTGCGTGATGATGGTGTCCACGTCGACGCAGGGGTTGGAGCGATAGCCTTCCACTGCCAGCTCCACCTGCACAGGATCGGTCTCGATCACCGCCACGGAAATTTCGTCGAGGTGAACCAGGTTCTTGGTTTCCGCATGAATTGTCTGGAAGTCACCATTGGGGGTGAGTACCAGGCGGATGTTGCTGTAGTAACGGGCGTCCTGACCCTGTACGACGATCCCTTCCTTGATGCTCAAGACGTTATCCACAAACAGCGCGGGCTCGGCGAATGCCGTTACCTGCACCAGAAACAACGCCATGCCAATCATCCAATTTCTCATTGCACATTCCTCCATAGAATTGATACTGCGATTGCTTCCCAGCGATCTGTCTGGAAATTGAGCGTATTGTGCGATCGGGCAGGGCGAGATGCTGTGGGAGTCGTGTATGAAAAATGTAACCAGATGTACGCGATCACTTCGAAGGTGACAGCTCACCCATTCGTGGCCATTGCAGGATAAAGCAGGCGCCAGTCGGCATGTTGTTCTCCAGACTTATGCTGCCGTTGTGACGCTGCATGATACGCCGCGCGATGGCCAGACCCAGGCCATAGCCACCGGATTGTTTGTCTCTGCTGGTGTCGAGTCGTGCAAAAGGCTCGAACACTGCCTGATGCTTGTCCGTGGGAATTCCGGGGCCGTCATCACAGATGCGAATGACCACATTCTCGTCTGACAAAGTGGCAGTCACTGTCACCGCCGTCGCCGCATAACGCAGACTGTTTCTCAGGATGTTGTTGAGCGCCCGCGCCATGAGATCCGCATTGCAGTGGACTCTGCCGTCGTCGCTCGGATTGCTCATTGCAACCCGATACTTCACGTGCACGGGACCTGCCGCATACAGATTCATCTGTCGATTCAGCCACGCATCGAGATGCACGCTGGTCTGGTGCAATTGCAGGTTCTCCTCACTCAGGCGCGCATAGGTGAGCATCTCATCGATCAGCTCTTCCAGCTCCTGCACATCGCTTTTCATGGCGTTGAGATATTCGGTCTTCTTGTCCTCATCGTCCGTCTTGGAGAGAATTTCCATGCTGAACTTGAAACGTGCCAGAGGCGTGCGCAGTTCGTGGGACACCGCGTTGGTGAGGTCTCGATGCGCGGTCACCAGATACTGGATGCGCTCGGCCATGCGATTGAAGGACTGCGCAACCGGAAGAATGCTGGAGCGTGCATCCACTTCCACACGGCTGGAGAAATCGTCACGTCCGAAGCGGCTGGCCGCATGACGCAGCGCACTCAGATCGCGATAGAAGGGACGTACCCATAGAAAGAGCAGAATGGCGACCAGCACGTAGTAGGAAATGATCACGATCGACTCGATGGAGTTCCTGGAAGTGGTCGGTTCCCGCAGAGGACCGAGCACCAGAACCTGATCGGAATTTTCCAGCAATCGATAGAGAATTTCCTGTCCCTCGGAATCGAAACCGGAAACGACTTCGCCCGTTTGCAGCGCCGAGAGAAACGCGTCCTGCCCGGCGAAATCCTCCTGTTCGTACAGAGACAACGGCACACCAAGGGCGCTCTCGAACTGCGATTCGAGCGCGACAAATCTCGCGGCGATGTCTGACGAAAGGTTCGCTTGCAACGGGTTCTGTAATTGCATCTCGATCAGCGCGAGATCCGCTGCATGGCGCTGTGCGGCTTCGGTATTTCCTGCGGGAATCAACCACACCAGAAGGCTGTCCAGCGCCAGCGCGATGATGAGAATGCCCGCCGCAATGGCGACGTAGGAGCGCAGAAAGAAGAAGGAGGAAAAGCGCTCTTGCATGGCCGCATCAGCCCCAGGCATTGACGACGAAGAGATAGCCTTTGCCCCAGATGGTTCTGATGCGATAGGGCTGCTCGGGATTATCGTTGAGTTTCTTGCGCAGGCGCGAGATGCGCACGTCCACGGTTCGATCCAGCCCGTCGTACTCGATGCCGCGAATGCTGTTGTAGATCGTGTCGCGACTCACCACAGTGCCCGCATGTTTCACCAACACGCCCAGCAGCTCGAATTCCTGAGTGGTCAGGTCGACTTCTTTACCGTCAAGTACCGCCTGATGGGATTGCAGATTCACACGCAAGCCACCGAAGACATGTTCATCAGTGAGCGGAGCGGACTGTGCAGGACGGGTACGACGCAGCAGTGCCCGCAGGCGTGCGAGCAACACCGGTGGTTCTATGGGCTTGGTCACGAAGTCATCGGCGCCCAGTTCCAATCCCATGACGTGATCGATGTCGCCACTCTTGGCGGTCAGAATCAGAATCGGTCCCTGATAAGTGCGGCGCAGCCGCGTGCACACTTCCAGTCCGTTCATGCCCGGCAGCATGAGATCGAGCACGACAATATCCACCGCCGCCGCGTCGAAACTTTCTACCGCCGTATCACCATTGTGCTGCACAGTGACGGCGAAATTTTCGTGCTGCAGATAATCGCGCACCAGACTCGCCAGCCGCACATCATCTTCTATCAGCAGAAGACGCACAGGCACCGAATTGGCAGCTTCGGCTCCAGACAATGCAGCATCAGCGTGAGTATTCACACGCGTCTTCATCAGAGAATGCTCCAGGCGTGACGGCGGCGCCGCCGCGAGTCTTTCAGATCGCGGCTCACTACCGTGATTTCCACCTCATTCAATACTGTTTCGAGGGAAGCGTCCAGCAACTGCAGCATGGCATTGCTGTCACGCTCCAGCGCCACGGCGAACGCGCCGGAGCGTTGCTGCTGCCAGCACTGCAACGCAGTGTCGTCTTCCCTGAGTTTCAGGCAGACATCGGCCAGCACCGGCGCCGACCAGGACACTTCCAGTTCCATGGCGCAGAGGCTGTCACTGGCCAGCGTCACGCAGACACGGGGCCGCACCTGCAACTCGTAGAGCGAGTCGGCGGCGCTGACTTGCGACAGATCGGTGGGCATGCCTGCCATCAGAAAAAGCAGAAAAACCAGGCGCAAACGCATCCCCACCGTCGTGGAGACTGTGTGTGGGACTGGCCACTTTCTGACTATTCTCAACATTGCATGACAGACAGATAAACCGATGAATTAGAAATCGTAGTAAAGACCGAGAAAGAAACTGGTGATCCTGTTTTCGTTGATGATCGGGCTGCGCCGAATCGCTGTGCTCAAATATTCGCGCTCCACCATGCCGACCAGCTTCCAGTGCTCACTCAACGCGTGACTGGCGGATAGCCGCACGACGCCATTGGTGCCTGAACTCCCACGATAGATCGGTCGGCCGTCCAGAGACTCTTCCTTGCGCACACCATAGTAGTAGTCCACCAGATCGCCGCTCTTCCACTCCAGCCCGAGCGTGAGGCTGACTTCGCTGCGCGGCATCAGCCACGGGTGGGAATATGAAACGAAGGCAGACTCGCCGTCATGGGTATTGCTGACGTCGGTCAGAAGCTGCGCCTGCAGATCGCCCCAGGGACTGATGTACAACATCTCGACCCCACCGTTGATGGCGAAATCGCGTTCGGGCAATGAGCTGTCGATGTCCTGGTAAATCAGCTCCTCCAGTTCGGCGGTGGACAAGGTGCCCAGATCATCCACCCCGGCGATGCCCACGCCGCCACTGAATCCCTTCTCCTCCGCAATTGTGCGCAGGCTGGAAATATCGAGTCCGGAAGAACCGTTGTTGAGGTAGCTGAAGTAGTTGCGTTCGTTGTCGAAGGTGAGCAGTG
Organism: Gammaproteobacteria bacterium RIFCSPLOWO2_02_FULL_57_10; assembly: GCA_001802565.1. Classification (GTDB taxonomy): domain Bacteria; phylum Pseudomonadota; class Gammaproteobacteria; order Pseudomonadales; family Pseudohongiellaceae; genus UBA5078. The sequence goes on along the minus strand of MGYS01000029.1, from coordinate 35,366 downwards.
CGCTACCGGAGAAGCGTGATCTTTCTGCAGATGTTGCGGCGAAGGTGTAGCCCAGATCGCCGTTGTCGAAGAAGAAACGCTCGCCGTACCAGGTGGCATCCACCACGGCGTTGACATCCATATCATCGGAAGCCACGAAAGGGTTGGAGCGGCGTCCCTGCCCCAGAGCAATCCCTAACGTCCAGGGGCGGCTATCCTTGGCCACCCCCGCTCCACCGGTCGACTCCTGGGCGGTTCCGAACCCCGGCATACAGACGACAATCAGCATCAGCAATCCAGCCACCACTGTGGAGTGCCCTCTGGAATGCACAGCGGCGCGGACGGTGCTCGGTCGGCTGTAGTAAGACAAGGTTGTTCTCGCTGTCTGGGTCGATTGCGGCGCAGTTTATCCCTGAGGCGGGCGGCAAACTGTACGAATATTGGCAGGGAATTGTAACCAAATGTAAATGCGTTGGGCATCCATCATCGCGAGCAGGGCTCGCTCCCACAGTTCGGGTCCAGCTCTTTTTTCTGTGAACTCTGCGTCTTTAAAAGTATATTTATAGATATACATATCGCAAACAAAGTTAATTCATAGATTGACAATAATTTGTTATTTGTATATTTATAAATAAACAAAATGGTGAGCGAGGGCGCCATGCGCAAAACTGTGCTATTTCAATATCAGCAGATCGTGAACAAAACCGCCAGCCCGGCGGCCGATCTCCCCATGCCTCCAGAAGGCTGGCTTCGAACCATGCGCAAGGCTCTCGGCATGTCTGGCGCACAACTGGCACGTCGGCTGGGTGTATCGCGCGCACAGATCGCGCAGTCGGAAAAGAACGAACTCTCCGGGGCCATCACTCTCAGGACTCTGCAGAACATGGCAGAAGCGATGGGCGGGCGCGTGGTGTACGCAATTGTGCCCCACGACGGCATCGAGACATTGCTGAAGATGCAGGCGAAGGACAAGGCGCGGCAACTCATGAGCAGAGTTGATACTCACATGGCGCTGGAGAGTCAGTTGCTGGATAGTGAGCGTCACCAGTTCGAGATGGGGAGATTGGAGCAGGAACTCCTGAAAGAGATGCCTGCGAATTTTTGGGACAACGAGTAACATCAGCGATGACTGAGCCCGACGGAGCGACCGAGTTGGATGCCGATGAGAAGACTGGTCTTCGATTCAAGCACGTGACAACTCGTGGGCAACTGGATCAGCTTGAGCAGGCTAATATCCAGGAGGGCCTGCAGTGGCTTTCCAGAAAGAAGCATCCCGAAATTCTCGATGAAGGTTTTATCCGTGAGTTGCACAAGAGGCTGTTCGGTAAGGTCTGGAAGTGGGCAGGATCCTTCAGGCAAACCGAGAAGAATATCGGCGTTGATCCGAGACAGATTCCAGTGCAACTGCGTGTGCTGCTGGATGATGTGAGGTATTGGGCCGAATACCGGACATACTCCCCACAGGAAGCGTGCCTGCGATTCCACCATCGGCTTGTACACATCCATCTTTTCCCGAATGGAAATGGACGCCATGCCCGGATATTGACTGATATGCTGATGAGCAAGGTCTTCAATGACCCTCCGCTGGATTGGTCGGGAGGTCATGATCTGCAGTCCATGGGTGAACGCAGACAAGCCTATATTCAGGCTCTGAGGAAGGCCGATCAGAGAGACTATTCCGCACTCTTCGAATTCGCAGGTCTTGAAGGAGACAAGTAAACGTTGAACATCAATTCAGAGCCTGTCCCCGGCGCCCGCCCCCGCTGGCTCGTTGTCTCCGCCCTCGGCATCATGCAGATCTTTGCCTGGGGTGGCTCGTTCTATCTGCTCACCATCATCTCCGGTCCCATCACAACTGACACCGGCTGGCCGTTGCCCTGGATCATCGGTTCACTGTCGGCTGGGCTGCTGGTCGCGGGCATGGTCTCACCTGCGGCTGGCAGGGCCATCGACAAGCGTGGTGGGCGCTTCGTGCTGGCGCTGTCCAGTCCACTGCTGGCGGCAGGTCTGGTCGTGATCGGATTCGCGCAATCGCTCCCGGTGTTCATCGCGGGCTGGCTGGTCATGGGGCTGGGCATGGGCAGCGGTTTGTACGATGCCGCATTCTCCACACTGGGGCAGATCTACCGCACGCGTGCACGCACGGCCATAACAGCGCTCACATTGTGGGGAGGATTCTCCAG
>MGYS01000029.1:30259-33194 GCA_001802565.1 Gammaproteobacteria bacterium RIFCSPLOWO2_02_FULL_57_10 | reverse complement strand
GATACAGTTGTTTGTTTGCCTGCCGCTGGTGCTGACACTGATCCCCCAACCAACAGGGAATGCGCCCATAGAAGATGCTGAGGCAGTTGCTTCGGATGCCCCTCTTACCAGAACGCAGCATCGACAATTTTTTCTGCTGGCTCTCGCCTTCATGACGGCAGGCACGACCTTCTCGATCCTCACCATCCATTTGCTGGTGCTGTTGCAGGCACAGGGGGTGACGCTGGAGAGCGCTGTGCTACTCGGTACGTTGATTGGCCCGGCGCAGGTGGCAGGTCGCATCATCGAGATGTCCAATCGTGGTCGGCACCATCCGCTGTGGACGCTCACAGCGGCCATCATGTTGATTGCGAGTGGGTTGGTACTGCTGGCGACAGGATTCGCGGTTATTGGAGTCGCTCTGATACTCTATGGTGCTGGCAATGGCATTTTCTCGATTGCGAGAGGGACAGTGCCACTTGCCCTTTTTGGCCCGGATCGCTACGCCATCGTCATGGGACGTCTGGCTCGACCGGCTTTGCTGGCGCAGGCGCTGGCGCCGGTGTTGGCAGCCTGGTTCTTGACCGCGCGAAGTCCTGATGCAGTGTTGACAGTGATTGCGGTTCTCGCATTTTTCAATGTTCTGGTTGTCTGTGCACTGTGGTGCGTGTCGCGGCAATCGCGAACTTGACCACCATCTCCCGTCACACTGGGAATTCTGCTGTACAAGTGATGTAAAGTGGGAGATTACGGGAAGAAATCCCCATATAACTATCGATAGGCCAATTCGTATTGTGATACAGTGCGCATGATCTGACGGTCTGCCAGATTATTTCTTTCCCTGATCGAAAAACTACACTCTGCCATTTGGCGGAGCGCGTTCGTATACATCTTAAAAAAGGGGTCAAACTTGAACAAAACGAAATTGGCATTGGCAATTGGCGCGTTGACTCTGGCAGCGGGGCAATCTGCTCTGGCGGCAGAATTCACCGTTTCCGGCACCATTGATTACAGCTACTATTATTACAACAGCACACTCGGGGGTGTTGACCAAGGTGACCGGTATGAAGTCACTGTGACCTATGCGGACAATCCGGGAACGCCTGACTACTCTAACACCTATACCTCTTATGACTACTACTATTATCAGTATGGCTATACCCAGACCCAAAGTGAGTGGTACAACACCATTCAATCCATCGAGGTGGTGGTCTACAACACTGACAACAGCATTGCCCATGCACAGACTGTCACCATGGGTGCAGAGGGTGTGACCTACAGCCACAACGCCGCAGGCAGCTATACCGTCGATTACGCTACTTACTACAATGACTACGAACAGGTGTATTTCAACGTCCAGAATCAGGTGTCCAACGGGCAGGTCACCGAGTACCAGAATGTGCAATTGTATTTCTGGGGGTATCAGCTTGATCTGGTTGTGGATCACAGTCAGTTTCCACAGCCGCCCGATCAGGCCATGCTGGACAGCGGTCAGGTTCAGGGACAGCTGTGGACTCATGATTACCACTACAACAGTTCAACGGGTGCCTGGGAAGAGTTCTATTACGGTGGACGCGTCACCCATGCGAGCGGCGTGATTGTCACCAACCCGGATTCTGACGGCGATGGTGTTTCCGATGACGAAGATGCCTTCCCGAACGATCCTGCCGAAAGCGTTGACTCTGATGGCGACGGTGTCGGCAACAACGGCGATGCTTTCCCGAACGATGCGACCGAGACTGCCGATTCTGACGGTGACGGTGTGGGCAACAACGCTGATGTGTTCCCGAACGACGCCACCGAAACCGCCGATGCGGACGGTGACGGTGTGGGCAACAATGCCGACCAGAACGACAGCTCCGATCTGTCTGCCACCGTGGTGATTGATGGCAACAACTCCGGTGTGGCGAATGGCTTGGTCAGCAATGGCCTGACCCTCGCGGATCTGATCAATGCCGCTGCGACAGAGTGCAAGGCGACTGCCAAGAACCATGGCGCCTACACCAGCTGTGTGGGCAAGACCCTGAATGCCCTGAAGGCTGCCGGTACGATCACGGAAGCGCAGAAGGAAGCATTGCAGGCTGCTGTTGCCAAGTCGTCCTTCGGCAAGAAGTAAGATACAGGCACTGCCGTCGTCTGACGGAGCAAGCACTGAAGAAGAGCCCGGGCTGGTCCCGGGCTTTTTTTTCCCCTGAATTTCAATCAGTGTGGTGTTGATGGACTTCATTCCTGCGAACTTTTATCCTCCTTCGCAGTATCCGCTTCAACTCCGATATCAATGCAAGTTCCTACAACAATTCCAACAACGACGCGGTTTTCTCCATACAGCCGTGCGAGGAGCGCTGTTATGACAGGTCCCATCACTCTTCCTTCCAGCCTTGGCCACTGTGGTCTGCTGTCAAGCACATTGATGATCGCTGCGCTGCTGCCTGGTCAGGATGCGCTGGGGCAGGGCAGTGCCGCGCGAGCATTCGACTGCACGCTGGTTGACTACCGGTCCGCTTCAGGTATTCAGGCGAGGAATACGCCCCAGGGGTTGGTGCTGGCGTGGTCAGGCACTGGCAGCCAGCAGTTGCAGATGCTGCTCGCGATTGAGGATGGGGAGCCACTCGTACGGACTCTGCAGATGCGCGAGGGCGACGCCGACTGGCGCACCGTGCTCACCGATGCGCGCATCGAGTTCGACATCGTCGAGGGCTTTCGTCGCATCAGCAATCAGCAACTGGTGCCGCTGCGCGCACTGGGCGTGGAGCTGACCCAGGAGGTCGTGGACCGTTACAAGTGGGATGTGTTCTGGGACGCGCCACTGGATCTGCGTGAAGAGCAGGGCACGGGCAATCCGCCTCCGCTGGCAGGAGTTGCGGAACAGCCGGGGTTGCCGCGTTCTCCCGACGAGATTCGCCGCAACGATATCCGCTACAACGTCAGCAGCTGCATGGTGCAGTCCGATGGCGCG
>MGYS01000029.1:26234-30245 GCA_001802565.1 Gammaproteobacteria bacterium RIFCSPLOWO2_02_FULL_57_10 | reverse complement strand
GAGGTGCTGGCCGCCACGCAGTTGCCCTCCGTTGCGTACAAGTACGACGTGGGACTCTCGGGTCTCGATCTTGACGACGATGCCTCTGTGTCGTGGCGGGATACGGGGTATCAACAGCAGTCCTATGGTCTTGCCGGTCCCGTGAACGAGAATGAAGTGCCCGTCGAAGCAGCCAACCGCCTGCTGGTTGCCGCGACCAATGGTGCCTCCATTGCGGCGTTCCCGCCACCGCACACCTTCTTCTGGGCTCGTGAAGTGGAGATCAATGTTGGCTACAACTGGTATCGCAAGGACAGCGACGATTCCTTCAGCATCGGCATCCGTCAGGGCGAGCAGGAAGTGGTCGAGCGCTACATGGCGAACTGGTCGCTCTACAGTGCACCGCCGGGATCGCAGCAGCAGATGGTCGGCTATTTCTATCCGTCGCTCGCGGACGGAGATGACACTCTGCAGCAGGCGCTGGCCTTCACGCATAACGATGTCTACAAGGCACTCGATGGCTACAAGGTCATGGGCAGCCACTACCACACGGACATGGGGCGCAACCTGATCGCCAGCGGCAGCATCGACACGCGTCTGCGCGACTTCGAGGTCATCCGTTCTGCGGGCATCAATATCGCCGGGCCGGTGGACAGGCCGCGCGAGGAGACGCAACTGGAGGAGCTGCACTGGCTCTTCGAAGGTGCCCCGCGTCACTCGGATGCGGACTTCATGGTGTGGCCGCAGATGGAGAACAGCAACATTCTCGGCGGTCACTGGGACCTGCTGTTCTCCCATCCTGTCTACTATGTGGATGAAAGGGCACCTGGCACCCCGTTGATCACCGAGCATCCCGAGTATGGGAAGATGTACAACATCGGCAGTGCCGAGGACATCATGGCCATGGTAGAGGCGGAGAACATGCTGATCTACATGCCGCATCCGCGCACCAAAGGCTCCACAGGTTATCCGGATGCCGTGGCGCAGACGCCGCAGTTTCTCCACGACAGCTATCGTGGTGCAGGCTGGCGCTGGGGGATGGGCTCTGATCTGTCGGAGAAACGTCTCTCCGATTTTCGTGTGATTCCCCTGCTGGACGACATGAACAACTGGCTGGTCGGCACCGGGTTGCAGCCGAAATCCCTGCTCGCCATCACCGAGACCTACTTCAAGGCGCCAGGTGATGACATTTACGCGAACGGGCCCGTCACCTATCTGCGGCTGGATGAACTGCCCACGGGCAAGGACTATTCGCCCATCATCGACGTGCTTCGCCGTGGTGACTACTTCGTCACTTCCGGAGAGGTCCTGATTCCGGCGCATGAGTATATCGGGACTGGCGACAATCGCACGTTGCGCGCACAGGTCGAGTGGACCTTTCCGCTGGATTTCGTGGAAGTTGTCTATGGCGACGGGCAACAGACCAATAGCGTCATCATGGCAACGACGCATCTGCCTGCCTTCGGCAGTCACACCTTCGAGATTCCGTTCAACGCAGCCGGGCAGGCGTGGGTGCGATTTGCCGCGTGGGACTCCGCGGGTAATGGTGCCATGACCATGCCTGTCTGGCTTGAGTAGTCGCGAGCTCTGCAGGTGACGACTGCGCTGTGCACCAATTTCATGTTCCTGATTGAGCTTTCAGGGGCACCTGCTCCGTTTTGGTTCGCAGTTTCCCCACTCGCTCCTCCCAGGCTCAAAGCATGAGCCTCGCGGCAGTGGCCTCGGGTGAAGACGGAAAAGCGCCACGCATGATCGGGTGGCGCCGAGTATTTCATTACTGTTTTCAAAGGAATTTTTTTTGCAGCCTGATTGAATCAGGGGTTCGCACAGCAGGGTCGCACGAAACTCCTCAGCGCCACCTGCGATACTCCGGCATGACTAATGCATCTGACAGGCGAGAACCGTCCAATCGGGCATAGTCAAATCAGAGGAGTAGCGTGATGTCGGAACCTGTCAGTCGGCGAGAATTCATGAATCTGGTGGGAGCCACCTTTGGTACCGGCGCACTGATCCGCCTCGGCTCGGCACTCAGGCTCATGCCCGCGGCCGGGGCGCTCTCTGTTCCTGCGTTGGCCGCACCTGCGGCCGGCAAGGGCAGAGTGGCCATCCTCGGCGCAGGCATATCGGGTCTCACCGTCGCCTGGGAACTGACGAAGGCAGGTTATGAGTGCACGGTGCTGGAGGCCTCCAATCGTGCCGGGGGTCGCATCATGACGGTGCGCTCTGGAGACACCGTCGACGAGATCGGCAATCGGCAGGTCTGTGAATGGGACAACGAACCCCATATGTATTTCAACGCGGGCGCCGCACGAATCCCCAGCACGCATCGCAATCTTCTGCACTACTGCAAGGAGCTCGGCGTCGAACTCGAAGTCTTCATCAATGAGAGCAAGACTGCTTACGTGCAGGACGATGCCATCCTCGGTGGCAAACCCATTCGCAACGGCGAGCTCTCCACCAATGTGCGCGGTTTTCTCGCCGAGCTTTTCGCAAAGTCCTTCTCTCAGGCGCAGTTGGAGGAGCCATTCTCGGAAGCGGAATCGGAGACCATCATGCGTCTCATCAGATCCTTCGGGGACCTGGATGAAGACAAACTCTACAAGGGCAGTTCGCGTGCGGGCTATGTCAGTGGTGGCTTCCTCGATCACGGTGTGCTGAAGGAAATGGTTGCGTTCAGGGACGTGATGAAGAGTCGCTTCCTCGGCACGACACTGACAGCCAACGAAGGCGAGACCGGCCCGCTGCTCATGCAGCCGGTGGGCGGCATGGACATGATCATAAAGGGCTTCACGCGAGCGCTTGGCGACAAGGTGATCTATCAGGCGCAGGTCGCCGGTATGCAGATCGCGGACGATGGCGTGGACGTTGCGTTCGATCACAATGGCAGCCGCGAAACGCTGTCTGTCGACTATTGCTTCAACTGTATTCCCGCGCACCTGATGACGGGAATTCCGCACAACTTCCCTCCGGAGTATCTGCACGCGATGAAATACATCCGTCGCGGCGAGGCGTACAAGGCGGCTTTCCAGGCGAAGGAGCGGTTCTGGGAGAAGGATGACATCTACGGCGGCATCAGTTGGGTGAACGCCCCGATCGGTCAGGTGTGGTATCCATCCCACGGCATCCACAAAGCCAAGGGCGTCATTCTCGCGGCATACAATTTCGGCGGTGGCATGCACTTCACCAAGATGCCACAGGCCGAACGTGTCGAGGCTCTGCTGGCACAGGGTGAAAAATTGCATTCCGACTATCGTCAGATGGTGGAGAAGCCGATCACGATTGCGTGGCACAGAATCAATCACATGCTCGGATGCTCCGCGCGCTGGCAGCGCAGCCCCGGTGGCTGGACCCATGAAGAGGAGGCGTTGTTCGCGACACTGCAACAACCGGTCAATGGTCGTCACTACTTCATCGGCGATCAGGTGAGTTACCACGGCGCCTGGCAGGAGAGTGCGATTCTCTCCGCGCACTGGGCACTGGCCGATCTCGATCAACGCCTGCGCAGTGCCACCGCTGAGAGTGGTGCCTGATCATGATGAGAAAATATTCTTTCAGAACAGTGCAAACATTCACGGCGGAGTCAGAGTTCATGAGCAGAAAAATCTTCGGTGTCGTAGTCGCGTTGTTCATGTGTCTTCCGTTTCAAGCTCAGGCACAGTTGGAGGGCGAGGCTTACTACAACGATCTCTACTGCCAGACCTGTCACGGCACCGATGGTGTCGGTAATGTGGGCGTTCAGGCACCTCGTCTGGCCGGCATGGAACCCTGGTACCTCAAGCGTCAGCTGGAGAATTTCCGCAGCGGCGTTCGCGGTATGCATCCCGAGGACTTTCAGGGTTCGGAGATGCAACCCATGGCTGCACTGCTGACGGATGAGGGCATCGCCGAGGTAGTGGAGTGGGTCGGCAGCTGGTCCTACGTGCCAACCGAAATCACAATTGACGGCGACGCCACGGCAGGTGCCACGCTCTACGGGACGTGTGCGACGTGTCACGGCAACTCCGCCGAGGGCAGCGAGGCGATGGGCGCCCC
>MGYS01000029.1:25678-26213 GCA_001802565.1 Gammaproteobacteria bacterium RIFCSPLOWO2_02_FULL_57_10 | reverse complement strand
TTGGTACCTGGTGACACAGTTGACCAATTTCAGGGCGGGGTATCGCGGAGCGCACCCCCAGGACAGTCACGGTTCGCAAATGCTGGCATTTGCGCGCATGCTGACAGACGACAAGGCCATCACGGACATAGTCAGTTACATCAACACACTGGGTCGATAACAAGAGGATTACTTCATGCAGTCAGTTCACACACGATTTTTTCACCGCGCGATGCTTTCATTGCTCATCCCGGGCGTTCTGCTGACGGCGGGTTGTGCGGATCAGACAGAGACTGTAGTTGAGGCGGCAGAGGCGCCTGCGGCAGTTCCCGAGATCATCCGTACCGGTGAGAGCACCAACCTCAACACGTCGATCTTCATTCCGTCTGGTGCTGAGACACTGTATCTGAGTGGCGCCGGGGCATCGCCCAACGCGGATGGCACCTGGGGCGACATGCAGGCGCAGACAATAGATATCTTCAACGGTTTCAAGACGAAGCTGGAAGCGGTGGGCTGGTCGATGTCCGACATCGTGCAGGTGCGGGTATTTGCAGTG
>MGYS01000029.1:0-25634 GCA_001802565.1 Gammaproteobacteria bacterium RIFCSPLOWO2_02_FULL_57_10 | reverse complement strand
TTGCCGGTCTCGTGCGTGAAGGTTGGCTGGTAGAAGTGGAAGTGCGCGCTGCCCGCATGCCAGCCGCCATGTAAGAGTGGCTGCTTCACTACAGGGTGTTTATACTTCCTGCCCACAATCGAGAGCAATTTGGGCAGGAAGACAGCCATGACGAAAGGCGCGAAGAGCGAGACCAATTACCTGTTGCTGGATAACCAGCTGTGTTTTGCCTTGTATGCCACCTCACGTCAGGTAACGCGTTTGTACCAGCCTTTGCTCGAACCTCTGGGGCTGACCTATCCGCAATACATCGTGCTGCTGATCCTGTGGGAAGATGCGCCGTGTGCGGTTTCTCATATCGGCAAGCGTGCGCAGCTCGCCACCAATACTCTCACCCCTCTGCTCAAACGCCTGGAACTGCTGGGTTTTCTGGAACGTCGGCGTGGCGAGCAGGACGAGCGAGTCGTCAATATCGTGCTGACCGCCAAGGGCAAGGCCCTGCGCGCCAAGTGCGCCTGCATTCCAGAGCAACTCTTCAACCGTACGGGTTACCCGTTGCAGGACGCCATACAGTTGAAGAAGCAGCTCGATCACTTTCTGCAACACCTGCAATCTGAGGCCGAGCAATCGAGTTGAGGAAATCAATCCAGGATATGTTCTTTCAATCCTTGTAAAAACTATATCGCACACGATATGATCGCAGGCAACTTACCAGGAGAACCTCCATGTCCCATCCAGTTCCAGATGCCAGATCCCTTCGTTTCCGTATCGGTGCCGGACTCGGCGTTGCAGTCTTGACGCTCGGTCTTGGTGTCACACAACTGAAAGCCGCGACCGAACAGGCGATTGCCATTGATGACGCCACCTTCGATTGCCTGACCGCGATGACTGCCGTACGCGGCTTCTTCGTCGACAATCTGCTCGGCAATCTGGAGGCAACCGTTGCCGCCGCCGAGTCGCCTGATGGAGCCATGTATCCCACCGGCTCGGTCGTGCAGCTTGTGCCGACGGAAGTCATGGTCAAACAGACACCTGGCACCAGCCCGGCCACGAACGACTGGGAGTTCTTCGAGCTGCAGGTGAGCGAGGAGGGTTCTACCATCGTGGCGCGCGGCTTTGTCGATGTGGTCAATCGCTTCGGTGGCAACTGCTTCGGCTGCCACGTGAAGGCTGAACCAAAGTGGGACCTGATCTGTGAGACAGGACACGGTTGCGATCCTCTGCCGATCACCCGCGATGTGATTGCCGGAATTCAGCAGGCTGATCCGCGTTGCCGTGCGCCTGAAGAGGTTTGATGCTGCGGATGCTGCTCAATTGGCAGCATCCTGCAAAGATCGCGGGCCAGGCCCGCTCCCACAGATATTCTATGTGGTGAGTGAGTCCGCCCATACGCTGCGATTCCTGCCGATGTGCTTGGCTTTGTAGAGAGCACGATCGGCTGCAGCGAATGACTCCTGAAAATCGTCGTCCATGGCTGCGTTGGCAATCCCGATGGACATCGTGATCGATATCTCTCCGACAGGTTGCTCCATTGCCTCCAGTATTCGCGCTGCAATGCTCCCCACTGTCTCCCTGTTGCTGTTGCTGATCACCACGATGAACTCGTCGCCTCCCAGGCGGGCGGCAATATCGGCGTCGCGAATGCAGTTCTTGATTCTCCGCGCCACTTCTTCCAGCACGCGATCTCCGGTGAGATGCCCATAGCGATCATTGACGTCCTTGAACTCATCGAGGTCGCACATCAGCACATTGAGTGCTCCACTGTCCGTGCCGCGGCGATGTTGCATCTGCTCCAGCCGATAATGGAGGCCCGTGCGATTATGGAGGCCGGTCAGCGTATCGTGATGCGCCTGATGCAGCAGTCGGGATTCCTTGTGCAGTCCCTGTATCAGATCGTTGGTTAGAGCAGCAACAACGAGTGCAGTCGCGGAGGAAATGGCGAGCAGAATCTGCAGAACAGTGATGCCATGCCCACTGGCATACTCAACTACGGTAAACGGGCCATAGCCCAATCCAGTGGCAATGTTGGCAACGTTGGCGATCACCAGGATTACCCAGGCGGTGCCTTGTACACCGAAACGCAACGCGGCCCAGAGCATGAGCGGAAGCAGCAGATTGGTGAGAATGATGTCGATCGAATGACCCCAGTTGCGGAAAGCCAGAACACATAACGCCACGACGCTGGCCATCAGCAGAGCACTCTCCAGAGGGCGGCGGGGCATGGGCTTCGCGTCAAACCAGCTGAGCAGAACGGGCGCCATGACCAGTACCCCCAGGGCGTCACCCACTACGTACTTGGGCCAAACCTGCCAGGCGGGAGAACCCATGATGAGTATCGTCCCCAGGGAGCCGATCGAGGCGCCGACCAGAGGCGCCACAACGACACCATAGATCATGAAGCGCAGCAGATTGCCCAGCGGGGTCAGGGAGCCCAGCAGATTGCCGGAGCGCCGAATGAGCCAGGCACCCAGCAGAGGTTCTACGCAATTGCCCAGGGTCCAGAACAACGAAGCACTGAGTGGATAGCCTCGCAACAGATTGCCGCTGCATTCGCCTATCACGATACCGCCGATCACCCAGACCCACTGTCGTGTGGGCAGCAACAGCAGCGCGGCCATGGTCAATCCGGCGGCAGGCCAGAAACTGGCCCCGACCGACACCGGATCGCTCAGCACAAATGCCAGTTGCGCCAACGCCATGTAAATAACGAGGGTTGTTGCAAGGATGCGAAGATTGCCGATGGCGGGGACATTGTGCATACGGGCCAGTCTCATTCTTTGTTTTTTTGCGTGTCCGGTGGATGAGTGTAGGAGGTTTCTCAGGCCAGTGCCTACGCGATATTTCACCTAAAATAAATAATTCAATAATTTCAGCAAGTTGCATCTTTCAATAACGAATCGCCGAAGTGCGAAAAAACGTGGCGACGTGTGTTCGAATGATCGATAAATCGAAAAAGGTTGGCAATGGTCGTGACAATTCTAATATGATCCGACCGAAGCAGTATTCTCTCGAAACGATTTTTTTCGGAAATACCTCTTTTAAATCAACATTCTGGAGTTCGGCCTCGGGGGCTGGGCAGGTGCTTCCTGCATTTGCGGAATGTTGAACAAAACAAATGATTCCACAGGTCAACATTCGCCATATGGTCAATGTTGTCCATCGAATCCAATACAACCCCCTCAAGAGATAGAGAAAGGAAATAACATGACTTCTACATACGGTCAGGCGTTCTTGAAGAGCTTCCTGGGTCAGTCACCTGATTGGTACAAGCTGACAATAGTTGGTTTTCTGATACTCAATCCCCTGCTGTACTTCCTCATTGATCCGTTCGTTGCCGGCTGGGTATTGATTCTGGAGTTCATTTTCACGCTCGCGATGGCGTTGAAATGTTATCCGCTGCAGGCCGGCGGACTCCTGGCCTTCGAAGCCATTGCAATAGGCATGGCGTCGCCAGAGACGGTTTACGCGGAAGCGTTGACGAACTTCCCGGTCATTCTGCTGCTGATCTTCATGGTGGCAGGTATCTCTTTCCTGAAGGAAATGCTGCTGTTTGTCTTCACCAAGATCCTGTTGAGGGTGAAATCCAAGGTTGCGCTGTCATTGCTGTTTGCCTTTGTGGCGGCCTTCCTGTCAGCGTTTCTCGATGCGCTGACGGTGACTGCGGTGGTGATTGCGGTCGCGTCCGGCTTCTACTCGGTGTATCACAAGGTGGCTTCCGGACTCCATCAGGATCAGAGTCATGACGTGACCGATGATGCCAGCGTCAAGGATCACAGTCGCGACGATCTTGAGCAGTTCCGCGCCTTCCTGCGCAACATCATGATGCATGCCGCCATTGGTACGGCGCTGGGCGGAGTGAGCACGATCGTGGGAGAACCACAGAACCTGCTGATCGGAACCATCATGGGCTGGGACTTTGTGGAGTTCTACATTCGCGTTGCACCGGTCTCCATCCCTGTGTTGATCGTGGGTCTGATCACGACATTCCTGGTCGAAAAACTCAAGATCGGCGGGTACGGCGTCACGCTCCCAGAGAATGTGCGCGGGATTCTGGAAAAGTTCGATGCTGAACAGACCGCCAAGATGACCAAGTCCGACTACCTGAGAATCTGGGTACAGGCTGCAGTCTCCGTATTCCTGGTTGTCTGTCTCGCCCTGCACCTGGCAGAGGTGGGTATCATCGGCCTGGCTGTCATCGTGCTTGCCACGGCGTTCAATGGCATCACTGACGAACACCGTCTTGGCCATGCCTTCCAGGAGGCCATGCCGTTTACCGCTCTGCTGGTGGTGTTCTTCGCGGTGGTCGGTGTGATTCATGAACTGCATCTATTCACCCCCGTGATCAACTATGTACTGGCGATCGAGGATAGCAGCACGCAACTGTCTGCCTTCTATATTGCCAACGGTGTTCTGTCGATGGTGTCGGACAACGTGTTCGTGGCGACCGTCTACATTTCCGAGGTGGCCCAGGCATTCGAGGCGGGTCGTATCAGCCGTGAGCAGTTCGAGCTCCTGGCAGTCGCGATCAATACGGGAACCAACGTCCCATCGGTGGCGACACCCAACGGCCAGGCGGCTTTCCTGTTCCTGTTGACCTCGGCATTGGCCCCTCTGATCCGGTTGTCATACGGACGCATGGTGATACTCGCACTTCCCTACACAATTACTTTGTCCATCACTGGATTGCTGGCAACGATGTATCTACTATAGGCACCGTCGTCAGCGCCATGAAGGGCGCCGCAAAGCTGTGACATGGAATGGGCCCGTACAGTGTTGACTGTGCGGGCCCGTTGTATTCCAGACAGCGATATTTCCGTTGGAAGTCAGGGGTCGAAGGAGGGCATACACAAGCCCACTTCGGCCCCTGTGTGCGTCAGGGATGAAAATCCGGGGGGATTGAAGTTTGCAAACCGCTCTACAAATTCGCAACAAGGGTCTTCAGGTAACCACCAAAAAGAAAAAAATGATTGAAGGGTAATCATCCATGAGTGCTACATATAGCCAGGCATTTTTAAAGAGTTTTCTCGGGGCTTCCCCCGAATGGTACAAGCTGACGATCGTCGGTTTTCTCGTTCTCAATCCTCTGCTGTACTTTCTCGTTGATCCATTCCTGGCGGGATGGGTGCTGATTGCGGAGTTCATCTTTACCCTGGCGATGGCGCTCAAGTGTTATCCGCTGCAGCCAGGTGGGTTGCTCGCGTTCGAAGCCGTGGTCATCGGCATGGCGTCACCGGAGAGTGTCTATGCCGAAGCACTGACCAATTTCCCGGTCATTCTGTTGCTGATTTTCATGGTGGCAGGTATCTCCTTCCTGAAGGAAATGCTGCTGTTCACCTTCACCAAGATCCTGATCCGGGTACGCTCCAAGGTGGCGCTTTCATTGATGTTCGCGTTCCTGGCAGCACTTCTGTCTGCGTTCCTGGATGCCTTGACTGTCACGGCCGTGGTCATTGCGGTTGCGTCGGGATTCTATTCTGTCTATCACAAGGTAGCCTCGGGATTGCAGCACGATGCGAGCAGCGACGTCTCCGATGACAACAGTGTCACCGAGCACAGCCGCGCTGACCTCGACCAGTTCCGTGGTTTCCTGCGCAACATCATGATGCATGCCGCCATTGGTACTGCCCTGGGTGGTGTGTGCACGATAGTGGGTGAGCCGCAGAACCTGCTGATCGGGCACATCATGGAGTGGGATTTCATCGAGTTCTTCAAGCGTGTGGCGCCTGTCTCGATGCCCGTTCTGGTGGTAGGCCTGCTGACCACCATCCTGGTGGAAAAATTCGGTATCGCGGGGTATGGCACCAAACTGCCGGACAACGTGCGCTCGATCCTTGAAAAATATGATGCCGAGCAATCGGCCAAGATGACCAAGACGGATGTTCTGAAGCTGTGGATACAGGCTCTGGTAGCAGTGTTCCTCGTGGCTTGTCTTGCTCTGCACATTGCGGAAGTGGGCATCATCGGCCTGGCAGTCATTGTTCTGGCTACGGCCTTTACGGGTATCACCGACGAGCATCGCCTGGGACACGCATTCCAGGAGGCATTGCCCTTCACTTCGCTGCTGGTGGTGTTCTTTGCCGTGGTAGCGGTGATTCACGAACTGCACTTGTTTACTCCAGTGGTGAATTTCGTTCTGGCGATGGAAGGACACGCCCAGCTCTCCGCGTTCTATATCGCGAACGGAGTGCTGTCGATGGTCTCCGACAACGTGTTTGTTGCCACGGTCTACATCACCGAGGTGCAGTCAGCGTTCGAAGCAGGTCGTATCAGTCGCGAGCAGTTTGATCTGCTGGCGGTGGCAATCAACACCGGTACCAATATTCCCTCGATTGCGACGCCAAACGGCCAGGCAGCGTTCCTGTTCCTGCTGACCTCTGCTCTGGCACCGCTGATCCGCCTGTCATACGGCCGCATGGTGATATTGGCGCTGCCATACACCATCACGATGTCGATTACAGGGTTGCTGGCGACTATCTATATTCTCTGATAACCACCACGACTCGATGTGGGAGCGGGCCCTGCCCGCGATTGGACAATAAGTATTCGCGGGCAAGGCCCGCTCCCACAGAGAAGTCTCTCCGGGCCCGTGCAGTTTCGCTGCACGGGCCCGTTTTGTTTGCGTTACATCAAGATTCTGCGGATCAGGTTCGTTCTGCGTTGTGAGTCCTGCTTCAGCAGGCCTATGATCAGACTGCAGCCAGAGCAGTGAATCGGCTGCAGGCAATTGACAACGGATCAAGGAGAGCTGTGATGAGTCACTACAAGAACGTACTGGTTGCGATTGACGGATCGGCTGAGTCCCGAAAAATTCTCGGCAAGGCGCAGACCCTGGTAAAGGGCAGCGATGCTGTCCTTCATGCCGTGCTGGTCTACGAAACCCTGGTCGGCAACTACACCTATGAGCTGAACATGGGGGACTTCGAGAAGGCGCAACGGGATTTTCAGGAACAGATCGCCAGTGAAACCCGTGCGATGCTCAAGGCGGAATTTCCCCAGATCCCGGCTTCGAATGTGCACTTCCTGCGTGGCAAGGCGGCAGATGAGATCAAGCGTCTGGCGAAGAGTCTGAATGCGGATCTGGTGGTCATCGGCAGCCACGGGCGGGGAGCGGTCAAGGCAGCAGTGCTGGGTTCAACCGCGAACAGCGTGCTGCACGGCATTCACTGCGACGTCTACACGGTGCGCGTGTAACCTGTAGGAGCGGGCCTCGCTCCTACAGGGTGTCAGATATCCTTGCGCAGCGTGATGGCGCCGCGGATCTGGCCCTGGAAATACCCTGTGGCCATGTCATCGGGGTAGCGCTGCTCGAGTGCACTGCGCACGTCCGGTTCGATATCGGTGCCGTGGCAGGTCAGGCACAAGGGCGCTGCGGGTTGTGCCTGCATGTAACGAAACTCCCTTCCCACGATCTCGGCCACATTGATGTTGACGCCTTCCTGGCCGCCGCGCTGCCGCTCGTCGAACATGTTCAGCGCCATGATTTCCCAGGCATCGGGTGTGGCAGTGCTGCTGTTGCGTGCCTTGAGGCTGACGCGGCGCACGTTCCAACCGGTATCTTCACTCAACTGCTGCGCGATCTGCGGGGCCTGCACGGCACAGACGTCGATGGCATGCACGGGCCCGCCACTGGCGATGGCCAGCTGCAGCGTCGGCAACAGAGTCCCTATGAAACGCTGCGTGATCCTGTTGGCTTCGACCACCAGTTCCGGCGGGGCGGACACGGGCATCGGCTCTATGGTCAGTGCGTAGGGGGGAGGCACTTCGGTGTTGGAGGCAGTCGGTGGCGGGACGTTGGTGCCGACGATCGGTGCGCCAGCAGTGCCGGGTGTCACCGTGTTTTCCGTGGGGGTGCAACCCGCCAGCAGTGCAAGAATGATTGCCGCGCGGCAGGTCTGCGCTGGCTGGATCATGAATGTTGTGAATGCTCCCATCATGGGTTGCTCCTGTCTGGAATGTGACTGCAAGCTGCAGCTCATCGTGCTGGTGTCATTTTGTGCGGGCATGATAGCGCCCGATTTCCGGATTCGGGTAGAAATTTCTCGGTGGCAATTGTGTCAGAGTGAGTCAGCAGTTCCTTGACACAGCAACTCCTTAACACGGCGTCGGCAACAGGAGTAATATCCGCTCACCATTTCGGCAGGTCTGGTCTGACAGGATGAGGATGTGGCACAGGGATCTTCAATGACAGCGGCAAACGCGACCTCAGTGCATCCCATTGTGTTGCGTGCAAGCAGGCTTTCCAAGGTTTACGAAATGGGGGAAGTCAGCGTGCATGCGTTGAAGGAGGTCGATCTGGACCTTCACGAGGGCGAGCTGCTGGTGCTGCTCGGCGCTTCCGGCAGTGGCAAGTCCACGCTGCTGAATATTCTTGGTGGGCTCGATGTGGCCTCCAGCGGAAATCTGTTCTTTCATCACAAGTCGCGTGAGCAGGAATTGAGCAAGGCCAGCCAGACTGAGCTCACCAACTATCGCCGCGAACACGTCGGATTCGTTTTCCAGTTCTACAATCTGATTCCCAGTCTTACTGCGCGCGAGAATGTCGCACTGGTGACCGATATCGCGCGCTCGCCGATGCGTCCCGAGGACGCGCTGGAACTCGTGGGGCTGGGCCCACGCATGCATCACTTTCCTGCCCAGCTCTCCGGTGGCGAACAGCAGCGCGTGGCGATCGCACGCGCCATTGCCAAGCGCCCCCATATTCTTCTGTGTGATGAACCGACCGGCGCGCTCGATGCGAGCACCGGGCGTCTTGTGTTGTCCGTGCTCGATCGTGTCAATCGCGAGACGGGGACCACCACCGCAATCATCACGCACAACGCTGCGATCGGTGAGATCGGCGACACCGTTGTGCGCATGAGCAGTGGGGAAATCGTCGAACGTCACAGCAACGCGCGGCGGGCCAATGTGGAGGACGTGCAGTGGTAGCGCGAACTGGGACATCACACGGCGGCTCCGGCGGTGTGTTCGAGCGTCTCACTGCGACACTGGCGCTGCGGCCGCTCAATCGCAAGCTGTTGCGGGAGTGCTGGCACCTGAAGGGTCAGATGCTCTCCATTGCTCTCGTGGTTGCCACCGGCATCATGACCGTGGTGACGATGCGGGGCAGCTACGAGTCGCTCATCGGCGCGCAGCAGCGCTATTACACCGACATGCGTTTTGCCGATGTGTGGACGTCATTGCGGCGCGCGCCCGAGTCGCTGCGCGAGCAGATCGAGGCGATTCCCGGTGTGGCGCTGGCTGATACGCGGGTAGGGTTTCTGGCGACGCTCGATCTGGAAGGACTCGATGCGCCCGCGCAGGGGCGCTTCGTGTCGATTCCGGAGAACGGTCGTCCGGTGCTCAACGACATTCTTCTCAAACGCGGACGTTATGTGGTCCCGGGTGCGCCCGATGAAGTCATCCTCAGCGAGAAGTTTGCGATAGCCCGAGGACTGAATCCGGGCGATACCATTCGCGCCATCATCAACGGGCGTTCGCGTGAGCTGGATATCGTCGGTATCGCGATCTCTCCGGAGCATACCTACGCCGTGCCGCCGGGATCACTTCTTCCAGAGGACGATCGCTATGGCGTGCTGTGGATGGGACGCCGTGCACTCGGACCCGCGTATGACATGGACGGTGCGTTCAACGAAGCCTTCGTCAAACTGGCACCGGGCGCCAACGAACTGGCAGTGATCGATGGCCTCAATACCTTGCTGGCCCCCTATGGTGGTTACGGCGCCTATGCACGCAGGGATCAGGCGTCCCATGTCATGCTGCAGGGAGAGCTGGACCAGAACCGCGTGATGGGCACGGCGATGCCCGCGGTGTTTCTCGGCGTGGCGGTGTTCCTGCTGCATCTGGTGCTGGGGCGCCTGATTGCGACACAGCGCGGCGAGATTGCCGTGCTGAAGGCCTTCGGTTATCACGACTGGGAGGTGGGGCGCCATTTCCTGATGTTTGCCGTCGTCGCCGTGGTGGTCGGTGCGAGCATCGGGACGGTGGGGGGGATCATGCTCGGTGATGCCTATATCGGCGTCTATCGACAGTACTTCGATCTGCCCGATCTGGAGTTCCGGTTGAGCCCGGGGCTGTTGCTGATTGCACTGCTGGTCAGTATTGCCGGTGCTTTCACTGGAGCACTCGGCGCCGTGCGCAAGGCGGCGCGCCTGCCTCCGGCAGAAGCCATGCGGCCGGAACCACCGGCACGCTTCAAGCCGGGGTTCATCGAGCGACTGGGCATTGGCAGATTGCTGCCCGCCTCGGGACGAATGATTCTGCGCAACGTCGAGCGCAAACCGTTGCAGGCCTTCCTTTCGTCACTGGGTGTGGCGTTCTCGGTGGCGATTCTGGTCATCGGCACGTTCATGTTCGATGGCGTCAATCATCTGATCGACCTGCAGTTCCGCCAGATTCAGCGCGAGGACATCACCGTGTCATTCCTGCAGAATCTCTCTGGCGGAGCGCGACATGATCTGGCTCGGCTCGACGGCGTGACGCGTGTGGAGACCTATCGCATGGCGCCCGCGCGATTGCGCTTCGGGCACTGGAGTCGTGAGACTGCGATTCAGGGCATGGAGCCCGACGGACAATTGCGTCGCATCATCACGGCCGGGGGTGGCGTGCAGCCGCTGCCAGCGGATGGGCTGGTGCTGAGCCGTGTCCTCGCCGATCGCCTGCGCGTGAACACCGGCGATACCGTCACGGTGGAAATGCTTGAAGGAAAGCGCCAGATCACCTCTGTACAGATCGCTGGAATCGTCGAGGATTTTCTCGGCGTGTCTGCGTACATGAATCTCGATGCACTGCACCGGTTGACCGGTGAGCACGATGTGATCTCGGGCGCCTATCTGTCGGTGACGGAGTCAGAGCGCGAGGCATTGAATCTGCAACTGAAGCAGGTTCCTGCTGTGGGTGGAGTGGCATCGCCCGCGTCGATGCTGGCGACCTTCGAGGAACAGATGGCGCAGAACATTTTCATCTCAGTCGGCTTCCTGATCGGTTTCGCCAGTGTCATCGCGGTGGGTGTCGTGTACAACGGCGCGCGTATCGCACTCTCCGAGCGCGGTCGTGAATTGGCGAGCCTGCGCGTGATGGGCTTTCATCGTCGCGAAGTCGCCGTGTTGTTGCTGGGCGAGCAGGGCATCATCACCGTGCTGGCGATTCCGCTGGGCTGGGTGATCGGCTACGGGCTCGCCTGGGTGATGGTGACGGGATTGCAGACCGATACCTTCCGGATTCCCTATGTGGTGGCTCCGCGCACGTACATGCTGTCGGCGCTCATCACGATACTTGCCGCATTCGCGAGTGGTTTGGCCGTACGGCGCCGACTGGATTCGATAGACTTGATCAGCGTGCTCAAGACACGCGAGTAAAGACATGCAAATCAGGAGTAACAAATCATGACAGGAAAATCCTCAGAGTCCGGTGGCCATCGCAAGGGTTGGCTGCTGACTGTGCTGGTGATCGCTGCTGTGGCAGCCGTGGTCGTGTTGTCGTCGCGCCCGCAGCCCGTGTCGGTGGAGACGGCGCTGGTGGAGGAGCGCGAACTGATTGTCACCGTGCAGGAGCAGGGCCGCACGCGAGCCCGCGAGCCTTTCACTGTGGCGGCTCCAGTTGGCGGTCAATTGTTGCGCACTACACTCATCGAAGGCGATCGCGTGATCAACGGCCAGATCATCGCCAGTATCGCAGTGGCCCCGGAGAATCAGCGCACAGAAGCAGTGCTGCGCGCGGGGCTGACAGCGGCAGAGGCGCGTGTGTCTGCCGCACAGGCCACGTTGAATGAGGCCGACATCGCGTTGCAGCGCGCACAACAGGAGGCGCAGCGCCGGGAGCAACTCTTTGCGTCACACATGATCGGACAGGAGGAGCGTGATTCGTATCGACAGGTGGCTGACGCGGCACAGGTGAGACTCGTGGCGGCAGAGGCCGGTCTGGCGGCTGCGCGGGCGGAGGTTGAAAGTGCCAGGTCACAGTTGATGGGTTACGACGATCGTGGACCTGAAGGGGAGGTGCCCGTGCTGGCACCTGCTGACGGATATGTGCATCGTGTCTTCGAGAAGAGTGAACGCGTTGTTGCTGCGGGCACGCCGTTGTTTCAGATCAGTCGCGGTGAGGCGATGGAGCTTGTGGTGGATCTGCTGACCCAGGAAGCCGTACAGGTGAGCCAGGGCGATCGCATGCTGATCAGTGGCTGGGGTGGCTCCGAAGTCCTAGAGGCCCGTGTGCAATACATCGAACCCGAAGCCTTCACGAAATTCTCTGCGTTGGGCGTGGAGGAGCAGCGTGTCAATGTCATCGGCGAGCTGGTCGGCGCCAATCCCGGGCTCGGCGCCGAATACAGGATCGAAGCCGCCATCGTGATCTGGGAAGACCCGGCGGTGTTGACTGTGCCGACCAGTGCGCTGTTCCGTCGCGACGAAGGCTGGCACGTGTTTGTTGTCGAGTCTGGCACGGCGGTGTTGCGTGCGGTGCAGACGGGGCAACGCAGTGCGGAATTTGCGGAAGTGCTGCAGGGTCTGCAGGCGGGAGACGAAGTCGTCGTGTTCCCATCGGATCTCGTGACTGATGGAGTCAGTGTGCAGTGAGCGGTCAATTGCAAAGTGAAAGGCAGGTTGTCCTGATCTGCAACGCGGGGAGTTCTTCTCTGAAGCTGGCAGCGTGCGATGTAGGCCGTGATGATTTCAGCGTTCGCTGGCAGAACTCCTGCGACGGCAGCGCAAGAGAGCTGCGTGAGTTTCTCGCGACAGAACTGCGACAGCTCGAGCCTGTGCAGGCTGTGCTGCATCGTATCGTGCACGCAGGTCTGGTGTCGGAAATTCCGCAGAGACTGGATGGCGACGCCCTCGCACGTATCGCACACTGGGCGCCAATGGCTCCGTTACACAATCCCCTCGCTCTGCAATTGATTGCGGAGATCGCCCAGCAATGGCCGCAGGTGTCCCAGTTTGCCGTCTTCGATTCAGGCCTCTATGCACAGTTGCCACCGGTCGCTGCACACTTTGCGTTGCCAAAGTCTCTGTCTCCTCGCTGGCCGCTGCGGCGCTATGGTTTTCACGGGCTGGCGCATCGCAGTCAGTGGCGCGGCGTGCAGCAGTTGAGTGTGGCGGCAGGATTGCCTGCGCCCCGCAGATTCATCAGTGTGCAACTGGGCAGTGGCTGCTCCATGACAACCTGGCGCGACGATCAGGTCATCGACACCACCATGAGTTTCTCCCCACTCGATGGACTCGTGATGGCCACCCGAGCCGGCAGCATCGATCCAGGCATACCGTTGCACCTGCTCGGCAACGAAGGCATGACGGTTGATGAGTTGACGACAGTACTGACGGAACACTCGGGGCTCGCAGCACTCAGCGGCGGCGACGGTGACATGCGCAGTGTGTTGGCAGCAGGCACCGCAGAGAGCGAGGCTGCCGTGGCATTCTACTGTCAACAGGGTCGCAAGGCTCTTGGTGCCGCGATTGCCGTGCTCGGTGGAGTGGATGCCATCAGCATCGGCGGTGGCGTCGGTGAGCATCAACCTCGTATCCGTGAGATGCTGCTGGCAGGGCTGGAGGAGCTGGGTGTCACACTCGATGTCGAGCGTAATCGCAAGGCCAGCGGGATGACGTCCTTGCATGCCGACAGCAGCCGATCGCAGATATGGCTGACGCCCGTCAACGAAACGGCGGAGATGATCTGTCAATATCAGACAATGCGACAAACACTCCGGGAGAGCAGGTAATGGACGAGCGAAGTAAACTTTGGCGGCAGGGTTGCGGAGTCATCCAGCACGATCAGACGACGTGCGAGCGGGTGGAGCAACTGGTCGCGCGGCTGGATGCACATGGCATCTGCAGCAGTGCCAACGCGTGGGACCTGTTCATCGCGGCCGACCGGCTTGGTTCCATGGGTTTGTGGCTGACGGCGCACATGACCTACGCGAAGAACGTCTACCTCGATGGGCGCACGATGACGCCGGAAGACTTCAAGGTGGTGCCAGAGGGACACACCGGCGGTGCGCTGAACATCGTGCCGGCCTATGTCGGCTATCTGCTCGCCAATGCGCTGACCGGCACGACCCGTGCCTGGCTGATGGGGCAGGGGCACTGTGTTGCCGCCATCGACGCGGTGAACGTGCTGATCCGCAATCTCGAACCGGAGCAGGACGCACACTATCCACTTTCCGACGCTGGGCTCAGTCGCCTCTGTCAGGATTTCTACAGCTACGAGATAGGCGCGGACGGTCGACCGGTCGCCCCACTGGGCAGCCACGTCAACGTGTTCACTGCGGGCGGTATCAGTGAAGGGGGTTATCTGGGCTTCGCTGGGCTGCAGTATGTGCACATGCCGCTGCCAGGGCAGGAGCTCGTGAGCTTTCTGAGCGATGGCGCGTTCGAGGAACAAAGAGGCAGTGACTGGGCCGCACGCTGGTGGCGCGGTGAAGACACCGGATTGGTGATGCCGATCATGATTGCGAATGGTCGCCGCATCGATCAGCGCACGACGATGTCGCAGTCTGGTGGTGTGCACTGGTTCCGCGATCATCTGACTCTGAATGGCTTCGAGCCCATCGATATCGACGGACGCGATCCGGCCGCCTTTGCGTGGGCGATTCTCAGCATGGCGGAACGTCTGCGCGAACAGCACGAGGCGATTCGTGCAGGCAGCAGCCAGTATCCCGTGCTGCTGCCCTACGCGATTGCGGAAACCGTCAAGGGCTTCGGTTTTCCGGGAGCGGGCACGAATGCGGCGCACAATCTGCCGCTGCCCGGCAGCCCGGCTCTTGACGCAGGGAGCCGGGAGTCTTTCATTGCGGGCGCGAGCCGCCTGCACGTGCCTCCCGCCGAGTTGCAGCGAGCCGTGAGTACGCTCTGCACTCACGCGCAGCAAACCAGAGTGCGCGAGAAGGATCACTGCCTACGCAAACTTGAAGTGGCTGCGCCTGTGCTGCCAGTTCCTCGCGAGATTGTCGTCGGCGCCACTGTTGCCCCGATGGCCGCCATCGACGAATGGTTTTGCGAAATGGCAAAACAGAATCCCGGACATCGCATTCGCGTCGGCAATCCCGACGAGATGCGCAGCAACCGCATGAACAAGACGCTGGATCTGCTCAAACATCGCGTCACGGCGCCGGAGGATGGCATTGCAGAGTCCCTGCACGGCTCCGTGATCACGGCGTTGAACGAGGAGGCCGTGGTGAGTGCCGCGCTGGCCAACAAGCAGGGTATCAGCCTTGCCGTGAGCTACGAGGCGTTCGCGGTGAAGATGCTGGGTGCCATGCGTCAGGAAGTGATCTTCGCGCGGCACACACTGGAGACGGGCCGTGCGTCGCAATGGCTGTCCGTTCCGGTACTGGTGAGCTCCCACACCTGGGAGAACGGCAAGAATGAGCAATCCCATCAGGACCCGACGCTGTGCGAGGCGTGGCTGGGTGAAATGGCAGATGTGGCGCCTGTGTACTTTCCATTCGATGCCAATACTGCCGTTGCCGTCGTGAGATCGCTCTATGGTCAACGCGGTAAAGTGGCGACCGTGGTGGCAGCAAAGAATGTCGGACCGGTGCGCTGCAGCGTCGCGCAGGCAGAACAGGCGGTGCGCGACGGCGCGATTGTGTTGCAGCACGATGAGACAGCACAAGTGCAACTCCTCGCACTGGGTTCCTATCAGGTCAGTGCTGCTCTGGCGGCTGCCGACATTCTGCGTCAGCGTGGAGTGGGTTGCTCCGTGGTGGCGATCATCGAGCCCGGGCGACTGCGCATTCCCCGTGACGAGCGTGAGGTCGCCTACGTTCACAGCGACGCGGCAATCGCGGCGTTGATCCCGGCGGTGCAGGATCGTGTGGTGATCAGTCACACGCATGCCGAGGTGATGACCGGTGTGCTGAGGCGTCTGGATACCGGCTCTGCCACGACCGTATTTCTCGGCTATCGCAATCGCGGTGGCACGCTGGACGTGGCGGGCATGCAATTCGCCAACGGCCAGGATGCCGACCAGATTGTCGCGGCAGTCGTGAGGTTGCCAGGCATTCCGTCGAGTGCAGAGAACGCAAGATGAAGAAGGCACCCGACGAGAATTTCCTCTTCCTCACCCGTGCCGGGATCGACACTCATCAGGAGCCTGTCGTCTACATGCGCGAGGATTGTCATGTCTGCCGCTCGGAAGGGTTCAGCGCGCAGGGCAGGGTACGCATCTGTGTCGGTGAGCGCAGCATCATCGCCACGCTCAATATTGTCACCGGCGATTTCCTCAGTCACCAGAAGGCAGCACTCAGTGAGAGCGCCTGGAAACTTCTCGGTGCCAAAGAGGGCGACAAGGCACATTTCAAGCACGCGCCGCCGGTGGAGTCCATGAGCCACGTGCGCGGCAAACTCTATGGCAAGCCATTCACGCTGGAAGCGGCGCGACAGATCATCACCGACATCAGTCAGGAGCGCTATTCCGACATTCAGCTCTCGGCCTATGTGACGTCCTGTGCGGCCAACGCCATGTCGCTGGACGAAACCGTCGCGATCACTCAGGCCATGGTCGAGTGTGGCCAGAAATTCGCCTGGGGCGAGAACGTGCAGGTGCTGGACAAGCACTGTGTCGGTGGTCTGCCCGGCAATCGCACCACGCCCATCGTCGTGGCCATTGTGGCAGCGCATGGACTGTTGATGCCCAAGACTTCGTCGCGCGCCATCACTTCACCAGCAGGTACGGCGGACACGATGGAGACGCTGACCAATGTGGTGCTGACCTTCGAGCAGATGCGCAAGGTGGTGCATGATCAGCGCGCGTGTCTCGCGTGGGGCGGTTCCGTGGCACTGAGCCCGACGGATGACATCATCATCCGCGTCGAGCGGGCACTGGATCTGGATAGCGAGGGACAACTGGTCGCTTCGGTCATCTCCAAGAAGATCGCGGCGGGCTCCACCCATGTATTGATTGATATTCCCGTGGGACCGACCGCGAAGGTGCGCAGTGCCGAACTGGCGGGAAAGCTGGGCACCCTGCTCAAGCGTACTGGCGAGGCCCTGGGGCTGCACGTGCAGACCGTCATCAGCGACGGCACGCAGCCAGTGGGCAGAGGCATCGGCCCGGCGCTCGAAGCGCGCGATGTACTGGCAGTCTTGCAGAACAAGCGCGAGGCGCCACCCGACCTGCGGCAGCGCGCGCTCACACTCGCGGCAACCCTGTTGGAAATGGGTGGCGTGTGTGGACACAGGGCCGGGCTCGGGCTCGCCACGTCGACACTCGACAGTGGTCGGGCGTGGGAGAAGTTCGTCGCCATCTGCGAGGCACAAGGTGGTTTGCGCACGCCTCCTGCTGCGCGGCATCGTCATGACATCGTGGCGCCGCGTGCAGGCGTGATCGCCATGTTCAACAACAGAGTGATCTCGCGGCTCGCGAGTCTCGCCGGAGCGCCGAATGCGCCAGCTGCAGGCCTCGATCTGCACGTGCGTCTGGGTGATCGGGTCGAGAAGGGGCAGCCTCTCATGACACTGCACGCCGAGGCGGTGGGGGAATTGGAGTACGCACTCGACTTCTGCAACGCTCATCCGGAAGTCTTGCGCATCGAAGAGGAAGTGGTATGAACCGCCAGTTGTTCGTGATGCCGGGGCAGGAACGCCTCGGACAGAATCTGTTGGCTCGAAGCGATTTCCAATCGGGAAATTTCGAGTTGCGACGCTTTCCGGATGGCGAGAGTCACGTGCGCGTCCTGAGCGATGTGCGCAACGCCGACGTCGCGATCCTGTGTCAGATGCACCACCCCGACGACAAGATTCTGCCGCTGCTGATGCTGGTCAGTACGCTGCGCGATCTCGGCGTGCGTCGAGTAGGCCTCATCGCGCCCTATCTCGCCTACATGCGTCAGGACAAACGCTTTCACGACGGCGAAGGCATCACAGCGCGCTATTTTGCGCGCCTGCTCAGTCAGCAGGTGGACTGGCTGCTGACCGTCGATCCGCATCTGCATCGCATTCACGCGTTGAGCGAGGTCTACAGCATTCCGGCACTGGCAATGACGGCGGTGCAACCGATCGCACAATGGCTGCGTGACCATGTGACGAAACCGGTGGTGATTGGCCCGGATGGTGAGTCCGAGCAGTGGGCCGCGCGCGTCGCACAGGCGGCAGGGTGTCCGTGGGAAGTGCTCACTAAGGAGCGCTTCGGTGATCGCGATGTTCGAATCTCACTGCCGCACGTCGAGCAATACGTTGACTGTACTCCGGTACTGGTGGACGACATCATCAGTACTGGTCGCACGATGATTCAGGCGGCCGCGCATCTGCAGGCTGCGGGAATGTCGGCACCCGTATGCATCGGAGTGCATGGCATCTTTGCGGAAGGCGCACTGCAGGAAATGCAGGCGGTGGGGCTGCGCGTGGTCACCAGCAACAGCATTCCCGACGTCAGCAATCAGATTGATCTGGCACCTTTGCTCAGTGAAGGGGTCCGCCATCTCCTGTGTGAGAGCGAGCCTGCTCGCGATTGATTTTCTTCTTAACGAGATTGCCCGGCATCCTCGGTCATTCGCGCGCTGAACCACTTGTCCGCCTCCACCACCATCAGCACCACGCCTGCAGACAACAGGACCACTCCCCAGTTCGCCCACGATAACCCCGCCACTGCAAAGATCCGCTGCGACAGTGGCAGATAAGTGAACAGCATCTGTCCGGCCAGCACCAGCGCGAGCGAGATCAGTACCGGCCCGCAACCGCGCAACGTATCGAAGTGAAAGATAGTGCCAGTGAAGAAGCGGCTGCTGATCAAATAAAAAGCCTCGATCGCGACCATCGTGTTGACGGCCATCGAGCGCGCATGTTCGATGTCGTTGCCATTCTGCAGGGCATAACTGAACACACCGAAGATCACCGCAGCGCCACTGCCACCGACGAGCAGCAGTCGGCGCAGCAGCATCGGCGTGATGAAGCCCTGACCATAGGGTCGTGGTGGTCTGTCCATGATCTGCTTCTCACCTGCCTCGAAGGCCAGCGCAAGTGACAGCGTGACGGTTGTGACCATGTTGATCCACAGAATCTGCGGCGCCGTGATCGGCAGCACCCAGCCGAACAGGATGGCGAGCAGAATGATGCTCGCTTCCGCCAGATTGGTCGGCAGCATGAACACGATCGACTTGAGCGTGTTGTCGTAGACAGTGCGTCCTGCGGCAACGGCCTTGGCGATGGTGGCGAAGTTGTCATCGGTCAGCACGAAGTCGGCGGCCTCGCGCGCCGCATCGGTGCCTTTCAGTCCCATGGCCACGCCGATATCGGCCTGCTTGAGAGCAGGGGCATCGTTCACTCCATCACCCGTCATCGCCACGACGTGACGCAATGACTGCAGGCTCTTGACGAGTTGCAGCTTGTTCGCGGGACTCGTGCGGGCGTAGATGTCCACTTCCTCCACAACTGCTGCCAGCTCTTCATTGCTCATGCCGTCGAGTTCCTGCCCGGTGAGCACTCTGCCGGTGTTCAATCCCAGCTCGCGACCAATGGCGCCAGCTGTCACCGGATTGTCGCCGGTGATCATCTTCACGCGAATACCGGCGCGGTGGCACTCGGCGATGGCGGAGACGGCTTCCCGACGGGGTGGGTCACTGATGCCCGCAAGCGCCACCATGATCATGCCGCTCTGCACATGCTCGTGCTCCAGATCCGTGAGCGTCGCATCGGCGTCCTTGTATGCGAGTGCCATCACGCGCATTCCTTGTGCCGCGAGTGTCTCCATTTTCGCGGCCCATACGTCGCGCTGCAGAGGTTCGACGCCGCGTGTCGTGAGCTGGTGTGAGCAGAATGACAACAGACGCTCGGGCGCCCCCTTGAGGGAAATCTGCGCGGAGCCATCGCAGTGCCGATTCAGTGTGGCCATGTAACGCTTCTCTGCCTCGAACGGCAGCGCATCGACGCGTACCCAGGCGGCATTGTGTTGTGCCGCATCCAAACCCTGTTTCAGGGCCAGGACGTACAACGCGCCTTCGGTGGGATCGCCGTTGATCGTCCACTGCTTGTCGGCTTGCTGCTGCGCGTTCGAGTCGTTGCACAACAGGGAAATGTGCGCGACGTGATTCAGCACGACCTGTTCTCCTGCGGAAGCTCCGCAGATTTCACCAACGGGCGAGTAGCCCTCGCCGCCGACCTGCAGATGGGTGTCCGCTGTTGCCACGACTCTCACCGTCATCGCGTTGGCTGTCAGGGTGCCGGTCTTGTCGGTGCAGATGATGTCGACCGAACCGAGCACCTCCACGGCAGGCAGTCGTCTGACCAGAGCATGACTGCGCGCCATGCGCATCACGCCAATCGCCAGTACGATGGTGACGATGGCTGGCAGTTCCTCGGGAATGGCGGCCACCGCAATCGCGATTGCGCCCTGCAGCATCTCCCCGAAGCTGTAGTCGTGCACGAGCATCCCGAAGGCGATCTGCAGTGCCGCAAGCACGAGTACCGCCAGAGTCAGATTGCGGGCGAGGGCAGCGAGCTGCTTCTGCAGTGGTGTCTGCTGTATGCCGACGCTCTGCACGAGTGTGTTGATGGCTCCGATCTGTGTGTGTCTGCCAGTGTGGGTGACCAGCGCCCTTGTGGTACCGGCGACGATCATGGTTCCCATGAATACCATGTTGTGACGTTCGGCCAGTGGCGCATCAGCCGCGACATCGACAAGTGCCTTGCCTGATGGCTTTGACTCGCCGGTCAGCGCTGACTCGTCGCAGCGCAGCTCCTTGCTCTGCAGCAGACGCAGATCCGCCGGGACACGGTCGCCCGCCTGCAGCATCACCACATCGCCCGGCACCAGCAGCGTGCTGTCCATGCTCTGCACCTGCCCGTCGCGCAGCACCAGACAGTGTGTCGTGGTCATGGACAGAATGGCGCGCAGTGCCGCTTCCGCCTTGCCTTCCTGCACGAAACCGATGATGCCGTTGATGAGGATTACCGCAAGGATCACCCCGGCGTCCACATGATGACCCAGTGCGACGCTGACGACGGCACTGGCCATCAGCACGTAGATGAAGAGGCTGCGGAATTGTCGGAGAAAGCGTTGCCACGCAGGCGTTGGATTGGCTTCGGGAAGACGATTCAGGCCATGTCTGGTCAGACGCTCGGCGGCCGCAGTTGCAGTCAGGCCCTGCTGATCGCTGTGGAGCAGCGCGACAAGCTCATCGATGGTGCACGCGTGGGGAGTTGCAACGAGATCGCTGTCAACCGGGCTGCCATTGGAGGACTCGCGGATCATGAAACTATGCCCCTGGCATGATCGGACGGTAATCAGAACGCGATGCTGTGTCCCAGTTCGGGAATCTCGCTGCGCATGCCGGACTCGGTCCACAATTTCTGCGACAGGGCTTCGAGAGCCTGCGCTTCGCCGTGGATCAGAATGAGTCTGGGTGCCGGGTGGAATTCTTTTGCCCAAGCGATCAGTTCGCTCTGCCCGGCATGAGCGGAGAATCCTCCCAGCGTCTCGATTCTGGCCCTCACCAGATACTCATCGCCGAACAGACGGATCTTCTTCTCCCCATCGACCAGGCGGCGACCCAGTGTGCCGCGCGCCTGAAAACCGATGAAGAGCAGCGTCGTATTCTCGCGCCAGATGCGATGCTTGAAGTGGTGGCGAATGCGTCCGCCTGTACACATGCCGCTGCCCGCGATGATGATGGCGCCTCGCTTGATCTTGTTGATGGCCATCGATTCTTCGGAACTGTTGCACATCTGCAGCGTGGGCAGGAACCCCGCGAGCGATTCGCGCCCCGAGTCTGTCAGGCAGCGCACATCCGTGTCGTCCAGCAGATGCAGCCAGCGATCGTAGACCTGAGTGACTTCGATCGCCATGGGGCTGTCGAGAAAGACCTGCCAGTCGTCGAGTCTGCCCTGTTGATGCAGGCAACCCAGATGAAAGATGATTTCCTGCGCACGCCCTACCGCAAAGGCCGGTATCAACACGTTACCGTCACGCTCCCAGGTCTCGTGCAGGACTTTTTCCAGCTGCTCCATCGTGTCGTCCAGGGTCCTGTGATCGCGATCGCCATAAGTCCCTTCCATCATCAGCAGGTCTGCACTGTTCAGCACGGCAGGATCGTTCATCAGCACGGAATTGGATTTACCGAGATCTCCAGAGAAAACCAGGCGGCGCGTCTGCCCCTTCTCGTTGAGTACCAGTTCGACAATCGCCGAACCCAGAATGTGTCCGGCATCGTGGAAGGTCAGTGTGGCGTCCGCTGTCACCTGCACAGCGGTGCGATAAGGTGCCGTGCGGCACAGTTTGATGACCTGCTCGACATCCTTCTCGCTGTATTCCGCTTCAAGCGCGGGACGACCGCTGCGCTGACGACGCAGATTCTCGTGCTCGAGATCGCGGTGATAGAGGCCGGACGCATCCTCCAGGAGAATTCGCAGCAGACCCTTGCTGGCTTGCGTGCAGTGAATGGGTCCGGAGAAGCCCTGTTTCACCAGCATGGGCAACATGCCCGAGTGGTCGAGGTGCACGTGAGAGAGAATGACGGCATCGATACTCGCCGGATCGAAAGAGAAGGTCTCCTCCTGCACGCGCTCGACGGCATCGCCGCCCTGTCTGACGCCGCACTCCAGCAATACTCTGCCGATCGCCGGAGACTCCAGCAGGTAACACGAGCCCGTGACTTCCTGTGCTGCGCCGTGAAACGTGATGATTGCCATGCGATCTCCTGAGTAAATCTGCTGCTGCGGACCGGGTGCTAGGGGTTGGAGCTGAAACGGATATCGGCATACCAGGCGCGTATCATCATGCCGGTGTTGTCGGAGTCGGTCATGACGGCGAGCCCGTCGAGACTGTCTATGTCTTCGCCGAAAGCCTCACGCCAGTCTGCTCGGATATCTCGCGTATGGCTGTGCCACTCACCGGCCCCTTCGTCGCCGCTGTCCACTGCCCACATCTGAACATTACGGCCCGCATAAGGATTGTCCCAGTGGGTGCCCGTCGGCCTGCCACTCGACCACACGTAATTGATGGCCTTGGTGCGCCAGAATGCCAGGCCGCCGTTGCGAATCAGATAGACCCTCGCGGCATAGTCGTCGCCCTGTTGGCTGCGCTCGTCGAGGCCCGGGCCGAAGGTGCGCTCTATGCGCCAGCGCCAATGCAGATAGGGAGTTTCGTTGAGATTGATGTTGAGAGTCTGGTAGAGCGCACTGGCACTGCCATCGGCCTCTCCCCGCAGCACACGTTCCTGATTCAGCATCACGCTGCGATAGGTGGTGGAGTCCTTGAAGATTCTCTCCTGCCAGCGCAGCATGTCGATGCGTCGTTCGGCAGGTGACGAATCTGTGGCAGCAGCGGGCAGGCCAGTGAGAATCAGGGCTGTCAACGCTATGGCTTTTGCAGGATGCTTCATTTAGTCTCTTGAGCACGATCGTTTTTGAGCGCGCGCAACCATTAAAGTGCGCAAACATTAACAGTAAATCTTCATGGATGACAATTCCTGCAATACCCCCGGCAATACCCACGAGACTGTAGAGAACAAACTATGAACAATAACAAGAGCGAACTGGAACTTGCGCATCTTCACGAGCAACTGCGCTCGGAAAGCGTGGCCGGAAATGGCCTTATCAATCGCCGTCATCTGCTGGGCCTCGGTCTGGCAGGAGCCGGTTCTCTGGTGGCGGGTAATGTGCTCGCCGCCGATGCGTCCGGGCTGGTGATTCCGGCCTGGTCGAAGACTCCTGGCAGAGAACTCTCAGGTTACGGCAGTCCCTCCCGTTTCGCGGCAGGTGTCACACGTCTGGCGCCGCAGCCCAATGCCATTTCTCCTGGCACCGGAGCCTCGCGTACGCCGCTGCATCTGCTGCAGGGAACTCTCACGCCGAACAGTCTGCACTTCGAGCGTCATCACGCCGGGATTCCCGATATCGACCCTGCGCAGCATCGTCTGGTGCTGCATGGCATGGTGCGTCAGCCACTGGCGTTTTCCTATGAAGACCTGCTGGCGTATCCGCAGGTCAGCCGCACGTATTTTCTGGAGTGTTCCGGCAACAGCGGTGCCAACAGCGGACCCACTGCCGCCGACAACAGTGCCGGAGGCATTCACGGGCTGTTGTCCTGCGCCGAGTGGACCGGCGTGCGACTCTCCACTCTGCTGGAAGAAGCCGGTGTGACGCCGGAAGCAAGCTGGATCACTTGCACCGGCGCCGATGCCGCCAGTCTGGGACGTTCGGTACCTTTGAACAAGGCAATGGAAGACGTGATCATCGCGCTCTACCAGAATGGCGAACCGATTCGCCCTGAGCAGGGCTATCCGATGCGTCTGTTTGTTCCCGGCTGGGAGGGCAATGTCAGCGTTAAATGGCTGACGCAGATCAAGGTGACCGATGGGCCTGCGAATTTCCGCGACGAGACCTCCCGCTACACCGAGCTGCTGCCCGATGGTCGGGCGCTGCAATTCACTTATTCGATGGGCGTGAAGTCGGTGATCACGTCGCCCTCTGGCCAGATGACATTGACTCGTCGTGGGCTGCACGAGGTCACGGGTCTGGCCTGGTCCGGCAGTGGTGCGATTCGTCGGGTGGAAATATCCGCCGACGGTGGTCGCACCTGGGCTGACGCTCATATCGAAGAGAACCAGCAGGCGTTGACGCTCACGCGTTTCCGTCTCCCCTGGTTATGGGAGGGCGGCGAGGCGATCCTGCAGAGCAGGGCCACCGACACGGCGGGCAACGTGCAACCGGCGCGCGCAGCATGGGTCGCCATGTACAGCCCCGCCAACCGCTACCACTACAATGGCATTCAGAGCTGGGCCGTCTCCGCTCAAGGGGAGGTGAAGAATGTTTACGCATAAACCTACAGCCGTTCTGATGTTTGCCGTACTGCTCGGCGCTTGCGCCAGTGCAGCCGAAGACAGCCCTCGACTCGGCACGCCGATCACCGAAGCGCAGTTGCAGGGCTGGGATCTCATCGTGGCTCCCGATGGCTCGGGCCTGCCTGCAGGCTCCGGCACCGCGGCGCAGGGTCAGGCGGTATATGAACAGAAATGTGCAGCCTGTCATGGCATGCAGGGTGAGGGAACGCCGGGAGTCCCGGCTCTGGCCGGCGGCTCGCCGATTGCCACACCCCCGCTGATGACGGCGGGCAGCTACTGGCCGCACGCCAGCACGATCTTCGATTACGTGCGCCGCGCCATGCCACCCCTGGCACCGAAGTCACTGACCGACACAGAGGTCTACCAGGTGACGGCATATGTGTTGCACCTGCACAACATCGTGGAGCGTGACTTCGTGCTGGATCGAGACAGCCTGCCTACTGTGCAGATGCCCAACGGCGGCAACTTCATTGACCGCAGCCAGGTACAGCGCTAGTGACTGAAGTGTCGTTGCAGGAGAGGGGCCTGTTCAGGCAACAGGCCTGCATCGACGGACTCTGGCAGGACGCCGACGATGGCGCCACGTTGACGATTCACAATCCGGCGACTGGAGCAGAGCTGGGCAAGGTGCCAAAGATGGGGGCAGTTGAGACCCGTCGCGCCATCGAGGCAGCCGATCGTGCCTTGCCCGCCTGGCGCTCCATGACAGCCAAGGCCCGTTCCGTATGTCTGCGGCGCTGGTTCGATCTGCTCACGCAGCATCAGGATGACCTGGCGCGGTTGATGACTCTGGAGCAGGGCAAGCCGCTGACAGAGTCTCGCGGTGAGATCGCCTATGCGGCGTCGTTCATCGAGTGGTTCGCCGAGGAAGCCAAGCGGGTCTACGGCG
>MGYS01000028.1 GCA_001802565.1 Gammaproteobacteria bacterium RIFCSPLOWO2_02_FULL_57_10 | reverse complement strand
TTTTCCAGTAATTGAACCAGGCCAGCGGTCCCAGGCGGGCAGGAGGAACAAGTGATCAAGGTCGGCATAGTAGGAGCAACAGGTTATACCGGAGTCGAGCTACTGCGTCTTCTGGCACCCCGCAAGGATGTCAGTCTGCAAGTGATCACTTCGCGCGAAT
The DNA here is from genome assembly GCA_001802565.1 of Gammaproteobacteria bacterium RIFCSPLOWO2_02_FULL_57_10. GTDB lineage: Bacteria > Pseudomonadota > Gammaproteobacteria > Pseudomonadales > Pseudohongiellaceae > UBA5078. The sequence goes on along the minus strand of MGYS01000028.1, from coordinate 6,989 downwards.
TGCAGGGAACTGCAGTGGCTGACTTGTTTCCGAATCTGCGTGGACATGTGGATCTGGCCTTCTCTGCTCCGGACTCCGATGAGTTGTTCGGCTGTGATGTTGTCTTCTATGCGACTCCTCATGCAGTGGCCATGAAGACCGTTCCCGCGTTGCTGGCCACAGGTGTTCGCATCATTGATCTGTCTGCCGACTACAGACTGCGAGATCAGAAACTCTGGGAAAAGTGGTACAACGTGGCGCATGAGAGCCCGGAGCTTCTGGGCGATGCGGTCTACGGCCTGCCGGAGGTCAACAGAGCGAAGATTGCGGGTGCGAGTCTGCTTGCTGTGCCTGGATGCTACCCCACTGCGATTCAGCTGGGCTTTCTGCCGTTGCTGGAGCAGGGTCTCATCGAGACTGGCAGTCTGATCGCCGACGCGAAATCCGGAGTCAGTGGTGCGGGGCGCAAGGCCGCGGTAGGGAGTCTGCTATCTGAGGCCTCCGAGTCATTGCATGCCTACGGTGTCGCGGGTCATCGACATCTTCCCGAGATCTGCCAGGGGTTGAACACCTACGCGGGTGAAAGCGTGAAACTGACCTTCATTCCACACCTCACACCGATGATCAGGGGCATTCATGCAACCTTGTATGCGCCTCTGCGAGCTGGCAAGAGCGGAGTGGACCTGCAGAAGGTGTTTGAGGACAGATACAGAAACGAGCCATTCGTCGATGTACTGCCAAAGGGGCAGTTTCCTGCCACACGTAACGTCCGAGGAGCCAACCACTGCCAGATTGCTGTCTGCTATCTGGAACAGAACAACATGGTGGTGGTGCTCTCGGTTATCGATAACCTGGTCAAGGGCGCCTCGGGTCAGGCTGTGCAGAACATGAATATCATGTTTGGCCTTGATGAAACTGAAGGTCTGGGAAGTATTGCCCTTCTGCCTTGATTGTCAGTCAGAGCAGTTGCTGGCCTGACACAGTTGCCAGTTTGATCGGAGCAGTTCAATGCCAAATGTCGTCAAGGGGAGCAGGCAGCAGCGGATGGTGGTGGTGCCTTACAAGCCCTGGCGCCGCTTTGCACTGGTCGTTTTCCTGGTCATGGGAATGGGGGCAGTGTCCGCTGGTGGGTACCTGTTCGGACAATATGCCGCCTCGCGCAACCATCTCGTCACGTCTGCCGACAATCAGAGGCTGATCCAGGAGCTTGCCAGCGTGCGCGATGAGGCGGCCGCTCTGCGTTCGCAAGTCACCATTTCCGGGCGAACCAGTGTCATGGATCAGCGCGCCAACGAGGAGGTGCAGAGCACCATCAACAGTCTGCGCCAGCGCATCATGCAACTCGAGCAGGATGTCAGCTTCTACCGCCAGGTCATGGCTCCGGAGCAACTTGAAACCGGCCTGATCATTGCTGAATTTGATGTCACTCCTGCCGAGACTCCCAACCACTACCGATACAAGGCGGTGTTTCGGCAGGCAGGGGCAGGGGACAGCGTGATGGAGGGGCGTGTGGAGATTGCCGTCAGCGGAGTGCGCAACGGTGAGTCAGTGGAAATGCCGCTTCAGGATCTGGTCCCGGAGCCCGGAACGGTCGAGTCGACTCTCAATTTCCGCTACTTCCAGAACATAGAAGGCGACATACAGGTGCCGGAAGATTTCGTACCACGGCAGATCGAGGTCCGCGCGGATTCGATCAAACCCACTGAAAGGAAAGTCGAGAAGATCTTCAACTGGACGGCAGTTTTGGAGGGATGAAAATGTTCGGATCCAATGACAAGGGCAAGATCATGCGAGTCCCCGCACATACCCTGATTTCAGGGCAGACAGAAATCAGCGGGGACATTCGCTTCGCGGGTGAGCTTATCGTGGAAGGCAGGATTCACGGCAACATCTACGCCGACGATGAGTCAGGAGCGGTGATCCGTGTAACCGAAACGGGGGTTGTGGAAGGAGGGATCTGGGTGCCCTCGGCGGTTATCAACGGGCTGGTGAAAGGAGATGTCCACTGCGTGAAGCACATCGAGCTCGCCGCCAAAGGCATCATCATGGGCGATGTGTATTACACACTGATTGAAATGGTCATGGGTTCCGAAGTCAATGGCAGTCTGATGCATATTGCCAGAGCACAACAAGAGGCCGGGAGACTGGCTGCAGCGCCCGGCAACGCACTTTCCTTTGCAAGCGAGTATCGGGAGCGGGAGACTCGTCACGACAACGTCGAGAATGAATAGTTGACTGAATTACTGGGGTTTCGCCATAATCGCGCCACTGCAGGGCTGATGTCCTTTGCCCTGCGGCCTTCCTGATATCGATGGTAAAACAATGTCTGCTGTTCAATCTCACGACCCGACCATAATCTCCTTGACGCAGAATGCTGCCAACAAGGTGAAGACGCTGATTGCGGAAGAAGGGAATCCCAATCTGAAATTGCGGGTGTTCGTGACCGGAGGTGGATGCTCCGGGTTTCAGTATGGTTTCAGTTTCGACAAGGAAATGAACGAGGACGACACGGTTGTCAGCAATTTTGGCGCCGATATGCTCGTCGATCCCCTGAGTTATCAATACCTCGTAGGCGCCAAGGTGGATTATGTCGAGGGGTTGCAAGGGGCGCGCTTTGTCGTGAGTAATCCGATGGCCGCCACTACATGCGGCTGTGGATCGTCTTTCTCGGTGTAGTCCGGGCTATCAGTGAGGGGGTCTGTTGCCAGACTCCGCCAGATAGATACCTCCCAGAATACGTGGGCCTCTTGCTCCAGTGACACTGCTGCTGTCGATTGACTCCCCATTCCAGGTCTTGTTTGCCATCCAGGCGAACGCCATGCCTTCTACCCAGTCTGGTGCAAGTCCAAGTTCTGCGCTGGAGAACACTCGAATGCCTGGCAGCAATTGCGAGAGGCGGTGCAGCAGTGCGTCGTTGTGGGCACCGCCACCACATACAGCGACCTCCTGAATACCTCTGGCGGCCCAGTCAAGACTTTGCACGATGGAGCGAGCCGTCAGCTCCAGCAGTGTGGCTTGTACATCGGCATCGGAAAAACCGTCGAACTCTGCCAGTCGGCTCTGCAGCCAATCAAGATTGAAAAGCTCCCGCCCCGTGCTCTTGGGAAACGGCCGTGCAAAGTATGGCTCATCAAGCAGTCTTGCAAGAAGCTCTGGCTGGACCTGGCCGCTCTCGGCCCATTGACCGCCAGCATCGTAGGGCAACCCCTGTTTCAGATTGATCCATGAGTCCATGAGGACATTGCCTGGACCGTTGTCAAACCCGCTTAGCGCAGTGTGTTCATCGTGTTTGAGCAACGTGATGTTGGCGATGCCGCCAATATTCAGCACGGCCCGTCGGACACCGCTATCCAGAAAATAGCTTTGATGGAACAGTGGTGCCAGAGGGGCGCCCTGTCCACCTGCCGCCATGTCCTTTCTACGGAAATCCGCGATTGTGGTGATCCCGGTAAGTTCGCTTATGGTGTTGGGGTCGCCGACCTGCAAAGTAAACGCGTGCTCCCCGGTTGGGTGATGCTTTACCGTTTGTCCATGGCTTCCTATCGCCAGAATACTGCCTGGTTGAAGGCTGCACTTCTCGAGCAAATGGATGACAGCTCGGGCAAACACTCTACCCATTGCGACATCGGTTTCTCCGAGCTGGACCAGTGACAGGCCTTTATCAGCACACAGAGACAGAATGTCATTGCGAAGCGAGGTTGGGATGGGTTCGCTATGGGTGGCGACAAGCCTGGGTCTGGCATGGGCGAAATCAGCCAGTACGCAGTCGACGCCGTCAATGCTGGTGCCTGAAAGCAGGCCGATGAAGTATTGGGGGGAATGCATGGAGACGTACCTTGCAAGCACGTGATTACAAGCCGAGAGGGATCGCGGGCTAGAGCTTCTGGTCCGATGTTCCGCTGAGGCTGAGCAGTCTCGAGTCGTCGTGGTGGTTCAGGAATCTGGTCAGCAAATCTCTTGTCTGCGCCTTGAATCGCTGCATTTCGGAAGGCTCTATGGAGATCGCCTTGGGCATTTGATCGAGCACTGTGCGCGGATCCTTGTGCACACCGTTGACCACGAATTCGTAGTGCAGATGCGGGCCGGTAGAACCGCCGGTGGTACCAACAAAGCCTATCACCTGACCTTGCTTGACGCGTGAACCCTTCTTGATCCCCTGGCCGTAGTCGTTCAAATGGGCATATTTGGTTTCGAACTGACCGTTGTGCTGAATGACAACCAGCTTGCCGAATGACCCGTTTCTTGCTGCCCAGGTCACGACACCATCGGCTGTTGCGCGGACAGGCGTTCCTCTGGGTGCAGCATAATCAGTGCCCTTGTGCGCGCGAATAGTGTTCAGAATCGGGTGCTTGCGATTGAGGTTGAAATTGGAGCTGATACGGAAAACATCCAGCGGTGTGCGGAGGAAAGCCTTCTGCATGCTTTCGCCTTCGGGGTTGAAGTAACCAACGTCGCCCGCCTCATTCTCGTAGCGCACGGCAATGTATTGCTTGCCCTGGTTCGTGAACTGAGCAGCGATGATATCTCCATTACCGATGAACTCTCCGTCCAGATACTTCTCCTCATAGAGAATGCTGAAACTGTCGCCCTGGCGTGGATCAAGGATGAAATCTATGACTCCGCCGAAAATGTCAGCCATTTCCATGATCGAAACAGCAGGAATGTCAGCACGCTGTCCTGCCATGAAAAGGCTGTCGTTGATGACGCCTTCCTTGAATGCAGGGACTACTTCTGCCGTCCTCTTGATGGGCTCGACGACATAGTTGTCGTTGTTCAGTGTGAAGACATAGCCATCCAGAGGGGATTTCAAGACCTTGAGCTGCGCCAGAGTGCCTGGTTCGGGGATGTGGAAGCTCAGCTGATAGCCGGGATACAGTTTGTTGAGTACCTGGGCTTCTTCGGTACTGTTGAGCACTTTGTACATATCCTGTGCGTCCAAGCCAACCTTTGTGAACATGGCGGAAAGGTTGTCGCCGGACTCAACTTTCATCTGGGTCCAGAAGGCACTTTCCGTATCTGTTGTCTGGGGGGGCTCCGGGGTGGCCACTGTCGCAGAAACGTTGTTTTCTAGCGACGGATCAAGTGGAAGCGGCTTGTTGATACGGGCGCCATGAGCAGAATCTTCCGGAGCCAGAACCACCAGCACAGCCAATCCAAGTGCCAGCGTGCTGGCAAGCATCAGGTGGTTGCGAGGGAGGTGCTTGCTAAGAAACACTTTGGCAGAGTCAACAAAGGCCATGAAAATTCTGATAATTTTTCTCTTCTTCTTGGTGCCGAGGCGGGCAATTTGCCCATGAAACGATCGGCAATTCTTATGACTTTTCCTGAGCGGGTCAAGTCTTATTCCGATTAGTAGTGTAAAATCTGCCGCCTTATCAAGCGGCCATCGATGGCTTGGACAGCGCGGTCCGGAAAAAATTCACATATCGACCGCATTGTCGGGTTTTTGATGCTTCAAAATTTCAGGAATAGGGTATGTCAGCTGTATCTATAGACATTATCAGTGATTTGGAGGCCAGAGGGTTGATCTCTCAGATGACCTCTGGCGATGAACTCAGGTCTTTTCTCAGTGAGGGCAGAACACTCTACAGCGGGTTTGACCCGACAGCGGAGAGCCTGCATATAGGTAACCTTGTACCCTTGCTTGCCTTACGTCGATTTCAGATTGCTGGCCATCGCCCTATCGCATTGGTTGGCGGCGCGACAGGGTTGATTGGAGATCCCAGTTTCAAAGCGGCGGAACGGCAGCTCAATTCCAACGATATTGTCGCCCAATGGGTGAGTCGCCTGAAGGGGCAGGTATCTCAGTTTCTCGATTTTGATTGCGGTAAAAATTCTGCTCTCGTGGTGAATAACCTGGATTGGGTCAGGGATCTTAACGTGCTGGATTTCCTGCGTGACGTGGGTAAACATTTTTCGGTCAATGCCATGATCCAGAAGGACTCGGTCAAGCAACGTCTTGAAAGAGAGGGGGCGGGTATTTCATTTACCGAGTTCAGCTACATGATTCTGCAGTCGTATGACTTTGCCGAGCTGTATAGTCGTCATGAGTGTGTGTTGCAGATCGGTGGCAGTGATCAGTGGGGGAATATCACGGGCGGAATTGATTTGACGCGGCGAGTACACCGCGCTCAGGTATTTGGATTGACGATACCGCTGGTGACAAAGGCCGATGGGCAGAAATTCGGCAAGACAGAGACTGGCACCGTGTGGCTTGATGCGAACAAGACATCTCCTTATGCCTTCTACCAGTTCTGGTTGAATGCGGCCGACGCGGACGTTTATACCTTTCTAAAGTTTTTCACTTTTCTGAGCCCTCTGGTTATCGCGGAAATAGAAGATGCGGATAAATCTGCTCAGGGCAGGCCTGAAGCGCAGGGAATTTTGGCTAAAGAGGTGACTCGCCTGGTGCACGGTGCTGAAGGTCTTGCGGCGGCAGAGAGGATCAGTAGTGCGTTGTTCTCAGGGGATCTCAGTGCTCTCAGCGCACAAGACTGTGAGCAATTGAAATTGGATGGACTGCCTTCCACTGCAGTAAGTGGTATCGCAGGGAACATAGTAGAGGTCCTTGTCAAAACCGGGTTGGCGCCTTCAAATAAAATGGCGCGTGAATTCATTGCCAGCGGGGCAGTCAGCGTGAATGGCAAGAAGGTGGCTTCAGACGAGCTTTCTTTAACGTCTGATGTGGCTCTGTTTGGGAAGTACTTCATAGTCCGTCGTGGGAAAAAACTGTTTCACTTGGTCCACTCTTGCGAATGAAATAAATTTCCGTGGATTTGCGATTTTCTGGTTGCCACATGATCGCGTTGTGGCATAATGCGCGCCCCTGTGACGAGTTGGCCGGGATCAGGAAAACTAGAAGTTAAGGTTTTCTGAAGAGTGTAAAAAATTTACAATCTTTTCTTGCCAAGTTTTAACAGATGCGTATAATACGCGGCCTCCTGACCACGAAGGTTAAGGAAAAAGTTCTTTAAAAAGTTGAGATTAAGTAATAGAGGTGGGTGCTTGCC
>MGYS01000027.1:5783-7181 GCA_001802565.1 Gammaproteobacteria bacterium RIFCSPLOWO2_02_FULL_57_10 | reverse complement strand
TTCATGCTCGTCCGCCGCTTCGGCCAGCGTTGTCACCGGATCGTAAGTCATCGTGGCGACGTTCACCCCCATCGCCTTGAACTGATCCGCGACCGTGACGAGCTGTTGCAGCTGAGTGATGCAGTAGGGGCACCAGTCGAATGAGCGGCTCATCACCAGCACGAGTCCCTTCTCGCCCGTGATTTCCTGCAGTGTGCGCACGGTACCGCTCTGATCCTGGGCGCTGATGGGAGGCACGGCTGTGCCGACCGGGAGTTTGGAGGCCCATACGAATTCCTGAGCCAGCGATGTCTGCGATAGCACCAGCGTCATCGCCAGTGCAGACGCCAGATAACGAACAAGATGATTGAGTGACATGGTTCAGAGCCTCTGCGAGAGTTTATTGTGATTGCCAGAGTAGACCCCGTATTCGGCCGATTGTTACAAACCGAACCCCAACCACTGACTGTGGGAGCGAGCCAGCTCGCGATTCGGGGCCCATTACGATTCAACAAGGCACAGATCGCGGGCAGACCCGCTCCCACAGGGTATTTGCCATCGATCTGCATTGGGAGTAGTCTGCACCCATGTCAAAAAGCCGCCACAGTCTGTCGATCGTCCTTGTTCTCTGCATTGTGTTGCAAGGGAGCGGCTTGTCGTTTGCTGCTGCGGACGGCGTCGCGGATTGCGGCATGGACATGCAGCAGATGGCAAAGATGCCGATGAACATGCAGCAGGAAGGCCATGATCACTCGGCGATGCACCACGAACAAACATCACCGGTGTCGGTGAGCGATGTGGCAGACTGTTGCGATGTCGACAACATCACCCGCAGCGACTGCACCGATATGCCGGACTGTCAATCCTGCGGTTCCATGATCAGTCTGTCCATCCCGAATAGCGCTGCCACGCCAGCAGCAACGGTTTCCACCAACAAGCGTTGGCTGCATCCCCCCTCCACCCGAACGTTCTCGCCACCAGATCTCTGGCGCCCTCCAATGACTGCCTGATTGTCGATCCGACAGCGCAAAGCCTGATCCCGTCACAGGGTACGGCCCGTCGCGTGTGTGTGTTCACCTTCAGGAAATCGAGCCATGTCTACCAGAATTGCCTTCGCAGCAGTCTTGCTGCTGATCCGTATTACCATGCCGACAGCAATCGCTGCCGAGCTGACGTTCAATCAAGCACTGAGCGCTGCATTGCAACAGAGCCCCGCGCTGGCTGCCAATGCCGCGCGGCAGGAATCAGGCCGTCAGCTCCTCATCCCGGCCGCCGAGCTGCCGGACCCGACACTCAACTTCGGTATCGAGAATCTGCCGATCGAAGGCATGGACCGCTTCCGCTTCCATGGCGACTTCATGACCATGCGTCGCATCGGGTTCATGCAGGAAGTGCCGCACCGGGCCAAGCGCGAGGCCG
>MGYS01000027.1:0-5758 GCA_001802565.1 Gammaproteobacteria bacterium RIFCSPLOWO2_02_FULL_57_10 | reverse complement strand
GGCGCTGGTCTCAGCGCAGCAGAATCTGAGTATCCTGCAGGTATTGCAGCAGACGTCAGATGCCTGGATTCGCCATTACAGCGCCGAGCGCAAGATCGCTCTTCTGGATGCGGTATTGGCAGAGAACACCTTGCAGTTGCAGGCTGTACAAGCCGCGCTGGCGGGTGGCAACGGGAGCGCCGTGGACTCGGTCATGGTGCGTCAGGAGGCAGCCACTTTGCACAATCGTCGTGATGAACTGCTCGAACAGCGGGAGCGGGCTGTGGCCGCCCTTCGTGCACGCATCGGGGACCTCGCCGATGTTCCATTGAGCGGCGAGCCACCGGAGTGGCAAGTGGATGGCGATCACCTGAGCTCCAGTCTGCACCAGCACGCCGAACTCGCCCTCCTCGAACCCGGTCTGAAATTGCTCGATGCCGAGATCGCCCGTGCCGAGGCTAACCGTAAACCCGACTGGTCGGTGGGCGTCGCCTACGCCCGCCGCGCCCGGGATTTTGAAGACATGCTGATGCTGGAGTTCAGCATCGACCTGCCCCTGTTCGCCAACAGGCGCCAGTCGCCCCGCATTGCAGCAAGACAGGCGGAGAAGCGCGCCATAGAGGCCGATGTCGAACTGATGCGCCGTGAGCATGCCGCGATGGTAGAGGCTGATCTGGCAAGTCAGCGCCGCCTGGAGCGTGCGTTGCAGCGTCAGCGCGACACCGTCGTGCCTCTTGCCCGCGAGCAGGCCGAGTTGCTTCTTGCTGCCTGGCGGGGCAATCAGGGCAGTCTCACAGAAGTTATCGCCGCGCGCGCCGCCGTGCTCGAAAGCCAACTGGCGCTTTTGTCGCTCGAAGAGGAGCTGACATTGCTGCGCGTGCAACTTCACCTCACCTACAACAGCGATGCCATCAGCAACCAGCTAAGCCACATCGAGCAACTGCAGGAGACCACTCATGAATAACATCTTCCCGAGATTGCTCGTGATTGGCGTGGGAGTCCTGGCGCTCATCGGACTTGGCATCTTCATAGGCGTGTCGCTTCCATCCGACCCTTCTGATGAAATGGCATCACCCTCCACCGCAAATTCCGGATCGGGTGAGGTACTGTACTGGTACGACCCGATGTTCCCGCAGCAGCGTTTCGATCAGCCCGGTAAATCTCCCTTCATGGATATGGAGCTGGTGCCCCGCTTCGCCAATGGAGGCGAGAGCAGCACTGTGCTGAGCATCGATCCCGGCGCCGTGCAGAACCTTGGTATGCGTACCGCACCCGTCACGCGTGGCCGCTTGCAGCGCGACGCCGAACTCAGTGGCGTAGTCGTGCTCAACGAACGCCGTCGTAATCTGGTGCAGACTCGCGCCGCTGCCTTCGTGGAACGCGTCTGGCCGCTGGCCGCAGGCGACCTGGTGCAGGCTGGCGCTCCTCTGGTGGAGCTGTTGGTGCCCGATTGGGTGGCGGCGCAGCATGAGTTGCTGGCGTTGCAGGCAAGTGGTCAGGATGCGCTTGCCTCGGCGGCCCGTGAACGGTTATTGCTGCTGGGCATGCCTGCGGCACTTCTGCAGGAAGTGGAGCGTGGCAATGCGGTGCAGAACCGCTACGTCGTCACGGCCCCCATCACCGGGGTGTTGCAGAGCGTTGATGTGCGGCCCGGCATGACGTTGAGCGCCGGGCAGACCCTGGTCATCATCAATGGTCTGGAAACGGTGTGGCTGGAAGTGGCCGTGCCTGAATCCCTCGCTGACAGCGTCCGTGCCGAAGACACGCTGGTGGTGGAATTCGCTGCTTTCCCCGGCCGCAACATGCAGGCGCAGGTGAGCGAGGTGCTGCCGACTCTCAACGCCGCCAGTCGCACGCTGCGTGCACGGCTGGAGTTGGACAATGCCGATGGCAGGCTGCGCCCCGGCTTCTCTGCCCGAGTGTTGTTGGCAGGCCAGACGGAAGAGGATGTCCTGCTCGTGCCCACCGAAGCGGTGCTCCACACCGGCCGCATGACGCTTGTGATGGTAGCGGAGGACGAAGGACATTTCCGACCCCAGGAAGTGCACACGGGTGGAGAGAATGGTCGGCAGACGATCATCGTGGATGGTCTGCGCGAGGGCGAGCAGGTAGTCGTCAGCGGCCAGTTCCTGCTCGACTCCGAGGCGCAGTTGCAGGGTATTCTGCCGGTTGCTGCAACCTCTGCTGCAACCCCTTCTGCGACCCCTTCTGCGACCACTGTGGCCGAAGTTGTGCTGCATGAGGCCGATGGCCGCATCGAGGCGATCGCCGACGGGCAGGTGCGCCTCTCCCATGGCGATTTCCCCACGCTCCCCATGCCGGGCATGACCATGAGTTTCACGCTGGCGAGTGAATCCGTCATCGCCGGACTCGCGGTGGGGGATGCCGTCCGTATTGCTCTGCGCGCGAGCGATAATGGTCTCGTGGTAGAGAGACTGACTCCTCTGCAGACTGACAACGCGCCAGGAGTCACGCCATGATCGCCGCTCTGATCCGCTGGTCCGTTTCCCAGCGTCTGCTGGTGCTGCTTGTCACGTTGCTGATCAGCGCCTGGGGTGTGTGGGCCATCAGCACCACGCCCGTCGACGCGCTGCCCGATCTATCCGATGTGCAGGTGATCGTGCGCACGACCTATCCCGGCCAGGCACCGCAACTGGTGGAAGACCAGATCACCTATCCGCTGTCCAGCCGCTTGCTGTCCGTGCCGGGTGCCGCCACCGTGCGTGGTTATTCCTTCTTCGGCGACAGCTATGTCTATGTGTTGTTCGAGGACGGCACGGATCTGTACTGGGCGCGCGCGCGGGTTCTGGAATACCTGAGCCAGATTCAGGCGCAGCTGCCCGCCACGGCGACGTCCTCTCTCGGGCCTGATGCCACCGGCGTCGGTTGGATATACCAATACGCGCTGGTGGATCGCACCGGGCAGCACGACCTGTCGCAGCTGCGCGCATTGCAGGACTGGTTCCTGCGCTTCGAACTGGCGCCGTTACCGAACGTGGCAGAGGTCGCCGCCATCGGCGGCATGGTCGCCCAGTATCAAGTGATACTCGACCCGGAGCAGATGGCCAATCGCGGCGTCAGTCAGCAGGACGTCACTGGGGCCATCCAGCGCGCCAACGCCGAGACGGGTGGTGGTGTACTGACGCTTGGCGAAACGGAACTGATGGTGCGCGCCGACGGCTATCTGCGAACCCTCGATGACTTTCGCATGATTCCACTGCGCCTCGTTGCGGGCGTGCCGGTGACGCTGGGCGACGTGGCGCTTGTACGGCGCGGTCCGGAGATCCGCCGTGGCATTGCCGAACTGGACGGCGAAGGCGAGGTCGTGGGCGGTGTGGTAATCCTGCGCTCCGGGGGCAATGCCCGTGAAACCATCGCGGCGGTGCAGGAAAAGCTCGATGCGTTGCAGACGAGCCTGCCGCCAGGCGTGGAGATCGTCACGACCTACGATCGCAGTCATTTGATTGATCGTGCCATCGACAACCTCACGTCGAAACTGATTGAGGAGTTCATTGTCGTGGCGCTAGTGTGCGTGTTGTTTCTGTGGCACCTGCGCTCTTCGCTGGTGGCCATCGTGTCGCTGCCGCTGGGTATACTGATTGCCTTCATCATCATGCGCCAGCAGGGCATCAATGCGAACATCATGTCGCTGGGCGGGATCGCTATTGCCATCGGCGCCATGGTGGATGGCGCCATCGTCATGATCGAGAACGCACACAAGAAACTGGAGCAGTGGCAACACCGGCATCCCCATGAGGAGCTGCGCGGTGAGGAGCGCTGGCAGGTCATTACCGATGCTGCAGTAGAAGTGGGGCCCGCTCTGTTCTTCTCTTTGCTGATCATCACGCTGTCGTTCATCCCCGTCTTCACGTTGGAAGCGCAGGAGGGGCGTCTGTTCGGACCGCTCGCGTTCACCAAGACCTATGCGATGGCGGCAGCAGCAGGTCTTTCCGTCACGTTGATTCCTGTTTTGATGGGGTTGTGGATTCGCGGCCGTATTCCCGATGAAAAACGCAATCCCTTGAGCCGCGGACTGATCGCCGTCTATCGGCCGGTGCTCGGTGGCGCGATCCGCTATCCGAAGAGTACGCTGCTGATTGCGCTCATCGTTTTTCTCAGCAGTGCCTGGCCTGCGAGTCGCATTGGTGGAGAATTCCTGCCGCCGATGGACGAGGGCGACGTGCTCTACATGCCCAGCGCCCTGCCGGGGTTGTCCGCTCAGAAAGTGACGGAGCTGCTGCAACAGACCGACCGCATGATCCGCACTGTGCCAGAAGTGTTGCACGTATTCGGCAAGGCGGGCCGCGCCGAATCGGCAACCGACCCCGCCCCACTGGAGATGTTTGAAACCACGGTACAGTTCAGACCGCAGGAAGAGTGGCGCCCCGGTATGACGATGGCGCTGCTGATCGAGGAGCTGGATCGCGCAGTGCAGGTGCCAGGTCTCGCCAATCTGTGGATTCCCCCGATTAGAAATCGCATTGACATGCTCGCCACTGGCATCAAGAGCCCGATTGGCGTGAAGGTAGCCGGACATAATCTGCAACACATCGATGCGGCGGCGCAGGAAGTCGAACGCATCGCGAAGACAGTGCCGGGTGTCTCCTCTGCGCTGGCCGAACGGCTGAGTGGTGGTCGCTATGTGGATATTCATATCGATCGTGCGGCGGCAGCGCGCTACGGACTCAACGTTGTCGACGTGCAGGAAGTGGTCTCGGGCCTGATCGGAGGCGAGAACATCGGTGAGGTCGTGGCGGGTCGCGAGCGCTTTCCGATCAACCTGCGCTACCCACAGGACTGGCGCAACAGTCTGGAGAGGTTGAAGGGTCTGCCCATCATTGTTCCGGTGACTGACACCGCGCTGGATAATGGTGACGGCGTCGCGGCGCAGCAGATCACCCTCGACACGGTGGCAGACATCACTGTCACCGACGGCGCGCCGATGCTTCGCAGCGAGAATGCCCGCCCCAACACCTGGGTGTACATCGACGTGCGTGGTCGCGATCTTGCCGCCACCGTCACCGATCTGCAGACCGCAATCGCGCAGCAGTTGACACCGCAACAGGGGGTCAGTCTCACCTACGCGGGCCAGTTCGAGTTCATGGAACGCGCCAATGCACGCTTGCAACTGGTGGTGCCGGGCACGCTGCTGATCATCTTCATCCTGCTGGTTCTGGCGTTCAACCGCTTGGACGAGGCACTGCTCATCATGCTCACGCTGCCCTTTGCTCTCACTGGCGGTATATGGCTGCTGTATCTGATGGGCTATAACTTCTCCATCGCCACTGGCGTTGGATTTATCGCACTGGCCGGCGTCTCGGCGGAGTTCGGGATACTGATGCTGATCTATCTCAAGCAGGCATGGCAATCGCGCATCGATGCAGGGGATCGTAGCGAGAAAGCGCTGCTGGACGCCATCGACCAGGGTGCCGTTATGCGTGTGCGCCCCAAGATCATGACAGTCGCGACGATCATCGCCGGCCTCTTGCCCATCGTGTGGGGCAGCGGCACCGGCGCCGAGATCATGAGCCGCATCGCTGTGCCCATGGTGGGTGGCATGATCAGCGCGCCGCTGCTGTCACTGCTGGTGCTGCCTGCGGCCTATCGACTGCTGCGGCAGCGAGACGTCCATGCAAACCACTGACTGTAGGAGCGAGCCTGCTCCCACAGGTAAGGCGTTCACTGAGATTGAGCACTTTCTCTATCTCACCCCGCGCAGCAGGAGAGTTGCTTCACATCCTTGTTGAAGGTCTGCGCCGCGAGCTTCAGCCCCTCGACC
>MGYS01000026.1 GCA_001802565.1 Gammaproteobacteria bacterium RIFCSPLOWO2_02_FULL_57_10 | reverse complement strand
GCCGATGTACCACTGAAGTCAGCGATTCCCAGCGGGCAGGTACCAGACAGAACCATTGAGCGCCATGGATGGCGCGATTGAGCCTTCCATGGATGGATTCACGGGCGTGTTCTGGCTGGTACCTGCCCGCTGGGAATAGCGAACTACAGCGTGTGAACTACAGCGCACTCAAATCACTCACCTGAAAGCAGCAACACCCCAGTGATGGCGTCCTTGCTGTGCTCCAGGAAAACGAAGATGTCATCCAGCCCATCATCGTTCAGCGTGGCGCTCATCAGATCGCCGTTGCGCATCGCAGCGCTCAGCGTCACCGTGTGATCCGGCGCGCGACCCTCTACCGCCTGCAGCTCCTGATTCTGTTCGATCTGGAATTCTTCGATGATGCGGCGGATGTCGATCTCGTAATTGTTGCGTTCGCGGCTGTAACCCAGCGAGGCCAGGAACTGGTCTTCGGGTTGCACCGGCTCCGGCTCCATGCTGTTGAGGAATACCTGCACCTGTTGCTCCAGCAACACCACGAGATCCTTGTTGGAACCCACACCAGTCAACTTTGCCACGGCGGTCGGGATGATTGCGGTGTCGCGCGCCTCATCCATCTGTTCCTGAAGATCCATCGCGGTGCTGATCAGACTGACGGCGGAAGGGAACTTCAGCGCCACGGTCAGTTGTCGTGCCGGGCGACGCGCGAAGCTCTGACCTTCGTTGTGATAGACGAAGGCCTCGACGTTGATGCTGCCGGAGAGGGCGAGCCACAGGAACAGATCGCCGACTGACACCGGCTCCACACGCCATAACCACAGATCCTTCAGGCCATCCTCGTTCTCGTCCTGCAGGAAGGTGGTCAGTACATTCCCGCCCGAGCGCAGCACCTGGCGTGGTTGCGTGAAGTCCATGCCATCGGGTGTGCCGGCAAAGAGTGACACCTTGCCCCCTTCGCGCAGCACGAAATCGGCGATGCCATCGTTGTCAACGTCTTCGAGCGTCTCCTCATGCGACAGTGCCAGCATGCCGGTCAGGTTGGAGAAGTCGAGCTGATCGATGTCGAACTCGCCGAGGCGTTCGCGAATTTCCAGGCGGTCGATCGAGTAGGTCGGACTCTGTGGGAAGTAATCGCCAGTGGCACTGGCGAGGAATACGTCGAAATTTTCCGTCGTTTCCGAAATCAGATCGGGGTTGCCATCGCTGTTGACGTCACGCAGCTCGATCAGCGGAATGCGCAGGGATTGCCCGACGTCGCGCTCCAGCGACTGCCGCAGTGACAATGTGGTGTTGATCTGCATGTCGGAGAGCACGCTCAACGGTTGTTGATAACTTCCATCCGCATTGCGAATGTGCAACAGCAACGACCCGGCTCCCGGAATGATCAGATCGTCCAGATCATCATTGTTGATGTCCTGGGAGAAGTGCAGGCGATTGATGCCGCCGCCCGCAAAACCGCTCAGATCGCTCAGCAGCGTGATGGGCTCAGCAAAGGTTCGGCTCTGCAGTGGCCATTGCATGACTCGATTACCATCGATCAGTGCCAGTAGTGAGAATGCGCGATTGCCCTGCGCATCCGGATAGTTGTCGCTGAGCTCCCAGCCCGCACTGCGGCCTGGCAGTGCGATGAATGTGTCCGGCTGGCCGAAGTCGAAGGCAGTACCGCCTTCTGTCGCGGTACGTTGCAGGTAGAGGCTGATGCGCTCCTCGCCAACGGTGAGCAGATCCGCTAGGCCATCGCGGTTCGCATCGGCGATCAGCATGCGCTCGATATCACTGGGTAGCGAGAACGGCACGCTGCGATAGCCGGGGAGAGTACTGGTCTCCTGCGCGACGATGAATGGCGATGCGGCAAGCCCACAGAGCGTCAGTGCTGTGATCAGTCGAGGAAGAGAAAGTTGTCTGGTGCGCATATTTTTCATGGCGTCGATACCAGAACCGTCATGGCGGTGGAGTGATAGAGAATCAGGTCGGCGATTCCATCACCGTTGAGGTCTTCAACGGCGAAGGTCAGCACCGTGCGCGTCGGCACGTATTGCCAGAACGGCGTGTCTGCGAAGCGCAATGAGGCATCGATGGCCTTGGCGGCGAGTGTGCCTTCGTTGGTCAGATAGAGAGCATCCCGGCGACCGTCACGATCGAGATCGGTCTGCAGGTTGATCTGGGATGACAGACCCCGCACTTCAGTTGCGGAAAATGTTTCGTCCAGTTTGAAATCCGGGCGCGCATTGAAGATCTGGTTCGGTTCGCTGCTGCTCGCGAACAGCAGTTGACTGCGCACGATGCTGGCATCGCGCACGGCGTTCACCACGGGAATAGTGTAGTAGTTCGCGCTCAACTGTGGTCGTCCATCGTTGTTGAGGTCGGTGACCGACAGCGTCAGGTCATAGCCGGAAAAGCGCATCACCTGATCGGGTTGCATGAGATTGAATTGCCCCGCGCGATTCAGGAAAAAATGCACATCCCAATCATTGGAGCTGTCGATGATGCGCAGCAGATCACTGAGCCCGTCGCCGTTCACATCCATCAGGCGGATATCGCCGCGGGTATCGATGGGGCCCTGCCAGTCAGGCGCATCCGCGTAGCTGCCGTCGCCGTTCTGCAAAAGCACGTTCACCTGCCCGTACAGATCGTTGCCGATGTTCATGAAGATGATGTCATCCTTGTCGTCCGCGTTCAGCCGTGTCGTGATTGCTGACGGAAGAAAATGCCGTGTGTCCAGCAGACTGGTCTGCTCGACCGCATTCCACTCGCTGACGAAATTTGCGAACGGGGAATTGCTGATCGCACGCACACTCAGCACGATGCCTTCGCTCTGATTGATGGCGACGTTGGTATCGAAGCGCGCCTCTCCCAGCGGAATCGTCGAGGGATCGAGTTCCTCATTCTCTGTACTGAACGCATGGGTCAGCGTAAAGCTCTCATCTGCTCCGCCACGGAAATATCCATAGCCGTCGCGACCAGGGAGCAACAGATCTATGTGTCCATCGCCATCCATGTCGGTGAGATCGGGAAAGTAGAGCACCCGGCGCCTGTCCGGCACCGAGGCGATCAGTTCCCAGTCGAACAGTGGCTTCAGGTTGCCGGTGTAGCTGGCAATGGCTGACGAAAGACTGAAGACTGAGGTGCCCGAGAAGAGCAGCAACTCTGCGCCGGGATCGGCACGCAGATCGGCAATGGAGATGGCGACGATCTCGGGTTTGATTTCGACATGACGCGATGGCTCGGACGGAAAGCGGCCATTGGCTTGCTGCAGATAGATCAGCAGCTCACGTCCTGCCTCACTGCTCCACTGGGGCACGATCATGTCCTGACGACCATCGCCGTCCATGTCATCGATCAGGATATCCTCAGGCCACTCACCGAGAGCAATTTCCGAAGCGCTGTAGTTGGGTACGCTGCTGTTGGGTGCTCTGGAGTTCGATTGCGCATCCAAGTCTGCACTCAGCGTCAGCGTGCAGGCCAATCCCAGAATGCTGGCGGTGCGGGCACGCATCATGGTCCGGTGTCCTCCACCAGTTCGCCGTACCCGGTAGCGAAACGGAACAGACCGAGCACGCTGTATTCCTTCTCGCCTTCTGCATGCTGATAGTTGAACAAAGAGAACAGCCACAGATCGCCCACGGTAAAGCGTGTCTGCTGCGGACTCCTGCTGGATTCGTAGCGCAGCAACGGCCCCAGAGAAACACGACTGACACGGCGCCCAGGGTCCCACAAATGCACGCTGACCTCCCGTAGCTTGTTCTGCATGCCATCGTCTCGCAATACACTCAGTTGTACCGTGTCGCCGAGGTCATGTTCCGTGTGAATTCTGGTGATGAAGTCCTGAGCAGACTGCACCGGCGTTCCATCCAGTGCCAGAATCGTGTCGCCAATCCGCAGATCGGCCTCAGGCAAGGGACTGTCGGGAAACAGCTCCACGATCCGCGCTCCCGAAACAGCCGTTGTGGGAGCGGGCCCTGCCCGCGATACCCCATCCGATGCCCCTTCCTCCGCAAACACCTCCGTCACGAACCCCGCCCGCGTCGCAATCGGATCCACCCGATACAGCTCCACCGGCACGGAGCGTTCGTCGCTGTTCATGCGCGCGTTCACCGTCGTCTCGAACACAGTGGTGTTGCGGCGTACCTGAAACACGAAATTGCCAGGCGTGCCGACCTGCTGAGCGAGGGCGTCCAGCAAATCGGGCTGATTGATCTCGCGACCATCGATAGCCAGCACAACGTCGCCTGCGCGAATGCCTGCAACATCGGCGGCACCGTTCGGTGTCACAGCGCGTACCCGTACGCCGGGGAGTATCGCAATATTGCTGAGCGAATCACTTTCGTTGATGGCAGTGGTCATGCCGAAGTTCAAACCGCTGCCGACTGGCTCGCCATTGCTCAGACTCACCGTTTCCGGTGAAAGTGTGATGCTGGGCACCAGCTGCCTGGGTTCGCTGCTGATGCAGGCCGAGAGGAGACACGCCGTCATTACAGCAAGAATTCCTCTGTGGGAGCGGGCCCTGCCCGCGATTGTCTTCAGATCACGTTCATTATCGCGGGCAGGGCCCGCTCCCACAGGGGGACATCTCATAATTTCCTGCTCCGTACGATCAGCAGCGCCAGCACCACGAACAGCAGCGCCTGGGGCAGAGGGATCCATTCGTTGAGTTGCAGCATCCGCGCATCGATCATGACATCGGAGTAGCCGCGCACCAGGCGACTCACATCCTTCAGATAGGATTCATCGATGAGAGATGGTTGAAACGAGGCATAGAGATAGTGGGCGCGCTCACCGAGAACACCCTTGAAAATATCGAGGGCCAGTGTGACACCAAGCGCACTGGTCACTGCCTGGGTTGCCGACTGTGCGCACACCGATACCAGCACGCCAAACGCCAGTGCGGTGGGAATTGGCAGCAGTGCCAGGCGCAGGCCGAGAGCGACCTCGCTGCGAATCTCCGCGCTGCCAATCAGCTCGTAACCGTCTTCCACCACGGGGCCGAATTGCCATAGCAGTGCAGTGATGATGCCGATGCTGATTGCCATCATCAGCAGTGCACACAGCGCCAGCAGATAGACGGTGGCGAGCTTGACCAGCACCAGCGCGGGGCGACTCGCGCGACGAATCAGCACATGGCGCAGCGACCCGGTGTCTCGATCGTTCGCAAACGAGAAGGCGGCGTAGGCCACGAGGATCAGGCTGAGCAGAGTGAGACCGATGGAGAAGCTGTCGACAAGATGTCCCCACGCATTGCTGCCCGTACCTGCGGTGTCGGTGAAGCTGTCCTGTCCCAGCAGTGCATCGCGGGCTTCCTGGCCCGTCTCGGAGAGCTTGATGACAACGGCGCGAACCACCACGATCAGTGCAGGCAGCAGTACGAGCAGCCGCGTGCTGTTGCTACGCAGTGCCACGTAGATCTCCGCCCTCAGAGCCGCGACAAAACCGTTCATGCCGCCACCTCCGCAGATTGCACGGGATCACGCGACGTGATGTCGTGAAACAGGCTGGTCAGCGAGGCGCGTTCGCGCACCAGCTCATGCACCAGTATGTTGTTCTGCACGAGCTTCTGGTTGATCAGCGCCGGGCTGACGTTGTCGAGTTGCAGAGTCAACAGATCTGCGCTGTTGTCTTCGATCGTCACGCCGGGAATATCCTGCACGATGGTGCATGCACGCGTGACGTCGTCGCAACTCACCAGCAGTCGACTGTGTTGTGCGTCGAAGAGATTGCTGACGTGATCGCTCACCACGATCCGACCCTTGTGCAGAATGGACAGATGCGTGCAGATTTTTTCCAGATAGGGCAGCTGGTGGCTCGACAACAGAAACGCGGTGCCTTCTTCCCGGTTCAGTTGACTGATGAGGGCGAGCACATCTTCCACGCCTCCGGCATCCAGGCCGTTGAAGGGTTCATCGAGGATCACGAACTCGGGGCGCCCGAGCAGTGCCTGAGCGATCGATGCGCGGCGGCGGTTGCCGAGTGACAGATGGCGAATGCGGAAATTGCTGTAACGGCTGATGCCGAGCAGGGCCTCGACCTGCGATGGTGTGCGCACGCGCTCCTCGCACAGCAGGCTCGCGTGTTCCAGTGCCTGACGCACTGTCAGTTGAGGATGCAGGCTGGGGCTGTCGAAGATGCTGACGATGCGCCCACGACTCTGATGCAGATCTGCGGGAGACAGGCCCAGCACTCGGACTTCGCCACTGTTGAATGACTGCATGCCGAGCAGGCATTCCAGCGTCGTGGTCTTGCCCGAGCCGTTGAGTCCGACCAGTCCGTGCACGGCACCGGCCAGCACCTCGAGGTTCAGCTCACGCAGCACCTCGAACTGTCCATACGTCTTGTTCAGCTCTCTGACAACCAGAGGGGCATTGACCTTGACCTCCCTGATTTTCACCCCATTGGCTCTAACCCCCTGCGGCATAATCTACTCCACGAACAGATCGTCCACCTGCAGCTCCGTGACCGTACCGAACTCTTCCAGAGCGGCGGCATCGATACGGGACATGTCGCCCACAATGGAGATCAGTTTCGGCTTGCCTGCCACGTGCTGGCGCTGAAAACTCAACATGTCTTCCAGTGTGGCAGATTGCAGTTGCGCGAAACGCGCCTCACGTGGATCACCCTGCAGCCCGAGTCGTTCCCAGGAACGCACGGTGCCGATCACCTGGCGGAACCCGACTGTTGAGGTCCGGTAGCGGTTTTCCATGGAGCTCTTGGCTTCCTGGAATCGGTCTCCCGAGGACGGCATGTTGTCGAACAGATCCAGGAACGCATCGATGGCTTCCACCGTCTTGTCGTTCTGTGAGCTGATCGCACCGAGCACGAGATTTTCGGCATTCAGACGTCCACCCTGCGCGTACTGTGCTTGTGCGGAGTAGGCGAGCGCTCTTGCTTCACGCAGCTCCTGGAACACGACGCTCGACATGCTGGTGCCGAAATAGGTGTTGTACAGGGAAGAAGGGACAACCAGCGCCTCATCATAAGTGCCGTCTGGAAATTCGATTCGCACTTGAGCCTGTGCAGTCTGCTGATTGACCACGTATACCTCGTTCTCTTCGATCACACGCGCAGTGCGGAAGCGGTAAGGAGGTGTGTCCTGCAATTCGGCTGGTATCTCGTAGTGTTTGCGGATGCTTTCCATCAGCGCGTCCAGCGGCAGCGATCCCGTGTAGGTCAGCGTGTGCTTGTAATGCAGCAGATCGGCGATTTCGCTCTGCAGATCCGCCAGCGTGGCAGCCTGGATTTCCGCGCTGGTGAGTGATTGCAGCATTGGCGAGTCTTCACCATAACGGTTGTAGAGGAACAGCGCCTGACTGATGGCCGCCGGGTCCTGTTTCTGATCTTCCCGCGACTTGAGGATGATGGCCTTCAATTCTTCGAGTGTGGCCTCGTCAACGCTCGGGTTGCGCACCAGATCGAGCATCAATGCCAGCGATGGCTCGAACTGCTCGTCGAGCCCGGAGATGCCGATGGAGGATTCATTTGCGCCCGCACCGACACCGAATTCGCTGCCGAGGCGATACCACTCCTTCTGCAGTTCTTCGGCAGAGAGAGACGCAGTGCCTGCTTTTTCCAGCATGGCCGTGGCCAGTCCGAGCATATCGTTCTCCTCGGTGCCGACCTCGACATTGATCGAGAACGAGAACAGATCGTTCAGTGGATTCGGAGAGTAATAGAGCTGCACGCCAGGGGCGAAATCGACGATGCTGAAATCGCTGTTCGGATCGACGTAGATCGGCTCGATCTCTTCATAGGGCATCGCCAGAATGCTGGCGGCGAACTGCGACTGGCGGCTGGGGTCGATGGGCACGGGATCGATCTGCGGCTTCTCGACCACGGGAATTTCCTGCTGCGCGTCGACGCGGTGCACTGCCGCGTAGTTGTTGCCGAAGTAACGATTGGCCACGGCGACGATGTCCGCCTTGGTCACCTGCTCGAGGCGTGCGATCTCGGCCAGATAATGATCCCAGTCCGCTTCCATCTGGAAGGCCTGGCGCATCATGGTGACGCGCGCGGTATTGGATTCGAGTGACTGCTTCTGGCTCTTCTTGAAGTCGTTGACGATCGCGGGAATGATCCAGTCTTCGAATTCGCCCGCCTTGATCAGCTCGATCTGGTCCAGCAGAAGTTGCTCGACTTCTTCGAGAGTCTGACCTGCCTTGGGCACGCCCCACAGGCGCTGTGAACCGTAATCATTGAGGAACTCCGGTGAAGATCCTGCAGCCTGCACGGCCTGCGCCTGATTCAGATTCAGGTTGATGAGTCCGGCGGTGCGATTGTCGAGAATCATGTCAACTAGCATCAGTGCTTCCTTGTCCGGATGACCGTTAGGCACGGTGCGGAAGGCCAGTTGGACTTCTTCTTCGCCACGATAATTCACGGTCACGCGCTCGGCACCCTGCAGCGGCTCTTCCACCCACGGGCCGACTTCCGGCACATCGCGACGCTCCCAACTGCCGAAGGATTCACTGACGATGGCGATGGTCTCGTCGATGTTGATGTCGCCACTGATGAAGATTGCCATGTTGTTCGGCACGTAGTAGGTGTCGAAGTAATTCTGGATGTAGACGAGGGACGGATTCTTCAGGTGTTCGGAATCGCCAATCGTCGTCTGCTGACCATAGGGATGTTGTTTGTAGAGCAGCTTGCCCATCGCGTAGTAGGAGACGCGATCGCGGTTGTCCAGGCTCTGGTTCTGTTCCTCGTACACGGTTTCCAGTTCCGTGTGGAAGAGGCGGAACACCGGATCGACGAAGCGTGCGGATTCGATGGCGGCCCAGTGCTCGAGACGATTGGATGGCAGGCCGATCTTGTAGACGGTCTCTTCATGCCAGGTATGCGCGTTCAGGCCGGAGCCACCCATGGCGTTGTAGAGTTTGTCGATCTCGTTCGGCACGGCGTATTGCGCGGCCTGCTGTGACACGTTGTTGATCTCGGCGTAGATGGCGGCGCGCGCGGTCGGATCGGTCTCGTTGAAGTGGCGCTCGTAGAGAGCCGTGATCTGGTCAAGATAGGGTTTCTCTGCTGCGTAATCGACGGTGCCGAGTGACTGATTGCCCTTGAACAGCAGATGCTCGAGATAGTGTGCGAGGCCAGTGGCATCGGCAGGGTCGTGCTTGCTGCCCGCCTTCACGGCGATCTCGGCGTAGAAGCGTGGCTCCTCGTGATTCTCCGTCAGGTATACCTGCAGGCCGTTGTCCAGCTCGAAGATGTGGGTGTCGAGAGGATCTGCCGGGTTCGGCGTGTTGATGCGGCGATAACCTTCCGAGACCTGAGTGGAGGGGCTTTCTGCCGATTCGGTCACTGCCGTCGATGTGGTATCGCTCTGCGGAGAACACGCGATCAGCGCCATGGCAAACAGGGCAGCGGTGGATGCCCGCGTGACGATGGCAGTGAGCCTGGTGGGCAAGGGCAGGGAGTGGAACATAGGATTCTCCAGGGAATTCGGTGCAGTCATGATTGAGTCGGCGGGTTCACAGCCGGGTGACAACGGTTGCGGCTAATGTACGGAATTCTACGGAGAAGTCCACCTCTGTCCGGTCACGGGGGATGGCCGACACTTGTCGTTCAAAGACCTGCCGACAGAGCCTCAAATTGCGGACAAGGGATGTTTTTTAGGGGGCAACAGCGGGTTCGGCGGCAACCGGGGCGATCGCATTGAGCATTTCGCGGGTTTCCTGCAGTGATTCCGACAGTATGACAAGTTGGCGGGACGAGCTCTGCAAGTTCTCTTGCAGAGTATTGATCTGTTGCTCGAAGGTATCCTGCAGGCGGGCATTGGCATCGGTCTGCGCCTGGAGTTGCTGCTCCAGTGTCGCACCGCGATTCTCGCTTTCCAGCAGTTGCCGCTGCAGCTCCTGTGCGGTGCTGTACTGCACCAGTGCGAGGGCTGTTGCGATGACCGCGAACACGCTGGCGGCAAGAGTTGCTTTCATGGAGTTGTCCTTATATTGTCGGATCGATGTCGCCACTGGCGTGGCTGGCATGAGAGGCCCGTAGTTGGCAGGATTCTAGCGGTTTGTTGCGTGGCTTGACACCTGTCGCGAGCAGGGCTCGCTCCCACAGGATCAGCGGCGACAGGTTTTCGAGACAAAGGCGTAGAACACTCAATCAAGCAAGGGTCGGGTCCTGGGACGTCATGCGTAATTTGTCATCTGCAGTAGCAGCGGTTTTAGCATCGAGCGTGATGAGTCTTGCGCTGAGCGCCTGCTCATCCGCTTACCACAAGGAGGCCGCCGATCGGCAGTCCTATGCTGCCATCGCCGACAAGGCAGACCAGGTACCCGGCATGACGCGCACGCTGACACTGGAACAACGCCAGGCGTTGGCGCTGGAACAGTTTCCGGTCAGCACGAGCCCCCTTGCCGCGTTTCTCGGCTCCCAGGGCGAGGCCGAAGTGAGCGCCCGCGTGGTGAGCCTCGATCAGTCGCTGGAGCTGGCCTTCAGTTACAACCGTGAATACCAGTTGCAGAAGGAGCAACTCTATCTGGAAGCGTTGTCACTGACGCTGGATCGCTATCAATACACGCCGATCTTCAGTGCGACAGCCAGTGGCAGCTATGAGTGGGATGTCGAGAACGAGTTCGTGCAGGACGCCGACACGCTGTTGATGGTACCGACCGGCGAGACGGTCACCGAGGAATTCATTCTCGGTCGCTCGACCATCGGGTCGCGCATGCTGATTCGTGGCGGTGGTCAGATCGCGCTCAACCTGACGTCCAACTTTCTGCGTTTTGTCACAGGGGATTCCGAGCAGACAGCGGCCTCCGCACTGATCGGATCATTCACCCAGCCACTGTTGCGAGGAGCCGGTCGGGAAGCGGACGAAACCCTGATGCAGGCCGAACGTGATCTGCTGTATCGCCTGCGCGAGTTCACGCGCTATCGCAAGACTCTGGCGGTGCGCGTGGCGTCCCAGTACTACACCGTGTTGCAGACCCGCGACACCGTGCGCAACAACTACCAGGGCCTGCTCGCTACCCGCAGCAGTCTCGAGCGCGAGCGGGCCTTCCAGGCGGAAGGGCTGCGCACGCTTGGGCAGATTGCCCGTCTGGAGCAGTCGGCCCTGCAGCGCGAACTGAGTTGGGCCAGGGCGATCACGCGTTACAGCACGGCATTGGACAATTTCAAGATTCTGGTCGGTCTGAAGGCTGATGATCCCGTGATCTTGGATGATGCCCAACTGGCACTGGTGACTGCGGCAGGCATGCAGAGCCCGGACATCTCCCTGGAGCAGGCGATCGAGACGGCACTGGAGACGCGGTTGGATCTGTACACCCGGGTGGATCAGATTCAGGATCGTGAGCGGCGGATCAGGCTGGCCGCCGACGGCTTCAAGCCGGGCCTTGATCTCTTCATCGATGCGGCAGTCCCTGCCGGTGACGACAACCGTCTCGGTGATCTGGACTTCCGGCAGACGGATTACAGTGCGGGACTCGAGCTCGACCTGCCGTTGGACAGCATGAGCGAGCGCAACAACTATCGTCGCGCCCTGATCGACTACGAGGCAGCCGTGCGTTCCTATGAAGCGACGGTCGACAGTATCAAGCTGCAGATTCTCGATGCCTGGCGGGCGATCGAAGAGGCAGAGAGAAATTACGACATCAGTCTGGTCAGCGTGGCGCTGAACGAGCGCCGTGTGGAAGAGGCTGAATTGCGCGCCGAGCTGGGTCTGGGTGACATCCAGGACACTGTGGATGCGCAGAACGATTTGACGAATGCCAGAACTGCTCTCTCTGGAGCGATTGTGGATCACAACGTGGCGAAACTGGAACTGTGGCGGGACATCGGTCTGCTCTACGTTCACGACGATGGACAATGGGAGGAAGGCATCAATGAACTCTGAAGCGAATGGCGCGAAGCGGCTGCAGCAGAAACTGACAGCGCAGGTGCGTCTGGCGATCGAGACTGGCAGAACGCGTTTTCTGGCTGCAGGCAGGAATACCCGCGTCGCGATTGTGGGCGTAGCGGGCCTGGTGCTTGTCTCCAGCGCTATGCTGATGGGAGGCTCGTCTGAAGAGATCGGCTCAGGGACAACCTTCGAGGTAAGGCAGGGTCCGTTCGACGTCGTCGTACTGGAAGGCGGCAACGTCGAGGCACTGCAGTCTCAGCAGATTCGTTCCACGATCAAGGGCCGTGATGGCACCAAGATTCTCGGCATCGTCGAGGAAGGATATCGCGTGACCGCCGAGGATGTGGCTGCGGGCATGATCCTTGTGGAACTGGATTCCGCGCAACTGGAAGCGGAAAAGCTCAATCAGGAAATCACCTACGAAACCGCCGAGGCCACCTTCGTCGAGCGCAAGGCGCAGCTCGAGATCCGTATCAATCAGAACGTCAGCAATCTCAACACGGCACAGCAGACGATGAAGTTTGCGCGGCTGGACTTCGAGAAATTTCTTGGCCTGAACGTGGTGTCGGAGATCGTCGAGAAGTTGGGAATCGAGGAGCGTCTGGCGGAGTCCGAACGCGCCAATATTGCTGCGTCTCTGGCCGCTGCGACTCCTGCTCCGGTGGATCTTGAAAGCATCGCGCAGCAACGTCGTGGCGGCGCGCCTGGTGCCGGGGGAGGAACATTTGATCCTGCCAATCTGGAACAGATGCCTGCGGCGATGCGCGAACGCATCGAAGCGGCGATGGCTGCGAACGGTGGTCAGTTGCCACCGGAAATGCTGGAACGGATGCAGGCCATGGCGGCAGGGGGAGGGGCGCGAAGTGAGAGGCCATCGCTTGCAGGGCAAGCTCCCACAGAGG
This sequence comes from Gammaproteobacteria bacterium RIFCSPLOWO2_02_FULL_57_10, assembly GCA_001802565.1. GTDB lineage: Bacteria > Pseudomonadota > Gammaproteobacteria > Pseudomonadales > Pseudohongiellaceae > UBA5078. The sequence continues at coordinate 13,441 of MGYS01000026.1, read as the reverse complement.
TGACTTCTGTGATTGAGGAGCCTGCGGAGCTGAAGCTCGTCGAGCTCAGCGATGCGCCTGTCGTCGTCAACTCGGTCATGCTCATGGATGAAAGCTACATGCGGATCCGCAACACGCTCGACTTCAGCGAATACGCCAACAACGATCGTCTCGAGGATGGCCAGGCCAAGCAGAGTCTGCGCGTGCTCGAAGATGCCCTGCGGGTGGCAGAGGAAGATCATTTACAGGCTCAGGCTCGTCTGGACGGCCAGTATCGGCTGGAGGAACGGGGTTTCATCACGCCGACCGAACTTGAGCTGGAAGAGGTCAAGGTGGTGAAGACGCAGATTCGCCTGGACTCCGCGGCCACCGAGCTGCGTCTGTACCAGCAATACACCTTCCCCAAGGAGGCCGAGCAGTTCCTGGCCGCTTATGAAGACGCCATCATGAGTTATCAGCGCACCCGTGCCGAGGGTCAGGCCGAACTCGCCCAGGCCGAGGCGCAGTTCAAGTCTGCCGAGAAGCGCTTGAACCTGGAGGGCGAAAAACTGGCGGATATCAACAACCAGCTGGCGGCCACCGTCATACGTGCACAACGACCCGGCCTCGTGGTCTATGGCTCTGCCGAACAGAGTCAGCAGTTCCGTGGCAACAATCAGGAGCCGATCGCGGAAGGCGCCACCGTGCGCGAGCGTCAGCCCATTCTGACCATCCCCGACCTGACCGAGATGGCCGTGCGGGTCAACATCCACGAGTCAGTCGTACAGCGTGTCGCCGAGGGGCAGACAGTGGCGCTGCGGGTCGATGCGTTTCCGAACATCGATCTCACTGGTGTCGTGACCAAGGTCGCGGTCGTCGCGGACTCCGGCAACTCCTTCATGAACCCTGATCTGAAGGTGTACCCAAGCATGGTCAAGATCGACGGCGTGCACGAGTGGCTGCGCCCGGGCATGAGTGCTCAGGTGGAGATTCTTGTCGAGCGTCTGGAAGACGCGATCTACGTTCCGCTGCAGGCGGTCACCTATTTTGATGACCAGCAGGTGGTGTATGTGGTGAACGGCGGTCGCAGCGAGCGCCGCGTGGTGGAGGTGGGGACCTTCTCCGAACAGTTCATCCAGATCACGTCGGGCCTGCGAGCTGGCGAGGAAGTCATGCTGTTGCCACCGCGACAGAACACGGTAGCGGCGGTCGGAGCCCAGGCGCGGGATTGATATGAGCGGACCTTTGGCTGGGACTGCAGGCAACACTTCGCACATGAGTGGCGCGTTGACGGGTACGCTGCGGCCCACTGCACCTCTGAACAGAGAGGTCGTCGCACGGGTGCAGGACATCCGCAAGACCTACCAGATGGGTGCGTTATCCGTGCAGGTCTTGCATGGCATCTCCATCGACTTCTTTCGGGGCGATTACATCAGCATCATGGGGCCGTCCGGCTGTGGCAAATCGACGTTCATGAACATACTCGGTTGCCTGGACCAGCCCACTTCCGGCAAGTATTTCCTGGGGGACGAAGATACCTCGAAGATGGCTGACAATGAGTTGTCAATTATTCGCGGAGCACGCCTGGGTTTCATCTTCCAGTCCTACAACCTCATTCAGCAATTGACGGTGGTCGAGAACATCGAGTTGCCGCTGTTCTATCAGGGAGTACCGGAAGAGGAGAGTCGCAGGATAGCCATCGATCTGGCCATGCGCGTAGGTCTCGATACCCGGCTCGATCACAAACCTTACGAACTCTCCGGCGGTCAGCAGCAGCGGGTGGCGATTGCCAGGGCACTGTCAAACGATCCGTTGATCATTCTCGCCGACGAACCAACCGGTAATCTTGATTCCAAATCCGGCGCCGAGATTCTCAATCTCTTCGACGAACTGCACCAGCAGGGCAAGACACTGATCATGGTGACTCACTCCGATGAACTGGCCGAGCGCTCGGAGCGTTCCATCCGTCTGCGCGACGGTCTGGTGGAGAGCGATGAACGACGCCGCACTTGAGAATCGTCGCCCACAGGGCGAAAGCACCGGACGTCGACAGATCCATGCCGGGATGTCGGTGGCGAGCTGGACGCGCCTCAAGAAGACCGTGGCAGTCGGCATCAAGAGCATCTATTCCCATGGCCTGCGTTCATTGTTGACCGTGCTCGGCATCGTGATCGGTGTGGCGGCGGTGATCGCCATGCTGGCCGTCAGCGAGGGAGCAAGCTTCGAGGCGCAGGAGCAGTTCCGCGCGCTGGGCAGCAACAACATCATCGTCAAGAGCGTCAAGCCGCCAGAGGCCGAGGCTTCTGCCAGCGGTGGATTCCGTCAGCCTGCTGTCGTCTATGGTCTGACCTATCAGGACATCGAGACCATCCGACTCACCATTCCCGGAGTGACGAATGTCATTCCCTCGCGCATCATCAAGAAGACGGTGCGTCATCTCGGTAACACGGTGAACACGGATGTGGTGGGGACCACTGTCGATTACCCGATCTCGCGCAATTACAATCTGCGTCAAGGGCGTTTCTTCACCGAGGAGGAGGTGACAGACCAGACCAACGTCGTGGTACTCAGCGACGAAGTGGCCAACGCGCTGTTCCCTGTCACTGATCCTGTGGGCGACAGCATTCGCATTGACGGCAATTACTACAACATCATCGGCATCATGGAATCGGAGGCCTATTCCAATCTCGGCCAGAACCAGGCGGGCAGTTCCAACGCAGCCCCCAGTCGAATATTCATTCCACTAAGTGCCGCACGTCACCGTTTTGGCGAGACCATCATGCGTCAGACTTCCGGTGGCATGGAATCCGAAACCGTTGAGCTGCATGAGGCGATCATCCAGACACAGGATCAGGAATCCGTGGAAGACATCGGCAGGATCATCGAGCAGATTCTGCAGCGCCGTCACGCGAAGATCGATTACGCAATCGATGTACCCATGGCGTTGATTCGTCAGGCAGAAGAGAGCGCGCTGCGTGATCAGATCGTGGCCGGAGCCATCGCGGGGATCTCCTTGCTCGTGGGCGGCATCGGCATCATGAACATCATGCTCGCGAGCGTCACGGAGCGGACTCGCGAGATCGGCATAAGACGAGCGCTCGGTGCAAAGAAAAAAGATATCGTCATGCAGTTTCTGATCGAGGCCGTGATCCTTTCTGGCGTGGGTGGACTGATAGGTGTGGTGCTCGGTGTCACTATTCCCGTCATCATCTCCATCTTCTGGGATATGACGACAATTGTGACATTTGGCGCGCCCTTGCTGGCGTTCTCCATTTCTGCGCTCATTGGCGTGGCTTTCGGTATCTATCCTTCCATGCGCGCCTCCGACATGGACCCGGTGGAAGCACTGCGGCACGAATAGGCCCAACGAACACTGGGCGCAAATTTGTAACAAGTCGCAATTTGTCGCAAATTCCATTGCTTTTATCGTGACGGAGAGGTTAAATTCCTGCGACTTAAGGCGAAGTGGACGTATATCGAAGCATGGATTTTTGATATCAGCAGTTCATCATCCAGTGATAATCAAGAAGTACCTTAAAGTTAAGTCGCTTTATGTTAGTGCTTGTTTGATTTCAAAATAATAAAGGCAATGCGGCCCACAGCGTGCAGCGCCAACAACTGGAGATAACCATGCTTAACTTCACCCGGCGCGGGCAACTGCGCCATCTGATTCATTCCCTTCTGGCAGCATCTATCACTCTTCCTATGGTGGCTCAGGCGCAACAAGACCCTGAAGTCGAGGAGGTTGTGGTTACAGGTTCCTACATCAGGAACAGTGCGTTTGCCCAGAACTCCCCCGTCGATACCGTGACTCAGGAAGACCTTTTCGAGTCAGGTGCTCCCAGCATGGGCGCCTACATTCGCGATCTGAGTTATACCCAGAACGTCAATGTGGTGAACATCGTGCTGGGCAGCGCCGACGGCGCCCAGACCGGCAACAGCAGCTTCAACCTTCGAGGTCTGGGAGAAAACTCTACACTGACACTTATAGACGGAGCGAGAACCTTGACTCCGTTACTCTCGGCAACTCTTCCGGAGATCGCCATCGGTCGCATGGAGATGGTGCTGGATGGAGGGTCAGCCCTGTACGGATCGGATGCGGTTGCGGGCGTGGTAAACATCATTCCAATCAAGGAGTTTGAGGGATTCCGCGCGCGCACCTACTACCAGCGCACAGAAGACGGCGCCATGGAAGACATGACCGGCTCGTTCATGTGGGGCAAGTCCTTCAACAACGGCATCGACTATGTGGGCGCCTTTGAAGGCCAGAAAAAGACGCCATTGATGATGTACGAAAGAACGCGCGAGTGGCAGCACTCCAACAATGCCTCTAATGCGGGACCGATTGGATCATTTCGTGAGATCAGGGGAGCAAGCCCTGGAGTGAATTTGCTTGCTCCTCATGGCGGTACCCATGTTGGACCGGTGTATCGTGACCCGGATTGTGGCACGTTCAATGAAGGGTTCCCCTCCCATGGACAGGGGGCCAACAGTAACCCTTCCGGGACAATTTTCGGTGCAAACTGTACCTATGAGTACAGTATTCAACACGCTTATTCCCGTCACGAAATCAACTGGAATCTTTACAACACTGTCAGCTATGAGGCCGCCGACTGGCTGCGCTTGAACCTGACAATGAACAACCATTATCGCTACAATCAGAACCGGACGACGGGTACTTCTCCTAACGGCGGTAATGACCGGGCGGTCATGAAGATACCTGCCAATCATCCTGCCAATATCTGGAAGGTTGACTTGACCCCATGGAGCTGGCGGGTTTTTGGCAACACCGGGGCTAACCTGCCCTCCAGTTACTACTCCGATTCTTCCAAGAAGGTCAGCTCGGATTATGCGTTGAACCGTGTGAAACTGGCGGCAGAGTATGACTTGAGCGGATCATGGACTGGCTACACCTATTACGCTGTGCAGGAAGACAAGAGCACCACGGACGAACACGTTGTCACGTCAAGTCGCCTTCAGTTGGCCATGTCAGGAAAGGGAGGGCCGAACGGCAACCAGTGGTTCAACCCCTTTGGATCACAGTCCCCCTTGTCGTCCCGATATGTCGAGGGAGTCACGGGCAATTCCCAGGAATTGGTGGACTGGCTGATGTCCTATAACCCCAATCGCCTTGGTGGGCGAAACTTCCTCGACGTTTTCGAAACCCTAGTCACTGGTGAAGTGTTTGACTTGCCCGCTGGAGCAGTGCAAATGGCGTTTGGCTACCAGTGGCGAGACCTGGTGAATCAGGACTTTGTCGACCCCTATGATCAGCTTGGGGAAGACTACGCCAACAGCCAGGTTCTGGGCGAGCGTCAACAGGATGCTGAATACGTCTCGGAGACTCGCTCCTTGTTCATGGAACTGGAGGTACCGATTCTGGAAACTCTGGCCTTGCAGGCTGCTGTGCGCCACGAGGAGTTCAAGGACTTTGGTCTGGAGGCTACAACACCAAAGGTATCGCTGCGCTGGGAGGCGTTACCCAGCCTGGCGATCCGCGCTTCGTGGGGCGAGAGTTTCCTGGCTCCCTCACCCTTCCAGGCCCGCCCTTTCGTACGGGATGACCGTTGTGCGGACATGTTTAGCGGGCTGGACGAGTTCACCAATACTCCTCTGATCGGTGGCATCTGGTGTCAGTCTGGCAATCCGAATCTGCAGCCGGAAACCTCGACCATCCAGAACCTCGGTTTCACCTGGGAGCCCTCGGGCAACTTCCTGGAGGGGTTGAACCTGTCGATGGACTATCAGGAGATCGAATACGTCGATCGTATCCGTACCCTGAGTCAGCAGGATACGGTTGGATTCCAGTTCTCGCAGTTCCTGTCGCAGACCGGCATAGCCAGATCGTCCTACGACCCCACCCCTGGTTCCGCCACCCGCAATGCTGCCGATGCTTGGCTGGCCCAGCAGGCGGCGCGTCCTGGCAACGCCATTCAGCGTTATCCAAACGGTTCGGTTGAGCGCCTGTTCGTGCAGTCCGCGAACATCAGCTCGGTGTGGATCGATCTGCTGGACATGAAGGCCCAGTACACCATGGATACGAACGACCTGGGTACCTTCACGACAACACTGCAGACCACGTACTACCTGACCTATGACTACATGGATCTGAGCGGGGTCAGGATCGAGGCGCTTGGCAAGCAGAATGCCCGCACCGGCATTGTGCCCCCATTGCCCGATATCAAGGCCAATGCGCGGGTCAACTGGTTCCGCGGCAATCAAAGTGCGTCGATCTCCGCCAACTACTGGAGCAGCATAGACTTCGACGATCAGGTCGTGGATTTCTATCCGGAAGATGGGGATAACCGCCTGAACCCACCCAGCACGATCAGAGGCGAGTACATCTTCGATGTCCGCTACGCGCATGTGTTCGACCAGTACTTCGACAGTGAATTCACTGTCAGTGCCGGTATCAACAACCTGTTCGACAAGCGTCCGCAGCGCCTCGGTATCATCGGTGGTGCGGAGACCAGACTCTCGACTCCGTGGGGTCGGCAGTTCTGGTTGTCATTGGAGTGGACTCCAGGGGCGTGAAGCACTGACTGAAGGCCCTTGACTGCAGTGATGACAAGGGGTTTCGGGCAGCAAGTGGAGAGAAAGCCGGGGCGGTAATGCGCTCCGGCTTTTTTTATTGCATTAATAAATAAGTGCTACCTATCTACACAAAAAATTAAATAATTTTTGCAAATGTCGCATATATGGATAAGTGGTACAGAAGCAATGAAATGGAAATACTCTGTAAAAAAGCCTGTATTTTCTCGTTTTCCATAATGATGTTTGAATGAGTTTCACTGCGCATAACTGATATGGAACGATATGTAACAGATGAAAATTAATTAAATTTATGTTTGCAGTTTAAAATAAAAGATGATTAAACTCCGGCCACAAGGTGTTTGTAACAATTTGTCGCAGTTAATGAGGAATGATTCGCGCGGGGCGTGCGTTGATTTTCTACCATGACGATTGGGGGGGTAGCTGCAGCTGAAGTCTTCGTTGTAGCTATACAAGTAGTTGAAGTTCCAATAATAAAAGCCTGACAACAACGCTAATTAAACCTGGCTAAAAATCGGAGATAATTATGCCTCACATTACCCCGCGCGGGCGACTGCGCTATCTGATCCACTCCTGTCTCGCGGCATCCCTCACCCTTCCACTGATCGCTCAGGCCCAGGACACTGACCCTGAAGTCGAAGAAGTGGTGGTGACTGGCTCTTACATCAGGAACAGTGCCTTTGCCCAGAATTCACCTGTGGATACCGTCAGCCAGGTGGACCTGTTTGAGTCAGGTGCCCCCAGCATTTCCAACTACATCCGCGATTTGACCTACACTCAGAACACCGACGTGGTTGCCAACGTGCTGTCCAGTCAGGATGGAGCGCAGGATGCGGTGGGAGCCAGTTTCAACCTCCGCGGTCTCGGGGAGAACTCCACGCTGTCATTGGTTGACGGCACGCGAACTTTGTCTGCGGCGCTGTCAAGCTCCCTCCCGGAGATTGCGATTGATCGTCTTGAACTGGTGCTCGACGGAGGTTCGGCCCTGTACGGTTCAGATGCCGTAGCGGGGGTGGTGAACATTATCCCCATCAAGGATTTCGATGGCTTCCGCGCCAGAACTTATTATCAGCAAACTGATCAGCGCGGCATGGAGGAGATGACCGGTTCGATGCTGTGGGGGCGATCTTTCGATAACGGCATCAGCTACGTCGGCGCCTTCGAGACCAAGAAGAAGACTCCCTTGATGCAATACGAAAGACCGCGTGAGTGGGCCAAGGACAATGGTTCCTCCTCGTCTGGCAACCCCGGGGCCTATCGTCGCGTTATTGGTGCCAATCCTCAGCTTTACCAGAGACACGGTGGCAGGCCTTCCGGCGCCATTATGCTTGACCCTTCCTGCGGCACGTTCAACGAGGGCTATCCAGGCCATGGCGAAGGCAAATACTCGATTCCCTCCGGGTTCCCACGAGGGACGAGCTGTGTGTTCGAATATACCAAACAGTTTGCTTATTCCACTGAAGAGAAGAATTACAATCTGTACAACTCTATCAGCTGGGAGGCGACAGACTGGCTGCGTCTGAATGCTACTCTCAACAACAGCTATCGCATCACGATGGGCAGAACTACGTCTACCACGGCGGTGAGCGGCAACAACCGTGAAGTGCTTTTTGTGCCCGCCAGCCACCCGGCAAACCCCTATGGGGTCGACGTGGTGCCCTGGAACTGGCGTCTGTTCACCGAGGTGTATACACACCGCCCCAGTTACATCGAGGATTCCGGCGGCTCGCGCGCTTTCGAAGGTCATTACCAGCTGAACCGCCTGAAGTTCAGCGCCGAGTACGACATCACCGATACCTGGACCGGGTATACTTACTACTCGACTCAGGAAGACAAGGGGATGAACGATTCCTACTCCATACATCTGGGTCATTTGCAGAATGCGCTGTTAGGACGCGGCGGTCCTAATGGCAATGAATACTGGAACCCCTTCGGTTCTGCCGATCCTCGTTCCCCCTTCTATATCGAGGGCGTCACCAGCAACTCCGTCGAGCTGACCGAGATGTTGACCGACAAGGACAAGAACCGTGTTAGCGGTCGCGACGAATTGAGAATCTTCGAGACGGTGTTGACAGGTGAATTATTCCAGGTCCCGGCGGGTGCGGTCCAGACAGCCTTCGGCTATCAGTGGCGCGACGTGGTAGAGAATGATTTCGCAAATCCATTCGATGCGGCCGGCTTGGATTACAATACCGTTGTTGGGGCTCCACTGCCGACTGACGACACCTATGTGTCTGAAGTAAGAGCGGCATTTCTGGAACTACAGGTCCCAATCCTCGAAACTCTGGATCTGCAGATGGCTGTGCGTCACGAAGAGTTCAAGGATTTTGGACTGGAAACCACGACGCCGAAGGTAGCCTTGCGCTGGGAAGTGATCCCGACTCTGGCGTTGCGCGCATCGTGGGGCGAGAGCTTCCTGGCACCAACGCCGACGCAGGCTCGCCCCTTCATACCAAATGAGAACTGTGGGGAGCTGTTCAGTGGCCGCGATGAAATGACCAACACCCTTCTCGTGGGTGCCACGGTCTGCTCGTCCGGTAATCCGAATCTGCAGCCGGAAACGTCCACAATTCGCAACGGCGGGTTGACCTGGGAGCCGTCCGGCTCACTCGATGGGTTGAGCGTTTCACTGGATTACCAGGAAATCGAATACGTGGATCGGATCCGTACCTTGACCAGTCAGGACACAGTAGCGAACCAGTTCAACCAGTTCCTGGCGGCCTCCGGGTATACCACTTCGAACTACGATCCTACTCCAGGCTCAGCAAGCCGTAATGCCGCCGATGCTTACCTCGCCTCCATCAGTGGGACGGCAGGCAACCCGGTTGTGCGCTATCCGGACAACTCGGTGCGAACGGTGTTTACACAGGCCGCCAACATCAGCTCGGTGTGGATTGATCTCTTCGATCTGAAGACACAATACACCCTGGAAACTGACGACTGGGGTTCGTTTACCACCACACTACAGACCACTTATTACGATAACTACGAGTATCAGGATCTGTTTGGCGGTGTGAAGGATGCACTCGGTTATCAGAATGCCAACACCGGCATCGTTCCGCCGCTGCCAAAGGTCAAGTCCAACTTGCGACTCAACTGGTTCCGTAACAACCAGAGCGCATCGGTTGCCGCGAACTATTGGCATAGCGTTGTATTCGATGACCAGATTGTGGACTTCTACAACGAAGGTTGGGTTGCACCGCGCAAGATAGACGGCGAGGTCCGGGTGGATGCACGTTATGCCATCATTCTGGATCAGTACTTCGACAGCGAGTTCACGCTCAGTGCAGGTATCAACAATGTGTTCGACAAACGACCACAACGCATGGGTATCCTCGGTGGTTTCGAATCCAGACTTTCTACTCCCTGGGGCCGCCAGTTCTGGGTCTCGGTGGAGTGGACGCCCGGGGCGTGAACCAGCCCCGACTTTGAGCGGGTAGGCGCGCAAGGTCCGTTACAAGAATCGAGAGAAGGCCAGAGCAGGCAATCTGTTCTGGCCTTTTTTCGTTGAATTCGCACTGTCGCAAATTTCGTATATTTCAACGCCATCTCCGTTACCAAGCGACTCAACAACTGCCCCTTCTGTTTCAAAGTTTCTCGTTCTTATCAAACAGTTATTAGAAACCCTTGTTCTATAACTTGTAGAACAATGTGTCCGTAAATAAATGCTTGGAAAATGCTGGCGAAGGTGAGTAAACTCCGGCGCCTAGGGGACGTAACAATTTGTCGCAGTTTCGAGGGAACTTGTGATCACTGGAGAGCGCCGGTTCTGTCGAAGACCTACAAGGATGTGAATGACAAGTAAGTGATTGATATTTAAAAAAATAAAAGCCTGAATTAACGTTACAAGAAGATGGCTAACAACGGAGATAAATATGCCTCACATTACCCCGCGCGGAAAATTGCGCTATCTGATCCACACCTGCCTCGCTACTGCGTTCGCCTTGCCCCTGGCCTCCCACGCCCAGGACGCTGAACCAGAAGTAGAAGAGGTAGTCGTCACCGGTTCCTATATCAGGAACAGCGCTTTTGCCCAGAACTCCCCCGTAGATACCGTCAGCCAGGCCGACCTTTACGACTCAGGTGCGCCCAGTATGTCCAACTACATTCGGGAACTGACTTATACACAAAACACCGACGTGGTTGCCAACGTGTTGGCTGGCCAGGACGGCGCCCAGGACTCGGTCGCAGCGAGCTTCAACCTTCGGGGGCTGGGTGAGAACTCTACCCTGACTCTGGTGGACGGTACGCGGACGCTGTCTCCCGCAGTATCCTCCTCACTCCCGGAAATTGCGATCGATCGGCTCGAAATGGTACTGGACGGTGGTTCTGCACTGTACGGTTCGGATGCGGTAGCGGGCGTGGTCAACATCATCCCGAACAAGACTTTCGAAGGTTTCCGTGCCCGCACTTATTATCAGGTAACTGACGAAGAGGGCATGGAGGAAACCACTGGTGCCATGATGTGGGGCAAGGTTTTCGATAACGGCATTGGTTATGTTGGCGCCTTCGAGAACAAGAAAAAGACCCCGCTGATGCAGTACGAAAGACTGCGTGAGTGGGAAAAAGCCTACGGCACTTCAACTTCCGGCAATCCCGGGACATTCCGCCGCGTGACCACTCCTGCACCGCCCGGGGTGAGATTGTATCAGCCTCACGGCGGTGTGGTCTCCACTGCGGCCAGCAACCGGCTCCTGATCGACCCCTCTTGTGGCACCTTCAACGATGGCTATCCGGGTCATGGTCAGGGCAAATACAGTACGCCGTCTGGCGTTCCGCAACGCACTGCTTCCGGCGCGCTGACCGGAAACTGTCTGTTCGATTACACCAAACAGTTCCAGTATTCGGTGGAAGAGGAGAACTACAACCTCTACAACTCCTTCAGTTATGAGGCAACTGATTGGCTGCGTTTGAATGCGACACTGAATAACTCCTATCGCATATCAAATGGTCGAACCACTTCCACTACTGCAACCACCGGTAACAACCAGCGTGTACTGTACGTCCGCGCCACCCACCCCGCAAACCCCTATGGGTTTGATGTGGTGCCCTGGAATTGGCGCGCGATCACCGAGTCATATACTCATCGCCCCAGTCACATTGAAGACTCGGGGGGATCACGCGCTTTCGAGACGCACACGCAGCTGAACCGTGTGAAGTTCAGTGCCGAGTACGATCTGACCGATACCTGGACTGGCTACAGCTACTATGCAAAGCAGGAAAGTCGTTCCATGAGCGACTCCTACTCGCTGCATCTGGGCAAGCTGCAGTTGGGCCTGGCCGGACTGGGTGGACCGAATGGCAACGAATACTGGAACCCCTTCGGCTCCGCAGATCCGCGCTCACCCTTCTACGTGGAAGGCGTGACCAGCAACTCCAAGGAGATCACCGAATGGCTGTTCGAGCGTGACAAGAACCGACTGACACAGCGAGAGCGACTGGACATCTTCGAGACAGTGTTGACCGGTGAACTGTTCCAGGTCCCCGCTGGTGCCGTGCAGACTGCGGTGGGTTACCAGTGGCGTGATTTCTTCGACGATCGTTTCGCCAATCCGGTGGATGCAATGGGCTGGGACTACAACACTGTTGCTGGAGCTCCGCTGCCTGAAGATGAATTCTACGCGTCGGAAGTGAGGGCCGCGTTCCTGGAAATCGAAGTGCCGATCCTGGAAACCTTGGCTATTCAGGGTGCGGTTCGTCACGAGCAGTTCAAGGACTTTGGTCTGGAAGCTACCACACCGAAAGTGGCTCTGCGCTGGGAAGCTCTGGAGACACTGGCCGTGCGTGCGTCATGGGGCGAAAGCTTCTTGGCCCCATCTCCCGTGCAGAGTCGTCCCTACGTAAGAGACGAGAACTGCGGCGAGGTGTTCAGCGGACGTGACCCGTTCACCAACAACCTGTTGATTGGTGCGACGACCTGTTCGGCCGGAAACCCGAACCTGAAGCCGGAGACTTCCACGATCAAGAATTTGGGAGTGACTTGGGAGCCTTCTGCGGTGCTGGATGGTCTGAGCCTGTCTCTGGACTATCAGGAGATCGAATACACCGATCGTATTCGTTCTCTGACCACCCAGGACACGGTGTCTTTCCAGTTCCAGCAGTTCCAGGCCGCAACCGGCATCACCAACTATGATTTCACTCCCGGCTCGGCAACACGCAATGCAGCAAACGCGTGGTTGGCAGACTATGCCACTCGCCCAGGCCCGGCGGTTGCTCGACGTGCCGACGGGTCAGTGGATTCGGTGTACACCCAGTCGCAGAACATCAGCTCTGTATGGATCGACCTGTTCGACGTGACCGCCACGTATGACTGGGAGACCGAAAACTGGGGTTCATTCTCCACGACAGCTCAGACAACGTACTACAAATCCTACGACTTTCAGGATCTGTTCGGTGGTGTTCGTGAAGCAGTTGGCAGGCAAAATGCCAATACCGGCATCGTTCCTCCCATGCCGAAGTTCAAGAGCAATGTGCGTCTGAACTGGTTCATGGATAATCACAGTGCGTCAATCGCCGCCAACTACTGGCACACGGTGGTATACGACGATGTGACCATTGATGCGTACGGTGATGGTTGGATAGCGCCGCGCGCCATCCGTGGCGAAATGCGCTTCGATGCTCGCTACTCGATGGTCATCGACCAGTACTTCGACAGCGAGTTCAACCTGAGCCTGGGTATCAACAACCTGTTCGACCAGCGCCCACAGCGCATGCCGATGCAGGGTGGTTTCGAAACCCGTCTCTCCACACCATGGGGCCGCCAGTTCTGGGTCTCTCTGGAGTGGACGCCAGGCGCGTAATGTCTGATGCCGTCAGGCGGGCAACCGCCTGACGGTCTGCCAGAAAAAGCAAGGGCCGCCCCTTACTGTGGGAGCGAGCCTGCTCGCGATTCGGTGCAAAGTTGAATATCAAACTGGCACTTTATTCGCGA
>MGYS01000025.1:818-32604 GCA_001802565.1 Gammaproteobacteria bacterium RIFCSPLOWO2_02_FULL_57_10 | reverse complement strand
AAAGAACAACGAGGAGGATGTGCGTGCGGTGTTCGAGCAGCGCGAGATGCCATTGCGCTGGACGCACCTGACGCGGGTGTGTGCAGGCTGGCGACCCAAGTCCGAGAGCATACTCGCGCTGGCGGAAGACCTCTCGCTGGGACTCGATAGCTTCGTGTTCATCGATGACAGTCCGCTGGAGTGTGAACAGGTACTCGCCGCCTGTCCTGGTGTGCTGGCGATACAGTTGCCGCCAGAGAATGAACGTGAGACTTTCCTGCAACATCTCTGGCTTCTTGATGCCCGCGCTGCCACTCGGGAAGATACTGCACGCGCTCAGATGTATGCCGAGGAACTGCAGCGTACCAGCGCACAAAAGGCGACTGGCAGTTATGCGGAATTTCTCGCAGCGCTGGATATCCGCGTCGACATGCGCAAGTTGGGTCCGGACGATCTGTCGCGCACGGCGCAGTTGTCACAGCGCACCAACCAGTTCAATACGACGGGCATCCGTTACAGCGAAGCGGAGCTGGCAAGTCTTCTGCAGGAACCGGATACAGAAGTTCGCTGCATCAGCGTGACGGACAAGTATGGCGATTACGGCTTGACCGGCACTGTATTCATCCGGCGCGGCCCCGATGCATGGAACGTATTCGGATTCATGCTCAGTTGCCGTGTGCTGGGACGGGGCGTTGAACATCGGATACTGCGACAGATCGCGCAGGAAGCCGCAGCCCTTGGAGTCGACGCTCTCCATGTGGATTTCGTCAAGCTGCCGCGCAACGCTCCGGCGCTGCAATTCCTGCAAAGTCTCGCTGACGCATCCACTGTAGAGCGGAAAGGCGTCACGTCTCAGCAATTCCGTCTGTCAGTGAATGAAGCAGAGCATTGGCAACCCGGTGTGGACGACAGTGGTACAACAACAGCGGAGCAGAACAACGTTGGCAGCGATATGCCGCTTGAAGACAAGACACTGGTTGTCACAGGTGACGCGGTGGAGTTGGCTGGGCGGACATCAGGTTACTATCGTCATCTTGCCAGTACACCGAATTCCGGCGCTGCTATCCTGCACGCGCTGTATCAAGGTGTGATCCAGAAGACGGGCACCACAACACGCAATGCAGCAACAATGACATCGCCCGGTTCGCCTACTGAACTGGTGCTGGCCGGCTTCTTCACTGAGCTGCTGGGGCAAGCGGAAATTTTCCGCGAAGACTCTTTCCATGATCTGGGCGGGCACAGCCTCAAGGCCATGATGCTGTTCTCGCGCGTCGCTTCACGCTATGGCGTCATGCTGGATTTTCGCGACCTGCAGATTCATCCGACGCTTGCCAATCTGGCTGCGAAAATTGACTCAGTGGTCAGCACAGATGGCAGTCACATGCCGGGGCCAGTACTGGAGGCTCAGCCTCAGGCCGACAGCTACCCCGTCTCTCCCGGACAGTCACGGTTGTGGATGGTGGAACACATTCGCGCTGCCGGACCTTCACCGTTGCACATGCACGCCACGCTGACAGTGGCGGGGCGCCTGAATCGACAGGCGCTGGATCTGGCGCTGCAGGCCTTGCTGCTGCGTCACGAATCCCTGCGTACCTGTTTCCGTGAAAATGCCGAAGGTACGCTCAGGCAGGTGGTCGTTCCCATCTCCGAGTTCGATGCCTCTGTCCGCTGGTTCGATAGTGTGCTGGATGATGCGGAACTGAGCGTGCGGGCACAAGAACAGAACGAACTGGCCTTCGATCTGCGCAGTGTGCCGCTGATCCGCATCGCTGCGGCTGAATTGGCGTCTGGCCGCACGGCACTCCTCATCACCATGCATCACATCATCAGTGATGGCTGGTCGACAGGAATTTTTTCCAGAGAGCTCACTGAGCTGTATGGGCAATACTGTCGCGGTGAACACTCAAAGCAGAGTTCACATCTGTTGCAAGCAGAGGCAATCCAGTTCCGCGACTTCGCGCACTGGCAATTGCAATGGCTTGCGTCCGAGGCGGGCATGAATGCCAAGCGTTTCTGGTGCGAACATTTCGCCGAGCCCGTCGAGGCGCTGCAATTGCCATCCGCCGCGCCGCGCCCAGCCCTGATGCAGAGCGCTGGCGCTTCGGTCCAGATCGACATTGAGGCGGCAGTCTGGAGCGGTTTCACTCGTCGCCTGTCCGCTTCGGGAGCAAGCGCTTTCACCGGCCTGTTCGCTGCCCTGCAACTCGTGCTCGCCCGGCTCTCCGGTCAGCAGAATTTCTGTATCGGCACGGCGGTGGCTGGCCGGTCGCACCAACAACTGGAATCCGTGATCGGCTTCTTTGTGAATATATTGCCGCTCAGAGCCACGCTGAAATTCGACGACTCGTTTGATGCCTTCATGCGCGCGGTGACAGGAGAGGTGAATGCCTGTCTCTCACATCAGAGCATGCCCTTCGACAGCATAGTGGCCAGTCTGGATCTCGCCAGAGATCCTGGCAGGACACCGCTCTTTGATGTGTTACTGGTACTTCAGAACACGGAAGTGGCAGACCTCAGATTCGGCGAGCATGTTGCCGAGGTGCATCCGGTGGCGTCCACGACCAGTCAGTATGACCTGACCCTCAGTGCCTTCCCGGCGTCGGATGGCACGCTGAAACTGCTGGCCGAATATGACAACGTCATTTATTCGGCGGCCAACATCGAACTGATCCTGCGTTGCGTGGCGCGAACACTGCAGAGCCTGACGGACTGTCAGAGTGAAACGCTGGCGAGCATCCCGTGGCTGC
The DNA here is from genome assembly GCA_001802565.1 of Gammaproteobacteria bacterium RIFCSPLOWO2_02_FULL_57_10. Lineage (GTDB taxonomy): Bacteria > Pseudomonadota > Gammaproteobacteria > Pseudomonadales > Pseudohongiellaceae > UBA5078. The sequence continues at coordinate 29,878 of MGYS01000025.1, read as the reverse complement.
ATGAGGATGATGTTGCGCGCGTCAAGGCGTTCGAGGGAAGGTCTGTCGATAGCGGTTCATCTGACGACAATTCACTCGACGAACAGAACCTGCTGCCGAATATTTTCAGACGCGTCGTTGCGGCGGCTCATGGCAGGATCAGCGATACGGACAACGACTGGTCGTACGCCGAACTGGAAAGTGAAATGCGGCGCATTGCTGATCTGCTGCGCGGTACAGTGTCCGGAGAGAAATCCGACCCAGCGCTCTCGCGCAGACAGATGCATGTCGGCGTCATCGGCAAGCGCAGCGTGCGCAGCATTGCTGCCATGCTCGGTGCGATGGAGGCGGGTGCTGTCTACATTCCCCTGGATCTTACCAATCCGCTGGAACGACTCCTGCTGGTCATCGACGAGGGCGCCATCAATCTACTGGTGAGCACAGATCAGGAAGGGGAGGTATTGGCTGCCGAACTGCAGCAGCGTCAGCCGGGTCTTCGTCATGTTTGCTATGCGGATGCAGAGGGAAAACCTGGCCAGTTACCACTGAATGCGACACGCATCGACAGCGATGCAATCGCCTACATGATCTTCACGTCCGGTTCGACGGGCAAGCCCAAGGGCGTGCAGATATCCCATGGGGCATTTGCCCGGATGATAAGGCAGCAGATTCCAGCGTTCGATATACAGAGCGATGATGTGTGTGCGCAATTTGCCGCGTTGTCCTTCGATGCGTCACTCTCCGAGATCTTTCTTGCACTCGCCACTGGCGCATCACTGGCGATAACCCCAGACGCCGCGCGTGGCGATATCGATGCGTTCATGCACTGGCTGGAGGCCAACGCGATCACGGTGATCACGCTGCCGCCGGTATTCCTGCGGGCACTCGACAAGCGTTCTCTGGGCAGTCTGCGTGTCCTGGTGACAGCGGGCGAAGCGGCAATTGACGCTGACATGCGACACTATGCAAGGTCACTGCGCGTGTTGAATGCGTATGGTCCGACCGAAACATCCGTTTGTGCCACTGTCTATCGGGTGAACGAGGGAGATGCGTGGCCTTTCGGCGTGCCAATCGGCAGGCCTCTGCCCGGAGTGCTGCTGACTGTGCGCGATGCTGCGGGCGCGCGCGTGCCGGTTGGCGTGACCGGTGAGTTGTACATTGGTGGAACAACGCTGGGCCAGGGTTATTTCGGTGCTCCCGAGCTAACCGCACAGAAGTTCATGAAGTTTGCTTCTGATGGCCGGACGTTTGACGAGCCCGAGAATCGCTGGTACCGCACGGGCGATCTCGTGCGTTGGCGCGAAGACGGTCTGCTCGAATTTGCAGGGCGCATTGATGGCCAGATCAAGGTCCGCGGCTACCGCATCGAGCCTGGCGAGATCGAGCATGCGGCACGCCTGGTCGACGGCGTCACCGATGCGCTTGCGCTCGTGCATCCTCAGCTGGGTCTGTTGTTGTATTGCGTGACGAGTCTGGCACAGGATTCCCGCGACGCATTTCGGTCGACGATCGTCGCCGCGCTTGGCAGAACATTGCCACGCCACATGGTCCCGAGTGACGTTCTGCTCCTGGACGCGTTTCCACTATCCCCCGCTGGCAAGATCGAACGCGCCGCACTGCTTGCAATGGCCTCTGCCAGGGAGACTGTTTTCGTACCTCCGACGACTCCGGTGGAGCGGATGCTGGCACAGATCTGGCGTCGCGTACTGAAATCCGAGCGTGTCGGGTGCCATGACGATTTCTTTGCGCTCGGCGGTGACTCGATCAAGGCGCTGGAGGTGATCAATGCTCTCAGAGCGCTTGGTTTCACTTGTGAGTTGAAGGATTTCTTCGCCGCTCCGCTGTTGACGGAAATGTCTGGTCGTCTGACGCCCTGGAGCAATGCAAGGCATCGCAGTGAGCCCCTGATCGGTAATATCGCGCCATTGCCGGTGCAGAACTGGTTCCTGCGCTCCAGAGACGCTGAGGCAGCCGGACACTTTCACATCGTGACCGAATTGAAGATACCGGCCAACTGGTCTGCAAGGATATCGGAGAATCTGCTGTCGGAGGTCATGTCCGCACTGATCCAGAACCACGATTCCCTGCGTGCGCGCTTTTATCAGCGCGATGGCCACTGGGTGCAGGACATTCAGCCGGTGTTGGACATGGATGAAGTGCTGTGCTGCTATCGGCACTCTGGAGCCACTGCGACGCAGGCAGAGCAATCGGCAATCGAAGCGTTGGCCTGTCGTCCTTTTGCGTTGGCGACGGGTCCGTTGTTGCGCTGCATTCTGGTACAGGGGCCTGATGGTGCCAGCGAATCCCTGGTGCTGGCATTGCATCACCTCGTCGCAGACTGGGTTTCGCTGCGGGTGCTGATTGCTGATCTCAATGCACTGACACGCTCGTTGCTGAGTGGAGATGGCAACATCGAGCGCCTGCGGCCACCACACATGCTGAGAGATGTCACAGAGGTGCGTGCTGCGGAAGAGATGTCATCCTCATCTTCCGACGTATACTTCAGGGCCATGAGTACGATCGCCGAATTGGCTCCAGACTGCGGAATTCACAGCGAATTGCATACATTGCATCTGCAGATCGGCGCCTCGGATCTGTCGGCGTTACGCGAGTCCCTGCGTCGTGAGTCAGCAGCGCAGAAAATTGAATTCAGATTGCAGGATCTGTTGCTGGCGACAGCACTCAGAGAACTGACTGAACTGCTGCCCACCGAGGAAGTCCCGCTGCTGGTGGAGAGCCATGGCCGTGATGGTGAGCAGGATCTGGCACGCCAGGTTGCATGGCTCACCCGTGCCAGACTGTGCAGTCTTGACCCGCGTACGGGCCCTGACGCGCTCACGCAAGCTCATCGGATGTTGCAGACAGATGTCACAACGCAGCCGGATGTGTTCGCCTGCGTGGCTGCTGAGCCTTTCATGCCTCGCACACTGCCAGCACTGATGAGTTTCAATTATCTCGGCGAATTCGCCAATAGTCAGCACGCGGATGATCCGTTCGTGCTGACTGGCAAAGTGTTCGATAATGCGATGGCACCGACATCTCCCGTCGATGTTCCTCTGCATATGGAGTGTTATGTTGTAGATTCTGTCCTTGAAGTACAGGTAGCATGGTCGCCGGGAATATTTGCGTCGGAAACCATGCGGGCTTGCTGGGAGAGAGTGCGGCGGCAGTTCACATGCTCATGATTGATCAAACAACGCTATGCTTGATAACCATAATTCAAAACCGTTTCAGGAAGGAATGCCCATGAAAACTCGTTTGCTCACTGGAAACCGTTGGCTGCCACTGCGCCGGATTGGCGCCAGTTCGCTGTTTTTCGTACTCGTCTTGTCGTGGGCAGCTCTGGCGGGGACAAGCGCCAATGCTGCCAACGTCGACGGGAGGGAAATACCCGTGTTGACCGACGGCACGATACTGCTGCCGGAAGTGGCTTTCGGGGGCGGATTGTACAGCGTGGAACTCGCACTGGTGTCCTCCGCTGCGCCGGCTGTCATGCGAGTGGCCAGCTCCCGCCTGGTCGGTACGGCCGGATCACCGGACAGCTACCATGATCATGCGGCCCGTTTCGTGAACAACATCCTGAGTATTCCGATTCTGGAGTCCTCCGGTGCTTACTACGCAGTGGAACTGGAGCCATTGCTTTCACTTACTGAGTCGACCCTGAAGTTTCAGGTGAAGAACCTGTGGCCGGTGAAGCCCGGTAAGCTGTCTGTGCCGCTGGCCGGCCTGGATTACGTATCAGGGACGAAGACTGGGGTGACCGATTCCCAAGGCAGATTCTATGCCGTTGATGGCAGTCCTGTTGCTTTCAGTATCGGCGCGCTTGGACTGGGCAATGCGGTGACCATCAATTCATCGAATGCTACCCCTTATGCATCGCTGTACTCACAGGGTGAGAACGATCCGGCCTACGCGCGATCATTGCGGGTGCTGGGACTGCTGGATGCCGACAACAACAGCGTCAACGGCATCCAGGTGACATCTGTGATGAAACAGTCAGCTGCCTCGGCCCTGGCAGGCGCGAGTCTGACAAGCGGTAGTTTTGAGAGTCAGTACGTCACGCTGACTACCGCGGCAAGAAGCGTGAATGCCGGAGCGGTTTCCTACAGTGCGGACGCAGCGGAGATCAATTTCCAGAAACTGGAAATCCAGAGCTACATGATTACGCGGCTGGAGGAGAAATCCATTCCAGGTGTCTCCCTCTCGATCGAGTTGCCCAATGGTGAGATCTGGCACACCGCCGCCGGTGTGGCTGATACCAAGACAGGGGAAGCCATGACGCCGCTGCATCAGTTCAGAATCGGCAGCGCCACGAAATCCTTCACGGCCATGCTGATCATGCAACTGGTGGATGAGGGCAAACTGACACTGGATAAGAAGCTGGATGAATTCTTCCCCGGCAAATTTCCCAACGGCAACATGATCACCATCAAGATGCTATTGAACCACACTGCTGGCATTTTCAGCTTCACCAATGAGTTTCCAGACTTCGAAAGTGCCTTCGGGGTCACCATGGATGACCAGCCCGGGATGACGGACCTGTGGTTCGTGCGCTATATCGGCCTGCCCGGGTATGTCTACGGACCTGGCGAACTGATTGACATCGGGGCTGCCGTCAATTGGTCTTTTGCGAGGAACAATGCGACTGCCGATCGTCCGTATCTGGTGAACGAGCCGGGCAAGGAGTGGAACTACTCGAATACACACTATGTGCTGCTGCAGGAAATTGCCGAACAGATTACACAGAATTCCTGGGAGCACGAGATCCGTACCCGCTTCGTGCAGCCTCTGGGGCTGACCAACACCATTGTCCCTTCACCGGGCCAGCTTGCGCTCACAGGCACCTACGCACGTGGTTACGTCAACTGGGCCGACAACCAGGGAGACTATGTGGCGGATTTGTTCGGCTTCCCGCATACCGATGTGGAAAGATCAAACACCGATCCTTCCTACACCATGGGGTCAGGTGCAATGATTTCGACGGCGGCTGATCTGGTGAAGTGGGCCAATGCCGTGATGGAAGGGCAGCTCTTGAGCCCCGCCACGCAAGCCTTGATGCGTGAACCCTTCGAGGTAAGAAGTGCCTTTGGCGAAGACATCAACATGCTGCAGGGCGTTGTGCAGGATCTAGGGCTGCAGGTCTTCGGTCACCGGGGACAGATCGTGGGTTACGATGCTTCGTGGCAATATCATTACAGAGATGCCAACAATGTCATCGGCACCGGAACGGCGATGGCCGTGCTGTTGAACAGAACCCTGTTGACGGAATTCACGCCTCAAGGCGACTTCCACATTTCCGATGTCAACGAAGTGATGCTCGAAGGCATTCTCGATATTCTCTATGGCGAGTAGTTAATGGAAAGTCGATTCTTCCGGACCAGGGATGGTCTGCGGCTGCACTATCTTTATCACCCTCGTGTGACGAATCTTCGTGCTCATGTGAATAGCGCCAGTTATTGCATCTTGCTGCACGGGTTCACCAATGATGCGCATGTCTGGGATACATTGGCTGCGGAGCTGCAACGCTCGCATCATGTGATAGCGCTGGATCAGCGTGGGCATGGAGACTCGGACTGGGATCCGGAGTGCAAGTATTCGCATTGGCAACTCGCCGAAGATTTGCAGGATTTTCTGCAGGAGTTCGGCGATGCAGAAGTGCATATTGTGGGGCATTCGCTCGGTGCCAGAGTGGCAATACTGGCCCTTGAATCACTGTGCCGTCCCTTTGCATCGCTGACAATTGTCGATGCCGGACCGGAGGTCAGCCCGGAAGCGGGTGAACGTCTGGTACATGATGTCATGCAGATGCCCACGCACTACGCTGATGCGAAGGCGTATTCCGACAGTCTGTCGCGGATCTACGTGATGGCGGATGCCGAAGCATTGGCGCATGTTGCACGGTTTGCTCTGCGAGTCAGGCAGGGCAGACTCAGCGTCAAGACTGATCCGGCCTTCACACCCGGCATATGGCACAAGAACCCTGAGTTCCGCAATTTGCGCAAGGACAAAGGGGAGTTGAGTGAGCAGATCTGGCATGCGCTTCGCTCGCTCGATCTGCCTGTGCATATTGTGCGAGGTCAGGCCTCTTCGATTCTTGAACAGTCACTTGCATTGAAGATGGTGAAAGCGCTTGGTGATCGCGGTGTGCTCTCCGTTGTGCCCAGGGCGGGGCACGCTGTCATGCTGGACAATCCGCTTGCCAGCAGTGATTTGATTGTCAGTTTCATCGCGAAGCTCACTCATCTTGCAGACGGTTGTGACGGCCTGCTGTTGGAGGAGAAAGAGCTTGAATCTCGGGGCTGAATTTGGGATATTTGCCAAGGCCTCGGTGCAAAAAGAATTACATGCTGAATCACCGTTCAGGTCCACACTATTTCTCATCAATGCGTCCGTAAAGCAATTTACGATTGCTCAATCCAGCTAATCAAAGCAGCTTATCTTGCAAGGAGTGTCACGTGACTACCAAGACCGAAACCCAGAACGAAACTGAGATCGGAGCTGATATCGGAACCCAGGATGCGGAAAAGGCGCAACGTCTGGACAACGCTTCGGCAATTATTTCCAACAAGTGCAAGTGGAGTGCCGCTGCGGGCTTCATTCCCGTTCCCTACCTTGATCTGGCTGGTCTTGCGGCCGTTCAGGTAAAGATGGTCAGTGAGCTGTCAGAGCTTTACGGCAAGACAGTACAGCAGGAGGCTCTCAAGACCACTGTTGCCACCCTGTTGGGTGTATTGACAACTGCGGGCCTCGCGGCACCGGTTGCGTTTTCTACCGTGAAGATTATCCCCGGTCTGGGTTCCCTTGCCGGTGGTGTCGGCATGGGTGCAGTAGGTGCTGCGGCCACTTACGCGGTTGGCAAGGTATTCGTCAATCATTTCGAAGGTGGTGGCACTCTGGGAAACTTTGATGTCGACAAGATCAAGGACGACCTGAAGAGTGCGTTCACGTCCAAGACCGCCAAGAAGGCTTGATCCGGTTCACGCCGGGTACTGAAAATCGTGGCGGCGCTTGTCTGATGGAATTTGTCTGATGGAAACTGCCCTGCACATCGTGCCGGGCAGTTTCCGATTGGTGTTGTCAGTTTACGTGGAGTGCGGATGATGCTGTTTGACCCGCTTTTGCTGATCATCTATGTCGCCGTGAGCGCCATCGTTGGTTTTTTGGGGCGAAATCGTTCGGTGGGTTTTGCCGGTATATTCACTTTTTCGCTGATCGTTTCTCCTGTTATCGTAGCCTTGGTGCTGCTGGTGACAGCGCCTGTCACTTCCTCCAAAAGCACCTGATCTTGCGCTCTTCCGACATTTCGTTCGCTGGAATCCTTCCCCTGGTATCTGTTCGCCCCGAGAGGTCGTGTACCCCATGAAAACAACCTTGAAAGTCATATGCGCGCCGCTTTTGGTCTGTCTTGCTCAGTCTGTGTCCGCACAGAGCATTCTGTTTGAAGACCTTCCCGTGCCGGGCAGCTTCCCGGAACCCGAGGGTATGTCCCTGGGCTCCTTGCAACTGAATGCTGATGTGATGGCAGGGTTGATGAAGACGAACAATGTCTACCGTGATGCAAGTCATCTGGACTCCGACGCGACTCAGTTGGCGTTGTCGAGCACATTGACATCGAGTGGTGAGCGCCACCTGCTCATAGGCACCTTGGAACACTACTCTCAGGATTTCCAGGACAGCGCCTACCAGGACATGGATCTGGATGCGACCACAGGTACCGTTTTCGGTCGTTTCGTGACCTCGGAGCTGACCAATCTGCGCGTGCTGCTCATCAATGAAGAGGACATATTGGGCAAGACCCAATCGGAGCAGCTCAACAGTTTCACCAGTGGTGTGGAAACCAATCAGCGTGTCGAAGTGATATTTGAAATAGACAATTCCCGCTATTTCGCCAATGTGATGGGGCGTAATGACAAGGTGGACTCTGAAACTGAAAGCGGGTTCCAGAGCGATGCATTGAACAGATCCGAGAGGGACTACATTGCTCTCGGGGGCCGCTACTTCAGCTGGGGTAGGGCATTCCTTTTTGGGGGTACCCAGACCCTGAAATACGAATCAAGGTCCGATCCGACATTGGCGCAGCGCAACTCCAACGAAAACCGTTACGGCATCGGCGCTGAATACGAGGTTGGCAAGTTTTCGGGTGATCTGGATATCTTCCGTTTCACGCAGCGTTTCAAGAGTGCGACGATACCCGACATCAAGAATGCCTGGGTGGGCAGTGGCCGGTTGAACTACGCGGCAAGTGACAACTTCACGCTGGTGCTTTCTGCGGACAGGAGATTCCATGAAACCAATATTCCGAACTCCGGCGGTATTTTCATGGAGAACATTTTCTTCGGGGGGGCGTGGTCACTGACACCAAACCTTTATCTGAGAGCAGGCCCCAGCTTCAGCAGGACCGAGTTGGAGAATACACCCGTGGTGATCGACAGATACGAATTGGATGTGGAGCTGGCCTGGCAAATGAGTTCACACTTCGAGTTGCTTCTCACGACCAATGTGTTTGCGCAGGAGCCCACCAGTTCGTTTCTCACCAGCTTCAAGGCCCAGCAGGGCAACTCAGTGCTCAGTATCAGATACTCGCTCTGACGTGTGGGAGCGAGCCCTGCTCGCGATTGTGCGGGTTCAGAATCAATCGCGAGCAGGCTCGCTCCCACGGAGGGCAATCAACTGGCAATCTTGTTCTTTTCCACCTCGGCACGGCGACGCTGGATGGCCATGGTGCGGGCCTTCTTGTCACCGTACTTGTTGATGGAGAAATACGCGTTGCGCTGGCGGCGGTTGCCGTCGATGTTTTCCTGCCAGGTAGCGACCCAGGCGTGATCACTCTCGGAGTAGCTGACACCAATTTCACCGGATGAGTTCAGTGGGGAAACCTTGCGGGGGCTGAACTTGGTGAAGGGCCAGTTTTCGCCGTAGATCTTCCGGCCTTCTTCATCGCGCTTCTTCATCGCGGCTTTGATGGCCTTGTCCTTGCCTCCGTATTTCTTGAAGGGGAAGGACTCCTGGAAGCTCTTGTTGTCGTACTTGATACGCACCCACGCGCAGTTGGTGCCGCGGGATTCAATAATGCTGATGTGATGAAGCGGATCCAGTCTTTTCACAGAACTCTCTCCTTGGATTCAAAGACCTCATTATCGGCTATATGCTGGGTTTGAAATGTGCGTTACTGCACTTTTGCAAATGCTTGCTCCCTGCGGTTGCTGACTTTTACGCCCGAGTATCGACTTCAATTTCGTGATCACTTCACTGCAGTTACAGGCGCTGCCCCATATGGCAGGCCATGTGTTGAATCACCCCTGGCTTCTGGCAGGCAATCTTCGAAATCTTGTATTCGTAGTCCTTTGCTGCAGGGTCCAGGCCTACCGCTTCACCTATGGCTGCGCTGAGATCTGCCTCTGCAGCCTGTCGGGTCAGATAGGGGCCGGAAATATTGACCTGTAACGTGGGTTCATTGGGCGCTGTCGCAATAATATAGAAATTTTCAACGTTCATTGCTTGTACTGTTCTGATCGTCTCGACCGTGCAGGGCTTGTGCGGTCGTTCCTGGGCTCTCTATGGGAAAGCTCACGGATCAGATTTTTACTCCTTCGAAAAATGAGAACGGGACAGTGCCTGTTTTCTTACCCGTCTGAATGCATAACCGGTTGTCAGGATATTCGAACGACGGGTTGAAACCGTGACTTGATGATCTCCCACGAAGCCTTAACTCAAGCTGAAGGAAACGTCATCAGGCAGGTCGAATAATCCTCTTGACAGTGGTGGCATTATCCTGCTTTCGCTTGGATCTTGATAGCCCCCAATGGGGAAGAAACAGCCCTAATGCGTGAAAACCGTTGCATAAATGCCACATTCAGGTATGAAGGCGAACCAGAGGTCACCATGAAGCGCATCAGTATCATCATTCCCGTGCTCAACGAGTCGGAAGCGTTGCGACAGCATCTGCCGTTACTGCAGAAGGCACGTGCGGCGGGGCATGAGCTTGTTCTGGTGGACGGAGGCAGCAGTGATGGCGGCATCGCGTCGGCAGCATCGTTCGTGGATGTCGTTGTCGCAAGCCCGCCTGGCAGGGCGCGACAGATGAACGCGGGAGCCGAAGTGGCGCGTCACGAGCTGTTGTTGTTCCTGCACGTCGACACGGAGCTGCCCGAGGATGGACTTGCGCAGGTACAGTCAGCAATGGCGAAGCTGTCTGCGATGTGGGGGCGCTTCGATGTTCGTCTCAGTGGGGCTCGCCCGGCTTTTCGCCTGATCGAATTCATGATCAATCTGCGTTCGCGTGTTTCCGGAGTGGCCACCGGTGATCAGGCCATCTTCGTACGCGCCAGCATCTTCCGGCGCATTGGCGGCTTTCCTGATATGCCGCTCATGGAGGACGTGGCCCTCAGCAAGACGTTGCGGCGACTTGCCTCTCCTGTCTGTTTGCGTGAACGTGTCACTACCTCCAGTCGGCGCTGGGAAAAACAGGGTGTGCTGCGTACCGTACTGCTCATGTGGTGGTTGAGATTGCTGTATTTCCTTGGTATCGCGCCAGCCAGGCTGCATGAAATGTACGTGAAGAAAAAGTGATACCTCTTTGAATATTAATAGAAAAAAATCTTTTGAATTTGCCGATGCGGTAGTCGCAGTCTTCGCGAAGGAGCCGCAGCTGGGGCAGGTCAAGACGCGTCTGCAGCCATTGCTGGGCGAGGCTGGCGCGCTGGCGTTGCATCAGGAGCTGATTCGCTACGTGACCAGAACCTTGCAGCAGGCTGACCTGTGTCCTTTTGAGCTCTGGGTAGCGGGTACGGCAAAGGCCGCAGAGAAATGTCAGCCAAAACATCATGAGCTGTTCTTATCTATTTGTAATATAAAAGATATTCATGATCAGGCCGGGAATGATCTTGGCGCGCGAATGCAGCACGCCGCTGTGCATGTGCTGGCGCGGGCGAAATACGTGATATTGGTCGGTGCTGACTGTCCCGCGGTGGATGCGACATACCTGCGCGAGGCATTGATGCTTTTGCAGAGTGGTGAGCCGATCGTGATCGGCCCGGCAGATGATGGTGGTTATGTGCTGCTCGGATTACGCGACACAGTGCCCGCGTTCCTGTTCAACGATATGCCATGGGGCAGCGAGAAGGTGTTGGAGGTGACGCGCAATAATCTGCGATGTCATAACGCCCGTTGGGTGGAGCTGGACGCACGTTGGGATGTCGACAGACCAGAAGACTTGCAGAGGCTGGCCACGCTTTCTCCGCCCTTCGTCATTCCAGTCGGGAAGTGAAGGCCAGCCTCTGTCGAAAGTTTCCTTGTCCTGATCAGTTACCTGCTGCGGCCGCTTCTGCGGCGTCGCGCTCGGCTACCCGTGCTCCGGCCAGCGTACCTGGCAAGGCATAATTGCCCTCGTGGCAGGCGTACTCGTAGATCATGTCATCAGCGCCACTCAGTGGCAGCTCACCTGTCCATGACGAAGTGAAGGTGGTGGGATCATCGACGGTGAAGCGGTAGATGATCTTGTCTTCACTGACCCGTGTGAAATGTTCCGTAACAGTCAGATTCTCCGATGCGCCGCGAAAATTCTGCTGCGGATTGAAGTGCCGGGTCTCGACGACAAGGGTGTCTCCCTCCCAGCGACCTATGGAGTCTCCCATCCATTTCTGCAGAGTGGGCGCCACCTCGTCGTGTTTGTCAGCCAGCTTGATGATGCGGGCATCGTGAACCATCTCCACCAGGATCACCACGTAGCCTGGAGATTGCACGATCTGGTAATGGCTGTTGTACATCACCGGCAACATGGGTGGGCCGGAGCTGGAGCCAAAGGAGAGCAGACAGCGTTCGCCTACACCCCGTCCTTCCGGGCCATCCGATGGGCCTGGTTCCGTGAGTCGTGCCGCCGCGCGAGCTTGCAGAAACTCTTCGGTATAGGAGGGGATCTGGCCATCCGGCGGATCGATCACGATCGAGGTCCGCAATTCACCGTAGATGTCCGGAATGGTCATGCCACGATCCGTCCAGAACAGGTCATAGTTGCCGACTGGAGGCAGGGCTGTCGCTGGGGGAGGAGGGCGGTTGGGATCAAGTGGCTGGTTGTTTTCCTCCACTTCCATCTGTGCTTCCCGCTCGAGCGCATAAGCCTCTTCCGGGGTGTAGGCCTGGCGTGTGCCGAGCTCACGCGGCCGCGTCAGCGGGGTGACCGTGGCGTTCTTCCAGACACCCTGCAGATCGGGAGTACCGTCGGGTAGACGTGGCACCTGATATTCGCTCTGTGCCAGAGTCTGCACCGACAGGGTCGCTACCGCGACAGCAAGCGCAGCAGATGCAGCGAGGACTACGCGTATGGGTTTGTTCATGATCTCTCCAGTACCGTGGGGTTCTGTATTTGAAGGCATGGGCTATTTAACCAGATTGTTGGAATCGGCAATAGGGCCGCAGATTGCAACGTCAGTGAACTGACGGTATCACAGACCCGTAAGTGGGATGCCGTCTACCACAGCGGACTCCAGACTGAGCTCTGTTTTCCTTCCTGAGCTGTTGACCTGTTCCAGTCGGACCAACAGATAGTCCCAATCCTTTGCCAGCCAGACGGTTGTTCTTCTGCTGCTACCGGGGTCGCGTATGCGTTCGATGCGCACAGTATTCAGGTTACCCACGGGCGTACTGATCACCTCCTGCGCGGTGATCCTGTAGAGATGAGGCTCCACCTCGTCGCCGTCGATGATCTGGTAACTGAACTCCTGCTGATCGCTGGCCGCAATGTCCTGCCCGAGACGGGTGCTGTAGCTCAGTTTGTCCAGGTAGCCCTTCTCCAGAGTGAGGTCCCAGGACTCGGAGTCGACCGTGCTGTGCGCGACATTGGTTTGCCAGTCGAAAGCAATCTGCTCGGTGGTGCCACTGATACCGGTCTGCAGATATTCATACTGCAGGGGGGTCAGGTCGCCGTCCTGCCAGCGGAACCGGCTGGATTCCGTGACGCTGCCTACCGTCGCGCCAAGGACAGAAAGAGTCAGACGGTTTTCGAGGAGATAGGTGTTGTCCTCATGAAATGTCATGTTCCGGTAAGCGGTTGTGCTCAGTCCCATGGCGGTGGCCGTGTATTGAGCTTCGTAGGTCTTGAGTTCGTCGCCATGGGCCACAAGGGTGACAGCGTACAGCCCGAAGGCTGTCAGCAAAGCGAGAGACTTCATTGTGAATATTCCCTGACGCCGGTACTGCCGAGACTCTGACCATCGAGCCAGGCAGCGTGATCTTTCATGCGCAGGCGCCCTGCCGCATACCAGCTGACGGCCTTAGGGTAGATCAGATGTTCCTGGCGGGCAACTCTGGCCGCCAGGGTGTCGCGGGTATCATCGGCCAGCACCGGGACCACGGCCTGCAGCACGACCGGCCCACCGTCGAGCTCTTCGGTCACAAAGTGCACGCTGACACCATGCTCGGTCTCGCCAGCTTCCAGCACGCGTTCGTGAGTATGAGTGCCACGATAGTCCGGCAGAAGCGACGGATGAATGTTGAGCATCCTGCCCGAGAAGTGTTGCACGAATGATGGGCTGAGAATGCGCATGAAACCGGCAAGCACCACAAGCTGTGGCGAGAAGGCGTCGATCTCCCGGGCCAGCTGTTGATCGAAGGACTCTCTGTCGGGGAATTGCTTGTGGTCGAGAATGCGGGTGGGGATGCCTGCCTGCGCCGCTCGCTGCAGTCCATAGGCGTCCGCCTTGTTGCTGATCACGGCGCTGATGGTGAAACCTCCGCTGGCCCGTGCATCAATCAGTGCCTGCAGATTGCTGCCATTGCCGGAGATCAGGACCACGATGGCGCACTGGCCTGTCGTCATCGAACGTTTCCTTCCAATACCACGGGCGGGGCACCGACCGCTGAACTGCGGATGTAGCCTATCTCGAATGCTCCCTTGTTGTGCTTGTTCAGAATCGCGACCGCTTTTGCACAATCTTCTGCCGGGACACAAACGATCATGCCCACGCCGCAATTGAACGTGCGCACCATCTCCGACTCGACGATGTTCCCCTGCTGCTGCAGCCAGTGGAAGATTTCCGGGCGCTGCCAGGCGTCCAGATTGATGACGGCCTGACTCTGGTCGGGCAGGACGCGGGGCAGGTTCTCGACGATGCCGCCGCCGGTGATGTGCGCCAGTGCATGGACTTGCGCGTGGCCGGAGAGCGCCTGCACTGCCTTGACGTAGATTTCAGTTGGCGCAAGCAGCACTTCGCCGAGAGTCTTGCCGCCGAAAGGCATATCGAGTGACTTGCCGCTGACTTCCAGCACCTTGCGAATCAGTGAGTAGCCATTGGAATGGGGGCCGGATGAGGCCATGCCGATCAGCTTGTCGCCGGGCTTGACCAGGTCGTTCTCGATAATCTTGTCCTTTTCCACGATGCCGACTGCGAAACCGGCCAGATCGTAGTCACCCTTCTGATACATGCCCGGCATTTCAGCAGTTTCGCCGCCGATCAAGGAGCAACCCGCCTGCACGCAGCCCGCACCTATGCCTTCCACCACCTGAGCCGCCTGATCCACGTTCAAACCGCCAGTCGCATAGTAGTCGAGGAAGAACAGGGGTTCGGCACCGCAGACGATCAGGTCGTTCACGCACATGGCCACCAGGTCGATGCCGATCGTGTCGTGCTTGCCCATTTCTATCGCCAGCTTCAGTTTGGTCCCGACGCCGTCGGTGGCAGAGACCAGCACCGGCTTTCTGTAGCCCTCTGGAATTTCGCACAGGGCGCCGAAACCACCCAGTCCCGAGAGCACTTCCGGGCGACGGGTTCTCTGCGTGACAGCCTTGATTTTCTCGACCAGGGCATCGCCTGCGTCGATGTCGACTCCGGCGTCCTTGTAGCTGAGTGAAGGGGTGCTGCTGGGGCTGGTGTTCTGGGTCATGAGGGTTCGATTCCTGAGGTCTTGATTCCTGGGAGGGTCCATAGGCATGGCCTGAAGGCTGTCAATTCTAACAGCTGCGCACCCGTGGGAGCGAGCCCTGCTCGCGATTGTTTGTGGCAGTGCTCACTGCCACAGCGTGTCAACGGGGGAGGGATCAGGTATCATCCGCGCCATGAAATTTTCCCCTGCCATCACCAATCTCTCCCTCTCTCTGATGCTGGCGTTGGCGCTTTGCTCAGCGCCGTCGTCTCATGCGCTCGTGGTTGATGAACTCTATTTCCAGGAGTTACCCGTGCAGGGTCAGGGCGACGCCGAGCGTCTGCGTGCGTATCGTGAAGCCCTCACTGCTGTCATTCTGAAAGTGACCGGTGAGGAGCGCTGGCTGCGTGATGGATCGGTGGAGCGGGCTGTGCGCGATGCGCAGAGTTTCGTGCAGGAAGTCAGTTATCGCTCCAGCGGCGGGGGAGCACTTTCCCAGACGTTCATCCGTATTCGCTTTGATCAGGAGTTGGTGGACAACATGCTCGGTACGGCAGGGATTCCCGTGTGGGATCGCAATCGACCGTCGATCCTGTTGTGGTTGACCGTGCAGGGGCCGGATGGTCAGCGAGAGGTCCTGGGTTCTGACTCGGAACATCCGGCACTGGAACTCATTCGGGAGTTTTCCCGGGTGCGCGGCGTGCCGATCCTGATTCCGGTGATGGACTTCGAGGATCGCCGCAGTCTGCCAGCCGATGTGGCGTGGAGCCTTGATGAGGCCGCCATTCGTCAGGCCAGTGCTCGCTACGGGGCTGACAGTATTCTGAGTGGGCGGGTTCTGTCTTCGCCCGGTGGGGATCTGGTGGGTTTGTGGCAGTTCCTGTTCAGGGATCGCGTTGAGACATTTGACAGTCTGGAAACGGATCTCGCTGCCTACATGCAGAGCGCATTGACTCGCGTAACGGCCCAGTTGGCAACGCATTTCGCCATCAACGTTGCGGCACAGCCTGTGCCGGAACAAGTGACGTTACGAGTGGAAGGGGTTGATGATATTACGGCCTATGTGAACCTGCTTTCCTATATCGGAAGTCTGGCGGTGGTGGATAACATGTCTACCTCGCTGCTCGATGGCAGCAACATCGAGCTCAGTGTGTCTCTGTCGGGCAGCACCTATCTCTTTACGGAGTTCCTTACTCTCGGGCGCGATCTGGTTCCCGGTGAGCCGACCGTGCCCCAGGAAGCGCAGGGCAACGTTCTGCATTATCGCTGGGTGCGATAGGCATGTCGTCCGTGCTACCGCGCCAGTTGCCCCTCGAAGTGACGCTCGATGATCATTCGACCTTCGACAACTTCTTTGTGTCTGACGCCAATCGCCAGCTTGTCGATTATCTGACCGCGAACGATGGATCGTTGCGTCAGCAGTACACCTGTCTCTGGGGCAGTGAAGGGGCTGGATGTACTCATTTACTGCAGGCAATCTGTCATCAGGTTGATGCGCAGTCGGGTAGCGCATTCTATTTTCCATTGCAGAATCTTCACGAGTACAGCCCTGAGATATTCGAGGGGCTGGAGGGATTCTCTCTCGTGTGTCTTGATGATGTTCAAGGCATGGCAGGCAATGCAGAGTGGGAATTGGCGCTGTTCTCCCTATTCAATCGTCTGCGCGAGAATGGAACACAGCTGGTGATAGCAGCGAATGCAAGCCCAAGGCAGATGCCGATACATCTGCCGGATCTGCAATCACGACTGCAGTCGGGAGTTGTCTTTCAAGTCCACGGCCTTGACGACAGCGACAAACTGCTCGCTCTGCAACTGCGTGCGAGACAGCGTGGATTCGAATTACCGGATGAAGTGGCTGCCTACGTGCTGCAGCGTAATGACAGACGCATGAGCTGTCTTTTTGATTTTCTCGATCAGCTTGATCAGCATTCGCTGGAAAAGCAACGCAGGATCACGATTCCACTGGTGCGTGAATTGATGGGATGGCGCACGTCAGTGTCAGAGTGATGTCTTGTAGAATCCGCGAAACGCACGAATGTACACGACAAGTGCACAGAACAATCCCGATAGAAGCAAGGTGATTGCAATACCGTAGATTCGTGTCTCCGCGACGAATGCCGTCTGAACCCCCACTATGAAATACAACAACACCACGAATGACAGCCATGCGTGTGTGCGCAGGTGACGCTTGCGCAGTCCCGGCATGAAGATCAACAGTGGCACTACCTTCAGAAGCCAAAGAAACACAATGGCAGGAATATTACCGCCGGGAATCTGCCAAACGCTGTGCAGCGTGTACGTCAGTAGCAGGACACAATAGATCGCTATCACCGCATTGCGCGACTGCTCGATCAGAGCGGGAGCTGTTTCTTGTTCGGACATCGTTCTACCTTTCAGTGCTGGCGTGGCGCCAGGCCTCACGCCATGAGTTTCAGTGCCAGGGTGGCAACACGCTTGCCCAGTGCGATGCACAGCGCGCTTTCGTCTTCGTCGATCTTGCGATCACTGCTTCTGCCTGCAAGATGGCTTGCACCATAGGGCGTACCACCACTCTGCGTATCCATCAGCAGAGGTTCGCTGTAAGGTAATCCGCATATCACCATGCCGTGATGCAGCAGCGGGTTCATCATGCTCAGCAACGTACTTTCCTGGCCACCATGCAGGCTGGATGTCGAGGTGAAGACGGCTGCCGGTTTGTTCAAGAGCGCACCCGATAACCAGAGTGCACCGGTATTGTCGATGAAATACTTGAGTGGAGCGGCCATGTTGCCGAATCGCGTGGGGCTGCCCAGGATCAACCCGGCGCAGTGACGCAAGTCATCTTCGCTGCAATAGATGGCACCACTTTCGGGGACATCCGGCGCCGTGGACTCGCACACGGTGGATACGGGTGGAACTGTGCGCAACCTTGCTTCAATTGCGTTCCCGGCCTGCTCTATTCCGCGCCCGATCAATTGCGCCATTTTTGCTGTGGCACCACTGCGGCTGTAATAAAGTACCAGCACGTAGGGCCTTGTAGTGGATTGAGTCATGGGATCTCTCGCAGTCCTGACAGAAATTGTGGCAACGGTCTCGAATCTCGATGCTGCACCCGGGTCGGCATTGTAACCGCTACGACGTCGTCATTCAGCCAGATTCTGCATCGGGCTTGTTCTCTGGTTCGCTAACCCTCTCTGTCAGATCCAGAAAACGGATGCTGCCCATCCTGTCGTCAATGATCTGGTCTGTCTCGCTGATGAATTCCTTGATCCTGACACGAGCGGCCACGGTCGAGCCCGCAGCAGAAAACTCCGGTGAGTAATTGCGAATCTTCATTCGCAGTGCGGCGACGGTGCAGTCCTCCACAGACCCTGAAGGCAGATACTTCTGCGGCTCCTCGTTGGTAGGGCGGATGAAGTCGATACTCTGCAGCAGCTCAATGATTTCGTCGATGGTGCCAGGGTTCAGGCGCAGATGGTCTGCCAGTGCGCCGGCGCTCCAGGGTTCTTCCTTCAGGTGAAACCGCTTGATGATCAGATAAGCCACGCACAGGGCATAGCCTTCCTGTTCGGCGATGCTGAGCCAGGTTCTTCTGCGTCCGGTGCGGGTCTTGGCGGGATATTGGTGGTAGTACGCGATACTGGAGCCGGTCAACAGAACCAGCCAGCCCAGGTACACGAAGATCATGACAAGAATGACAGAAAAGAAGGCGAGATAGATGACTTCATTGTTTGTGGAGTTGATGAAGAAGCCCTGAAAGATGCCTCCCATGATTTTCCAGATCACTGTCGTCAGGACACCGCCGACAAGAGCGGACTTGAATTTCACTCTGGTGTTGGGAATGAACTTGTAGGTGAATGCGAACGCCAGTGACATGAAGACAAACGCTGTGGTGAACGCGATCACCTGCAGAATGAATCCACCGACAGTGTAGCCTCCGAGATAGCGTTCGAACAGATTCGTACTGATGTAGGAGCTGATGCCGATGGAGATGAATATCAGCAGCGGGCTGACGATGACGGCGAACAGGTATTCACTGACGCGATTGGCAAATTTGCGACCGACACTGACCGACCAGATGAAATTGAACGACATTTCAATTTTCTGCATCATGTTCAACACGGTGTAAAGCAGGACGCCAAGACTCACTATGCTCAATACGTCGACTCGCACATTCTCGACAAAATTGATGATATTGCGTGTGACTTCGAGACTGCGTTCGCCAAGCGGCTGCAGGACGTTGAGGAGCGCCGGCTCCATGGCATTGTGGACACCGAGGCCTTTGAGAACAGAGAACGTTAGAGCGAGCAGGGGAATGATGGCGATGACGGTGTAGTAAACGAGACTCATGGCACGAAGGCTGAGTTGTCCTTCTGCCAGATCGCGCCCCACTGCATAGGCTATCTGCAGCGAGCGAATCGCAGTGCGCCGCCACAGCGGCTGCACTGCGAGATTGGTGTCCCACATGAAGTCGTGCAGCCAGCTCTTCCACTGCTGCGTCAGTGCGGAAATTCGGGCAGATCCGCTTGCCATAACTATATGCCTGTAGTGAGTGACCCGTTCAGCTCAGGCGGATTCTCTCTTTCAGGAAGCCGAGAATCTCCTGGGCAGGAACAGATTCGTTGTCTGCCGCGCGTCGCGACTTGTATTCCAGCACTCCCTGTTCAATGCCGCGCTCGGATACCACGATCCGATGCGGAATACCCATCAACTCCATGTCGGCAAATTTCACACCGGTGCTGGTCTTCTTGTCACGATCGTCAATCAGTACTTCATAGCCCGAATCGGTGAGCTGTTGGTAGAGTGATTCGCTCAAGGCGAGAACTGCATCAGATTTGTGTGCATTCAGCGGAATGATCACGATCTGGAAGGGGGCAATGTTGTCCGGCCAGATGATGCCCTGAGCGTCGTGACTCTGCTCGATGCAGGCCGCCACGATACGGCTGACACCGATGCCATAGCATCCCATGATCATCGTTGTTGTCTTGCCATTCTCGTCGAGTACGGTTGCCTTCATCGCCTCACTGTATTTGGTGCCGAGTTGGAAAATGTGCCCAACCTCAATGCCGCGCTTGATCGACAGGGTGCCCTTGCCGTCCGGACTCAGATCGCCCTCGCGGACCTTGCGGATGTCGGCTGTGAGGTCAAAATGGCAATCAATGCCCCAGTTGGCGTTGGTGAGATGTTTGCCGGTGCTGTTCGCCCCGCACACGAAGTTGACCATTTGCACAACGCTGAAGTCGGCGATGACGGGAATCTTCAACTGCGTTGGACCGAGGCTGCCGGGGCGACAGCCCAGCACCTTCTCGATTTCACTGTCTTCAGCCAGCGTGAACGGAGACGCGACCTGCTGAAGCTTTTCTGCCTTTACAGGATTGATATCCTGATCGCCACGCACGAGCAGAGCAACCAATCCACTCGGATTGTTCTCGTCCGCTGCAGACTTGACCACGAGGGTCTTGATCAAGCGCCGTGCCTCCACCCCAAGCAGTGCAGCCACGTCATCAATACTGTGTGCACCGGGAGTATCCACGGTGATTGCGGCCGGGGATCTGCTTTCCGCAGCCGCATAGTCGGCATCGGCAAGGCTGCCCGTTGCCAGTTCGATATTGGCGGCATAGCTGCTGTCGGAACTGAAGACGATTTCATCCTCCCCTGAGTCGGCGAGGACATGGAACTCGTGCGACATACTGCCGCCGATGTTGCCGGAGTCCGCCATTACCGGGCGGAAGTCGAGTCCCAGGCGTTCGAATATCCGGCAATAAGTGCGGTGCATGACGTCATAAGTCTCCTGCAATGAGGCCTCGGTCATGTGAAACGAGTAGGCATCCTTCATCAGGAATTCGCGGGCGCGCATGACGCCGAAGCGGGGGCGTCGCTCGTCTCTGAACTTGGTCTGGATCTGGTAGAAGTTCGCAGGCAGTT
Source organism: Gammaproteobacteria bacterium RIFCSPLOWO2_02_FULL_57_10 (assembly GCA_001802565.1). Taxonomy (GTDB): domain Bacteria; phylum Pseudomonadota; class Gammaproteobacteria; order Pseudomonadales; family Pseudohongiellaceae; genus UBA5078. The sequence continues at coordinate 9,139 of MGYS01000025.1, read as the reverse complement.
GACGGTAGCTGTTGAACTCGTTGCGAATGAGATCAGTAATGACTTCTTCGTGGGTAGGTCCGAGACAGAAGTCCCGGTCGTGTCTGTCGACGAAGCGCAGGAGCTCCGCTCCCATCTTGTCCCACCGCCCTGACTCCAGCCACAGATCGGCTGACTGCACGACCGGCATCGAGACCTCCATGGCCCCGGCACGATTCATCTCATCTCTGACAATTGCGGAGACTTTGTGCAGCACTCTGAGTCCTGCAGGAAGCCAGGTGTACATACCAGTGGCAAGTTTGCGTATGAGACCTGCCCGCACCATCAGTTGATGGCTGACCACTTCTGCGTCGGCGGGTGTTTCCTTGAGTGTTGCGATGAGATACTGACTGGCACGCATGATTTACAGGAACCTTAAATGAGAAAAGCAGCCCAAGGGCTGCCTTTCTGTTGAACTGATGGACGAGGCCCGTTCTGCAGTTGTGATGCAACCGAGGACGTCTTCAAATCACAGCACGAATTCTTTGAGCTTCTTCAGGGGAAGAATCTTGACTCGAGTCGTCGCTGGCTTCTTTGGTATGTCCATGACTTCGCCTGGCTTGAACGGATTCGGAACGTTCTTGCGAGCTGGGCGAGCAGGGCGTTTCACAGTCTTGATCTTGAGCAGCCCCGGGAGGGTGAATTCACCAACTCCGCGTTTTTTCATATGGCGCTCAATAATGCTGGTCAGTTCATCAAGTACCGCAGATACCTGTCTCTTGGTGAGATCGGTATTCCCGGAGATTTCATTGAGAATTGCAGTCTTGGTGTACTTCTCTTGAATAGCTGAGGTCTTGGTTACGGAAGCCGGCGCTTTCTTTACGGTTCGAGTTACAGTTTTTGCTACAGCCATGCCCATTCTCTTTTATTTAAGGTTGTTTCTTATGTTGCTCCCGCAAAGAGGGAGAACCCCAGGATGTGATCCAGCACTTTTGTGGACAGGCGTTTTGCATTCCCTTCACGCCTCTGTGGGGCTCTATTTATATAGTATTGACCTGGGGGCCGCAAGCATTAATCTTAAATTTCTCTCGGGAATGACAGTGGATTTGCGAACAAGGTGTGGCGCAGGTTTCAGAGAAGATTTCGACGCGGAAATCGTGCAGTTTTTTTTCAATTGTCAATCTCAATTCAGGTATTATTTGGTCTCGCAAACGTGACTCTGTTCTCATGATCTGAGCGATCGCCGATTGGTGTCTAGTGTTGCGGAAAAGCATGTCGACAGTGTCGTACCCGGGAAGCCCGGCCGCGGGAACAATTGTCTGTTTCGGCGGGGGAAAGGATGCCAGTTGAATTTCAACTAAGGTACAATGCCCGGTTTTTTGAAAAGTCCGACTTTCGCGTCCGGGCTGATTGGGAGTGGATCGAGCTTATGCCTATTTATGAGTATCAGTGTCGGGATTGTGGTCATCGCATGGAGGCTTTGCAGAAAATCAGTGACGCGCCGTTGCAGGTGTGCCCCGGTTGTCATTCCTCCGGGTTGGTGAAACTGGTGTCGGCAAGCAGTTTCAGGCTCAAGGGTGGAGGCTGGTACGAGACCGACTTCAAGACCGGCGCCAAGCGACACGGTACTCAGGAGGCTTCGGCTGACGGCTCCTCTGGGTCAGCTGCCACCAAGCCCGACACGGTAAAGAGCGGTGTAACTGAGAGCGCCAAGGCGCCTGTTACTGGCAGTGCTCCTGGCCCGGTTTGATGGGTTGAACAGGCGCTTCGGAGAGTTATTTACAAAGAATTACCTACAGAGAAATTACAGGAATAGCGTATGCGCAGTCATTATTGCGGAGAATTGAACGAACAGCACGCCGGGCAGGAAGTCAGCTTGTGTGGATGGGCGCATCGGCGCCGTGACCACGGAGGAGTGATATTCGTCGATCTTCGTGATCGGGATGGCATCGTTCAGGTCGTTTTCGATCCGGACAGAGCGGACAGTTTCTCCCTTGCCGAGAGCGTGCGCAGCGAATTTGTGCTGCAGGTGAAGGGTTTGGTCAGGTTGCGTCCGGCTGGTACCAGCAATGCCGAGATGGGCACCGGCAGAATCGAGGTCCTTGCCAAGGATCTGGTCATTCTCAGCGTTGCGAAAACTCCTCCCTTCCTGCTGGATGAGCATGCCGACGTGGGTGAGGACATCCGGTTGCGCCATCGTTATATCGATCTGCGCCGTCCCGAGATGGCGGATCGTTTGCGTTTTCGCTCCAAGGTCAGCAACTCGATCCGCAACTATCTGGACGAGAATGGCTTCCTCGATATCGAGACACCTATCCTGACAAGAGCCACCCCGGAAGGCGCCCGTGACTATCTGGTGCCCAGTCGCACTCATCACGGCAACTTCTTCGCCTTGCCCCAGTCCCCGCAACTGTTCAAGCAATTGCTGATGGTGGCGGGCATGGACCGCTATTATCAGATTGCCAAGTGCTTCCGTGACGAGGATCTGCGAGCAGACAGGCAGCCGGAATTCACTCAGATCGATATTGAAACTTCGTTCATGAACGAAGAGCAGATCATGACGATCACCGAGGAGATGATCCGACAGATATTCAAGAAGCATCTGAATGTCGAGTTCGGCACATTTCCCCGCATGACTTTTGCCGAGGCCATGCGTCGCTTCGGTTCCGACAAGCCGGATCTGCGCATTGCCATGGAGCTGGTGGACATTGCCGATCTGATGAAGTCAGTGGATTTCAAGGTCTTCAACGGACCTGCCAACGACCCGGGTTCCCGCGTTGTGGCGTTGCGCGTTCCCGATGGTGGTCGCCTGAGTCGCAAGGAAATCGACGATTACACGAAATTCGTCTCGATCTATGGCGCCAAAGGTTTGGCCTGGATCAAGATCAACGATCTGGCGGCTGGAGTGGAAGGTTTGCAGTCCCCGATTCTGAAATTCATGCCGGAGCAGGTGGTGCATGACGTGCTTGCGCGCCTGGGTGTTGAGAATGGCGATCTGGTGTTCTTTGGTGCGGACAAGACGAAGATCGTCAACGAGTCCATTGGTGCATTGCGCTTGAAGGTCGGCGCCGACATGGGCATGGTCAAAGGGGACTGGGCGCCGCTTTGGGTCATTGACTTCCCGATGTTCGAGGAGGCCAGTGATGGCAGTCTCACGGCACTGCATCACCCGTTCACTGCGCCGTCCTGCAGTCCGGAAGAGTTGCAGCGTGATCCTCTCAATGCACTGTCACGCGCCTACGACATGGTGCTCAACGGCACAGAGCTGGGTGGTGGTTCCATCCGTATCAACCAACCCGACATGCAGCAGACAGTTTTCAACATACTGGGTATAAATGAAGAAGAAGCGGAGGAGAAATTCGGTTTCCTGCTTTCAGCCCTCTCTTATGGAGCGCCTCCCCATGGTGGTCTCGCCTTCGGTCTTGATCGCCTGATGATGCTGATGACCGGTGCATCGTCGATACGGGAAGTGATCGCGTTCCCGAAAACCCAGTCGGCGGCCTGTCCGTTGACCAATGCTCCCGGGATTGTCTCCGCGAAGCAGTTGCGTGAACTGAACATCCGCATCAGGGAAAGTGCGAAGGAGTAAGGCTGTCGATGGCTGGGCATAGTAAATGGTCCAATATCAAGCACAGGAAGGCCGGGCAGGATGCCAAACGCGGCAAGATATTCACGAAGATCATCCGCGAGCTGACAGTTGCGGCCCGGCTTGGGGGTGAGCATGTAGCCGACAACCCCCGGTTGAGGGCGGCAGTGGACAAGGCGCTGGGCGCGAACATGACGCGGGACACGATCGATCGCGCCATTGCTCGCGGCGCCGGTACCGCCGAGAGTGACAATCTGGAGGAGCTGGTCTACGAAGGCTATGGCCCGGGGGGAGTGGCAATTCTGATCGAGACGCTGACTGACAACAGGAACCGAACGGTAGCCGATGTGCGTCACGGCTTTTCCAAGTTCGGTGGCAATCTTGGAACAAGCGGCTCGGTGTCCTATTTATTCGAGAAGAAGGGGTCCATCAGTTTTGCGCCCGGCAGTGACGAGGAAAGGATTCTTGAAGTGGCTCTGGAGGCCGGGGCGGATGACGTCAATGTCCAGGGCGATGGCAGTATCGAAGTGGTCATGACACCGGAGAGTTTTGGTGTCGTCAAGGATGCATTGATCAAGGCCGCTCTCACTCCGGCAAGTTCTGAAGTCGCGATGGTCGCGGCAACGGAGGCTGAGCTTGATTTCGAAGCGGCGGAGAAATTGTTGCGCCTGATCGAGCATCTCGAAGATCTCGACGATGTCCAGAACGTCTACAGTAACGCCAGCATTTCCGACGACGTCATGAACCGCCTATAAATGTGGGAGCGAGCCTGCTCGCGATTGCCTTGTCTGACTTGAGAATTATCGCGGGCAGGCCCGCTCCCACAGAAGCAACTGCGATCCTGGAAAGAATGATATGGCATTGATTCTGGGCATAGACCCTGGCTCGCGACTGACCGGTTACGGTATTGTGAACGCAGTGGGCAATCGGTTGGAATACGTGACATGCGGGAGTATTCGTCTGCCCGACATCGATCACCCGCAAAGACTCAAACAGATTTTCACCAGCCTCTGCAGCATCATTGAGCAGTTTTCTCCTCAGGAGTGCGCGATCGAGGAGGTGTTTCTCGGCAAGAGTGTCTCGTCTGCCCTCAAGCTTGGGCAGGCTCGTGGTGCCGCGATGGTGGCCTGTCTGCATCACGATCTTGCTGTGGCTGAATACTCGCCAAGAAAGGTCAAACAGGCATTGGTAGGCAATGGCAACGCCGACAAGGTCCAGGTTCAGCATATGGTCAAGGTGTTGTTGAGCGTCTCTGGAGATGTTCAGGAGGACGCAGCGGATGCGCTGGCGATTGCCATCTGTCATGCCAATACCAAGGCAAGTTTACTTAAAGTGGCTGGCGCGAGGTCATTTCGCAACAGCAGGCTGCAGCTCTAAGGGGAAGTCATTTGATTGGCCGGATTCGTGGCGTATTGCTGGACAAACAGGCGCCGGACATTCTCGTTGATGTGCAGGGCGTCTGCTATGAGATACAGGTGCCGATGAGTACCGTCTATCAATTGCCGCCGCTCGGGCAGGGAGTGGAGCTGCACACCCATCTGGTAGTGCGCGAGGATGCCCACCTGCTCTACGGTTTTTTCAGCTTGCAGGAACGGCACATGTTTCGCAGCCTGATCAAGGTCAGTGGAGTGGGGCCGAAGATGGCGCTGGCCATCCTGTCCGGCATGGCAGTCGATGAGTTCGTTCGCACTGTCAGGACGAACGATCTGGCCGCACTCACGCGCATGCCCGGAGTCGGCAGAAAGACAGCTGAGAGATTGGTGGTGGAAATGAAGGATCGCCTGGCAGAATGGAGTGTCACTGAGACGGCGATGGCGCCAGTGATCAATTCAGCGCCCGCAGCTCCTTCCGACAGACAGATGACCCAGGATGCCGAGACCGCACTCGTGGCGCTCGGCTACAAGCCTCAGGAAGCGACCAGAATCATTGCTCAGGTGCTCAAGGGCAGTGACAAACCGGTTCGCAGTGAAGACCTTATCAGGCTTGCTCTGAGAAGCGTGGCGCAATCATGATCAACGAAGAAGACAGATTGATCTCCTCCAGCATTATCCCCAACGATCAGTCTCTGGATCGCGCGATTCGTCCGCTCACTCTGCAGGACTACATCGGTCAGACCGAGGTCAAGAAGCAGATGGAGATATTCATCGGCGCCGCTCGCAATCGTGGCGAAGCGATGGATCACACGCTGATCTTTGGTCCGCCTGGTCTGGGCAAGACAACACTTGCCAACATCATCGCCAATGAGCTCAATGTCTCCATCAAGACCACCTCCGGGCCGGTCCTGGAAAAAGCTGGCGACCTGGCCGCCATGCTGACCAATCTCGAATCTGGCGATGTTCTCTTCATTGACGAGATTCACCGGCTGAGTCCGGCCATAGAGGAGATTCTCTATCCCGCAATGGAGGACTATCAACTCGACATCATGATCGGCGAAGGTCCGTCAGCGCGTTCCATCAAGTTGGATTTGCCGCCGTTCACTCTGGTTGGTGCAACGACACGTGCAGGCTTGTTGACCTCACCACTGCGTGATCGCTTCGGCATCATCCAGCGTCTTGAATTCTATACCTGTGCCGAACTGTGCAGCATTGTGTCGCGCTCGGCAGCGATTCTTGGTTGTCAGATGGACAGCGAGGGGGCGCTGGAGATCGCACGGCGCTCGCGTGGAACTCCGCGCATTGCCAATCGTCTTCTCAGACGTGTCAGAGATTATGCCCAGATGAAAGGCAATGGCACAGTGGACAAGGCTTCCGCCAGTCTGGCGCTGGACATGCTGAGCATCGACAGTAATGGTTTTGATCACATGGATCGTCGACTGTTGATCACCATGATCGAGAAATTTGGCGGTGGTCCGGTAGGGGTGGACAGTCTTGCCGCCGCGATCAGTGAGGAGAGAGACACCATCGAGGACGTGCTGGAGCCTTTCCTCATACAGCAGGGGTTCATCATGAGAACCCCTCGAGGCAGGGTAGTCACCCAGAATGCCTACCTGCACTTTGGTCTCACGCCAAACACGGTTCCGACCGATCTTTTCAAACCCTGATACTCCCTTCCAGGCAACTCCCATCGGTCTTTTTTGTGACATATTTCATCACGAATTCGTCACTAATGACCCGGTCCAAAGCTAGATTGAGATTGTTTAATCCCTGCTTGTGAATTTGGCGACACTTTTGGACGAAAACTCGTTGAAAAACACCGGATTATGTATGAGAAGCAGGAAACATGGCTTATAATGCCGCCAGTTTTTCCATGCCGGGTTTTTCTTCCAGGGAGATGTGTTAGTGAGCGAGTCGTTGAATGTATGGGGTCTTATTCTTGAAGCGACCCTGCCCGTACAACTGGTGATGTTGACTCTGCTCGCTGCTTCAGTGACTTCGTGGGTGATGATCATTCAGCGCTGGCTGGTTCTGAGTGCTGCCGAGAATGGATTGTTCAGCTTCGAGAAGCGTTTCTGGTCCGGCATGGACCTGAGTCAATTGTTCCGTGAAGGCAGCAACCAGCAAAAGGATAACAAGCCGACAGGTGGAATGGAGAATATCTTCCGGGCCGGATTCAAGGAGTTCATGCGTCTGAGGCAGCAGGGCAACATCGAATCTGATGCCGTCATGGGAGGCGCGCAGCGCGCGATGCGAGTGGCGTACTCCAGGGAAGAGGAGAAGCTCGAAAAGAATCTGACTTTCCTGGCAACAGTGGGGTCTGTCACACCATACATAGGTCTGTTCGGCACGGTTATCGGCATCATGAATTCGTTCATTGATCTGGCCAGCCAGAACCAGGCCAGTTTGCAGGTCGTGGCGCCCGGTATTGCAGAGGCCCTGATCGCCACGGCGATGGGACTGTTTGCGGCGATTCCTGCTGTGGTGGCGTACAACCGCTACTCATCAAGAGTCGAGTCGATCACCAATAACTATCTGACGTTTACAGAAGAGTTTGCCAGCATTCTGCACAGACAGCTGTACAGCAACCCCGGTAAACAGTGAGCTCGGGAAATATGGAAACCGTCAGAAAGCGCCGCAGGCCCATGGCAGAGATCAACGTGGTTCCCTACATTGATGTCATGCTGGTGCTGCTTATTGTTTTCATGGTGACGGCACCCTTGCTGACGCAGGGATTGAAGGTTGATCTTCCCGAGGCCAACTCCGAGCCAATGGAAGTTGATGAGAATGCCGAAACCCTGGTGGTTTCCATTACTGCGGACGAAGAATTTTACATCAGCCTGGGCAGCACCCAGGAGGAAGAGCAGGAACCGGTAGCCCTGGAGGCGATCGGAGATCAGGTCAGCAGGATAGTAGCGGCGAATCCGCAGATTCAGGTGTACGTCGAGGGGGATGCGCAAAGCAGTTACAGCACTTTCATCAGTCTGATGACGGTACTGCAGACGGCTGGCGTGGCGAGTCCCAATTTGATTACGAAACCACTGGAATAGTTGGCTGGTGCTGTGACCTCGTTTAACGGTTATCCAATCTCGATCCTGTTGGCTGTGCTGTTGCATGGCTCGGTTCTTGCTGCGCTTTTTTACTTTCAGCAGGCGAATACCGAAGTGCTTGACGTTATTCGCCCGCCCTCAGTCCGAGCGAATCTTGTCGGCGAAAATCCTCAGGTGAAGAATGCATTGGTGCAGCAGCAACAGCAGCAGCGCCGGGTAGAGGAGCAGCGCGCTGAACAGCGCCGCCAGGAAGAACAGAGGCAGGCCGAAGCGAGGCAGCAGGAAGAGCAGCGTCAGGCAGAGGCAGAGCGCCGTGCCGAGCAGGAACGCAATGCTCTGAGAGAGCGTCAGAAT